>CAMJQQ010000016.1 GCA_946408075.1 uncultured Candidatus Saccharibacteria bacterium | reverse complement strand
AGCTCTATACGGCCTTTGCGCCACTTGTTCATATTTCCGCCATTGAACGCGTCTGCGATGAACTCCAGCTCGATCTTGTTACGGTTGTTGTGGAACCTTATGCTGTTTGTCGTGCTTGCCTAGGCGATGATCTTGATTCGAATTTTTCTGGCATCGTTATGGATATCGGTGGCGGCACTACGGATATTGCTATCGTTGACGATGGTGGCGTTGAAGGCACAAAGATGTTCTCGATTGGCGGTCGTAGCTTTACACATCAGATCGCCGAGCGCCTTGGTCTCAGTTTTGAAGATGCCGAAAAACTTAAACTTCTTGCTGATAGTCCAGAAATGAAACCGGCCGTTCGCAAGAAACTCGAAGACGCCATTAATCGCAACCTTGATGTCTGGGAATCCGGTGTTCAGATTGCCATTGAGGAATTTGACCATGTTGAATCACTTCCGAACCAAGTGCTACTTTGTGGTGGCGGCGCCAGTCTTTCGCAAATTCCAGAAACTCTCGCTACTAGCGATTGGTATCAAAATCTACCATTCTCGCGCCGACCAGTAATTAGTTTAATCGAACCAGACGATATTCCGGGCATTGTTAATGCGACCGACCGTGAGCTTGATCATACTTTTGTGACTGCAATGGGCCTACTTCGCGTCGGCATCGACACGCTTATTGGCACGGATAATAATAATTCCGTGCGTAATTTAGTTGCAAGAATTCTCAAAAATTAATTCGCTTTACGAACTTCCGTGAATTCACCGGCGGCTAAACCGCTCAGTTCGTATGCGCCAAATTTATAGCGATGTAAAGAAATGACCTTATAGCCGAGCGCCTCAAAAGTACGGCGAATCTGTCGATTGCGCCCCTCGCTAATCGTGACATCCCATTTTTTGCGACTTTCGCCGACGCGTACCAGACCTAGCTTACTTGGACCATCTGGCAATTGCACGCCAAAATCTGAAATCATTTGCTGATGCAGCGGCGCAAGTTCGCGATCGAGCTCTACGGTATAGTTTTTAAGTTTTGCGAACTTTGGGTGCGTCATCTGAAAAGCGAAGTCACCATCATTGGTCAGCAAAATCAGACCGGAGGAATCCTTATCGAGTCGTCCTACGCTCTTGAGATTTTGGTATTTCTTCGGTAGTAATTCATAAATAGTCGGCGCATCACCTTGTGCTCGGCGACTACAGACATATCCTAGTGGTTTGTGTAGTGCAAGATAAACTAGTTCTTGTGTAATAATATCATGGCCATCAATTGTCACCGTATCGGTCGCCTTTACGCGCGCACCAATACTAGCGGTCTTGCCGTTTACGTCAACTTTGCCGGACGCAATCAAATCATCCGCTTCGCGGCGCGACACGCCGTAATTGGTCGCAAGGTATTTATTCAGTCGTATTTCGTTATCCTGCATTAATATTTGGACTCCCAGCTATGTTTGGACTCGTCGCTATGTTTGGACTAACCGCAATATTCGGATTCGCGTCAGATGCCGGGCTGGCGTTTTCGATTGCTTTTAGAACTTCATCTGGCATAGTGGCCGCAACTGCGGCAGCTTCTTTTTGAGCGACCTCTTCTTTTGTCTCTACCTTAATCTGTGATGCATTCTGAGTAATTTCATCATCGGCGAGCTCGGCCGCCATCAATGCTGCCATCTCGCTTTCTCCATCTTGCTTCTTCATATCGCCAGCCACTTGCTGCTCGAGCTCTTCTACGTATGCCGGACGGATAGCTTCAATTGGTTCCGGTTCTGGTTCTGGTTGTGGGGCAGGGCGCTTAAGTAATGTTGCGAGTGCCGCCCTCTTTACGACCTCTGGGTTAACGCGAATACTCTTGCGGTTCGGGTTAAGTCTGCCAGAATTTGCCCGAACATGCGGCTGTTGTGCACGGGCTGCTTGCTCGGCTTGTGCCTGGGCGGCGGCTTGTGCGGCCTCTTGCGCTTTCCGTTGTTCGGCGAGCTTTGCTTCTTCTTGCTGCATTAGCTTTTGCTGTTGGATGGCTGCTATGCGCGGATCCATCGACTGCATCTGTTCTGGGATTTGTGTCTGTACTTGCGCGTCTTGCATTTGTGATGTAATGTCGCGCGAGTTTTCTGGCGTCTGTGGACGGTACTCCTGCTCGACGTATTCTTGCTGCTGTTCGGTATCCGATTCGCTTTCTTGAATCTGAGTCTCGAGCGTATAGACTTGCGCCTGTGGAATCGGTATTTCTTCCGCTTGAACCGGTCGCGCAATGCGACGCTTCGGATTATCTAGCGGATCAATCAATGGATCTTGCGGTGCGATTGCTTCGCCAGACAATGTATAGGAAGGGAATCGCTCTGCCGGTGTTAATTCTCTAGTCTCGGTTGGCTGTTGGCCTTGTTCGGCGGCCATTTGTGCCTGAACCTGATCCTGAACTCTTTCTTCTGCTTCCTGAATTTGCTCTGGCGACATCGTATCGTTGTCGTCTTCGCGTGCCTTCTTGTCAGCTTCTTTCTTCAGCTTTTTAGCGGTCTTAGTATTAATTTCAACCGGCTCTTCCTCTTCGTCGCCAAGCAGTTCCGTCATGCGACGGCTCATATCTTCGCGCTGTCTTTCGCGCTCGATATCATGAATCGGCAAAATAATACGCTCGCCATGCGTGATATTTGATGTTGTATGTACGATTGGCTTTTCGTCGCGAATATCTTGCTGTGTTGGCTCTTCGTAATCGTTATTCTCGCCACCGCCGGGATCATCCTCGGATCGTTTAT
>CAMJQQ010000015.1 GCA_946408075.1 uncultured Candidatus Saccharibacteria bacterium | reverse complement strand
AAGTAAAGTATGTCACATGTCAAAGCTGGTGGTACCAGTAAGAACATCCACAACAATGCTGGCCAACGCCTTGGTGTCAAACGCTTTGGTGGCCAAACTGTCAAAACCGGCGAAGTTCTCGTTCGCCAAACCGGCGCAACCAAGATTGCCGGCCCTGGCACTTTCATGAGCCGCAACTTCACGATCCACGCCGCCATCGATGGCAAGGTCGTCTTCGTGAAGACCAAGAAGAATCACTTCTCTGGCAAGAGCGTTCCACGCACCCGCGTCGAAGTTCACGCCGCCTAATAGAAGCATCAAAATATCTCCCTCACGGGAGATATTTTTTATTCTCTAAAATTCTATTTCGACACTTACTGCCGCGTGGTCGGATACTACTTCCTTATGAACTTCGAAGTTCGACCATTTTATATCTTTACTAATCCAAATATGATCGCAAGCCACATCCTTCACGAACTTCAAATTCATCAGAGTTTGCTTCGTACCGGTCTCAGCTGTCAAATCCGTCAAGAAATCCAACTCGCGCATCGCCGGCGACTCCGCAATCAAGTTCATATCGGCGCAAATCAGCACCGGACCAACTTCATCGCGCACCGCATCAGCAACTTTCCGCGCGCATTCAATACTCGTCTCATCGCCCAGTGGATCTCTATCCCAATAGCCATGATGCGCTACTACTGTCAGACCATTCTCTAGCTTCACCTTCACAGCATCCCAGCCCTGTGCCTTCACCTTTGCCTCCCAATTCTCGTCGTAAATCATCTCGTTCGAATACTCACCATGAATCCGAATCTTCTCGCTTTCGGTAATTGGCACATGACTCAAAATCACATTTCCTTGCTCCATAATCGCTGAGCCATCCGCAAACCGCGTGCCCCAGTTCGACTGCCGCACTTCATATTCAAAGCCACCGGCCGCCTTCAAGCCATCGACCGTATCAAAGAAATGCGCCAAATGCAGCGGTTTCTGCTCACTCCAGACCGCCTCTTCCAAACAAACGACATCATACTCATTCTCACGCAGGAATCGCATCAGCGCGCCTTTCATACGCCCAGTCCAGACATTAAGCTGCAATACTTTTATCTTTGGCATCTTTCTTTCCTTTCAATGATAGTTGCTTGTCGAGTACTAGAATCATCACCTGTCGCCCTTTCTCAATCACGATTGCCATCACAAAGAATACAACCACATAGCCTACCAGCGCCGGAACCGCCACATACGTCGACATCGACGTAATATGATTGAGCCATACTTTCTGATAATGCTCAAAAACATAGTAATTCGTATTAATTAAATAGACCGCAAACGCACACGGCGCCGCCCATTCAATCAGCTTAATACTTCTCTCTCGCGTAATCCTCAACGAAATAAACAAACGCACGAATAGTATTGAGGCGAACACAATTGTTGGTGACGTAAAGCTAACCATAAAACCTTTTGCCAAAACAAAGTCCAATACTTTCGCATCCGCGCAGTATACTTTCGTAATCCAAGTCACAATCGTTAATGCTACAATCCCAAAAACACACCAGCGTCCGTTCAGTTCTTCCAAAAACTTACCCTTCTTCATGGCACCACCGATAAAATACAGGACCATCAGCCACCATGCGCTATAGCCACCGGAAAGCAAGAAGACCTCGCCACCCGTGAAGAATATCAGCGAAATCACAATCAACGCCGCCCAAATCGCTTTTCGACACTGTTTCTCGCTCAACTCTCTCAAGCCAGCATTCAAAAGTGGTGTCACGCAAAACAGCAGCGCGTAAGCCGTCAAATACCAATACCTACCATGCAAAATCGGCGCCATATGACTGAATAGCGTGTCTCCAGCCGCCACATCATGATCAAAAATCATAACCAGCGCAAATATACCTACACCATAAAACACCGCCTGCGCCCATAGCCTAATTAGGCCTTTCCATTTTAGCGGCCGCCTCTCCTCGCGAAAGCCCACATAGCCACTGATTAATGCAAACATATTCACTGCCCCGAAGCAGAAAATTGCCAAGAACCACCCTGCCCGATATGCCCAAGACTCTTCACTCGCCATCAAAATACCGCTTTGACCAAGCGCATGCAGAACCACCACAAAAAACATCGAAACCAGTCGCAACAAGTCGATGCCGTAATTTCGGACCGTTGCCATTATACCTCCTATCGTTTAGATAGGATTATACCGCTTATGCTAAAGTGTTGCAATCTTAACTAAAGCGATTTTCACTAAATCCCACGGATCAACTTCCGCACTTTTCATCGCTATATCAGTCTCAGCTAAAATCTTCGTCGCCGCCACTGCTTTTGCGTTCTTACCATCCAACAACTTTAGCGCCTGCGTTCCCATCGCGCCAATCAATGCATACGGATCACTTGTCGCCATCAACTCATCACACTTCTTCAACGCCATCTTTGAATTGCCTGCCCACGCCATATCGAAAGGCTTAAAAGCCGCATATTTATCAACAATTTCCGGCAGTTTAAACTCTTTCAGCTCGACCAATTTCGACTTCGCCAACTCCTTATTCAAAGTCGTGCGTTTATCGAAACTTGTCTCAAGCAGCACAATCGAATGCGTCGTCTCGAGATAGTTACCAAGCTTTTCCCAACAATCTTTATTCTCCGCCAGACCTTTCACCAAAATCTTGCGCTCCGCCCCAAACAACGAAGTTCCCAAAAATAGCGAATCTAAATCTTCGCGCGTCAAATTCTCCGCCTCAATCACTTCGTAATCTTTGCCAAGAATCCGCTCCGCCGCATCGCGCGCCTTTACGCGGTCATTTCCATAAAAAATCCGTATCATGCCTGACACTCCGGACAATAATGTGTTCCGCGTCCCGCCACGCGCGTCTTCAAAATCTTCGCACCACAAACCTTACAACTATCGCCGTCACGCCGAAAAACTTGTGCAAACTTTTCCAAATAACTACCCTTCGTGCCATCCGCACGCACATAATCTTTCATCGTCGAGCCACCACTATCAATCGACGCTTGCATTACTTCACGCAAGCCCTGCAATAATTTGTCCGCCGTCTCGCGCGAAATCTCACGCACCTTCACGCCAGGAAACACCCGCGCCAAAAAGCACGCTTCGTCTGCATAAATATTTCCCACACCCGCAATAATATGTTGATCCAGCAGCACAGCCTTGATCGGCGAATTCAAATGCCTCTGCAGGCGCGCCCAAAAATCATCTTCCGACATCGCCCACGGTTCCGGCGCCAAATTCATCAAAAACTCATCTTCTTGCAGGCCAAGCTCATCCATCAATTTAATGAAGCCAAACTTGCGCAAATCATTAAAATACAGATGCGAACCATCATCAAATTCAAACCAAATCCGCGTATGACGGCTCGGCATTTCGGCCGTAAAATTCCCATCCGGATGCCCAGCCGCAAACTTTTCGCCCGCCCCGACCACAATCATTTGTCCAGTCATCCGCAGGTGCGCCATCATCCACAAATTATTGTTCAATTTCATTAAAAGCGCTTTGCCGCGACGATCGAACTCTACAATTTCTTGTCCAAGCACTCGCCTGGCATCCAGACCGCGCCAGCTTTTCTCATTCAAAATCTCAACGCGCGTAATTTTTTTGCGCAAAATCAATCGCTCAAGCCCACGCTTTATCGTCTCTACTTCTGGCAACTCCGGCATGGCTCAATTATACCAAACCTAGAACTGCAAATACGGCGTCGACACAAATAACAAGTAGAACGCTAGACCATTCTTAATCATATGCAACAGAATGCCGGCATAAATCGAACCAGTCAACTCGCGCATAATACACATGAAGACACTCATCACGAACACCGTCACGCCCACATTCCACTGCAAATGCACAATACCAAAAGCCAAGGAAACCAAAAGAATTGCTGGCAAAGCTTTCATCCTACTACGTAATTTACCATATAGCCAACCGCGGAACATTGCTTCCTCGCAAATCGGCGCCATTACAACAAGCGCCAAGAACGCAACGATATACTGTCTGCCGCCCATCAGCACCTTATAGCCAACATCCTGTTCTTCTTCCCAGTTCACACCGGGCAAAATCTTCTCCATCAATGCAACCGCACCCATTGCAAAAACCATCGACAACACGAAGCCGATTGGCCCCAAGAGAATATCCGTCCAAGTTGGCAGCCCCTCCACGCCGAGTTCTTCGCGCGAAGTCTTCATTCGGAAAAGCTTCCATGGCACGAAAATAATAATCGCCAGACACAACGCGTAGACCACCGCCTGATACACCAAGGTAACTTCCGGCGACGAAAAATATGCCGAATCAACCAAATTCGTCCGAATCAAAGCAAAATAAATCGCAAACGACAAAATCCACTGTACGGCAATCAGCACAACGCCAACCCAAACCGTCAAACCAATCCCCCAAATTGCCAAACGTAATGGCGATAGTCTAGGCTCGCGCTCTTTCGTCTCGACCTTCTTGTTTGCTTTAACGATCTCGCTCTTTGCCGCAGCCTTCTTTTTCTCGGTAATTCCCGGTTCAACCCACTCGTCACCTTCGGCAACTTCCTCTTTAATTTTCGACACAACGGTCTTTTTCTTGAGCTTCTCGCCCTCTTTTTGTTTTGCGCCCTTAGTCACCTTTGCCGCACCCTTCTCTTTATTTTCTCCCATATCCTACCTCATCACTATTCGCATAATATCAATAATCGTAATAACCGCTGCAAGCCCCAAAATCGCCATGAAAGCACGTCCGACTATCTTCTCCTCGGTTTCCTTCGTCAAAACCTTTCTACGGGCCTTATAGAAGGCAATTAGGAGCCATCTGCCACCGTCTAGCGCCGGAATCGGGATAATATTCATACAAGCCAAAGAAACCGAAATTAAGGCTACTAAGAACATCAAATTATTCACGCCACTATTCGTAAAAGCCGGGAATAAAACACCAATGATGCCAACCGGGCCACTCACCGAGTCACGCGCCGACTCGAGCTTCTCTGCTCCCGCTTGATGTGTTGCCTCATCACCGCTAAAGCTCTCAATCGCGCCGCTAAACAGATTCACAACCATTGTACCGACACCCTTCAAGGTCTCACCCGTCAACTGCGCCGTCGTACCAATACCCACAATCGGCGCACTCCAAGTACTCTTGTAAACCTCCGAGCCAGCAATCATCGCACCGAGCGCCGCGCCATCCCCGTCATTCAAGGTCACTTTCTGCGAATTCATGACGCCGTCGCGTTCATAGCTCATATCAATCTCTTGCCCCTTATGCTCGCCCAAGAAAGTCAACAAATCCTTCGTTGTTACAATTTCCGTCGTTTCACCATTAAAAGCCACGCTTTTTACGAGATCGCCACTCTCAAGACCAGCCTTTTGCGCCGGGCTATCATCCAAAATCGATTCAATCGTTACCGCAGATTTTGCCACCACGCGCGTATCGCTATCAATCTGAAACTGATTCTCTAAGAAATGAGGCATCCCACACCATGCCAAAATCGTCAAAATCACAATCGAAACTAGCCAGTTCGCCGCCACGCCGCCAAACAAAATCTTCGTCTTGCCCCAAAAACTCGACGCGCCAAAAGTCCCCTTGCGCTTATCCGCCGCGCTCTCGCCCTTCATCTGGCAAAAACCGCCAATCGGCAACCAGTTCAGCGAAATCACTAAACCTTCACCAGGCATATTCTTCCATTCCGACTTTTTCAGACGGCGCCACTTGCCGTCAACCTTACGCCACGCAATCGCTCGCGGCGGGAAACAGATACCAAACTCCTCCACCTCGACGCCGTTCTTGCGCGCCATTAAAAAATGCCCAAACTCATGCGCCGTCACTAGCAGCGTGAGCATAAAAATACCAACTATAACTCCTATAAAAACACTCATTACATCTATAATAGCACACTTTCAACGCCAAGCATAAGCGCAACCAAAAATCCCCGCCCTTTCGAGCGAGGATTTTCTGAATCTAGTTACCGAAGATACCCAAATTATTATCATCGTCCCCGGAGCCAAACTCAGGCGGCAACTGGAAGAAATCTTCCGGCGGAGTATCACCCGCGCCACCACCATTGGTAGGATCCTTCGCGGCGGCATCTTCAGCCTCTTGGTTGCCATTCCAATCAACATACGGCGTTTCAATAAACTGCGAGTAGTCAGTATTCGTCGGATTACCATTCGCATCGGTACTATCGTAATCTCTAATATCTTCTGGAATTGTTTCTGGGTCCGCTGCGGTCGTATAGGTGGTTTCCGAGAATGTCGGCGGCTCATATGCCGTTTCGTCCCCACCAGGTTTAACATCGAAGTTAAACACTGCCTCGTCCTCGTTCTTTGCCAGATTAGTCACTTCAAACGTAGTACCTGTCGCCGGACCGCTCGATACCTCAGGCTGACTCACGACCGGCGCCGTCGTCGTAACAGGCGTGGTCTGTTCGGTTGTCGGCTGCGAAGTAATATTCTCAGTCGTTTGTGCCGTAGAAGTCGTAGTTGACGTCTCAGGTGTTGTAGCTTTGGTTGTCTGCGATGAAGTCGTCGAAGACTCCGACGTAGTATTAACCGGCTGGGTAGTCTTAGCCTCCGTAGTTGTAGTAAACTGGGTGCTTACCTCCGTAGTCGTAATCTTCGGCTGAGTTGTCGTATCTATCTTCGTCGTAGTATTCGGCTGGGTAGTCTTAGCCTCGGTCGTCGTAACCTTCGGCTGAGTTGTCGTATCTATCTTCGTCGT
>CAMJQQ010000014.1 GCA_946408075.1 uncultured Candidatus Saccharibacteria bacterium | reverse complement strand
AAGTAAGTCGTAGAAGTCGGTCTTATCTTTCCAGATGTATGCGTGATGAGTTAGGTCGCCTTTCTCGTTGTATGCGAACTTGACTGAAATCTTTGAACGAGGATTTGCAGAACGGAACTCATTCAAGCGGTCTGCGACTTTTGCGTAATCGATTACTATTGATTTGAATTGACCAGTTTTCTTGTCCTTGTACTGTTTTTCAATCTTGGTAGTTTTCGTAGTCTTAGGCATAAACAGCAGCTTTCTGACTCAAGATAGCTTTGTCAGCTTTCTCAAGTTCTTTATAGTTAGCTTTTGCGATGCTCATGAGCTTGTTTGCTCTGCGATATTTCTTTGCGCATTTCAATGCTTTCTTGAAATCATCACCGAGTGAAACTAAGTCAGCTACAAGTGGTTCTTCTTTTAGCTCGATTTTGACATTCTCAGCGCCGAAGAGCTTAGTTGCAAGCTTATTGACTCGGATGTAGCTTTTTGCGAGTCGAACGACCTTAGAAAAGCTCTTATCGTTGAGTTCGGTCATTTTATCGACACATTCAGCCATTTTTGGTGAGTGGACGATGTTTACTTTCACCGAGTTGTCGAGAATTTCTTTAATTTTGATATTTTTAGCCATTGCATTTCTCCTTTTGCAATTAGATTTGATATTGTGTCCACCTCGTACGCCTCTCAACATGCGCACGAGGTTGTTCGAGAGGACTCGCAGTCTTTAATTCCTCTCGAACCGGACGGATTTTTAAGAAGCTTTCAAGCGGTTGAGTCCTCGTTAATCTCTGAGCGACTTCGAATCTCGCTTTCGCCTTCTCAGAGGTGGCAAATATGTTGGGCTTGTCACCTCAATCAAAGAAAAAAGCCGGCTTCTTTCGTGAAACCGGCTGGATACAAAAAATCTCACTAATTTCTTAGTGAGTTTGAATGTCTAAATGGTGGAGTGTGCGAGGCTCGAACTCGCCACCTCAGCTATGCCATAGCTGCGCTCTACCGGATGAGCTAACACCCCAAATTATTTGGTCAAATTGTGTAATCTACTTATAGGGGTGTGCTGTATAAGCGCTCTACCGGATGAGCTAACACCCCAATTAATCTTGGTCAAATTGTGTAATTTACTTACAGGGGTGTGCTGTATAAGCGCTCTACCAAATGAGCTAGTGCCCCAGTACTCAAAATAATAGCACAAACACCAAGAAATATCAATAGTCATGCAAAAGCCCCGCCATAAATAACAGCGGGGCATTCGCCTCAGCTAAGAGCGAAAGAATCAAAACGCTCTTTACCGGCACGGATCATCGCAAGGATGATACCTGCATCAAGGGAATTTCCACAACAGCTTTGCAGCAAGGTTTCGGCGTACTTAAGATCATTGACCAAATAGCCAAACTCCTCAATCGTAAACAAATTACAACCGCGGAAATCAGTCCAGAAACCATGGTCGCCAGCGTCATACAACTTGAGCAAAACACGATTTTTCTTAGCATCTACGCAAATTACGTAAGCGGGTCCAAATCTCGGCGTTTCAGCCTGATCATCAAATACCCAAACCGTGGAAGATTCGAGAAAATGCTCAGACTTCCGATACACCGGGAAAAGCGGCTTCCATTCACAATTTTCAAGCGCCGAGTCTATCATATTCACAACCCAATAAGCCGAGCTACAACCTTGGGCGAGCGCAACGAAATCGGGCTTCTTCGAACGATCCTTTCTACAAGCATCCGTGCGAAGCTTAGACATCCGATTGTCGCACTCAGTCTTCCATTCATCTCGAGCAACAAGTAAATTCGGGTAACCCAACCATGCGAGTTGTTCCGGAGTAGCATCCCTTTCTTCCACCAATAGCGGTAGAGACATCAAAATCTTCTCAATGGCATACATAACTATTCTCCTCTCAAAGAATCAAAGTCACGGGTCTATCCGGCAATTTATCCGGATTCAAACCGACGGGCGGCTCCTTAAATAGCTCGGTCTTAAACGAGATGTCGTAGAGCACATCGTCTTCCTTCTTGCAGTCGTAAAAATGGATATAATAGTCGCAATAGACAGGATCATAGCAGAGATAATGCATTTCATCCTTTCTCAAGATGCGCGGACTCTTATAATTAACCTTAAAGTTCTTACAGTCGCCCCACAATGCAGGAACAGAGACGACGGCAACAACATCACTACCGACTTCGCGGCCGAGAAAAGCCGCTTCATAATAACCGCAATGCTTAATATTCTGAAAAATCTTACCTCTGTTCTCACAGGGATCAATCCAGACAAATACCTCATCGCCATACTTAAAGTGATCGACGCCGCGCGCAAAGCAAAACAGCGGTTTATCGACGGCCGACTCAAGCAAACCATCGATCAGGCGAATTCCGTTCTTAGCGCGCTGAAGCCTTATCTTAGAATACTCACCGACAGGGGACTTCATGTCAGCGCCATAAACGCTCTTGAAATGACTATAGGCGCTGCTGCAGTTTTCAAAAATCGCAAGTTCCGCACGCCAAGCTTCTTTAATCGCAAGCAGGTTACTCCTGCCGACATAAACAAGGCCATCGGGCTTAAGAAAAGAAACACCCGAAAAACCTCGCGGCATAGGATAGGGTTCGCAATTAGTGGCATAAGAAATCCTAGACATAACTAAACCTCCCTCGATTTTAAAATGCAATTACCAAAGTAATTACCAATACTATGCCATAATTTCGGACAAAAGTAAATCCCCGACCGAAGCCGGGGATAATCGGGGTTAATAATAAAATTTTCTAACCAAACGCGGAATACGAATGCCAGCAGCGCGATAAGCGCACTCCATGACACCAATCAGATGCTCGCGACCAGAAATGCCTTTCGTCCTCTCAAGAAAAGCAGCATAGCAGATATTCACCGAACGCTTACTGCGAATCTTCTTGGCATATTTTTCGTCGCTCGAGTCCTCCTTCTTGACGCCTTTGTCGTAGATCTTATCCGTAATCACGGGAATCTTAGCCAGATATACCTTCCGCGGCAGCAACTTGCGCCATAACGACAGAACAAAAAGCTGGTACAGTACAAACTCGAACTTATCAATCGCAAACAACGGTGTCGAATCAGACTGGAATTCAACGAGCTGCGCATTACGTTCATCGCGTATTTTAGCAGGAAGCTTCGCATTGCGCTTAAACCAATATTCGCGCTCTTTCCGTTCCTTTTCCTCCTTATCGTAAGTCCCATCGGCAAGCTTATCGCCAAAAGGAATTTCGACACTATCATGACGAAGACCCATGCGGACATACTTCAGCTCTGCCGGATAGCATTCGGGAAAGAAATCAGCCATTTCCATATAAATGCTAGCCACCATGCCGCCATGCATCCAATCATTATCATACATGTGCAAAAAATCAAAGAAAGTCTGGAAACCGTCATAAGGCATATAGCAGAGCGAAACAGGCCCCCTGCGCGCAACAGTTCGATTCAGATAATCCTGGCAAAACTGCTTCCAAAGCAGCTTATATATAACTTGGATCTGAACTTTATCATCCAAAATAATCACCCCTTCTAAATGTACGCACCCCGATAGTCAAGATTATAGTAGTGCAGACCCAAAAAATGCAAGAATTTGAGAATAATCGCGACCATGATATAATAACCCTTATGGAATACCTATCCGCATTTATACCATATTGGCGACACTGAGCCCCCGAAGCTATGCAGCTTGAATTTTTATGCAAAATATGATATAATAAAAGGATATTAAACTTATGCAAACAATACTTACAGGCGTTCGCGCCAACGAAGAACCAACTCTCGGCAATTTCCTCGGCGCTTATCTGCCGATGATTCGCCTTTCAGAAGAACATCAGCTTGATTCGCAAATCAATATGTTCGTACCGGATCTCCATTCTTTTACTACGCCAATTGACCACAGCAAATTCTACGCTCAGGTTATCAAGGGGATCAAATACTATGTCGCCGCCGGGCTCGATGCGGGCAACCCAAACATCCATATCTACCGCCAGTCACGCGTGCCGGCGCACAGCGAGCTTGCATGGATACTTGATTGCTTTACGCCATTTGGCGAAGCATCCCGCATGACTCAATTCAAAGAAAAGTCCGAAGAGCACAAAGATTCCGTCACGGTCGGCCTATTCAATTATCCCGTCTTGATGGCTGCAGATATCTTACTTTATGATGCAAAATACATTCCGCTCGGCGAGGATCAGTTCCAACATCTCGAACTCGCGCGCAACATTGCCATTCGCATGAATAATAAGTTCGACCAAGAACTCTTCACCTTGCCGGCCTCCGAAGCAGAGCAAATCAAATTTATGCATCTCGAAAAAGGCCTCCGCATTCGCAGCCTTACCGACCCGACCAAAAAGATGAGCAAATCCAGCACTAACGAAAAATCCAAGATTTCGCTCAGCGACGATCCGAAAGCCGCCGCGAAGAAGATTATGTCGGCCACCACCGACAGCGAAGGCATTATCCGCTTCGACATGGTCAAGCAGCCAGGCATCAGCAACCTCATGCAAATAGAAGCGCTCCTCACGAATCGCGAACTCCAAGATGTCATTAGTGATTACGCTGGCAAGACCCGCTACGGCGACCTCAAGACCAAGGTAGCCGAAACCGTTTCGCACTTCCTTTCAGATTTTCAGGAAAAGGTCGCAGCCATCTCCGACGAAGAAGTCGAAAAGATTCTCGAACGCGGCGAAGCGCATGCCAACGAAGTCGCCAACAAAAAGCTCCATCTCGTTCAAAAAGCCCTCGGCCTCAGAAAATGAAACGCGAAAAACTAGAAAAGCAATACTCTTCGCGCAGTACTGTAGTTCACTACGGTGCCGACATTCTGGATTCCGAAGAATACGTTAAGTGCGCAGAATGCATCCAGCATGGCAACACAAGCGTTCGCGAGCACGAAATTTCCGTCGCACTAGCATGTGTCAATATCGCGCGCCATCTACCATTAAAATTCGACTATCGCGCCCTAGTACGCGGCTCGCTTTTGCACGACTTCTTCCTTTATGATTGGCACGACAAAAACAAGAACGTCGACAACCACGCACTAAACCACGCTAGCTATGCACTCCGAAATGCCGCTGAAAGCTTCTCAATCAACCCAATCGAAGCCGACATGATCCGCAAGCACATGTTCCCGCTCAATCTCGCACCGCCAAAATACCGCGAAACCTTCATCCTGACATTATCGGACAAAATTGTCACCATTGCAGAAACCCTCAACCCAAAATCACGCAAGAAAAAATAGGACCCCGTCAAGGAGTCTTATTTTTAGTGTCTTATTGACGAAGATTTTTTATCTTTTCGTTTGCCGTCACCATGCCATCTGTCGCATAAATAATGCTTGAATCGCCAGATTCAGCATCGGTCACACGAAAAGCTGGCAAAACAGCATCAGAATAGCCGAGAGCGCGCAACTCGACATACTCATCAAGTATTTGTTTCATCAGCTCAGAATCCGACAAGCTAGCCTCATTTGCAATCGAAAGAGTCGACTTACTAGCAACGATGGCACCCTCGGAGTTTCCAGCAACCCAAATAGCAAGCGCGTCTTGATAGTTATCGAAAGGCTCAATTGAAACAACACAGCCAAGCAAACTACTAGGCTCAGACACTGCAGCCTCGCTAGCAAAGAACTCGACGCCATGATTGTCGGTAATTTTCCAATTCGTCAAATTCTCGAGCTTACCCTCGCAATTTTCACTAGAATATGAGCTAGGTTCAGCCTCCACAATCGTAAAAGCCATGCCGCTATATTTCTTTGCTAGGTATTCCTCAACGCCAGAATTCGTCGCGATTTCGCGATTACTTGATAGCGTTAGTGAAAGTTTTGGACGCAATAGCGAGTACAACCACACGCCGCCAAGTGCGAACGCAATGATTATAACTGCCGCCACCACGGTCATAATTATTCCATTGTCATGCTGCTTTTGCTTACTTTTCATGCTTTTATTATACGATATGTTAATATAAAAAAGTATGTTCGATACGATATCGGTCTATTTCTTATATTTCCTAGCTTACAGCATCTTCGGTTGGGCTTGGGAGGTCTTCCTGTCCTTCGTGCGCGAACACAAATTCGTCAACCGCGGTTTTCTCAACGGACCATACTGTCCAATCTACGGCGCGGGCGCACTCCTATTCATCCAGTTCCAGCACTTTACCGATCGCCCACTCGAACTCTTCTTTGGCGGCGCAGTAGCGGCCTGTTTGCTAGAATATCTCGTCTCGGTTGCATTAGAGAAGGCCTTCAAAGCACGCTGGTGGGATTATTCCGGATATCCAATGAATCTCAATGGCCGCATTTGCCTCTACGGCTTCATTGTTTTTGGCGTCTTTTCCGTCGTCATGCCATACGTACAAGGCATTGTCGGCGGATATATTGATTCATGGCCACTCACGACCCGCAAACTCATTTCTACAATCCTAATGATCATCTTTATTGCCGACATCATCGCCACTACTTCAGCTCTCGCGAAGTTCAACGACGTCCTGCGCAAATACCAGAAACATTTTAAACTTCCGCTCTTTATCGAGCAAAAACTCAACCAAGGCCGCCAGATTTTTAGCTTCCAGCAAATCCGTATCATGAAAGCCTTCCCAGATTTCATTTCCATTCCGTACGCCGAGTCCATGAAGCGACTTCGTCAGCTCAACACAAAAGCACGCCAACAGTTCAAAAAAGACAAATTTCAGCCAACCCCACCACCAAAAAAGAAAAAGCACTAGCATTTAATCTTTCGCCCAAAATTTGCTAAAATAGTAAAAATATGTCAAAAAAGTTCAGCAAGCCAGAATTGTCACGCAAAATCAACGGGGATATTCCTTTTGACGGCCCAAAAACGCCAGAAATCGACGAAGTTCCAACCATCCGCCTCGACATGGCTCTACTCGAACAATACCCGCGCTATAGCCGCGCCACTATCCAAAAGTTCATCAAAAATGGCCAGGCCAAAGTTGCGGGCGAAGTTATCCTGAAGCCAAATTTCATCATCGACGAAAACGAAGAAATCGAGCTCGAGCTTCCGCCAGAAACGGCCGCCGAAAAGCCACCAGTTATTTACGAAGACGACAATGTTGTCGTTTTCAATAAGCCTGCGGGCATGCTTTCAATTAAGAAAGGGCAATTTACACCAGAACCAGCCATTGAAGATTTCGGTGAAATCGTTCATCGCCTTGACCGTGACACCTCCGGCGTCATTATTGTTGCCAAAAATCTCGAAACCAAAGCCTTCCTACAGCAACAATTCCAGGAGCGCAAAACGCACAAGACCTATTTCGCTATCACGGAAGGAATTCCACAGCCAAATCACGCCATGATCAATATTCCACTCGCGCGCAATCTCAAGAAGCCTACTACCTTTATGCCAGACAAGAACGGCCGCGAAGCGATCACGGAGTATAAAGTCATCGACCATAGCGAGAATCGCGCCCTAGTTGAGCTCAAGCCAAAAACCGGCCGCACACACCAGCTCCGCATTCATCTCGCCTATCTCAAAACTCCAATCCTCGGCGACAAGGTCTACAATCAGAGCAAAACCAAAGCCGATCGCATGTATTTGCATGCCGCCGCACTCGAAATTACCATTCCTGGCGGCCAAAGAATGACTTTTACGGCACAAATGCCAGAATCATTCCGCAATGCAATTAAATAGCGAAACTGACATCGCCAGAGTTGCGCTTGCTGCAAATTTTTGTATCATTGAATTACCAAAAACCGTCAAACAAAGCGAAATCTTGCCAAATTCTTATCATCTCAAGAACGAAAAAGATATCTCAATCGAACAAATTCGCGAGCTAGGCAACCTTACGCGCGGCAAGCAATCGACAGATTTTATTATCGTCGTCGAAAATGCCAACCAAATGACTGAGCAGGCCGCAAACGCCTTCCTGAAATCGCTCGAACAACCAAACGACAATTTGCATTACCTTTTCCTCGTTACAAATGCGGCAACCCTTTTGCCGACCGTGAAATCTCGCGCACAAAACTACTACATCTCGAGCAAGCGTAAGCTTACCGACCCGCCAGAAATTGATGAAAAATCCAAAACCGCCGCTCGCGAATTCATCTCCGCCAACCAAAAACAACTCGCCGCCATCGCCGACAAAATCGCCAAGCTCAAAGAAGGCAAGCGAGAAGCCGCACTCAAGCTCGTCGAAGATTCCATTGAACTAACTTATAAATCTTACTTCATCACGGGCAACGAAAAGCTTCTGCAGAAGCTCGATAAACTCAATAAAACTCACGAAGCGCTAAGTGCTAATGGCAATATCCGCCTGCAACTAGTTGCGAATATGCTATAATATATTCATGCTTTCTGCAGTAGTAATTCTATGTTTTGCATTCATTACTATCTTTTTTGTGGCTACTTACAATCGCGAGGAAAAGGAAGAAGTAATTCCGCCAAAAAGCCCGCAGATGAAGAAACTTTGGAACGTCGCACAGACTGCCATGCGCGAACGCAAGCCGCTTAAAGCCGAGAAGGCTCTCCTTACGATTCTAAAATTTGACGAAAAAAACGCCGCCGCCTACAACCGACTTGGCATCCTTTACGCACACGAAAAACATTTCAAAGAAGCAATCGAATGTTTCGAAATTGCACAGAGCCTCGATAACAACGCCTCGAGCCTTCATAACGTCGGTCTCATCTACTACGAAACCGGCAAATACGAACAGGCCGCCATGGCATTCCAGCAGGCCATCGACCTCGAAGGCGACCAGCCAGCCCGCTATATCGCACTTGCGAAAGCCCTCGAGAAACTCGGCAAACGCAAGCAGGCTATTGAAGCTCTCGAGAACGCCTACAGTTTCGATCCGAACATTACCGTCCTCCGCCACATGCTCGAATTCTACGAGAATATCGAAGACGAAGAGAATATCGAGAAGGTTAAGGCTAAAATCGAAGAACTTCAAGCTAAAAACTCGAAGCCAACCCGCGCCGCCCGCAAAACCGTCAAGCTCAAGCCAATCCGCGCCACCAAGAAGCCAGCCGAAGAGAGCAAAACCATCAAACGACCAGCCGAAATCAAAGACAAAGTCGCGTCAAAGCGCCGCATCACTCTTTCCAAAACCAAAAAAATCGGTTAATATATCTTTATGCCGCAATAGCTCAGTTGGTAGAGCAGCCGCCTTGTAAGCGGCAGGTCATCGGTTCAAGTCCGATTTGCGGCTCCATAAGTAAGATGCAGGCGAAAGCCTGTTATTTTTTTAAAGAAACAAAGCAAAATATCGCAGATATTTGCAGCAAAAACGCAATACATTCGCATCAACGAATCTTCCAATAATATACATGAGCGTGATAAAATAGACATAAGAGAATAGGAGGAATCGTGCAATACACCAAGCGGCGTAAAATTATCGCGCACAAATGGAGGCTATTAGCAATACTTTTTGCTTTCATTTTTGCTGGCTCAGTCACAAGCACTTTGCAGGCAAGCGCAGATGCCAATAAATTTAGAATCCAAAACGTAAACTTGACAGGCCAATCGTCAGCCACAAGCGGCAGTATTTCGAGCCCAAACGATTCCCAGCTCGAAAGCAATGTCGTTTTTCATCACCTTAACGATTTCGCCACCTATTCAATCACTCTTAAAAACACCGATTCCAAAGCTCATACGATCGATTCCATCACAGATAATAACGAGAGCGAATATATCGCCTATTCCTATGATTCGCACGAGGGCGAGACAATCGAGGCAGGCGCAGACTTCGAACTAATCGTAACCGTAAGCTATGCTAACGCCGTCATGAACATGAGCGAGCGCACACAAGACTCAACAGTCAACATTTTTATCCGCTACGACAGCAACGAAGAGCCAGATGTCATCCCGATAATCCCAAATACGCTTGACGGAATTCCTGGCTATTTCATTATCGCCTTAGTATCAGCACTAGGACTAGCTATCTGCATAATCGCAAAAAACAAGAGCCACAAAAAGCTCGCCAAAGTCTCCGTCATGGCAATAGTTGCAGTATTAGGAATCGCCTTAGCCGCAAGCGCCGGAGCCGCCAGTACGGCAATCGACGATATTTCGCTCAATTATAATTACGGATTATACGATAGATTAGTCGTCACTTATACAGACGAAAACGGTTCAGAACATCAAGAAATCGTCAACTACGGCGAAACGGTAGAATTGCCAGAACTAAACAAAGCCGGCTATGACTTTACCGGCTGGATATACGCAGACGGTACCGCTTATCAGGATAACAACAAGATCAACGAAGACAAAGCCGTATTCCCAGTTCTTATTCCGCATCACTATACAATCTCATTCGACGCAAATGGCGGCACCGGCGCAATGCCTGACCAAGAAATGACCTACGACGAAACGAGCCCCCTTACCGCAAACGGTTTCACGAGAGATGACAGCAGTTTCGATTCCTGGAATACGGAAGCTGACGGGAGCGGCACGAACTACCAAGACAAAGCAGAAGTAAGCAATCTAGCCACAGAAGGCAACGTTACGCTTTATGCACAATGGAACGAAGCATTTCCGACTGTCTGGAGCCAAAGCGGAAACTGCGTATTTAACGGACCAACCGCCAACATTACAGGCAGCCAATGTGCGGATTACTCCAACGTCAAGTACATCGATACCGGAATTGCGCTATATAGCGAAGAGAATGTCGGAAAAGATTTTGAAGTCTATTTCGAAATTGTTCACTTCGACACAGAAGAGCAGGACGGCAATAATGACGACCAAGGCAAGCAAGCATCAATCTTCAGCGCAAAAGTCAGCACACAACATCCGGTTTCAGAAGGGGCCGCGGCATCTCCAGGTATAGTCGTACGTAAAAGCTCTACTAACATCGACTTGCGCAGCTGTTCAAGAGGCAACAAGGAGCAAGGCGAAGGCTGCGCTGAAGCGAACGTCGCCTACAACGCAGGTGTCGTTGAAAGCTACAAACTCGTACGCAAAGACGGCATTCTATATTATGATCTCAACCATGGTGGCCTTCATGTCTTGCAAGACCAGTCTAACTTTGACCAGTTCTTCAACCAGACTGCATGGTTCGGCGCTTATCCAGCGGACGGAACCGAAAGCCCGGCAGCAAAGCGCATAATTATTGGCGAGCTAAAGAATATGTACATTAAGCTTGGCGAAAAAATCGATTGGGATAACTACGAAATCAAATTCGCTCCTAACGGCGGCTCGCTAGACGCCAAACAGCAAACCGCGCTCGTCAAAAAGGGCGAATCGGTCGACTTCTTGCCAACACCAACGCGCAACAACTACATATTCCTCGGTTGGTTCACCGCAAAAACTGGCGGCAATCAAATTCAGCCACAAGAATTCGTGCCAGAATCAGACCAGACCGTCTACGCCCATTGGGCAAAGTCGATTGGCGCCGCAACGATTCAAAATAGCGAAATTACGCTCAACCAAGGCGAAAACGAGGCAATCATCATCACAAACGCGAGCGAAATCGGCGAAAACTATAGCTTCAGCTCCGGAAATAACAGCATCGCAACCGTCGATAGTGCAGGTGAAGTACACGCAGCGGGAGTTGGCGAAACCACAATTACGATCCTTGGCGAAACTTCCGGCAAAACCAAGACCGTCAGTGTAACTGTCAGGCAACCAATGACAACCGTTTACTTTGATGACCAAAATGGCAATATTCAACCGGTATCGATTCGCACAGGCGACGCTCTGGGTAGCAATGTTCAAGATGTCGAACGCGAACACTACTTCTTTAAAGGCTGGTTTACGGCTCAAACTGGCGGCCAAGAAGTGACTAGCGAAACTACTGCCACCGATGGCGCAACTTACTATGCACGCTGGACTAAGACAATCTATCACCTAAATGTGCCAAGTAGCGTAGAAATCGCACGTACGGAAAGCTTCACTCTAGAACTTTCAAACCAGACAGAAATCGATGAACAAATTAATTTCAGCTCAACCGACAGCGCCGTAGCAATCTACGAAAACGGCAAAATTAAAGCCCCCAAGACCGGAAGCTGCGACATCGTGCTCACGGGCGCAAGCTCTGGCGAGCAGAAAACAATTCATGTAACAGTAACTCCGCGCAATGTTACGCTAACGCTCGACGCTCGCGACGGAAACAATCCGCAAGAAATCGAATACGTTGAAGGCTCCGCAATCTCTACATTGCCAAACCCAACACGCACAAATTTTGCCTTCAGGGGCTGGTGGACCGAAATCAATGGCGGCACCCAGCTGACAGCAGGCTATCAAATCAACGACGACGAAGTCTATTACGCGCATTGGGCTTACGGCATTAGCTTAATAACCATCGCGCCGGAATCTCTCAGTCTAACCAAGAACGACACAGCTACGTTTACTATCACTGCCGACGGCGCAATCGAAAACTACACAGTCAGCTCAGACAACGAAAACATCGCTACTGTGAATGGCAGCACAGTAACCGGAGTCGAAATCGGCGAAACTGACCTTACAATAACTGGCGAAGAGACCGGCGCCACCCGTAAGATTCATGTAATCGTCACCGCCCGCCAATACACCGTCAACTTTGACGCCCGACAAGGCAGCACAGTCAATCCAATCACCGTCGCCGAGGGCGGGAACATTAATCCACTCCCACAATCCACGCGCGAACATTACATTCTGGATGGCTGGTTTACTTCCACAACAGGAGGCGACAAGCTCACGACAACCACCGCCATCACCGAAGACAACCAAACCTACTACGCGCACTGGATCGCAGATATTAACACGGCAACAATCACGCCAGATTCACTCACAATCACGGCCGGCGATGAGTCTACCTTGACTGTCACTAATAACGAAACGATGGAAGAGTACACACTCAGCGTCGAAGACGAAAACGTCGCAACAATCGACGCAGATGGCACAATCCATGCAGTCGCCGCTGGTCAGACGACGATTAAAGCAACTGGCAATCGCTCAGGAGCCGTCCGCAGTATCGATATTACTGTCGAGCCAATCATTTACACGATCACCTTTGACCAGAACGATGAAGAGCACAGCACCGACGTAGAATATGAAGATGGCGCAGCGCTAGGCGAACTGCCAGCACCAGCAAACCGCGGCGACGACTACAATTTTGACGGCTGGTTCACGGCAAAAACTGGCGGAACTCAAATTAGCGAAACTACAACCGTTACCGAATCAACCACATACTACGCACATTGGACCTACATGCCAATCGCTTGGGAACAACTCGGCGCCTGCACCTTCGCGCCAGCCGTAGATAGTAGCCTCGGCAGAACAGTCGGCCACGTCAGTGGCGCAGAATGTGCAGAATACGAAGGCCAAGAATACATCAATACCGGCATTTCACTGTATAACACCGCCAATATTGATAAAGATTACGAAATCTATTTCGAAATCGAATCATATAACGCAAGTGCTCAAGTAGGCTACAATAGCGACGACCAAAAGCAGCAAACCTTCGTCAATGCTAAGGATCCGGTCGGTAACGCTAACGGCCTCATCATCCGCAGAAGCGGCACGAACATCGAGGTCAACTCAAAGGCCGCCAAAGTCCAGCCGACAGCACCAACAAAACCAGGCTCGCAGGTCAGATCGATCAGAGTAAGACGCAAGAATGGCGTAATCTATTACTCATTCAACGGCGAAGAAGAGCGGAGCCTACAAGATATCAGTAACAGCGAGACCTTCCCATTAGCAACATGGTTCGGCGCCTACCCGAGCAAAGGCTCCTATACGACCCCTCAGACTACCTATGACGCCAAGCGCTTCATAACTGCAACACTCAAGAATATGTATATTCGCCTAGAACGCGCTGAGCCAAAATCATCCGACGAAATTGTCGAGCATTACGCACCGAGTGCAGCTGCACAAAGTTACTTTGCCAACATCGCCAACTGGAAAGATGACGAAACTGCGCTTCTGACCGGCCTCCAAGCAAATTACCTGGCCAATTCCTGCAAAGACACCAGCCCAACCGACGTATCGAATCATGCAGGTTTTCAGCCGTACAAATACACCAGTACCACAAACGGCGCCAACTGCGACCAACCAAACGAATACGATACCGGCGCAAACGGCGACATAATCGTCAGGCTATCCGATGAAACCAAGACTAAGGGTGGCAAAATTGTAAACTACCTAACAACAGATGGTGGCGTCATAAACAACATGATTCCCGACGAAATCTATTACTGGGAGTCGGCAAGCAATCCAGACATTTACGGCTACGTCAAAGCAGAAGGCGAGCGACGCTTCATCAAACTCGGTGGCACCACGCGCAATGTGCGCGACCTTGGCGGCCTAACAGCAGACGGCGGCAGAAAAATCAAATACGGCAAAATCTTCCGTGGCGAAAACATTAAGACCGAAACCGATAAAGACACGCTCTTGCGTCTCGGCGTCACGAAAGAATACGAGCTCCGCAAAGGTGATGGCGATAGCAACAACGGCCCAATCCAGCTCGATAATCGCGCAAAAGCCGGCTTCATTCACTACGATATGATTCCGACCGAGAACTTTACGAACTACGAAGAAGCGCGCAATGTTGTCACGCAAGCAATGCAAGATCTCATCGCCGGCGAAAGCATCTACGCGCACTGTACGCACGGCGCCGACCGCACAGGAACACTCGCTTATATTCTCGAAGGCCTCCTGGGCGTCAGCCAAGAAGATCGCTATGAGGATTATGAACTCACGACACTTGCGGGCCAATCCGACCGCACGCGCTACTATCGTCAGAAGAACACCAGCAACAACGGCTCATACATCTACAACCGCAAATTCGTATATATGACCGGCTTTATTGGCACCAATCAAGAAATCTACGATTGGTACACCTACGGCTTGAGCGACACAACCGCGGCAGATCAGTTAATCGAAGATTTCCGCAACGCCGTTCTCGAATAGCGCAAACAGTCCGCCACGCGCGGACTTTTTGTTGCAGATCTTTGACTTTACTAAATGCCGTCATCGTGCTAATATATATCTATCGCTGGGATAGCGAAGTGGTCAAACGCATCAGACTGTAAATCTGCCGGCTTCGGCCTTCGTAGGTTCGACTCCTACTCCCAGCACCAAG
>CAMJQQ010000013.1 GCA_946408075.1 uncultured Candidatus Saccharibacteria bacterium | reverse complement strand
TCGAACTCACGGTGGTTATTCGCCACGCCGGTTTTCAAGACCGGTGCCTTAAACCACTCGGCCATCCTTCCACACTTTTGATAGTATAGCATATTACGGGCGGTAGCGCACGCGGACGTTTCATGTTATAATACGCTTATGATTTTAGCAGTCGTTTTAGCGCTATTACTGCTATGTTTTATGCTTATTCGTCGGCATATCGGAGTGCCATTTTTGGCGATGATTGCCGGAATATCGGTCTACGGGCTTTATGGCGAAGGTTTTGCGCATGTACTTGGCGACTGGATTCCAAGCGTCGGAGAAGATTTGTGGCGCCACATTTTATATATCGTCTTCGTCGCGTTTTTCCCGTTAGTTCTCTATTTTCGCGCAGGAAAAAGCGGCCTGTTTGGCGTTATTCGTTTTGTCGAGGCAACGATTTTTGCACTCTTGTTAACTATGCTGATTTCCGACTCGCTTGCTAGTATCTTTAGCTTTGATACTTTGGCGCGCGAATTAGCAGACTGGATTCAGGGGATTCAGGGATATCTGATGGTTGCTGGTGTTATTTTTGCGTACGTAGATACTTTCTTGTATCGCGCAGGGAAGATTTATTAAGCTCCCAAAGCGCAATACCGGTAGCAACCGAGACATTGAAAGATTCTTTTTGGCCACACATCGGGATTTCTAGTAGATAATCGCATTGGTCGAGCAAATCTGGCGTAATGCCATGGACTTCTTCGCCCAAAATGAGGGCAATTTTTTCTGGATATTCATTATCATCGGCAAGATTGAGTGATTTTTCGCCCTGCTCTAGTGCGAGAATTTTGTAACCTTTAGCTTTGAGGTTAGAAATCGTTGCAAAAACATCTTCCGAGCGAGACCAATCAAGCATTTCTTCGGCGCCAAGAGCGGTTTTATGAATTTGTTTCCGAAGTTTTTCGCGTTCGTATGGCAGACCTTTGTCGAGAAATGGCGTGTAACCAGCAAAAATTGCTCGTTCAACATTAAGACCATCACAGGTGCGCAAAATCGCACCGACATTATAGGTCGAGCGTATATTCCACAGAATAACCGTTAGCTGTTTCATGATATACTTAAATTATGGACGAGCTAGAGATTCAACGCAAGCGTAGGGATAATGAGGAGGCCGCAACTGAAAAACGCGCACGTATTCTTGGCTTAGTTTATCTTGATACACGCGAGTTCGAGAACGACGTTCCTCTAGCAATGAATGTGCTCGAAAAAGAACAGATGCATAGGGACTACATTGTGCCGCTACAAGAAGGCGGCGGCAGCAAGCCATATCAGTTCTTGGTGACGAGTCAGACGCCTCAAAGTACGATTACAAATCTTTTGCGACAATACGACGATGCTGGTCAGCGAGCGGAATTCTTCTTGGTTTCAAACTCAGCATATCGCGTATTTTTGCTTCGTTATGATCCACCAAAACAAATTACCTATGATGACATTGAGATTTCCGACGCGGGCGATAGCGCTACGCTCGAAGCCGTTTCGCAAACCTTGGACGGCGTCGCGACCGATAAAGTCTTCGATTATCTCTTGGAACAGGCAGATAAACTTGGTGCATCGGATATTCATATCGAGAATTTACGCAGCGAAATCCGCATCCGCATGCGTGTCGATGGCATTTTGCATCCAGTCGCAATGATTAATCGTGATAAGTATCGCATTTTTATGGGCGAGCTCAGCAGCCGTGCGAATGTTTCGACGGCGAGCACGAAGCCACAATCTGGGCATATGCAAATGGACATTACGCGGAATGGCGCAACGCATTTGTTAAATATTCGCGTGGAAATGGTGCCAACAATGTATGGTCACGATGCGGTTTTGCGTCTCTTTAACTTCGACGAAAGCTTATTGAACTTGGACTTACTCGGCATCACCAAGGAAGAACGTGCAGAAATCAATGAAGTGGTTTCGCATCCGCGTGGTCTCCTACTGATGGTTGGTCCGACTGGCTCCGGTAAATCTACGACACTCTACTCGATTATTAATGCCTTGAATACGACCGAGAGAAAGATTATTACACTCGAGGATCCAATCGAGTACGGCTTGACCGGTATTTCGCAGATTCCGATTGAGACTAACGATGGCGGCTCCTTCGCGGAAGGCCTTCGTAGCGTGCTCCGTCTCGACCCTGATGTCGTGATGGTTGGCGAGATTCGCGATTCCGATACAGCTAGAACCGCAATTCAAGCTTCAATTACCGGCCACTTGGTTCTGTCTTCGTTCCATGCTAACTCGACGAGTGCCTGCTTCTCGCGCATGATTGACATGATTGGCGTAAATCCGATTTTCTCGTCTTCGGTTCGCTTGATTATTGCGCAGCGCTTGTTGCGTAAACTCGACAAGAACAAAGAGCCTTATCATCCAGACGATGCCACTGTGCGCTATATCAAGAAGGTAATGGAAGGCGTCGACACTGGCTATAATTTGGATAATTTGACCCTTTATCGGCCAAAACCGAGTGCAAGTAGCCCATTTGGCTTTAGCGGACGTATTGCGATTATGGAGCAGATGGTTGTCACGGAGCCGATCCAAAGATTCATTCGTGGAGACGTCAAGGATATTAATACGAATGACATTGAACGTACTGCTAAAGAGGGCGGCATGCTGACTTTGGAGCAAAAAGGCATCATGGCTGCATTGCGCGGCGATAGCACGATTGAGGAAGTCAGCCGAGTCGTTTAGTTTTTATCTGTTACCCCTTTTCAAACGGCGAAAAATATGCTAAAATTAGCTAAGTTTTTAAATATAAAAGGTAAATAATATGTCGTTTGAACTATTGAAGATGGTGGGAGATGCCCAAAAGAAGTCGGCCGTCATTGACGTCCGCTCTGGTGACACCGTTCGCGTGTCTCAGAAAATTAAGGAAGGCGATAAGTTCCGTATTCAGGTGTTTGAAGGTACCGTTATTCGTGTTGACCGCAAAGATTCTCATACTGAGCGCATTGTCGTTCGCAAAGTAACCTCTGGTGTTGGTGTTGAGAAGAGCTTCTTGATGCACAGCCCACTCGTAGAGAAGGTCGAGATTGTTCGCCGCGGCAAAGTTCGCCGCAACAATTTGCGCTATCTCCGCGAACGTTCTGGTAAATCTGCACGTCTTACTCAGAAAGATTTCGATCGCCATGCAGTCAATGCGCTTCCAAAAGAAGAAGCTCCTGCTGAAGAAGCTAAGACTGAAGAAAAGGCAGAAGCCTAAATTGGCAATTCTAGGAATAGATGAAGTTGGAAGAGGTCCCTGGGCGGGACCTCTTGTTGTTGGCGCATGCGTTTTGGGTGACGCGAAGATTGAAGGTTTGACTGACAGCAAAAAGCTCAGCGCAAAGAGGCGCGAGCAATTGGCTGCAGAAATCCATCAAAAAGCAGCTTGCGGACTGGGCTGGGTACCAGCGTCCGAGCTTGACGAGATTGGTTTATCTGCTTCGCTCCGCAAGGCTTGCCGTATGGCGGTCAAGCAATTATCTGAAAGCGGAGCGTCTTTTCATGAAATTATAATTGACGGTACCGTAAACTTTTTGAGCGACACGAAGTTGTCGCCATACGTGCAGATCCTCAAGAAAGCCGACCTATTGGTGCCGGAAGTTTCTGCGGCATCAATCATCGCGAAAGTCGCGCGTGATAATTATATGATCGAGCTGGCAGAAAAGTATCCGGAATATGCTTTCGAGAAGCATGTCGGCTACGGAACGGCCGCACATAAAACTGCGTTGCTAGAACACGGAATTTGCCCAGAACATCGGAAGAGCTTCAGGCCAATCCGCGAACTAATGCAAGCTCAGGTTGCTCGGTCTACAAATAACAGCACGACAGATCGTGGCCATGCGGGCGAAAATGCAGTCGCTGAGTATTTGCGCGAGCAAGGTTACGAAATTATTGCGCAGAATTGGAAGAATAAATACTGCGAAATCGACCTTGTGGCGCAAAAAGATAATCAATTATACTTTGTCGAGGTAAAATATCGCAAAAATAGCGATGGGCTGGAGGCGATTACGCCACAAAAATTGCGACAAATGCGTTTTGCAGCAGAATACTACCTCGCATCAAACGAGCTCGCTGATGTCGACTGTAGATTAGCGGCGGCGAGCGTTGATGGGGTGGAGTTTTCGGTCAAAGATTTTCTAATCCTTGAGTAGTTTGGCCTGGGCAGCGCGACAGTACGATGAGCATCTGATTTTTCTCGGCCGGCGTGACCCAGAGATGATATTTGTATTTGACGGAGATTTGGCGTGCGACATACTGACACTGAAAAGGCTGGTTATTTGGAAGCCACTCCGAAGCGTCTTGGTCGGACTTGTCTTGGTTGGCAGGGCCGTCGACCGCGATTAGATTAAGCGGATCCTGGCTAATCGCATAGCGCGTCTCGGAATCGAAAGCGAAAGCGCCAGTTACCCAGGCATTGCTCAGGGCGACGACATGGTCGATTTGGACGGCCTCCGACGTTTCTTGGCCGCGCGAGAAGCTAATGTCTTGACCTGTATACGGATCGTGTAAAATACCAGACTGAACCTTGCAGCCTTTATAGATAATTTCCGTCAAGTCACGCGACAAAATAGCCTCGCGCATATTGCAGCCCGAATCAGTCATCGACCAGGTGTCATAAAAAAGTTTGCGATAATACTTCTGACTACGGTCTTTTTCTTTAACAGCAAGACTTTCGAGGACATCAACAGCAAGGAGCGAATCGGCTTTGCTCTGCTCTGGCTTTAAGGAAATGTCGGCGTCGGAAAAAGGAGCGTCGTCCGCTTCCTGAGCTTCTTCGACGAATGAGCCTGGATTAAAGAAAATCAGGCAGGCCACGCCCAGAAAAGCGAACAGTACAGCTCCTATGCGCCGCGCACGATACGAGACGCTTTTTGGCATTCTAGTAATTCTCTGCGCTTATTTCGAAGTAAGCCTGAGGATGATTACAGACTGGGCAGACTTTCGGCGCAGCCTCGCCAATATGGATGTAGCCACAGTTGCGACACTTCCAGACAGCGATGCCATCACCCTTGAAATAAACACCATTCTCAATCTTCTCTTTGATGCGCTGGAAACGTTCCTCGTGATGGAGCTCGATTTTGCCAACCTTGTCAAAGAGTTGGGCAATTTCTTCAAAACCTTCTTCGCGAGCTTCTTCGGCGAACTTGGCGTACATTTTGACATATTCATAATCTTCGCCCTTGATAGCATCGGCGAGATTATCGACAGTTTCAGGCACGGCGCCATCGTGGAGGAGCTTGAACCAGATTTTGGCGTGCTCTTTTTCGTTGTCACTAGTCTCTTTAAAGATGGCCGAAACCTGTTCGTAACCCTCTTTTTTAGCCTTGCTAGCATAGTATTCATATTTGACGCGAGCCTGAGATTCACCCGCAAAAGCGATGTTCAAGTTCTTCTCTGTTTTTGTTCCTTTTAGTTCTGCCATATTCCTCCTTTTGGTCTATTTTATCAGTTATGGCGAGAATGGTAAAAGCAGAAGCGAAAAGAGGTGGCTTTGCGCCGAATCAGATATGCTACTATAATTACAGATATGGCTATCGAGAGAGTAATTGATACCAGTTTGCACGAGGATGATACCGAGGAAAAAGCGGTAGAGTTTTCGTTGCGTCCGACGACTTTCGATGAGTATATTGGTCAGCCGCGTCTAAAATCGAATCTTAAGCTCGCGATTGAGGCGGCGAAGAAACGCGGAGACGTACTGGATCACATTTTGCTTTATGGGCCGCCTGGGCTCGGCAAGACAACGATGGCAGGCGTGATTGCGCATGAGATGAATGCGAATTTTCGCGTGACTTCTGGCCCATCGGTCGAGAAGCCTGGCGATTTGGCGAGTATTCTGACGAATTTGACCGATGGCGATGTGCTTTTTATTGATGAAATTCATCGTTTGCGACGTGTTGTTGAAGAGGTTTTGTATTCCGCGATGGAAGATTACAAGCTCGATATCGTAATCGGAAAGGGTCCGGCGGCGCGCAGCATGCGTTTGGACTTGCCACATTTTACGATTATTGGCGCAACGACGCAGACCGGCTCGCTAGCGCGTCCATTGCGTGACCGTTTTGGTCATCAATACCGTCTTGAGTACTACGCGAACGACGACATTCAGAAGATTATCGAACGTTCGGCAGGATTGTTGGAGATAAAAATCGAGAAAGAAGCGGCCGAGTTGCTTGCGCAACGCTCACGTTTGACGCCGCGCATTGCGAACCGTCTCTTGAAACGTGTGCGTGATTATGCAGATGTGAATGGCGATGGGGTTATCGATGTGGCGACGGCAAAATCTGCACTCAAAATGCTTGAAATTGACGAGCTTGGTTTGGATCCGGCAGATAGAAACATGCTTTCGCTGATGATTGATACTTACGGCGATAAACCGGTAGGCTTAAATACGATTGCCGCTTTGACGGGCGACGAGCCGAGCACGATTGAGGATTTTTACGAGCCATTCTTGATGCAGCTTGGCATGATTGAGCGCACTTCGCGCGGGCGCATTGCAACATTGAAAGCGCGCCAGCATCTCGGCAAGATATAAAATACCCGCTCCAAGAGGAGCGGGTTTGTTGGTTATGAGGTTGCTTTGACGTCGAGGATTTTTTCGAGCTCCCCAATTAACTCTTCCGTGCTGGCATATTCACGAAAATCCGGATGCCCCGACCAAGCTTCGCGAATAGCAGCATGCATTTCGGAATCCTGTTCGGCATTATCGACGCGGTACAACACCGAATCATAACGCGCCATCGCGCTGAAACGCGTCTGGTAGATTTTATCCAGGGCCGCATTATAGGATTCGTAGGCGGAATTTATGCTGTAAATCGGGATGCCGCCGACGATAGCGATGAGGATCTTATCATCAGCAAGGCGACCGGCGCAGGATGCGAGAGCTTCATCGATCTGCTCTTCGGTACGGTACTGCAACTGAACGGCCGTCGACGTAAAGACGTCTTCGCCGAGAAGGTCGGAGCTGAGTCCCATTTTACTAATTGCAATGTCAGCAGCGACGTTGAGTTCGATAACCCGCCAGCCGCGTTCTCTCGCGAACATATAAATGATGGATAGATCCGCGCGTGAAGACAAAATAGCATTGTTAGCCAGAACGATTTTTCGAACGGTTATTTGTTTGTCCATGTTAGCCTCCTAACTTTGGAAAGAACGGAAAAGACCCCGCGATGGGGTCTCGACTTATGCAGATAATATTAGCACATTTTAGCGAAAAATGCCATGTTTTTTGGCTTTGTCAAATTCTTGGAGAAGCTCTTTTTGTTTGCGCGAAAGATTCTTTGGTATTTCAACCAAGATTGTGACGATGTGCGGACCGCGTTCCTCTGAGCCAAGGCGTGGCGCACCGTGGCCGGAAAGCTTGAAGTTCGTACCTGGCTGAGTGCCGGCTGGAACTTTCATCGTAATTTTGCCGTCGACAGTTTCGACATCGACTTCAGTGCCGAGAGCCGCCTCAGTCATCGTAATAGTTGCTTCAGAAAGAATCAAATCGCCTTCACGAGTAAGATGCTTGTCGGCACGAACGCGAATCTCAACATACAAATCGCCACGTTCGCCACCTTCTGGCGCAGCGCCGCCGCGACCAGAGAGACGAATCGACTGGCCGTCATGGATGCCAGCTGGAATTTTGAGCTTAACGTTTTCGCCATCAACCGTAATATCTTTCGTGATGCCAAAGATTGCGTCTCTAAAATCGATAGTAGTACTTGTGCGATAATCGCGACCGCGACGTGTGCCACGGAAACCGCCACCGAAGCCAAAGATGCTGCCAAGAATATCATCGAGACCGCCGCCGCCGAAATCGAAATTGAAACTCTGACCGCCAAAACCGCCAAAGCCACCGTAGGCGCCGAATGGATTGCCGCCATCGCTTGAACCGGTACCGCCAACGCCAGCATGACCGAACTGATCATAGCGAGCGCGCTTGGTTTTATCACTCAAAACACTATAGGCTTCGTTTGCCTCTTTGAACTTAGCTTCTGCTTCTTTGTCGCCTGGGTTTTTGTCTGGATGGTATTTGACAGCAAGCTTACGAAAAGCCTTCTTGATTTCGTCATCAGATGCGCCCTTTGCGACGCCTAGAACTTCATAGTAGTCCCGTTTACTCATGGCCTATATTATAGTGTTTAGCAGTCGTGGGGTCAAGAGTGCTAATTCATCATCACGATGCCAACGAGGATGAGGACGGCTGCGAAAAGATATTGCATGATCATTTTCTTGGTGAACTTTTTGGAGCGAATTTTCCTTGGGAAGACTTTGGCAAGGACGAGCGCGATGAAGAAGGACGAAAAGAGGCTAGCAGCTTTGCTAACGGCTGTGACGAGCGCGACGATTGGCGCGATAAGAAGGCCAAGCTTATAAAGAATTTCCGCAATTAGATAGGTGAGCGAATCAATGCCACTGAGGAAGAGATTCATGCTGCTGTGCTTGCTGCGGAAGAAGGTACGGCGAAGAGCATGGCGCCAATCTTCAATGCAGATGAACAGAATTGCCGTCATGAGGAAAGAGCCGAGCTCGAAATAGAAGAAGCCTTGGCCGAGAAGAGTGAAGTTGGCTGTGCCGTCGCCGATAAATTGCTTGTAAACGACGTCGGAAAGAATAGAAAAGAAGGCATAAGTGAGCGTGATGGCAGCAACTTTAAGATTTGGCGGGCCGCTACGCTTCTTTTGGCTACCAAAAACCACAATAACAACGGCCGCCATGATGAAGAGGAAACCAAGCGCCTGATTAACATTGATGCTTTCACCGAGGATAAGTACGCCGAGACCGAGCGAGATGAGCGGGCTGGTTTGGTTGAAAATCGTGATGTCGATAGTGTCGCCAGCCTGAAGCGCGCGGTAGTAAAAAACCGAGCCGATAACATTAATTGCGCCAGCAATGAGCAAGCCAACGACATTTTCGATTGGAAGCATAAAGACGGCGCGACCAAAAATCGCCACCAATAAAACCATCGCGGCGATATAGCACGGGATATGCATGACAGCATAGGAGCCGGCGCGTTTGCGCGGAAGCTCGTGATCGGTGAGATGGTTTTGGATATAGGAGCCAATACAGTAGAATACGGATGCAAAAATAGGAAAAACTGCCCACAACATAAGCATATTATACTATTTTTTAGTCGAACTGACGAGCACCGACAGCGAGAGGGTCGGCGTCATTTTCAAAGTTGTCAGCTTGTGTCGTTTCGAGAATGAGCGTATTGAGGAGGCGTGCGAGTGTTAAGTAACCCTTGATATGCATCTTATCATCAACGACGAGGCAATATTCGGTATGGTTGCGTAGAAAGACATTAAGCGCGGCAACAAGCGGATAATCCGGCGAAACATAGACAACATTCGGGTCGAGATAATTTGTAATACTGCTGTTTTTGGATATTTTTTGGATGTCGAAGATTTCCGAATTGGCAAGGCCGCAAATTTGCGAGTTTTCGTCGATGACCGGGAAGATTTTGGCGCCGGTTTTGTGAAGCTTGTCAAGGAGAAGTGGGCCGAGTGCGTCTTTGCTATGGATAATCGCCATTTGACGGCGCGTAAACATAATGTCGGCGACGCGAAGCGAAGAATTTGAGAGATTGGCAAGGATTTGGTCGCGCTGAGCGGCAGAAATAACACTCTTCGGAGTGCGTTTTAGAAGCGAAATTAATTCCTTATCTGTTTGAGGCGTGAAAGGCGGCGGCGTTGGCTTTGGCGGGCGATATTTTTCAAGTTTAGGATCTATCTTGCGCGTAAGGCTGGCCATTACTCTAAAAAATAGAGATTCCATATGGTAAAATTTTATCATGAATAAGATAACAGTAGCAGCTATTATAGTTATATTTCTCCTTTTTGGCGGCGTGGTGGCGAGTCACTTTTTGCAATCAGGAATTAATTACGAGCCATACAATGCGGCGAAATTGATTGAGGGCGATGAAAACAATGGCGGAATCGCCGATCACGTACGCGGCAAAGCCGATTCGCCAGTAGTTTTGGTCGAATACGCAGATTTGCAGTGCCCTGGCTGTTCAGCAATCATGCCACGCATTAGTGAATTGACGAAGCAGTACGGCGATCGTGTTGCGTTTGTATTCCGCAACTTCCCTATTTCTGGCCACCAAAATGCTCGCGCAGCATCTACGGCAGCGGAGGCGGCCGGTTTCCAAGGTTATTACTGGGAAATGGTCGAGACTTTGTACAGCAACCAGGCGAGCTGGCAGTATCTCAACAGCAAAGCACGCACCGATGAATTTGCACGTATTTTCGAGCAAGTTGCGCCAAATGGCGACATCGAAAAGTTCCGCAGCGATTTAACAGACCCAAATATCGATAAGAAAATTAGCTTTGACTACAATATTGGCCTCAAGAAAGACGGCATTAACGCAACGCCAGCATTCGTGATTAATGGCACAAAGGTTGATGCATCCAGCGCAGAAACGCAGGATGAATTCCGCGACTTGATCGAGAAGACTTTGAAAGAAAAACTAAAGGAAGCTGGCTTGGACTCAGAGCCGAATTACAATTATCTCGTAACCGAGAGTCCAGAAACCGAATAAAGACAGTTGGCACTAAAAAATACCCCGTACGGGGTATTTTTTACATTTCGATGTAATCATTCCATCGAAATGATTCCACTCGCAGCGCCCCCTTTCGGCTGCGCTTCTTCATGGTGTTTCTCCTGCTTAGTAATGACACGCTCTAAAACGACCTTTATCCCCAAAACCGATACTCGGCATAGAGCGATGTTTCGTATTATAGCGAACATTTTGAGCAAATTCAAGCATAATCGCAAGGTGTTTACGATTATTTTTTGCTTGGTTTTAGGCTCTAGGCGCGGGATTTTAGAGCGGCACGAATGCGTTCTTCAACTGGCAAATTCGGGTCGACGCCTTCGAGCGCCTTCGTAGAATCGGCAAGCGTAAAGCCGAGCGCCATGAGGGCTTCGAGAGCCTCGTCGTTGGTAGGCGTAGTTGGCGCGGTTGGCTCAGTTTTGCGGCCGTAGTAGGTCGGTAGGCCAACCTTCTCGCGCAAATCGACAATGACGCGTTCGGCAGACTTTTTGCCTACGCCGGAGGCCTGCGAGACGAAGGCGGCGTCGGCATTCGCAATCGCATTACGCACCTCTTCGGCCGGAGCGAGCGACAAGATAGACATCGCCGCCTTTGGGCCAATACCCTGCACAGTAATGAGTAGCTCGAAAATTTTCTTTGCGGCGAGCGAAGTGAAGCCGAAGAGTTCCTCGGATTGCTCGCGAACATGATGAAAAGTATAAAGCTTAATCTCGTCGTCGAGAGTAAGGTTATCAAAATCAATAGAGGTTAGATTCACCTCGTAGCCCACGCCATTTACGTCGATGATGACGGAGTTGGCGAACTTTTCAGCCACAACTCCTTTAATATGCGCTATCATATCTGTTATTATGACTGGTTCTGGCGGATTTTGCTAGTGCTTTTATAGATTGTACTGCGCGCGAGTCATGAGGGCGTGCGTGATGGCGGCGGCGACAGCATCGGCAGCATCGTCCGGCTTGATTATTTGAACCATATTGAGGTATTTGCGAACCGCCTCCTGCATATCTTTCTTTTTGGCGCGACCGTAGCCTGTGAGGGTTTGCTTGATTTGAAGCGGCGTGTATTCAAAGATCGGAATTTCGAACTGGCGAGCAACCAAAATCACAACGCCGCGCGCCTCAGCGACAGAGATGCCGGTGGTGATATTCTGATTGAAGTATAGTTTTTCGATAGAAACTTCGTCTGGATGAGTTTCCTCAATAATTTCATGGAGAGATTCGTAGATGTCGAGAAGGCGATCAGCAAGCGGCGTATGCGCAGGAGTCGTAATGACGCCAGCGGTAATCATGCGAGCGGGCTTATGCGTAATAAAATCCACCACGCCGAAACCACAGATTCCGGTGCCCGGGTCAATGCCGAGAATGCGCTTGCGTGCCATAGTTATTGCTATTGTAACACTTTAGGATCGACATACTTCTCTTATGCGGAGCTTTTTCTGATTCTCTGCCAGATTCTGCGGAAGAATTTGGCGATTTCGCGGCGGAATTGGAAGATCGTAAAGGCGATTGCGAGAATTAGAAGTACAGCGAGGACAATTCCACCAATAAACACTTTGGTATTCGGGCGCTCGGAGGTTTCGGCCGTGGGTTCGACCGCATAATCGACATCTGAACTTGTACGAATTTTGCGACAGCGGTTGGTTTCGGGATTGCGCTCGTAGCCGTCAGCGCATTCGGCGGCTTGTTTTTCGGCTTCTTGTTTCTTGCAGCGGCCAGTTTCAGGATTGCGATAGTAGCCTTCTTTGCAAGCGGTTGTCGTATCGGATTCAATCTTTTTGCAGCGGCCAGTCAGAATGTTTAAGTACTTCCCTTCCGGACAAGTCACCTCCGAATCGTCGACCATGTTGATGCAGTTACCAGTTTGTTCGTTAATAACTTTGCCATCTGGACAACTTGGGAATTCTTGATAGATGTTTACAGCATTGGGCGTGGGCGCATAGGTAAGGCTTCAGTTATCGTCATCAAATAGTGCGTAGGAGGTATTTTTGCGCTGGCCGTGCGGATGTTTGAGCGAGGTATAAATGTTGCCGGCCGTATCACCAATGGAAATTTCGGCGCTAGAGCTCGGATTCTTCGTGAGAACAATACCGCGATGGGCGTAAAAAGCATGCGCGGCAATCATGCCAGAGAGAGGATAGATTTTCTTCTTATAGATAAGCGAGCAGGAGCCGAGGTTAATTGCCGTATCGGTCGGATTATAGAGTTCGACGAATTGCTCGTCCGACGAATCGGAATAGTAAGAGAGAAGCTCGGAAAAACGTAACTGCTCGCAATCTGATGGAGGCGCGGGCGGGATTTCAATTGCGTCGGCTCGGATGGCTGGATAGTATTTGGCAGATTCAAAACTGTTTTCGATGCGGAGTGCGGAATAATTATCGTCCGGCTTTGTGGAGAATTTGGCGATTTGGTTGGCGCAGGAAATTTTACCCCAACAAAGTTCGTCGATCTTGACGCCATCATAATAGAGCTCGAGCATACCGGCCGAGGAAGCAAGTCCAGCAGTTCCGAAATTGTAGACATATTCAGAGCCTGCATAATCTTCGTATTGAGGACTTTTCGCAAAGCCAAAAACCGCATTCGATAAGACGAGTTGCGCGCCGTCAGCAAAGCTCAGTTCACTACTGCGATTGCCAGCACTGTTAGTGTAGTAAATCTTGAGCGGCGCAAGCGAGAGCGCGGAATCGGTCAGCTTTTCTAGCTCGAAAAAATCGTAATTTTGCGAATCGTAATCGTCGCTATAGCCGGCATTAATGGCGCGGAATCGGAGCGGCGAGGCGGCAAAAGTTTTGGGAACACAAAAAATACAAGCAAGGATTCAGGCGATGGTGATGATGTATTTTTGCATTTTCATAGAAATGAGTTTAGCGCGCGAAAACGCCGAGCTCAAGCATAAGTAGTAAAGCCTAAATTATGATAAAATATAGACATGAGCGATTATCTGAATATCGCGATTATTGCACTAGTCGGACTGGTGCAAGCTTCCCTGCAGCTAAATCTGGGCGGGTTAATTTTGCTGTATCACGCAAGTATAGGCAAACATCGACGCCGTAAGACGCGTTATTTGGCAAAAAGCTACATCTGGGGCGCGATGGCGATTAATTTCTTGGCAGTTTGCGCAAGTTGCTTTATTATTGACCGAATTTTTAGCGGCGTAATGGATACGAAATGGATTCTGATTACGATTGGCGCGCTGTTAGGTTGCGGGATTATTATGTGGATTTTTTACTACAAGAGCGGCTCGGGGACGCAGACTTGGTTGCCCCGCTCTTTCACGCGCTATATCCGAAGGCGAGCTCGCGAGACGAATGACAATATTAGTGCTTTTTCGTTGGGGCTTTTGAGCGCGTTCGGCGAAATGCCGCTCAGTTTGGCGCTATATGTCGTGGCGGGCAATGCGATTTTGCTCACGAGCGACAAATATCAGGTGCTGGCGGCGATTTTCTACGCGATTTTGACGGCGATGCCGATGGTCGTACTAAAACTAAGAATTAAAAGCGGCAGTAATGTCGTGGCGGCACAGAGGTGGCGCTCGAAAAATAAGAGATTTACGCGCGTAATTTCCGGCTTTGGATTCATGATTTTGGGCTGGTTTATTCTAACTTATTGGGTGTTGTAGCGATGCGAAAAAGGGTGAGCTATGAATACGATCGCGAAGGTATCAAGCAGCACGTAATGCGAACGGCGAAAAGCGCAGGCGTGCCAGAAGGTTGGGCAGCGCAGATTGCGGAGCGAGTCGCCAAACGGACTGATGCTTGGATTCGAGATAAGGATTTGGTGACGGAGGGCGATTTGCGCAAAGTTATCGCAAAAGAACTTGACAAAATTGCGCCAGATATCGCTTTTGCTTATAAAAACCATGATAAAATAATATAAAGTATGCCTAGATTTGATTACGATTTAGTAGTGATTGGTAGCGGCGACGCTGGTAGCGAAGCAGCATTGATTGCGGCTAAGGCTGGCTTGCGCGTGGCGATGATTGAATCGAACAAGTGGGGCGGCTCGAGTTTGAATAGCTCGAACGTACCGATTGGGGCATTGTTGCATATTTCCGACACCTTGAGAAGTGTTGCAAGTGCGACGAAGCTGGGTATTTCTGGAAATAACGTGCGCTACAACTATCCGACCATCAATAACTGGAAGAACGTCGCAATGAAGCGCGCGCATGCGAACAGTAAAAAGGATTTCGAAGAAGCTGGAATTGATTGTATTGAGGGTGTTGGTCGCATTATTTCGAAGCACGAAGTGAGTGCTGGCGACCGAACGGTGCGCGCGGACAAGATTTTGATTGCGACTGGCGCGTCGACTTTGGACACCGGAATCAAGATTCAGGACGGCGTCGATTACTGGCTGCGCGACAATGTTTTGAACATGGTGCGTCCGCCAAAGAGCATCTTTATCGTGGGCGCTGGTTCGACTGGTTGCGAGTTGGCGCAGTATTTCATTGCGCTCGGCACAGAGGTCGTGATTGCAGATATCGCGGGTCGCTTGTTGCCGCGCGAAGACGAAGAAGTTGGCCAAGTTTTGGATGAGGTTTTTGAACGCGAGCGAATTAAGGTTTTGACGCAGACTCGCGTGGTGGCGATTGAATCGAATTCGCCATACAAGCGCGTTGTATTTATGCGCGGCGGCGAAGAAAAGTCGATTCGCGTCGATGAGGTTTTGCTCTGCACCGGCAGCGCGCCGAATATTGATATTGGCTTAAATAATGCCAAGATTAAGCATTCCAAGAACGGCATTGAGACAGATAACTTCATGCGCACGTCGGTCAAAAATATCTTTGCGGCGGGCGATGTGGCAGGTGGTGCAAGTTCGACCGAGAAAGCGATTATTGAGGCACGCGTGGCGGCGGCACATATTATTGGCCGCACGAAGAGTGTTTCGGATTACCGTGGCTTGATTCGCGTAACGAATACGAATCCAGAGATTGCTGAGGTTGGCGCAACTGAAGATGATTGCATCAAGAGCGATCGCAAGTTCAACAAGATTATTTTGCCACTCGAGGTGGTCCAGAAGGCAAATACGACGAATTATTACAGCGGCTTCGTAAAGATTATTACGAGCAAGGGCGGTAGAATTATCGGCGGCACGGTTATGGCACCGAGTGCGGCGATAATTGCGCAAGAATTAGCCTATGCAGTGCGCTTCGATATGACGGTACAAGAAGTGGCAGATACGCCACACGCAGCAAATAGCTGGTCCGAGTTGATTCATAGCGCTTGCGAAAGACTCTGCAAATAAATATATCGGCTCGAAAGGGCCGATTTTTGATGCGGCGCGATTGCCCGTAATGCAGGCGTTTTATACTACGAAAAAGCAAAGTTTTACTTTACCTTTCTCACAGGGGGATGTTTTGTATAAAAAATAAGCCCTTCGGCTTTTAAAACATGGTGGCGGGGGTTGGATTTGAACCAACGACCTTCTGGTTATGGGCCAGACGAGCTACCGGGCTGCTCTACCCCGCGATATGTCGTTATTTTACATTATGTTTGCAGTTATGTCAAATACTATTTGAAAAGAAGGTTAACCCATTGCATGAAATGGCTCTGCTCGGTGAGATCAGAGTCGGTATTTGGCGCATATTTCGAAAGGGCCTGCTCGGAGTTTTGCGGAAGGATAACCATAGTTTCGCCTGGCAGCATCTTGCCAAGTTTTTGGCGCGCAATCAGTTCTTGGTATTCGGCAGTCTTGTAGTATTCCTGCTCAAGTTTAAGCGTATCGACCTCAATCTGGGTCTTTTTTGCGGAAAGCTGATGCTCGCGGAGCTTCTGCTCGAGTTGCCAGTTGCGAGAAATAGAGGTAATGAGGCCCCAAGCAAAGAAAATACAGACAATCACGGCACCAACGTCGACAATATTACGGAGCGTCAAAATGTCCCGCTTTGCTAGAAAACGAAAGCGGCGGAGTCGCGTAAGAACTTGCTCGAAGAGCTTATGCATAATTCCATTATACATCAAGCGAGGCGAGGCGCATCCCTGTGATATAATAATAGAGGTCGGGGGCATAGCTCAGTGGTTAGAGCAGTCGGCTCATAACCGATTGGTCGCTGGTTCGA
>CAMJQQ010000012.1 GCA_946408075.1 uncultured Candidatus Saccharibacteria bacterium | reverse complement strand
AACGGCGGTAAGATTACCAAGGAAGCCAACGAAGGTAAGAAGAAGCTTGCCTACACGATCAAGAAGCAGGACTTTGCGGTTTATTACTATTACGAATTGGAACTTCCTGCGTTGGCACCAGCAAAGATTTCTTCCGTGCTTAACATTACGGACGAAGCTCTTCGCTACTTGCTAGTCGCAAAGGATCCACGTCGTGAGAAATTGGCGGCAAAGCGCGCCGAGCGCAAGTCGTCGCAAGAAGAAACAAAAGAGGAGGAATAATATATGGCGCGGGGTTTTAGCAAAGTAATCATCGTAGGCAACGTGACGCGTGATCCGGAATTACGCAGTACGCCGAGTGGCACACAGGTTTGCAGCTTCTCGGTCGCGGTTAACCGCAGTTATAAAGATAATTCAGGGTCGCAAGTCGATAACGTTTCGTTCTTTGATTGCTCCGCTTGGGGAAAGCAGGGTGAAACCATCGCGCAATATGTTAAGAAAGGCAGCGGAATCTTGGTCTCCGGTCGTCTTGAACAGCGTAGCTGGGAAGACAAGGAAGGCCAGAAGCGCTCCCGCGTTGAGATCGTAGTTGAAGACTTCAACTTCATCGGCGGTTCTGATGGCGGTAATTTCGAAGGTGGAAGCGGTAGCAGCCGTGGCGGCAAGAAGCCAGCCAAGGCAGCGGAAACTGACGATATTGCACCAGATGATATCAGCGATGACCCAATCGATCTTAGCGAGATTCCATTTTAGTTATTAGTTAAGGAGAAATATGAAGAGATTCAAAAATGATCCAAATATGTACTTCGACTATCGCGATGTGAAAACTTTGCAGCGCTATGTTGATGCATATGGCCGCATTGAGCCAATTTCTAAGACTGGTCTTTCGGCAAAACAGCAACGCCAATTGGCAGTAGCAGTCAAGCGTGCTCGTCATCTTGCGCTCATGCCATTTGTAGCTAACGCTTAATAGAGGTTGGTGGGATGTACGGACCAACTGATTTGAAGAAAAACACGCTTATCACGCTCGATGGTCAGCCATACAAGGTGGTTGAATATTCGCAGAAGGTGATGGGCCGTGGCGGTAGCATCGTGAACGTGAAGGTAAAGAACCTCGTAACGGGCGCTTTGCTTCCAAAGACCTTTAAGGGTCAGGAAAAGATTGAGTCGGCCGAGGTTACAAACCAGACCGTGCAGTATCTTTACAATGATGGTGAGAAGTTTTACTTCATGAATCCTACGACTTTTGAGCAGTACGAATTGTCGGCCGATATGGTTGGCGATGCAAAGGACTTCTTGAAAGAGGGTAATGAAGTCGATATTCAGTTCTACAACGAGGCGGCAATTAACTTGGTTTTGCCAAAGAACGTCTGGTTGCAGGTTGAATATACGGAGACGGCAGTTAAGGGCGATACTTCTACTTCTGTGCAGAAGGATGCGCGCCTTGAGACTGGTGTCGAGATTAAGGTTCCTGCCTTCATTAAGACCGGCGATGTGGTTTCGGTCGATACCGAGACTTACGCTTATCGCGAACGTCAAAAATAATTAGGAGCTTTGCTTTGAACAAAATGCAAAGCCGCGGAAATAATGACCAGGGGAAGACTCTGGTCATTATTGGACCGACGGCGTCTGGAAAAACTGGTTTAGCGATTGATGTGGCGCTTGAGTTATCGCGCTTGCGCGGTTGCGATATGGCAGCCGGGGATTTTGCGGCCGAGGTGATTTCGGCAGATTCGCGGGCGATTTATCGCGGAATGGACATCGGTACTGCGAAGCCGACGGTCGAAGAAATGCAGGGCGTGCCGCATTGGGGGATTGATTTGGTGGAGCCGGATGAGCGCTTTACGGTCTATGATTTTGTTCAGTATGCGCGCGAAAAGATGGCGGAGATACGTAAACGAGGGCGCTTGCCGATAATTGCCGGCGGAACGGGATTATATGTGGACGCGTTGGTTTATGATTATGATTTTTCGAGCGATGCGAAAGCTTCGCAGAGTGATCGGGCAGAAATGAACCCAGATTTTATCGTGGTTGGGATAGATTGGCCACGCGAGAAGTTGCGTGAGCGCTTGCAATTGAGGGCGGAGAATTTTTTTGAACAGCCGATTGAGGAGGAGACGCGGAAGTTGGCGGCAAAATATGATTGGTCGTTACAATCGATGCGCTCGAACATTTATCCAATTGCGCGAGATATGATGGAAGGGAAGATTTCGCGCGAGGAAGCGATAAAATTATTTGTACTAGACGATTGGCATCTGGCAAAAAGGCAGCTGACGTGGTTCAAGCGGAACAAAAATATTAAGTGGCTGCCGCTGGCTGATGCAAAAAAGTGGATTCTCGAACAATACGAGGGGCGAATTTAGTATTTTTAGTGTTCTGTTTTGTGATAAACTAGTAATAGGATGAGTATTGCAAAATCATTGCCACTAGAAAAATTATTCGGCTCGAAGACGCGAGCAAAATTGTTGGCGCTGTTCTTTGAGAATCCGGAAAAATCGTTTTACGTTCGCGAGATTACGCGCGTAATCGAAGAGCAGATTAACTCTGTACGTCGCGAATTGAATAATTTAAGTGCGCTTGGTTTAGTTAAAATCGAGAACTACGAGAATAAAGTTTATTATTCGGCAAACATGAAGCATCCCTTCGCTCGTCCGATGACGCAGATGTTCTCGAGCAAAATTGATTCAGTGCAAAAGATTGAAGTGCATCGTAATTCTTGGGAAGATATGGTGCGCCCAGTGGAGAACATTTTGGATGCTTTGCTGGTTTTGAATCGTTTGCCTGGTCAGGACGGTTTGGACTTGCTGATTGTTGGCGATGATCATTCGCGTAAGTTGACGCGTTGGGCGGAATTGGTCGAGAAGAAGCAGGGTAAACCGTTAAATTACGCAATTATGAGCCGCGAAGATTATTTGTATAGGAAGAGTATTCGCGATAGGTTCATTCTCGATGTGTGGGCTTTGAAAGTCAGTGAAAAATACGATCCGGATGGCATTCTGTAGAAAGGAGGAATATGTTTGATCTTGAATTAAAGAATCCAGATGAGTTGGTAATTAGGTGTAAAGATAAGGTTGTGGCAGTTAATATTGCACAATCGACAGTGAATGCAGATTTGAAAGTTGGCGTGTTGGCCGGTGCGGGGGAATACGAGATTGGTGATGTGGCGCTGACTGGCATCGCTTTGAAAGATGGCGGCATTATGTATCGCGCGCAGATTGGGAACATTAAAATTGGTTTGGTTGGCAGTACGGCTCAGATGGAAGATTTGGATAATCTCGGCCCGATTGATATTCTCGGCACGAGCAATTCGAAGTTTGTGAGTGTGGTTGAGCCAAAGATACTGATCCCGATGGGGAATATGGACTTTGCGGAGGTGAAAGCGCCTGTAAAAGTCGAAAAGCGCATTAAAATCAAGAACTCTTCATCTCTTCCGACGACTTTGGAAATCTGGAAGATTGACTAGCTTGCAATAGGTGGCGGTGCGATGGCTACCTCTTGCGTATCTAGCGCATTTGCGGTATAATAGGGTACAGTTTAGAAAAATAAATTTAAGAGATATATTATGGCAATCTGTGAAATTACCGGTAAGGGCAAAATGTATGGCCACAATGTGAGCTTTTCTCAGCATAAGACTCGCAAGGTGTTTAAGCCAAATGTCCAGAAGCGCACTTTTGTCGTTGATGGTCAGAAGGTTCGTTTGAACGTTTCTACCTCTGCTTTGCGTACGCTTCGCAAAAAAGGTTTGATTAAATAATCAGGCGAAATTTGATAAAATAAGGTCATGGAAATACGTGACCTTATTTTGTTGTTACTGTCGACTTTTCTGATAACGCTTTTTTCGATGATTTTGCACGAGATTGCGCATGGTTTGGTGGCACTGTGGCAGGGCGACCAAACGGCGCGATTGAGCGGGCGTTTGACTTTGAATCCGCTGAAGCATATCGATCCGTGGATGACGATTGTGGTGCCGTTGATTTTGGCACTGTCTGGTGGGCCGATTTTTGGCGGTGCAAAGCCGGTGCCGGTCAATACGCGCAATCTGAAGCATGGGGAATGGAGTATGGCGCTTGTGGCGATTGCGGGTCCGCTGACGAATATCGTGTTGGCATTTTTGAGCTTTTTGCTATGGATGGCGACGGATTGGGGCGTTTGCGTGCGGGGTGTGGCGATTAATCTTGGCTTTGCGGTGTTTAATATTATTCCGATTCCGCCATTAGACGGTAGTAGGGTATTGTATGCATTTGCGCCAGATTTTGTGCGCGATTTTATGACAAAAATTGAACGCTATGGCGTAACTTTGGTGTTTGTGTTGATTATGTTGTTCGGGACGGCGCTTGGTGTTTATATGGAGACGGTCGAGACCTTTATCCTTGGCATTTTCTACAAGATTGTAGGTATGTAAAAAACGTTTTCGCTCATGTTTGGCGTATAGAAATCTTGTGTTATAATGAGGGTAATCCTGGACGGATTACATGATTTTCCTGAATGATCATGTATAGGGAGCTCGTGGTATTAATCCCGTGGGGTTAATGCATAAGAGCTTACCCACCGTGTCTTTGATACGGGGAAAAATGGATCCGTTCGGGATTTTTTGATGCTTTGGAAGGGTGTCACTCGATGGCGCTTATGCTATAATATAAAGAGATGAAACAGCGCATTCGGGTGACGGCGATTTGCAGAAAAGACGGTGATATTTTGTTGCTCAAGCGCGCGGCGGGGCGTATCGAGGGCTTGTCGAATTATGAGCTGCCAACAGGGAAGATTATCTTTGGCGAGCAGCCGGAGGAAGCGATGGCCCGTGTGTTGTATGAGAATACTGGCGTGCGGGCCGAGAGCGTGAAGTTGGCTGATGTGGTGACCTTTATGAATCTTGGCGACGCTTCGCAACAGGGGAATTTGTATATCGTCTATGAGGTGACGCTCGGTGATGAATCAATTAAGATTGTGAATGAGCGCTATTCTGCCTATAAGTGGACTGCCGTGGCAGATGCAACATCAATGTCTCTTGATGAGGCTACGTCGATGGTTTTGCAGATTACGTCGACGAAGACGGCGGAGATTTCGACGCGCGCATTGCATATCGGAGAAGAGGATCGCGCGCCGGCGAGCGATATGGCGACGATTTATACGGATGGCGGGAGCCGTGGAAACCCTGGGCCGAGCGGTCTTGGGTACTATATTGTTGGTGCGGATGGTCGCGAAATTAAGCGCGGTGGCGAATTTTTGGGTATGTCAAACTCGCGTTTGGCGGAATACTATGGTTTGAAAGAGGGCATCGAGCAAGCGATTGAGCTTGGTTTGAAGCGAGTGCGCTTTGTGAGTGACAGCTTGATGATGGTGAACCAGATGAACGGCATTTATAAGGTGAAGAATTCGGATTTGTGGCAGGTCCATGATGATGTACTAAAATTGCTCAGCAAGTTGGATAGTTATAGTTTTGTGCACGTGCCGCGTTCACAAAATGTTGAGGCTGATGCGGAAGTTAATAAAGTTATTGATCAATATACGACGCGCGGCGAATACTAGTATTCGTTAATTTTGAGTAATTTGCGCGGGGGAGGGCAGGCTTGGTAAAATTGTGTTCAAGGCTTTGAAAAGCCGTATTGTGCGACATTAAAAATTTGAGCTTTGGCCGAGTTTGCACTTGGTGGACGGAAGTTAATATTAGACTAGATATTGAAAGATTTGTCAAATTCTGTTAAAATAAGGCTAAGCTCGTTGGCGTAGTCGCTGGCCTGAAAAATGGCGAGAGGAAAGTCCGGGCAGCACAGGATACGATAGTTGCTAACGGCAACCGCGCGCAAGCGTAGGAAAAGTGCCACAGAAACAAAACCGCTCATTGCTTCGGCTTTGGGTAAGGGTGAAAAGAGTGGGGTAAGAGCCCACAGATCTCGGTGGTGACATCGGGGTGAGGTAAACTCTATCGGCTGCAAGGAGACCTAGATACCGTGATCCGCGGATGGTCGCTCACCGCTCGATTCTGCGAGCAATCGTAGAGCTAGATAGATGACTACGACTGGTGGCTTCGACTATCAGTACAGAACCCGGCTTATGAAACGAGCTTTTAAGAGAAGATTACATACTTATTAGAACACGGAGCCACTTCGGCCTGTCTTTACAGGCGAAGTGGCTCCTGACTTCGGAAGCGACCTCGTCACGTTCTAACAAGTATGTGATCTTCTCTTTTTTTCGTAGGGTACGCGCAGATAATCTCTTTTTGTACAAAAATCCCCTGCCAATGCGTGGCAGGGGAGAGTGGTTCGTGAGGATTAGGATTTTTTGGACTCTGAGTAGATTTTGAGGCTTTGCTCAAGAATAATCATGCAGAGTTTTGCGAGAGCGCTTCTGTAATAGTTGTGATCGTAGTTTGTTCGGCAGTAGCGAGTGCCGTCGTTTCGTTCGTCGCTTGTGCTATAAAGGACATACTGTCTGTCGATTTCTTTTTCGATGCTTGCGAGCAATTCGCTACGAATACTATCGTTGGTGTCGGCCAGCACATCTTTGATGTAATCGCGAGCTTCACCGAGCAGTTCGCCGTATTGTGTGAGGGGCGTACAGTAGGTGCTGGGGCGGCATTCCAAGATTGCGTCTTCGAATACAGAGAAGATGGTTCCCATCGCGCATGGAGTATCAAGGAAGACGTCGCCGTATTGATCTGCGAATAACGCGAGAATATCCAGCCCATTGGCACAGTAGCCGGTGTCGTCATGACGCGTCCAATTGCCGAGTTCGTCGTTGCCGATTGCGGCGGCACTTTTGATGGCTTCGGCGACCGTGATGTAGTATTCGCGCGGTTTGCCATACCGTTCGAGATATGCGGCATCTTTCTTGCTGGTTCTGAGCAGGTCGACGAGGAAGGCGCCGAAAGTCTCGTCGAATTCGTCTTCGTCGTCCTTCTTCTCGCCTTTTTTACTGAGCTCTCTCTTCCGGTTATCGATGGCCACTCGGGCTCGGTCGCAGACAGCCTTGAAAGCGCGTTGGCCCATTGTTGTCTGATTCATTTTTTCGCCAACCTCGAGCCCTTCGTTCAGCGTCCAGATATTAATCGTAGCGCCGCTAAAGAATGAGTGCGTCATAGCCGATTTTAATAAGTCGGCATTGGAGCCTTTGTAGGCCAGTCCGTAAAAGGCGGCCAGATTGCGGATGTTGCCAATTTTCTGGATGGCGTCGTTGATATTATACATAATATGCCCCTCCTTAGGGCAGCAGGTCGGTTGCGCTCTTGGGTGCAACGAGAAGCAGTGTACTAAGGAGATACCTATTCCTCCTAAAGTACCTTGCGGCGGGAATGCCACTAACCTATATATTATAGCATAAATCAGTGTTTTAGTCAATGTTTGGAGAGGTGGCGGGCGAAATTCTACCTGTGGTTTGTGGTAAAAATGCTATGCTAAAGGTAAGATTGGTGGCAGAAAGGAAAAAATGGAATTACGCAAAATAGGAAAATTCATCGCCGAGCGTCGCAAAGTGCAGAAAATTACGCAAGAAAAGCTTGCCGAGATGCTCGATGTTTCGGATCGGGCGGTCAGTAAGTGGGAGCGCGGCATTTGCATGCCAAGTACCGCAGTGATGCCGGAGCTTTGTAAGATTCTCGAAATCTCAGTGAATGAACTGTTTTGCGGCGAAAGGATTGAAATGAAAGACGAGAAAAAAGCTGAGCGGGCCTTGATGGAAATCGCGAAGGCGAAAGAGCAGACCGATAAGAAATTGCTCGATTTCGAGGTGATTGTCGGGGTTGCGATAGTGATGATGTTCGTTCCGAGCATTATTTTGTTGGCTTATGCGGATATGCAAAACTGGGTGCGCGCCGCGCTAATCTGTATCTTGACGATTTTTGTTGTGGTGGTAGCGTTCGTCTTGGTTAAGATTGAGCAGGTTGCGGGCTATTACGAATGCAAGAAATGTGGCCATAAGCATGTTCCGACGTATTGGGCGACGAATTTGGCGCCGCACTTTGGTCGGACGAGGTATATGAAATGCCCAAAGTGTGCCGAAAAATCTTGGCAAAAGAAGGTTTTGAAATAAAAAAGTCCCCCATCTGGGGGGCTTTTTAGTATTCGCTGCCGCGTTGCTTGTTGTAGTTTTGGTCGCTGTCGGTGGTTAGATATTTCATAAAAACACCTTGGACGAGGGCGTCGCCTCTCTTGAACTTATGCGTGACGCTATCTTCGTTCTGGATTTTGGTCCAGAGGTGGCCGTTGTTGTCGGGATTATTATAGTAATCTGAATCGATGACGCCAACCTGATTGCAGAGGCGGATGTTGTATTTGAAACCGGTGCTGCTGCGCACGATAAGGAGAAGAACTTCGTCGGGCTGAAAACGGGCTTTGAGGCCGGTTGGGAGTTTAACGACTTCGCCCGGTTTGAGTTCGAGGTCAGCAAGGAGATGGAGATCGTAGCCGGCGGTCGAATTAGAGTCGCGTTGCGGAATAATAATACTGTCGTACAATTCGCGGTCGTTGGCGACGTCTTTGGCGAACTGCTCGAAACTGATTTTTTCGAAATCTCTCATAAGATGATTATACTAAAGAAATAAAAAATACCCCACCGGGTTTCGGAAGGGTATTTTGATAGATAGAATATTATTTGACGCTTTCGCAAATAGCAGTGAAGGCCTTTGGATCGCTGACGGCGATTTCGGCCAAGACCTTGCGGTCGAGCTCGATATTCTTGCTCTTCATACCGTTGATCAACTTGCTGTAGCTGATACCGTTTTCGCGGGCAGCGTTGTTGATGCGGGTAATCCACAAAGCGCGGAGGTCGCGTTTGCGGTTGCGGCGGTCGCGATAGGAGTAGCTGAGCGCCTTGATAACACCTTGCTTCGCGAGGCGGAAGCTACGGGTGCGATAGTGCTGCATGCCTTTCGCGGCTTTAAGGATCTTTTTGTGCTTTGCGTGTGCGGCGACACCTCTTTTAACTCTCATCGATTAGGCTCCCAATGCAGTTTTAACGTTTTTCTTGATGCGGCCTTTGATGGACGCAGTGCTCTTAATAACGCGTTTGCGGGCCTTGGATTTCTTCGAAAGAATATGGTTGCCGTAAGCACGTTCGCGCATAATCTTACCGGTTGGGGTAAGGCGGACGCGTTTTTGGGTGCCCTTGTGGGTCTTGAGTTTTGGCATTTGATACCTTTACCTACTTTAGTTTATATTGGAACGCTTTGGGGTGTAGGGAACCGTTGGGCGTTATTGATGCAATCTGTTACTTATGGCGAACCATGAAGATAAGATTGCGGCCGCTCATTTGCGACTTGCCATCGACTACGACATCTGGACCGAGTTTCTCAATGATTTTATTCATGAGGTCGGTGCCGATTTCCTTGTGGGCCATTTCGCGGCCACGGAAGATAATCATAATTTTGACACGATCGCCACCTTCGAGTAATTCGAGGGTTTTGCGGACTTTAATATTGAGGTCATTTTCCCCAATTTTCAAACCAAGTCGAATTTGTTTAAGTTCGCTACTTTTAGCATTCTTTTTCGCGCGACTTTGTTCCTTCATCTTCTGGTATTGGTATTTGCCCCAGTCGATGATTTTAACAACAGGTGGATTAGCGTTCGGTGAAATCTCAACGAGATCTAATCCTGCATCTCGTGCCATAAGTTGTGCGTCGCGGCTAGACATGATGCCGAGCTGGGCGCCATCAGCACTTATGACGCGTACTTCTGGATAACGAATGTCTCCGTTAATGCGAGTACGCGATGTTTGATTACTAATAGCAGTAACTCCCTTAAAAAATTAGACTTGTTATGGGAAACATTTTAGCAGATTTTTAGGAAAAATACAAGTATTATAACGGGGGCGGGGCAGAGATAGGCGTGAGCGGTGTTTTGGTATTTTTGACATAAACAGTTTAGTAAAGTGTTTATGTATAAAATACATGAAAAGATTAGGCGGCTTTGCGGTAGTAAAGCGCTTCGGAAATGTGCTGCGTGAGGATGAGTTCGGAGTGATCGAGGTCGGCGATAGTGCGAGCGATTTTGAGCGTGCTGAAATAGCTGCGTGCGGAGAGCTGGAGGCGGTTGGCAGCCGTATTGAGAGCTTGCTGGGCATAGTCGGCGATGGGCGAGTTAGCAATTTCGGCAGAGCTGAGTTGTGAGTTGAGTTTGCTATTTTGTGCGATTTGGTGGTCGCGGGCGGACATGATGGCGTGTTTGGCAGTCTCATGCTCCTTATTGCTAGTTGTTGTAGAAAATAATGATACGGATTGCATTTCGCATTGCATATTGAGGTGAAGGTCGATGCGGTCGAGTAGCGGTCCGGAGATTTTGTTTTGGTATTTTTGGACGATGTGGAGCGGGCATTTGCAAGTCTTTATGTTCGTGCCAAAGTAACCACAAGGGCAAGGATTGGCCGTGGCAATGAGCTGGAAGTTGGCAGGATAGATGAATTTTTGATCGGCGCGCGCGATGACGATTTGGTGGCTTTCGAGTGGTTGGCGGAGCGACTCAATAACTTGGCGATTGAATTCTGGTAGTTCGTCGAGGAAGAGGATGCCGTGATGGGCGAGCGTGATTTCGCCTGGTGTGAGGTTTGGGCCGCCGCCGATGATTGATTGGAGACTGGCGCTATGATGTGGTGCGCGATAAGGGGCTTGCGCATCGCATGATTCAGAGCAAAGGGAATGGATTTTGGCGATTTCAATAAGCTCTGTTAGGGTTGGTTTTGGCTGAAGATTGGCGGCGATTTGCGAAAGCATAGTTTTGCCGAGGCCTGGCGCGCCTTTGATGAGTAGGTGGTGGCCGCCGGCGACTGCGATAACTAGCGCGCGTTTGGCTTTGCTTTGGCCTTTGAGTTGGTCGAGCGTTAGGCCTTCGAATCTATCTTTTTGTGTAATTTTTACATTTTGTTTTAGGGGCGAAATTGGCTGTATTTTTTTGAGATGCAGTCAAATTTGACGCAGGTTTGCGACTGGGTAGATTTTGATTTTGTCTGCGAGCAGGGCGGCGACGGGTGCATTTTCGGATGGGACGAAGACGCTTTTGAGACGATTTTTGATGGCACATTCGATTATAGAGATGATGCCCGTGACAGGGCGTATTGAACCGTCTAGCGCGAGTTCGCCGGCAAATAGGTTGCGATTCAAGTCGGATTGTAAAAGCTGCTTAGAGAGCGCGAGAAGGCCTAATGCGATTGGTAAGTCTAAAGCCGTGCTGGTTTTGCGGATGTTGGCTGGCGCAAGGTTGACGATGAGCTTGCGTTTTGGGAACGTAAAGCCCGAATTCGTCATGGCGGAACGGATACGATCGCGGCTCTCGGAGACGCTCTTGTCGGCCATGCCGATGATGGTGAAAGTTGGTAGGCCTTGATTGGCGTCGCAGTCGACCGAAATAAGGCGCCCGTCAGGTCCGTATGGTATTGCTGATGTAGTTTTTGTAGTCTTCATGTCGGGGAGCATAGCAGAGCTTCGCTTGTCGGGAAAGCATGAGTATGATATATTAATCTGTAATTGGGGCTGACAAAGCTTAGACGGATTATTAACAGCGTGCAGGCGAGTCGATTTGTACCGTAAGTACTATCCATAAATGCAGACAAAACTGCTAGTAAGCACGTGGCATACATGCCAGCTTACGCCTTGGCCTAATATTTTCAGGTCATGTTAGTCGGTCTGAGATGTCATAGGACTTTTGACTAATATCATACATCTGACATTAAGGTTGAATTAGCGACGAATTTCAGCACTAAAATTTTGTCATGGTATCGGTAGAGTTTCGTTTATTCCAGCTTTTCCGAGTATGCCGAGATAAAAGAGTAAACTATGCTTGTAGAATGCACGACTGAAGATTTTTCGGACCCGGAGGCAGTATCCGGCAGCTCCACCACAATTCAAGATAAAAGCCGACGTCTCGGCATTTTTTCTTGCCGGCAAGCGACCGTAGCTCGCTTGATGCAAGTAAAAATTCCAAGCCGTCGTCTTTTTTGCCGAAGCGGTTTATTCAAACGATTCTACCTACGAATTGGGATGCGGTTTTTTAGGGGACAAAAAGAGAAGCGCCGTGGAGGCACTTCTCTTAGAAAAGGCGAAAGGTTCGGCAACTGCGAGTAAAGCCGAACCTTTCAATTGTGGAGTGTGGAGTTATATTTTGGATCGAATTGTTTGTTTTTGGCTTTTGTACAAGTTTTGTATGCAAAAGCTACCTTTATAATAGCGAGGCAAAAAGCTAATGTCAATAGAATTTTGTTGTATTATTTACATCATTTTTACAGAGGTGGAAGGTAAGAAAAATACAAAAATTATCGAAAATGGTACAGAAAAATCTGAGTACGAAAGTGGGCATGAAAATGATCATTTTGGCATGGCGAAATTGTTGATTTTGGCGCAGAAAAGGGCGAAAAATGCGCGAAATTAGTCGAAAATGCGGAAAAAACGATGGAATTTGGTGGTGATCGTGGAAAATGCCTTGAAAACTCGATATTTTATGCAGGGGATTTAACAGGGGTGGGGTGGCAGAATAGGGATTTATACACATTGGTGTTGTAAAAATTATGTATAAGCACAAAGCGGAATCTACCTCTGTTATTTAGCATGACGTTGTAAAAACTACAACAAAGCCGTATAAAACAATTATTGACAAAAGGGCATCGGTTTGCTATAGTGAGAATGTGCTTGATCACAAAAATAAACAGCACAAACAAAAACAAACAATAGAGTTATAAATCGAGAGTAAATGTGTATTTTTGGCGTAGTAATAGGTAATTTCTAGCCATAAATTACACCTAGGAGTTACCTAACAGCTCCGCCAAAACCGATCGTCGCGAGACGAGAAGGAAGAGCGTAGAGCACGTAAGTAAATCGACACGAATAGTACATTGATACCCAAAAGCAGAGGAGTGCGAAGTACTTGCAAGGACTATGCCTCTCTATACGAGAGGCGGTCAATACGAGCGAGACGGATACTAAAGCTTGTGGCACAAAGTAATGTTATATATTTGCCAGGTAAGCCTAATCCGTCTTTGCTCCAGGATACAGTGAAGTGTAGAGAAGTCTTATTCGGTCGCGTCTGAATCGACGGAACATATTTGGATATACTTTTGGAATGTCGCGCTAGGCTGGGTGGCCTTGCCTGATATTACAAGGGTAGAGCAACGGCGCAAAGTCGCAGGGTTTTGACGTGGTCATCGTTGACGAATGGCTCGATCTTTCGAGGCTGCAGTGCGATGAAGACGGCTTGGTTTTGCGAGTGATTGTGCAATAACGAACGTATATTTTGCGCTCTCGCAGTCGCGAAATTACGGGCGCACCTGTCCTCTTTATTTGCGCGCGGAGCAGAGGATCGCAGGAGCGATTGTGGTAATGCTTTTGTGATATAATCTGCTGTATATGGATAAGATTTTGTTGCTGTGGAGTGTGATTTCTCTAGTTTGTTTGCTGGCTATGATGTTCCTTACGTCGCCTGGCGCTATTGGGCCGCTCGGCATTTTGATATTCTTCGGATTATTGTACTTTGTATTTATAGGGCTTGCAGTATTTTGCTGCAGGCTATTTTTCTCTGTACGCGGCAAGATCAATAAGGCGAAGGCGGGGAACGAGAGAAAGAAGAGCTACTACTACGGAATCGTGCTGGCTTTGGCGCCGGTGATTTTGTTGATTTGTCGTTCGTTCGGTGGCCTGACGATAGTGGAAATTGTATCGGTCGCAGTGCTGGAAATAGTGCTGTGTTTTTTGGTGTCGCGCAACGCGCTGTGATATAATAATGCTTATGAATAATACGGGTGTAAATGTAGTTCCTAGGGGTCCGGTGAATCCTTTTGTCGGGACGGAAAATTACACGAACCCGAATGCTCCGATGACGCCTGAGGAGATGCAGCAGGCGCAGATGAAACTAATGCAGCAGATGCAAGAAATGCAGAATAAGCTGGCGCAAATGCAAAACAATAACGTGTTTCGCCAGAACGGTATTTCGTTGCAAAATAGCGCAGAATCGTCGAACACTAATCTTAATCATGAGCAGAATGTGGGCGGCTTGAATGACGCGAAAAATATCGATTCCAATCCTAATCAAGATCAGAATATTGATGCGCAGGACATGAACGCGATGAGGGTGGCGGCTTTTGGCGAAAAGAACGATAATGCTCCGGCTGAGAATATGATTACCGACGAAGAGATTGATGCGCCGGTAGAAAATTCGCCACTCGAAAAAGAGATGGCGGCGCTTGAAAAGACTAAGGCTGAAGCAGAGAAGAAAGAAGCTGAAGCGGAAGGTGATCCAGATTTTAAGGCGATTGATGATGCGGCAGAAGCGGCGAATATTCAGCGAGATACGGAGAACTATAAATTCGTAAAGAGTGTCGTAAGCAAACTCAACCCGAAGAATCCGGCACAGATGTCGAAGAATTTGGACCATGCGCGTTGGGCGTATATGGAGCGGATCTTTAATCGTAAACTTGGTGATGGTTTGAGCGGGAAGGCGGCGTAATGAACGATGCATTGGTGGGCTTGCTGAAGATTATTGTACCGATTGTATGTTTTGCGGGCGCCTTTTTCATTCTCTGGAAAATCTATGCTGGATCAAAACGCGAGAAGAAGAATTATGAACGTGCGCTAAAGATGGTGCCAATGTTGATTCATTTGCCGCCGAGCACGGAAGATATTCAGGGTGGCGGGCGCGATGATCGCGATGTGACAAACGAGGAACTTTCTGAGGCGCAGGTGATGTATAGCATTATTGCGTCAACCCTGAAGAAGGGCTTTGCAGGGAAGCTGTATGGCCAGAAGCACATTAGCTTCGAAATCGTGGCGCACAATGGCTTTATTAAATACTACACGGTAGTGCCGGCGGTATTGACGGAGACGATGCGTCAGGCAGTGACGGCAGCATATCCTTCGGCGCGTCTTGAGGAGATTGCGGACCCGAACTTCTTTAACGAGAATTCTGGCATTGAGGGAGTGGCTGGTGGTGAGTTGCAGCTGAAACAGAGTTATTGCTATCCGATTGCGACCTATGAAGACACGAAGCGCGATGCAAGCTTGGCTTTAATTAACGCATTGTCGACAGCAAAGCAGGGTGATGGTGTGGCAATTCAAATTATGTTCCGGCCGACGGATGGTTCTTGGATACAAAAATCGTTGCAGCGAGTACAAAATATAAAAGACGGCAAAGCAAAGAACAAAGGTATAGGTTCTGGCTTGAGTAATGCGGCGTTTAAGGCTGGTGAGATTTTTGGTGATGCGGTGAAAGCTTTGTGGGAACCGCCTGGAGAAAGCGCGAAGAATGACCCGTTGAAAAAAGACGAGACGATTTTGACGAACCTGCAGCAAGAAGAAATACAAAAGCTAGAGGAGAAGACAAAGCACCCTGGTTTTGAGGTGTTGATTCGTGTTGTGGCAAGTACAGAGTCGAAGCCGCGCTCGGAGGCTCTGTTGGCGAATGTTGTGTCGGTTTTTTCGCAGTTTGATTTGCCAAATTATAACGGCTTTCGTTATGACGCTTTGTTGAGGCCGGAGGATTTGGCGAAGAATTATTTGTTGCGTTTGTTCCCGCCTGAGAGAACAAGTATGGTTCTGAACAGCGTTGAGATGGCGAGCTTGTTCCATCTGCCGAGTCAGAAATCGATTCCGACGAGCCAGGTCGAGCGTCAGGCGACGAAGCAGGTTGACGGCCCGGCGAAGTTGCCGGAAGAAGGCGTTATTCTCGGTATTAACGAGTTCCGTGGTGAGAAGAAGGTAATTCGCTTGAGTACGAAGGATCGTCAGCGCCATACATACGTGATTGGTGCAACGGGTATGGGTAAATCTATTTTGCTCACGAATATTGCGTATCAGGATATGTGCGATGGGCGCGGCTTTGCCTTTATTGATCCGCACGGCGATGCGGTTGAGCTGCTTTTGAGCAAAGTGCCGAAGGAGCGCGCGGATGATATTATCGTGTTTGAGCCGGGCAATATGGATAATCCGGTCGGTATGAACATGTTCGAATTCCAGCGTGAAGACCAAAAGGACTTTATCGTGCAGGAAGGTATTAATATGCTCGTGTCGCTGTACGACCCTGGGAATCAGGGTATCTTCGGTGCGCGCGCTCAGCACATGTTCCGTAATGCTGCTTTGCTTTTGATGAGCGATCCGAATGGTGGTACCTTCATTGATATTCCGCGCTGTTTTATTGATCCGGAGTTCGTGAAAGAGAAACTTCAGTATGTGAACGATAAGACGGTTTATGATTATTGGACGAAAGAGTTCCCGCAGTCGCAGAAGTCGAACGATGCCGGTGAGGTGACGACTTGGTTCGTGTCGAAATGGGGTCCGTTCCTTTCGAATACGATGATGCGTAATATTTTGGGCCAGCCAAAGTCGGGCTTTAATATTCGCGAAATCATGGACAATAAGAAGATTTTGCTTGTGAACCTGTCGAAGGGTACGACGGGTGAGCTGAATGCAAAATTGCTCGGTATGATTTTCGTGATGAAGTTCCAAGCGGCGGCGATGAGTCGCGCAGATACGCCAGAAGATCAGCGCGTCGATTTCTGTCTCTTCGTGGATGAGTTCCAGAACTTCGCAACGGAGAGCTTTGAGTCGATTCTATCTGAGGCTCGTAAGTATAAGCTGAATCTCGTTTTGGCGAACCAGTTTATGACGCAGCTGACGGATAAGATTCGTGAGGCAATTCTCGGTAACGTCGGTACGATTATGTGTGGTCGTATTGGTGTGACGGATGCGGAAATTATGCAGAAGGCCTTCCAGCCGGTGTTTAACGCGGAAGATTTGCATAAGATTCCAAACCACCAGGCAGTGACGACGGTCTTGATGTTCGGTTTGCCGACCTCGCCGTTTACTTTGAATCTGTTGCCGCCATTGGGCGAGTCGAGCCATGAGCTGATGTTGCGCATGAAGGAATACGCTTTGTCGCGCTTTGGTAGGCCGAGGGCGGAAGTTGAGGCGGAGATTGAAGAGCGCCTTGGTATGAAGAAGACGAAAGAAGAAGAGGCAGAAGACGCAAAGGCGGCGGCAGCTGGTTTGCCAGCTCCGAAGAGGGAAAAGAAGAACTTCTTGGACGCATGGATGGACAAGAAGGCGGATATGGAAGCGAAGGCAAAGCAGAAGGCGCGTGAGACGATTGCGAGCAAGGGCGCCGAGGTGACTAAGCCACCTGTGGCAACTGCGCCGGCCACCTCTGCTGCTCCTGTGCCTCCTGCAGCGCAAGTGGTTCCGCCAGTTCCGGCTGTGCCAAATCGGACACCTATTGCGCCGACGGTGGCGCCAGCGGTGGGTCCAGCTCCGATGCCGAGCTCAGAGCCAGTAACAGCGCCTGTGACGGCTACGCAAGCGCCGACTGGTCCGAAGCCGGTCCCGGTATCTCCTGCGCCGGTTAAGACGGCAGACAAAGCTTTAGCTGAGATTGCAGCGGCGCCAGTAGCGGCGGCGGCTTCGGCGGCAATGGCGGAAGCGACGAAAACGAAGAATACTGTAGCGCCAGTGGCGGCTAATCGCTCGACCGAGGCGAAAGATATGCTTGCTTCGGTATTGAATGCGCCGGCTCCTGCGGTTCCAGCTCCCGTGCCGGCGCCAGCGACTGAACCAGTTGCTGCGGTGGCCGAGCCGGAAGCTATTGCTGAAGATGAGCCTGAGGAAGAATTGTTGGCAGTCGATACGGGTATGGTTTGGTCGGTAGCGGCTGCGGAAAACGTCGGTGCGGATACGACTTCGATTCGGATCGCGCATGAGCCAAGGAGTATGAATGTTAATACTGATTTCGCGACAAACAATCAGGCGGCTGCGGCGCCAGCACCAGCGGCCGCACAGGAGCAGAGTGTTGTGGCGAAGCAGGATGATGGTTTATTCATCCAACACGACGATGATGGCGCGGTTGTGCGATGGCGTTAAATTAGCCATTTAAAACGCGCTAGAATCGATTTTCTGCCAAAAAACGATAAAAATGACGTAGCGTCCAGAAAAATGGCGCTACGCTTGATTTTATGGGGTCGTTATACTAAGATTATATAGTATATATTAATAGCAAAAGTAGAGGTAGGAAAAGGGAGATATGGCTGAAGCTAAAAAATCCGGCGCCGACGATTATGGGGCAAAGGATATTCAGGTTCTTGACGGCCTAGAGCACGTGCGCAAGCGCCCGGGCATGTATATCGGTTCGACCGGTTATGACGGTTTGCATCACCTCGTCAAAGAGATTGCGGATAACTCAATCGATGAAGCGATCGCCGGCTATGCGACGCGCGTTGAGGTTACGCTGTTGAACGACGGCGGTTGTCGCGTGGTCGATAACGGTCGTGGTATTCCGGTAGATATTCATCCAAAGACGAAGATGTCGGCTCTCGAGACGGTTTTGAGCGTCTTGAATGCTGGCGGTAAATTCGGCGGCGGTGGCTATAAGGTATCGAGCGGTTTGCACGGTGTCGGTTCGTCGGTCGTGAATGCGCTTTCGACGCACATGATTGCCGAAGTATATAAAAACGGTAAGATTCATCACATCGAGTTCGAGAAGGGTAAGACGGTCGTGCCATTTGCCGTGACTGGCAGTACAGACAAGCAGGGTACGATGGTGACCTTCTATCCGGACGCAGAAATCTTTAAAGAGACGACGACTTTCGATTATGAATGGGTCGTCAATTATTTGCGTCATCAGGCCTACTTGACTAAGGGAATCATGACGAGTGTTCATGATGAGCGCACTGGTAAGAGCGAGACTTTCTATTTCGAAGGCGGTATCAAGAGCTATATCAAGCGCTTGAATGAGGGCAAGGAAGTTTTGTCTGATGATATTTTCTACGTCGAGAAACCAGTGGAAGATATCATTGTCGAGATTGCGGTTCAGTATAACGATACTTATACGGAAACTTTGCGCCCATTTGTGAATAACGTGTTGACGCCGGAAGGCGGTACGCATGTGGTTGGCTTCCGTACGGCTTTGAATCGTGTGATTAATGATTACGCACGCAAGAATGGTCTTTTGAAAGAGAAAGATGATAACTTGACGGGCGATGATATCAAGGAAGGTCTCGCGGCGGTTGTTTCGGTGAAGTTGCCGGATCCGCAATTTGAGGGTCAGACCAAGCAGAAGCTCGGTAACCCTGAAGCGCGTGGTTATGTCGATAAGGCGATGAGCGAATACTTCTCGTACTATCTTGAAGAGCATCCAGATGTTGCGAAGAAGATTGTCGGCAAGGCGACCTTGGCGGCACGTGCACGCAAGGCGGCTCGTGCGGCTCGTGATAATGTTATTCGTAAAGGTGCGTTCGAAGGCTTGAATTTGCCGTCGAAGTTGGCCGACTGTTCTTCGCGCGATCGTACGCAGTGTGAGCTCTTTATCGTGGAGGGTAACTCTGCTGCTGGTTCCGCAAAGGAAGGTCGCGATTCGAAGATTCAGGCGATTTTGCCGTTGCGCGGTAAAGTTCTCAACACCGAGCGTGCGCGCCTCGATAAGATGTTTGCGAATGCGGAGATTGTGTCGCTGATTAAGGCGATGGGTGTCGGTATTGGCGATACTTTTGATATTAATGGTTTGCGCTACTACAAGATTGTGTTCATGACGGATGCGGATGTTGATGGTGCGCATATCTCTACTTTGCTTTTGACTTTCTTTTTCCGCTATATGCCAGAGGTGATTAAGGGCGGACACGTGTACTTGGCGAAGCCGCCGCTATTTGGCTTGATTAAGGGTACTGGCTCTGGTCGCAAGATTGAATATATTTATAACGAAGATGCGCTTGAGGCGACTTTGACGAAGAGAATCGAAGAGCGCAGAGCAGCGGGTGTAAAGATTAATCCAGAAGACGAACGCTTTAAGCAGGCGGGTTACACGGCTCAGCAGCGCTTTAAAGGTTTGGGCGAAATGGATGCCGCGCAGCTTTGGGCAACTACGATGGACCCAGAGCGCCGCACTTTGATTCGCGTGAATATTGAAGATGCCGAGAAGGCGGACGCAATCTTTACGAAGTTGATGGGTGATGAGGCAGAGCTTCGTAAGAACTTTATTCAGTCCCGCGCCGCAACTGTTAACTTGGATGATTTGGACTTCTAGGAGATAAAATATGGTAGAGAAAAAGAACAAAGATTTGAATCCAGAAGACGAAGTCAATAAGAGCGACGTCGGTAACGTTCCGGATAGCGCCGATGATAAGGGTGTGGATGAGACGATGAGTATGACGACGCCGACTGAAGATGAAAACGGTGAAGAAATTGTGAAGGTTGGTGGCCTTGAGGCGCATCGCGCAGAGGATGGCGTCGAGGAATTGACGGTTGAGAACGTGATGGAAGATAGCTTCTTGCGTTACTCAATGTCGGTTTTGATTGATCGTGCGCTTCCAGATGTACGCGATGGTCTGAAGCCGGTGAATCGCCGTATTCTTTACGCAATGAATAAGAACGGCTGGAAGGCGCCACATGCGACAGTGAAGTCCGCACGTATTGTCGGTGAAGTAATGGGTAAATACCATCCGCACGGCGATGCATCGATTTATGAGTCTATGGTGAACCTTGCTCAGCCTTGGAAGATGCGTTATACGCTCGTTGAAGGCCAGGGTAACTTCGGTTCGATGGATGGCGATGAAGCTGCTGCATCGCGCTATACTGAGGCGCGCATGGACAAGATTGGTGCTGAGTTGTTGTCCGATATTGAGAAGAATACGGTTGATTTCCGTGATAACTTCGATGGTACGGAGCAGGAGCCGACGGTTTTGCCGGCAGCAGTGCCAAACATTCTCTTGAACGGTCAGATGGGTATCGCGGTCGGTATGGCTACAAACATTCCGCCACATAACCTTGGCGAGGTGGTCGATGCGACGATTGCACAGATTGATAATCCGGAAATTACGCTTGAAGAGCTCATGAAGCACGTCAAGGGTCCAGATTTCCCGACGGGCGCCGAAGTTTATGGCGGTGCGCCAATGAAGCAGGCCTATGCGACTGGTCGCGGTTCTGTCACGATTCGTGCCGTAACGAGCATTGAAGAGAAGAAGAATGGCCGTTTCTCGATTGTGATTACTGAGGTGCCTTATGGCATGAGTAAGGAAGCCTTCGTTGACAAGGTGCGCGAATTGGTCTTAGCAAAGAAGCTTGATCATATCGCCGATGCGCGTGACGAATCTGCGCGCGGTAAGGTTCGCGTCGTTGTCGAATTGAAGAAGGATGCCTTTCCGAAGAAGATTTTGAACCAGCTCTACAAGATGACTGGTTTGCAGACGACTTTCCACTATAATGTCTTGGCGCTCGTCGACGGCATTCAGCCAAAGGTGATGGGCCTCAAGGAGATTTTGGCGGAGTTTATCAAGCATCGCCAGAAGGTGATTCGCCGTCGCACGGAATTCGATTTAAATAAGGCGAAAGAACGCGCGCATATCTTGGAAGGTTTGAAGATTGCGCTTGATCATATTGACGAAGTGATTCGTACGATTCGCGAGAGCTATGACGACGCTGATAAGCGCCTCATGGAACGCTTTGGTTTGAGTGAAGTGCAGGCTGCAGCAATCTTGGCAATGCAGTTGCGCCGTCTCCAAGGACTCGAACGTGACAAGATCGAAAACGAGTTGAAGGAATTGATGGAACTCATCGGTAAACTCGAAGCAATTTTGGCAGACGAGAAGGAAGTTTTGCGCGTTGTGAAGGAAGAACTCCTTGCCATGAAAGAGAAGTATGGCGATGAGCGTAAGAGTAAGATTTTCAACCATGAACTCGGTAAGTTTGCGGAAGAAGATTTGATTCCAGATGAAGAAAGCGTAGTTTTACTGACTGCTCAGGGTTACGTCAAGCGCGTCTTGCAGGGCGACTTTAAGAAGCAGAACCGTGGTGGCAAGGGTCGCCGTGGCATGACGACGAAGGAAGAGGATGTGATAGATACGATCATTACGGCCAACTCGCATGATTATCTCTTGTTCTTCACGAATCAGGGCCGCGTATTCCGCATTAAGGCGTACGAAATTCCGCAGTCTTCGCTAGTTGCAAAGGGTACGGCTTCGGTTAACCTCTTGAACTTGCATCCAGAAGAGAAGATTACGGCCGTGATTAAGCAGGGCGACGAGCTCGGCGATGACGGCTTCCTCTTCATGACGACAACCAAGGGCACGATTAAGAAAACTTCGATTAAAGATTACGCGAATATTCGCACGAACGGCCTGATTACGATTAAGCTCGATGATGGCGATGAATTGCGCTGGGTGCGCGGTACGAGTGGTAAGAATGACATTATCATCTCGACCTCGGCAGGCCAGGCAGTGCGCTTTAACGAGAGTGAAGTTCGCCCAATGGGCCGTTCTGCACGTGGTGTGCGTGGCGTACGCTTGCGTCCAAACGATACAGTAGTCGGTATGGATGTCGTCGAGGATCCGAACAATCAGAAATTGATTGTGATTTCGAAGAAGGGCTACGGTAAGATGACTGCCGCGACAAACTTCCCACCACACAAGCGTGGCGGTGTTGGTGTTAAGGTGGCGGCCGTAACGGCCAAGACCGGCCCAATCGCGGCGGTACATACGCTTGATCCAGAGGCAAAAGAGATTATTATGATGTCGACTGGTGGTCAGGCAATTCGTGTCGCAGTGAAGGAAATTCCAACGCTCGGTCGCGCAACGCAGGGTGTTCGCGTCATGAAGCTCAATGAGGGCGATGCAGTGGCTTCGATCGGCATTATTCCGAAGGAAGAGGAAGAGGCTGAGGAAGAGGCTGAGAAAGGCGAAGAGAAGGCTGAAAAGGCGCCTGCGAAAGACAAAAAATAAACAATATATATAACATATATATAAATATCCCCGTCAGAAAAGTGGCGGGGGTATTTTTATCTTGCGAGAAGTAGTGTTATAATAAGCTTATGGATAGCAATGGGATAGGTGTATTTGTTGCATTTATCTGTGGGTGGTTTTTCGCGCAGTCCGGAAAATTGATTGGTGATACGATCGCGAAAAAGAGATTGCTAACGGTTTCTGAGATTATAAATGTATTTGTTCGGAGCGGCGGTATGCCGAGTGGTCATACGGCGAGCTTTGTGGGAGTTTCAGCTTACCTTGGCATGAAGTATGGTTTCTCGTCTGGAATCTTCGGATTGGCCACTTGTACGTCGATTATTGTGATTTATGATGCTGTCAATGTCCGTTACGCGGTAGGGGAGCAGGGCAAACTCCTGAATGCAATTGTTCATAACCAAAATGTTGGTAAGCGCAAAATTAAAGTCGTGGAGGGCCATACTGTTCCGCAAGTCTGCATTGGTGCGGTGCTTGGCGTGGCGATCGGAATAGTGACGAGCATGTTGTTCTAACAGGGGTGGAGGCCCCTTTTTCTGACTCAAAAATAGGGTTTTTGAAGATTTTTTAAAAAAAGTCGAAAAAATCCCTTGACAGTTTTGGCCCAATTTTATAAGATAGAGACAGTTCAACTGCGAGAGACGAACTTACAGATAGAAACCTCGCTTTTGAGTTCAGAAATTTAACAATTTAGTTGTGCAATTAAAGAATGTCAATTTTATGATATTTTTATCATCGTCAGTCTTTTATATTTGAGTTTTTCAAATTTTCAATTTAATGGAGAGTTTGATCCTGGCTCAGGATGAATGCTGGCGGCATGCCTAATACATGCAAGTCGAGCGGTAACAGGACTAGCTTGCTAGTTGCTGACGAGCGGCGGACGGCTGAGTAACGCGTGGGAACGGACCCCAAACTGAGG
>CAMJQQ010000011.1 GCA_946408075.1 uncultured Candidatus Saccharibacteria bacterium | reverse complement strand
ATCGCTTCCGGTTCGAGAATGTGGCCGCGCGCCATCATACTGAACGGCTCGCCATTTAATTGGTCGATATAATCATTTGGAGTAATCGGGCGAGCAACGCGTTCAGCAATGATTTCGTAGTAGCGTTCCTTTGGTTCGCCTGCGAGTTTTAGCTCTGCGAGCTCCTCCGGCTCCAACATTGCAGCAAGTTCTGCAACCGACATTTTCTTATCTTCTGGCGGTAAAGATTGTCCGTCTTTTTCAAGTTCGGCAACGATTTTGCTTTTTAGCGGATAGCCAGGAATCCATAGATCTTTGAATTCACTTCCGCCGGATTTGCCTTTGCGAAACTCTAGCCATTCCTCGCTATTTTGCTGAATTTTTAGAACTTTCACTTAGCTCTCCTTTCTTCGCGTCTTTACGCGCTGTAATTTCTTTATCTAGTTGCTGTTCTTTAGTTAGCGATTTCCAAATAGTCAATAACTCATCAATGCTTTTCGCATTGGTCATCGATTCCAAAACTTTTGCGCGAGATTCTTCTGCTTGCTGATTTTTCCAATCCTCAAACTCTTCCATTTCTTCGCTAGATGCAATTTCGCCTGAAACTGCATAGCCAAGAATGGCAAGTGCGCGACCAACTGCAATCGATTCGTTTTTCTCGAACCCTTTTTCCTTTTTAAGTTGTTCGGCAAACATGAGTGCACTCGCTTCTGCGTCGGCTGATTCTGCAATCGCTTCCGCATTTACTCCTGCTTTTAATAGTTCGTAGCATTCCGTCTTATCCTTCCAAATTCTCGCAGTATGGGTAAGATTTCCTGCTTCGTCGTACGAATACTTAATTGATATTTTTGAGCGCGGATTCTGCGACCGAAACTCCAATAATCGGTCAGCAACCTTCGCGTAGTCGACATTGCCTTTAATCTTTGTCGTCTTTACTTGCTTCATAGGCTTATCTCCTAGCCCGAATAACTGACTTTCACAATTACAGGATTGTCGCTATCCAGGAATTTAACTTTGATATTTTTCATTGAGAGCTCCTTTCTTTTAATTTGTTACCTCCGGCTCAAGCGCCCTCTCAACTTGGTGCTCGAACCACATTTGAAGCCTTAAGTCGTAGTTGACCGCCTTAATCACTGCGCGCCAATCGTACTACTTTCGTCTTCAATGAGATGTCGTTTATATGCGCTACAACACCTCAACAAAAGAAAAAAGCCGGCTTCTTCAACCGGCTTAAATAAACAAAAAATGCACTTACCAGATAACGATAAGTGCAGTGAAATTCGAAATGGTGGAGTGTATGAGACTCGAACTCATGACCCCCTGCTTGCAAAGCAGGTGCTCTAGCCAACTGAGCTAACACCCCAAATTGTTAAATAGTTATGTTTATTCTGTTAAGGGGTAGCTCTGCAATGTTAGCGCTCTAGCCAACTGAGCTAATGCCCCACATGAATTGTTAATCCCCCAATAAAACAAAGCCGAGACAAAACCGGGGGGGCGGTCTTGTCTCACCAAAAGTGTAGCATATTTTGCCAAGCAATGCAAATCGCGCTAAACTTAAGCTAATAATACTATAAAACAAGCACGCAACGAAAGGGGATTATGATCAAATTTTATAAAACTAATCCGGGCGAAAAAGAAGTCCGCGAAATCCCCGAAATTAAATCCGGCTGCTGGATTGACATGATTGCGCCAAGCAAGGAAGAAGCGCGCGAAATTGCCAAACTCGCCAAAGTCGATTCCGACCTTCTGCTCAAAATGCTCGATGAAAACGAGACGCCACGTATTGAAAAATCTGGCGGCGCCACTCTTATCGTCGTCGATACGCCATATATTAATAGTCAGCACGAATACATTACCTACCCACTCGGCATTATTGTCGCCAAAAACAACTATCTCATCACTATTTCGCCGCGCCGCAGCACGATTCTCAACGATTTCCGTAAGGGCATGATTGCAAACTTTAGTACCGCCAAGAAAACTCGTTTTCTTATTCAGATCCTCAATAACACCGCCGCCGAATACCTTCGCGCGCTCAATGAACTTTATAAGGACATCGAGCTTAAAGAGGATACCCTTCAGAAATCTCAAAAGAACGAAGACCTCATCGACCTTCTGAACATCGAAAAGACTCTTGTCTACTTCATTACCTCGCTCAAAGAAAACGGCCTCGTGCTTGAAAAACTCAACAAGGCCAACATTTTACCGCTCTACGAAGGGGATGCCGACATGCTTGAAGACGCCAGCATCGAGAATAACCAGGCAATCGACATGGCGGTCATTTATCGCGACATTCTTTCATCAATTACGAACACCTATTCGAACATTATCTCGAACAACCTCAATAACATCATGAAATTCCTCGCCGGTATCACAATCGTCCTTTCGATTCCGACCATTATTTCATCTTTCATGGGCATGAACGTTCCGTTTGGCGACCTTGGCAACAATCCGATGTCCGCCATCAATCTACTCGTCGCTTCACTTCTGCTTTCCATCGGCGTCGCCATCCTGCTTAAAAAGCGAAATCTCCTGTAGTATAATAGAGCTAATTATGGCCACGAAAATTGAAGTAAAAGACGCACCAAAAATCAACAAAAAGGTATTTGCACCGATTCTTATCGACATTATTATGCTCGCGGTAGGAATTTTCCTTCTGCTTTGGTCTGATCAGGTCATCAAAACGATTTCCATCGCTATTGGCGCCGTCTTTATTCTCTATAGCATCTACAACTTCATCGATTACGGTCGCACGCAAGAGAAGAAAGCTACCGATACTTCGAAGCTTATCACCGGCATCGCGCTCGCCATCGCAGGCATTTTTCTTGTTACGCAATCGCATTTTGTCATCGAGATGATTTCCTTCGTTTTCGGCATCTTTATCATCATTGAAAGCATGCTTCATCTTCAGGACGCTATTCTTATTCGCAAGACCAATCCAAATTTCAAGACTCCACTCGCGCTCAGCATGATTGGTATCGCTTGTGGCGCACTCTGTATTCTTGGCAAAATCCTCATCCCGAACACTATCATGCAAATTCTCGGCGTCGCGCTCATTATTTTCGCCTTCGTCGATATCTTTGGCGTCTCGCTCACGCACAAAAAAGTCGCTTCGCCATCTAAGACCGAAAACGACGCAATCGAAGCCGAAACCGTCGAAAAATAGGAGTCCATATGCAAGAAAAAGAGAATCTCGTCATCGTCGATGGCAAAAGTGTTTTTTATCGCGGTTATTATGCCATGGGACACCTCGCGCTACCAGATGGCACGCCAACGGGCGGCGTCTACGGCTTCGCTAGCATGCTCATCGAGATTATCGAGAAACTCCAGCCTGAATACATCGCCATTGCTTGGGACAAACCTAAAACTAACATTCGCCGCCGCCGCGAGATTTATGCCGATTACAAAGCGAATCGCAAGCCCGCGCCGGCCGATTTTTATGCGCAAATCCCGTATTTGATGGAACTCCTCGAAGCTTTCCATATTCCACTTTACGAATTCGACGATTACGAAGCAGACGATATTATCGGCACACTCGCGCGCAAAGCTCAGAGCGCCGGCGTCCATACAGATATTATTTCGGGCGACCTCGACATGCTCCAAATCGTCGACCGAGACATTCAAATGCATCAACTCAAACGCGGTTTTAGCGACGTTCAGATTTTCGATATCGCCGCCGTCGAAGAGAAGTTCGGCCTCAAAAAAGAGCAGTTCCTCGACCTTAAATCACTCAAAGGCGACTCCTCCGACAATATTCCGGGCGTTCCAGGCATCGGTGAAAAGGGCGCTGTCAAACTTCTACAAGAATACGACACCCTCGAAAATCTCTACGAACACGTCGACGAAATCTCCGGCGCAACCGGTAAAAAGCTCGCCGAAGGCAAAGAATTGGCTTTCATTAGTAAGCAACTTGCCACTATTCAATTTGACGCACCTGTCGAATTTGATGCCGACGCCACCCGCCTCGCCGATTTCCATCCCGCAAAGGTTCTCGAATGCCTGAAAAAGTATCAGTTCAATTCGCTAATTCGCAAATTCAGCAAACTTTTCCCAGAAGCCAGCAAAATCCCCATCGCCGCGCCAGAGCAGAGCAAAAGCGCAGATGCAACCGCGCAAATCGAAGCGCAAATCAAAGAATTGCCAAGCAATCTTTACGTTAGCCGCCACGTCAAGGACGACATGCATAACAATTCCATCCTCGCGGACGAGATTCTCAACGGCCGCCCCTTCTGGGATCTTGGCCAGGTCGATTTTCTCATCAATCCGCTCGCGCACAAATCCGACACGCAGCTCAGTCTTTTGCAAGACGCCGAGCAATCACTCCGCGAAGACGTCGCCGCGCAACAAGTCGAGCTCGCCAAAACGCCAAAATTGCAAAACATCGCTGAAAATTTCGACCTCCCGCTCATTCCCGTCCTCTTTAAAATGGAGCAAAGCGGCGTCGCCATCGACAAAGAGCGCTTCAGGGTCCTCGAAACTGAATTTTCTCAAGAAATTCACGAGATTGAACAAAAAATTTATTCAGAAGTTGGCACCACTTTCAATATCAATTCGCCACTTCAACTCTCGGAAATCCTCTTTGATAAACTCGGTTTACCAACTAAGGGAATCAAGAAAACCCAACGCGGCTATTCTACCGGCCAAAAAGAGCTCGACAAACTCCGCAATCTTCATCCAGTCATTCCACTTATCGAGCGACTTCGCGAAATCAGCAAGCTTCAGAGCACCTACGTTCTGCCGCTACCGACACTCGCCGACAAAAACGACCGCATCCACACGACCTACACTCAGGACGTCACCGCGACCGGTCGCCTCTCAAGCATCAATCCAAACCTTCAAAACATTCCTGTTCGCAGCGAGGATGGCCGTCGTATCCGCAACTGTTTCGTTGCCGCGCCTGGAAAAGTCTTCGTTTCGGCCGACTACGCACAATTCGAACTCCGTCTCGCCGCTGCCCTCAGTGGCGACCAAGCGCTCATTGATGACTTCAATTCCGGCCTCGATATTCATACTAAGACGGCCAGCGACGCTTTCCATGTTCCGATGGAGCAAGTCACTAAGCAGCAGCGCCGCGCCGCCAAGGTCATTAACTTCGGCGTCCTTTACGGCATGAGCGCCAAAGGCCTCGCCGATGCCGCCGATATGACTGTCGCCGAAGCCAAAAACTTCATTGATCGCTACTTCGAACTCCGCGCGCCAATCCGCAAATACCTCGACAACACTCTCGAATTCGGTCGCAAAAACGGCTATGTCGAAACACTTTTCGGACGCCGCCGCCCATGCCCAGATCTCAACGCGCCAAACTTCCTCGTCCGCTCTGGCGCCGAACGCGCAGCCGCCAACATGCCAGTACAGGGCACCGAGGCCGATCTCATGAAGAAAGCCATGCTCGCCGTCGACCAAGCTCTCCCACGCGATGCAAAACTCATCCTTCAAGTTCACGATTCACTCATTATCGAGTGCGACGAGTCACAAAAAGACAGCATCTCGCAATTGCTCCGCGAAAAAATGGAAAAGGTCGCACCGGAACTACCGATCAAACTCGCCGTCGACGTCACCATCGCCAACAATTGGGGCGACCTATAATTTCATAAATCGCCACTTTGTCAATACGCCTATGCTTGCATCTACCCCATATGCAGCGACTGTCCTTATTCCTAATTTTCTGTTATAATATACAAAATGCAGGAACCTACAGAACAAACAAAAAAGATTACGGCTGTTCAACTCACGACCACTGCGCTCAATACCTTTGACCCGCGCAATATTATTTTCGTGCTCCATCTTGCCACCGGCAAAGAACAATATATCGAATATTACCTTCTCGAAAAGAATAAACTACAAGGCTACCGCGTCGAGCGCCAGGCTGATAGCGTTACATTTCTTTACGCGCGCGAGCTACTCGCAAAACATCACGAGCTTTTCGATGAAATCTACCTCGAAGCCGGCCTCTATATCCACGTCAAAAAATTCGTCGAACCATACATTAACAGCAAAAACTACCGTCTCGCTTTTACGATGCAAGGCAAGCGCCTTTACGGTCCAACTCTCACTAAAAGCCTCACAGAGGCGCTCAGTTTCGAGCTTGGCCGCCGCGAAATTTACACCACCGACCTCTGCTCAATCGATTTTCTCAATAACAAAATTTACACCCACAAAATTATTCGCAAATACCTCGGCGAAATCGGCCTAAAGTACTACCGCCAAGCCAAAGTCTGCGGCACGCGCTCGATTTTTGACTGCTCATTCCAGAGGCTCGCACAGCAGCGCCGCCGCACCGACCTCTATCCGTTCATCGCCGAGCTCAATCAAGTTCCAATCATGCAGCTCATCGAAGCGAAATTTACCGACGAAATCGCCAAGCTCGACGCCAATAAATCCGACTACGACCTCGAGCGCTTCATCTATAGTCGCTACTACTATTCACTAATTAACGATCGCGAAACGCGCCTCTTGCTCGCTATTATCCGCCTCCTCACGAAGCCAGTCGAACAACTCGAAGAGCTTTTTGCGCCAGATCATTGGGTTGACGCTATTAATCACGTTCGCTTCGCGCGCGGCGAATATTTTATCGTCGACGACGAACAGCGCCAAACCAACGAGCTTTCCTATAACTACTACCGCGCTCGTTATATTCTAGGCAGAGTAGGGCGCACTAAGCTCAAGTCTTTCCTCAATAACTTCTTCAGTATTTCGAAACTCTCGCAAAACGTCGGTACTTTTAGCGCGCAGCTCTCGGCACTCATCGAAGACGATGTTGACAAACTTTTCATCGACGCCAAATCGCCAGTTTTGACCGAGCTCAAATTCCGCGATTGCGACGAAATTTTCAAGTACCCAATCTTGGCCGACTTCGAAGAGAACGCCCTCACGCAAATCCTCGAAAACATCCGCACGCTCCCAGCTTCGCGCATGACCGACACTCGCCTACGCGGCATCGCCTATTTCTTCGCAAACTATTGGTTCATCAGCATCAATCACAACCCAGTCGAAGCCTTCGATGCTGCCGCCAACATTATCCAGAATGCACCGCGCGATTCGCTTGCGAGCTCGCAAGCCATCATTTATGCCGACGATGTCCTCTGTGTGCTTTGCCGCGCCGTCAATCACACGCCGCTCAAAGGTGATTTCGATGCCCGCCTCCATGACCTCTTTTGGCCATTCCTCAATAACAACATCAAATTCGTCGAAAATTATCAACACACCGAGTTTATTAATAGCTTCCACGAAACCATCCTCGACGAAGCGCTCGATTGGGAGCTCTACCTTTCGAATCTCGACCAAATCAACCCGGAACTCGACAAATATCTCCTCAAAACCGGCCAGACCGACGTTGCGACCGCCAGCAAAAACTGCGCCTTCGATATCTATCAAGCCGCCGTCTGTCATCACGCTCGCACCAAAAGCGCTAAGGATCGCTTCGAATACTTCCTTGATCACGACGAAGAACTACTCAATCTCTACTATGCCGACAGTGAAGACATTGAAGACGCCAAACTTCTCATCCCGCACCTCATTTCCAGCAAGTGCAAAATCGAAAGCAAGTGTGAACTTCTCGAAAGCTACGCCATCAATGGCAAAAATAGCGAAACCTTCAATTACTGCGCAAAATATCTCGCTGACAATCTCGACACAATGATCAAAAACTTCTACAACAGCACAAACGCCTCGGGCCAGTACTGGGCTGTCCGCATTTTCACCGCTTTCTGCGAAGGCGCCTGCTCGTCCGAAAACGCCAAAGTTCTCGATTATTTCGCCGAAAAGCTCAGCGTCGCACTCATCAAATCCGGCAAAGCACACGAATTCGATAGCTACCTCGGCAAAATTAACCTCGCTTTCAAGGCCGCACTCAAGAACATTCGCACCGAAAGTCGGCTCCGCACCCGCGTCATCAAGAGCCTCCCCGCTAAGCTCAAGCGCACAGATGACGCAAAAGTGCTAAAATAGAAGCATGCAAGAAGAACCCGTAGCACAACCAAACCCAGCCCCACAAGCGCAGGGCAACACTGCGCTACGCGAACAATATCGCGACTTTATTTACGAATCCTGCACCGTTTTACGTCAAGCAGACGGTATTCGCGCGACCTTTGTCTATAAACTTGGCGAACATACTTTCCAACCACAGGTTCACATTCCACTTTCCGACATTCGCAATGACGAAATCGACGACGATTTTCTCGATCTTCTATTCTTCAACTTCGGCATGATGAATGCCATTAATTACTACAAACTCACTTGCTCGCCGCGCTTCATCTGTCGCGCCGCCCGCCTCAGCCGCGAACAAAAAGCCTTCTTCAAAAAGGCCTATTACAACGGCCTCGGCGAATTCATGTACGTCAACAACCTCCAGATTCCACAAAACGAATTCATGGAAATCTATGCCAACGAACCGCTCGCCCGCATGCCAGATTTCAACGACGGCAGTTTCTATAGCGGCAATCTCATCACAATCGGCGGCGGCAAAGATTCGATTGTCTCGCTTGAAGCACTCAAGCCTTACCATGCTGACAACCTCTGTCTTTTCTTCAATCGCGACATTTACCCGCAAAACAAGGCCGCCTACGACACGATTCGCACCGCCGGTTATCCACTCAGCAGCGTCGTCAATTTCAACCTCACAATCGACCCGCACATGCTCGAGCTCAATCAGCAAGGTTACTATAACGGCCACGTCCCATTTTCATCCTGTCTTGCCTTTGCGACCATCATTATGGCCTACCTCAACAAAAAGAGTTACGTCGTCCTCTCGAACGAAGCTTCCGCAAACGAAGGTAACATTCCAGGAACCACCATCAACCACCAGTACTCCAAGAGCTTCGAGTTTGAAAACGATTTTCAGCACTATGTCGCCACTTTCCTTACGCGCAAAATCCACTACTTCAGCCTCTTGCGCTGCCTTAACGAATTCCAGATCATGCAGCGTTTTTTGCGAAATCCGAACTACCTCGGCGTCTTCCGCAGCTGCAACGTCGGTACAAAAACCAACAGCTGGTGCGGGCACTGCGCCAAGTGTCTTTATGTCTACATCATGCTTTATCCGTTCTTGACCCAGTATCAGCTCGACAGCATTTTCGACCACAATCTACTCGACGACGAATCACTCCTACCGACCTTTATCGGCCTCATCTTCCCAGACGCCACTAAGCCTTTCGAATGCGTCGGCACGAAAGAGGAAATCGACTACAGCCTCAAGCTCGCGCTCGAACGCGGCAAGGTCGACGGCTGCCTCATGCAATATTACGCACAAAACCTCTACGACCCAAACCGCACCTATAACATCATGGATTACTACAACCCGAACCACAACATTCCGCAACAATATTTACCATTAATTCTCAACTAGTATGCAAAAAGATATCGCAAAACACCTCAAAGGCAAATCAATCCTCATTCTCGGCTATGGCCGCGAAGGGAAGAGCGCACTCAAATTCGTCCGCGCTTACCTTCCGGACGCCAAAGTCGCCGTCGCTGACGCCAAAGAGCTCGACCTCAAAGACGTCGAAAGCTTTTCTGGCGACGACTACCTCAAACAATGCGAAAATTTTGACGTCATTATCAAATCGCCGGGCATCCCGGTCAAAGACAACTTTTCCGCCGAAAATCGCGCCAAAATCACTTCTTGCGTCGACCTCTTTTTGCAATTCTGCCCAAATCCCATCATTGGTGTGACCGGCACGAAGGGCAAGAGCACCACTTCATCGCTCATTCATCACATCCTGAAAGAGTGCGGCATGGACGCCATTCTCGCCGGCAACATCGGCCTCTCGGTTTTTGATATCATGGACGATATCCGTTCGAATACCATCATTACGCTCGAACTTTCCTGCCATCAGCTCGAATTCATTCATCGCAGCCCGAATATTTCCATCCTTCTCAATCTCTACGAGGAGCACCTTGATCACTACAATAATGCCGAAGAATACTACGATGCCAAGAAAAATATCTTCCGCTATCAGCAATTCGACGACACGCTAATTTACGGCGACATCTTCCAGCACGCCACTGAGGCAGAAATCAACGAAGCGGTCGCTGGCCACAAAATCAACATTGCCAAAGATATTGAAATTCCCGACAAGCAAATTCAGACCTACCTTCTTGGCGAACATAATCGCTATGACATTCGCGCCGCCATCGCCGCCTGCGAAGCAATCGGCCTCAAGCGCGAAGAAATACTCAAAGCCGTCGCCACTTTCCGCGGCCTTCCACATCGCCTCGAGTTCATTGGCGAATTCCAGGACATCAAATTCTACAACGACTCCATCGCGACTGCCCAGGAAGCCGTCATGAGCGCACTCAAAGCCATCCCAGATACCGACACCATCATTCTCGGCGGCATGGATCGCGGCCTCAACTACGAACCGCTCGCCAACTTCTTGCGCAAGACCAAGCTCCACAACGTCATCTTGCTCCCAAGCACCGCCGAACGCCTCCTCACGCTCATCAATGAGGAGCCGCATCATCTCATCCTTTATGTTGTTCATGATATGGACGAAGCTGTGCATACCGCCTATAAGGTCACAGAGAAGGGTCACAGTTGCCTGCTTTCGCCGGCCGCCGCCAGCTACGGCTTCTATGCAAATTTCGAAAAGCGCGGCGATGATTTCCGGGACAAAGTTCACAAATATGCTACACTAATTAAAAAGGCTTAAAAAAATAAGCATTTTTAATAAAGAAAGGAGATCCCAAAAATGGGTCTATCTACAATACTAAACTTATTTGCTAGCAGCCGCTACTACACGACCGGCTACAGCAGCACTAGGGGTCTCGGCGACGCCCTCGCCATCAGCTTTGGCATCCTCATCTTTGGCGCACTCGTCGGCCTAGCAATCGCAGTATTCATGCTTATAGCTAGCTGGAAAATATTCGTCAAAATGAAAGAACGCGGTTGGGAAGCCCTCATTACAGGCCACAACACCTATGTCGTCTTTGACAAAATCAACATTCATCCACTTTGGATCTTCGGCTTCACAGTCGCAGCCATTCCATTCATCGGTTGGATCGCAGCATTTGTTCTCTATGTTGTTATCATGCTCCGCTTCTGCCAAGGCTTCGGCAAGAGCACAGGCTTCGCGGTCTTAAGCATCATCTTGCCTCCAGTAGGAATCGGCATACTTGCCTTCGGTAGCGCAGACTGGGATGCTTCCCGTATTAACGATGGCGGCACCTTCGCATTCTTGAACTACCGCAAAGACGGCAAGACTGCAGGCGGCGCTTCCGCTAAGGGCGACAACACTTCCGCTCCAAAGGAAGATGCTTGGGTCTCCGGCGAAGAGAAATAATCACTTCTAGCTAGCTAAAACTCCGGTCACAAACCGGAGTTTTTCTTTTGTCGCAAAACTAAAGCGCTTTTGTTATAATAAGCTTATGCATAATGTCTTGATCGTAGGGAACATCACAAAAGACGTTTATTTGCGCATGGATAATCGCCTCAATAAGTTTGAGCGCGACCAATACGACGTCGAATGGCTCGATCTTTCTTTTAATGGTTCATCCAACCATTTCTTCTCGCGTTTTTCCGTCTATGGCGGCGCCAGCATCAGCCTCGAAGTTTTTAGCCGCTTTAATATCGAATCAGAAATCGCCGATACGCCAGCCAGTTTCCTCGACGGCCAATTCGTTTCAAAAGACATCGATACGGATTATCGCTACATTCTTTGTCGCGACGAAGAAGTTGCTTATCTCGCGCCAAGCACCAAACAAAATAGCAAATGGAAAGATCCTGAAGCTGAACCAGAATGGATTTATATCGACCGCTCCGCGCGCCTCACGGCCGTCAATGCCGAAAAAATCCTTAGCTACCTTTCCGCGCACACTGCCGTCAAACTCGCTTTTTTCATTACCGACCACACAAATCAGAACGCCCTACATATTCAGAAGCTAATCGAGCGAGCCAACTTCATTATTACCGACGTACGCACGGATATTTCGTCAGACAAAAATCTCATCACAATCACCTCAAAGCATATCTACTGGAATCAGCGCCGCGTTGCCTGGACGCTCGAAAAACGCGACCTCATCACACGCCTCAGCGCCCACCAAACCATCGGCGCCACGCTTTTGGCTGCCATCATCCTCGGCAAAGGCCCGGAAGATACTCTCCTGCTCGCCCGCGCCAACATTTCATCATCGAAACTCGGTAATACATCAAACCTCACCACCCTCGAACAACAAATAATCGGCGAACAATATCGCATCGAACGCAAGCAGAAAGGAAATATGTCACCAGAAATCGTAACTACCGCCAAACAACTCATGACCCCAGGCAAGGGCATTCTTGCCGCTGACGAATCCGGCGGTTCTATCCACAAAAAATTCGAAAGCATGAATATTCCGGACACCGAAGAATATCGCCGCAATTATCGCAACCTCTTCTTCACGACTCCAATGCTCGAGCAATATGTCTCCGGCATCATTCTCTTCGACGAAACCGCCCGCCAGAAAGCCGACAACGGCAAAGATTTTGTCACTTTCTTGCGCGAGAAGGGCATTATTGCCGGCATCAAGGTAGACAAAGGCCTCGAACCATTCGAGAATTCTGACGAAAAATGGACCAAGGGTCTCGAAGATTTGCCACAGCGCCTCTCCGAATGCTACAAGATGGGCGCCCGCTTCGCCAAATGGCGCGCGGCCTTTGAACTTACCGACCATTCGCCAAGCGACATGGCAATTCAGAAGAACTGCGAAATCCTCGCCCAGTATGCCCTCGATTGCCAAAACGCCAGCATTGTTCCAATTGTTGAGCCAGAGCTCGTTTACGACGGCGACTACACAATCGAACAGAATATCGCCACGACTAGCAAGATTCTCGACCAGCTCTTTATTGAGCTCAGAAACAAGAACGTCCTATTGCCAGGCTGTATCCTTAAGGTAAACATGGTGCTCGCCGGCAAAAAGCAAGAACACCAGTCCACGCCAGAAGAAGTCGGTCGCGCAACTGCCGAAGTACTCCGCGCGCACGTGCCATCATCGCTCGGCGGCGTCGTCTTCTTGTCGGGTGGTCAAACCGTTCAGCAAGCCACCGATAACCTACAAGCCGTCACAAACAACGGCCCGTTCCCATGGCAGGTAACTTTCTCTTACGCCCGCGCCCTCCAAGATCCAGCTCTCATCACTTGGCATGGTGATGACCGCTTTGCGGACATCGCGCGCGAAGCCTTCCGCCAACGCCTCATCGCAAACACTAGTGCATTACATAAGAAATAATCAAGAGCGCGCCAGCACGGCGCGTTTTTTTGATGTCGTCAACTACCGGCCAACTGTCCGTAAAAATTGACATTTTGTCCATAATTTGGTATAATAGAAACATATTATGAAACATTCGGTCGCTTCATACAATACGAAAAAATCTTTAGCCGAGGCCCTCAAGAAACTTCTCCTAACCAACAACCTCGACCATATTTCCATCACCGATATCGTTACCGAAGCGGGTGTCAACCGCAAAACTTTTTACTATCACTTTTCCGATATCTACGAGCTTATCGCCTGGATTTTGCGCACGGAAGTAATGGAAAATCTCATCAATTTCGACATTCTTTCCGATTATCGCAAGGGTATTAAATTCGTCATGGATTATGTCGAGAAATACCAAGACATCATCGTTAGCGTCGCCGAATCGTCTGCGCGCAGTCAAATCCGTGACCTTCTTTGCGACGGCATCCGCGCTTCACTCGTCGTCTCAATTGGCGAGGTCGAAGATGTGCGTGGCGAAGAATTCGAAGAAGGCTTCCGCGACTTCCTTACGGAATTCTTCACCGAAGCCATCGCCGGCATGATCGCACGCTGGGCGGAAGATCCGGAACGCCGCAGTCGCGCGCAAATCGAGAGTTACCTCACGCAAATCTTCGACCAAACCGTCAACAATCTCAAGCAAATCTAATCCACAAAAATACGCCCCGCGGGGCATATTTTTTATTCGCCACAAGCGCGCAAATCGTCATTGCTTTTGGCGTCGTAGTATTCATCATAACTTGCCACGACATCCGGCAATGCACGACCAGCATCGGTCAATTTTATGCCGCGATCATTCGCATCGCCAAGCGCCTCATCGTCAAAGTAATACCATTCTTTATTTTTCATAAAATATGGGCGTTCATTTGGCATAAAATTCTCCTTTTCGCCAGTATAACACAATCCCGACCGATGTCAAATCGCGCGACAGATGATATAATAGCAGGCATGAAAGGCTCTCATCTTAGCCTCAGTTTTGGACAGACTCGCATCTACGACGATTGCGGCTTTAATTTTGAGGACTTCGACAAAGTCGGCATCGTCGGCGTTAATGGAGCGGGGAAGACTACACTTTTCAAGGTCATTCTCGGTATCGAAAAACTCGACGAAGGCGAAATCGAGCTACCGAGCCTTCGCTATGCCTACTTACCTCAGGAAATCAAAATCCCAAAAGAACACGAAGATATCACCGTCTGGGAATATGTCGCTAGCGCCCGCCCAGTCGACCAGCTCCAAGATCAGCTCAACGCCGAATACGAAAAGCTTGCCAAGTACCCCGAGAGCAACGCAATTCTAAGCCGCATCAACGACCTTCAGGATCTCATCGATTCTTACGACATCTCCAATTTCGACTACGAACTCCTCAAAATCATCGAAAAAATGCAGCTCAGCGACCTCGTCGACAAGCCGCTCAAAGATCTTTCCGGTGGTCAAAAATCCAAAGTCGCCTTCGCGAAAGTTCTCTTCGAAAACGCCGGCCTCCTATTGCTCGACGAGCCAACCAACCACCTTGACGTTACTACAAAACAATTTGTCACGAATTTTCTTCGCAATTATCATGGCACCGTTCTCGTCATTAGCCACGACGTAGACTTCTTGAATACCGTCACTAATAAAACCCTTTTCCTCAACAAGAGCACCCACAAAATGAAGGTCTATAAGGGTAATTATTCTACCTTCCGCCGCCAATATGCCGAAGAAATGGCCGCGCAGGACCAAAAAATCACCCAGCAAGAACGCGAAATTAAACGCATTCGTGAGTTTGTCGAACGTGCCCGCAACGCTAAGCGCAGTAATACCGCCCTTATCAAACAGGGGCATGTGCGCGAAAAAATGCTCGACCGCAAACTTTCCGAACTCGAAACGCGCGAGCAGACCTACCAGAAGGTCGCCATTAATATTTCGCCATCCAAAACCAGCGGCAAAATCCCGCTCGAAGTCCAAAATCTCTGCTTCAATTATCCAAATTCACCGCAACTCTACGATAAACTCAGCTTTAGCCTCACGCGCGGTGAAAAGTTTCTCATTGTCGGCGAAAACGGCATCGGCAAATCCACGCTCCTCAAACTGCTCGTCGGCCAGCTTCACCCAACCGACGGCTCCATCATTGTTCGCGAAAACACCACTATCGCCTACTATGCACAGGAACTCGAAATCCTCGACGAGCGCCAAACCGTCCTCGACAACGTCAAATCCTATGATTTTACCGATACTGAGCTGCGCTCCATTCTATCAAACTTCCTCTTTAGCGGTGACGATGTTTATAAGAAAGTCGAAGTCCTCTCACCAGGCGAAAAAGCTCGCGTCGCGCTTTGCAAAATCCTCATCCAGCGCGCCAACCTCGTCATTCTTGATGAGCCGACCAACCATTTCGATCCAGAAACCCAAAAAATCATCGGCGAAAACTTCCGCGACTACGACGGCACCGTCATCATGGTGAGCCACAACCCGTCCTTCGTCGAGCAAGTCGGCATCACGCGCATGCTCGTACTTCCAAGCCACGAAAAAGACCAAGCTCCGCTCGCCATCATCAAAAACTATTCGCGCGAACTCCTCGAATATTACTACTATCTCAACTCGGATCTAGTTTAGGATAGCAAAAGGGCGGCCACAAAGGTCGCCCGTTTTTGAATGCGCTATTATCCCGTACCAACCAGCCAGCAAAAGCAATCTTCGAAACCGCCTTGCACGATTGCTGTAATCGACTCCATTATCATCAGATTCACTGGATAATTGAAATTCTCAACAGCAAAACCGTCCAAATCATGATCACCGATTCTTTCGCGCAAGCTACGCATATCCGACACGTAGCCATATACAGCCTTTCTAAGGCCACATGCGTAACCGATTTCCCACGCCGTCCCATCATCCATGCAATAACCGCGAAAAGGATTTAGGTTCGCAATTACTATATCCGCCAGCTTTATCCGGTCCTGATTTGCTACGAAAATCTCTCGTGCGGTCAAATCTTCGCCGCCAGAGCCATCGAGCGGATACAGTCCCTCGAATCCGTACTTCGCGCAAATCTGTTTGTATTTTTCGCCAATTTCATAAGCATTCGGCGCAAACACATCCGGACCAGCAATATAAATTTTTCGCATTCATTCTCACCCCCCTTTCAAGGAGCTCGGTCATAGCCGTCATCTCAATCTTAGCAAATCTTGCGCACGAGACAAGCTAAAGCAAATACCGCCAAATCCACCAATACAATCGTCGATCCAGCCGGCGTGCCCAAAAGATAAGAGAAAGTCAAACCAACCACAAAGGATAACAATGAAACAATCACTGCACAAATCATCGTACTGCGAAAATCTTTTACCAATCGAATCGCCGTCAGTGCAGGAAAGATAATCAGCGCCGAAATTAGTAAAGCGCCCAACAAGCGCATGCCCAGCACAATAATCACCGAGCAAATCACTGCAAAAATCGCTTCATAAAAGCCAACTTTCACACCCATTGTGCGCGCAAAACGCTCGTCGAAAGTCAACGCAAATATCCGATTGAAGCAAAGCACGAAAATTACCAACACGACCGCCGCAAAAACCAGCGCCGAAATCGCTTCTGCACGCGAAACCGCCAAGATGCTACCGAACAGATAGCTATTAATATCAATGTTCACGCCGCGCGTAATCGAAATCGCAAAAGTCCCCACCGCCAAACTACTCGCCGACAGAATCGCAATCGCCGCATCGCCATTTCGGTTTCGACTCAAGCGTAAAACCAAGAACGACAGCAAGCTCACCGCAACCAACGCGAAAGGCAAGGGCAGCCAGCCAAAAACCGTCGCGAGCGCAAAAGCCGCAAAGCCGGCATGCGACAAACCGTCGCCAATCATCGAACTGCGCCGCAACACCAAGCAGACACCCAACAAAGCCGCGCACAAGGCTAGCGCCAGACCGGCCACAAAGGCATTTTGCATAAAGCCCAAACTCAACATCTCAGCAATGTTCATGAATCACCTCCAAATACTTCGCCGTCTCGCCCAGCCACAAATCTTCATCGCGCAAAGCCAATACCTTATTACCAATCAAATCATGCACGTCAACATCATGCGTAATCATCACAATCGTCAGGCCCTCCTCGGCGTTTAGGCGCTTGAGCAAAGCATAAAAATCCGCCTTCGACTTGTAATCCAGATTATTCGACGGCTCATCCAGGAACAGCACACGTCGCGACGCCATCAAAGCTCGCGCCAGCAACACTTTTTGACGCTGACCGCCAGAAAGCTCAGCAAAATTTCGTTGCGCCAACTTGCCAATTTTCAGCATCCTCAAACAATCGCTCGCCGCTTTTCGCTCTGCCGTACCATAAAACGGCCGCAGACCCATCCGCCCCAAAGCACCCGTGCGCACAATCTCCGTCACACTCGCCGGAAAATCCGTCTCGAACTGCGTATCCTGCGGCATATAGCCCAACTCTGAGCGTTTCAAATCCTTCGCTAGCTCAATCGCGCCAGCTTTCGGTTTTATCAGGCCAAGAATTGCCTTGATCAGGGTGCTTTTGCCAGCACCATTCGCGCCCACCACGCAGACAAAATCCCCCTCCGCAATCGCAAAATTCGCCCGCTTCAAAACAATTCGTTCGCCATAACCAGCACACAAATCCTTCGCTCGAATCAAAATTTTCGCCATTAATTCAAAGCCTCCTGCAATACTGTCACGTTGCGCTTCATCAAATCGGCATAAGTCACGCCAGCCTCAAAATCATCGCGCGAAATATTATGCGCCGCATGCAACTCACGAATCTCCACACCAGTCTCGTGCGCCAAAGCCTCCGCAACCTTTCCAGAAGACAACTCTGTCTTCAAAACCACCATAATCCGATGCTCACGTACATAATTCGCCAGATAAGCCAGCGTCGCCGCATTCACCTCAGTCGATTCCGAACAACCAGGGTAGGCCGCCCGATATTCCAAGCCAAGCTCATCGACCAAATAGCGAAAGGGGAAACGATCCGCCACGACAATCTCTTTGCGCGCAGCATTTGCCACAACATCACGCAACTCCTTGTCGACCGACACCAATTCATTGCGATATTCCGTCGCTTTCGCCTCGTCAACTTCGAGATTTATATCACGCGCCTGTGCCAGCAAAGCATCGAGAAAAACGACCATATTCTGCGGGCTCGTCCAGACATGCTCGTCATACTCTTCGTCCTCAGATTCTTCTTCATCAGCCACCATGCCCTCAACTAATTCCTCGTCCTTCAGCTGCGCATAATCCATCAAACGCATCGCGCTAATCACGTCGTGGCCATTATCGTCATCCAAAATACGTTCCACCCATAGCTCCGATTCACCACCATTATAAATCAGCAGTTGCGCCTCGCGAATTTTCTCGACATCTTGCGGCGACGGCTCAAAATTATGGAGTTCCGCCCCAGGCGCCAGCAACATCTCGACTTTACTCTCATCCGCTAGCACCGCCCGCGCCAAATCATAGGCTGCAAAATTCGTCACCACAATCGTTGGAGCCTCTTCGATATTGCGCTTCGGGAGCAAGCAAAACGCCATAGCCACAAGCACGCCACAAAGCAACCCAAACAACACTAATCGCTTATTTTGCATCGCCGGCCTCCCCGCATTTCGCGCAAATCCCAGACAATACCACGCGTTCCTTGTCGATCAAAAAATGATGCCCATTAAAGACATGGCGCACGAGCTCACCCACAATCCCGCAATCAACATGCTCGACCGCGCCACAAACACGACACTTCAAAAAACAGTGTCCAGTCTCCACGCATTCCGTTGAATAAAGATAGAAGACCTGTCCGTCAGCATCGGTATTTCGCAAAACCAAACCAGCCGCCGCAAAAGTATCTAGCGCCCGATAAATCGTCGCCAGAGCCACCTCTCCGTGAAGCTTTTCCGACAAATCTTTCACCGAAAAAGCACCGTCATAACTTTTGATTGCTTCCAGAATCGCGTTCCTGCGCGCCGAATTATAACTTTCTCTCATATTTCCATTTTGCGAATTATTCTCAATTTCATTGTAGCACCATTTGCGCAAATTTGCGAAGCATTCTCATTTTTACATAATTCCAAAAATGTTATAATAGAGCCATGAAGAAACAGCTGCCAAGCTTTCTTTATTTCTATATTCACTTTGTCGTCGAGGTGCTATGCTTCTTTATCTTGCATTCTATCGTCGGCGATCATTGGGTGCTTTGGTTCGCACCATTCATCTATGATCTACTAGCGTTCGTTCCGCAGATGGCAATCGGCGCCATTAGCGACCGCTACGAGAAAATCCCATTTGGTATTATCGGCATGACGGTGGTTGCGCTCGGACTCTGTCTCATCCATTTCAACATCATGCCATCGGTCCTAATTCCTATCATTATCATCGCGCTCGGCAACGCCTGTGTCCACGTCAACGGCGCGGAGGTCACACTTCGCCACGGGCAGGGCAAAATCGCACCAGCCGCCATCTTCGTTTCTGGCGGTTCATTCGGCGTCGTTACTGGCAAATTGCTTGCCGGCCACGCTCCACTCTGGACGCTTCTCCTTCTCGCCGCCAGCACCGTACCGGCCTTCATTGCCGCCGAAAAATATCGTCGCGCCACCGCCAAGCAAGAACTCCCTTGTAAGAAATTTAACTTCGCCAACAAAAATATGCCGCTCTGGCTCTTAATCGCCGGCGTCACCTTCGTCGTTATGGTCCGCAGCTACATCGGCTACGCTATTCCGACTTCCTGGAATAAAACCATCCCACAAACCATCATGCTTTTCTCGTTCATGGGCATTGGCAAAGCCCTCGGTGGCATCTTCGTCGACAAAATCGGCATCCGTAAAACCATTTACATCAGCATGCTTGGCGCGCTCCCGTTCTTACTTTTCGGCGACCAAATCATGTCCGTCTCGCTCATCGGTGTCATGTTCTTTAGCATGACCATGGCCATCACACTCGCCATCCTCACCTCTGTCCACCCCAAGAATCCCGGCATTGCCTTCGGCTACACCACCATTGGCCTCGCCCTCGGCGCACTCCCAATCTTCTTCTACCGCATCACCAACCTCTTTCTCAACTGCGTCATCATTACTATCGCTTCGCTTATCTGTTTGTTTATATTATTAAAAGCTACCAAGAAGGAGAAAAAACATGTTTAAATATATTGCTGACGTTATCGCCCCAAGCATAAGCATGCCTTCCGACAGACCGGTCGGAGACACGAATTACCTCGCCGCTGTCATTGTTGGCGTCACGGTCATCGCGGTTGTCGCCGGCCTCACTATTGCCATTCTCGCAAAAGACAACAAGTCCGCCACGCCGAACGCCAAAACCGACAAAAAATAGGGCGATATGAGCCTACTTGGCTATTTTCTCAAAGCTCTCGCGCTTACGGTCCTTATCGAATGGGCTTTTTCGTGGCTTTTTCTTCGTCGTCGCCGCAACCGCGTCGTTGTTATTCTTGCGCAATGCGTCACAAACCCAATCGCGAACCTCATCGTTTTCCTAAAGCCCTTCGGACTAAATTTCTGGCAAATTATCTGGCCTGTCGAAATCGTCGTCGTGCTCGCAGAGTGGGCCATTTATGCCCGCTGTTTTAGCACAAAGAGCAAACTCAAGCCATTCTTGTTCTCGTTCCTCGCCAACACTATCTCCTTTAGCCTTGGACTTTTCCTCTCAAATATGTTATAGTATTGAACATAAACGGCGCACTTCGCCGTTTTCGATCTTTATGTACAGGAGGACAGTCATATGGAACAGCAAATTTTCGACGTTACGATTATCATGGGAAGCGATAGCGACCTTGAAGTCGTAAAACCCGCCTTCGACTTTTTCAAAAAGATGAAAGTCTCATTCGAAGCGCGCGTCGCAAGCGCGCATAGGACGCCCCAACTTCTTCGTGACATTGTTACGGGAAGTACCGCAGAAGTATTCCTTGCTGCCGCCGGCATGAGCGCCGCTTTGCCGGGGTGCATCGCAGCTCTTACCACCAAACCCGTAATTGGCATTCCGGTTAAAAGCAAATTCGGCCTGCAAGACTCAATGCTCTCAATCATACAGATGCCGCCCGGCATTCCGGTCTCGGGAGTCGGCATCGAGGCGGCAAAAAACGCCGCCATTATCGCCTGCGAGATATTGGCTCTCAATAACGAAAAGCTGAGCCTTCGACTTGCCGAAGATCGCGAAGTGGGAGCTCAAAGAGTCATCGCTGCAGACGAAAAAATCCGCAAAGAGTACAGCTACGTCACCCCCGACGACGAAGAAGAAGGCTCCACCTAAGCAAAACCTATCCCTCCACAATCCCCGCCCTCACCGGCGGGGATTTTCGCGAAACCCCAAAGAGAGCCATTAGGCTCCCTTTTTCATTGTTAAATTATTATACACCTCGGCGTTGATATAGTCATATTCAGCCTGCGTATATTAGCCCATAACTCGCTCATAATACCCCTAATCCAGACAACAGGTCATCAATCTTTTTAATGCCTTCATCAGTGCGCGCGATAGAGCCGAGCATCTCAAAGCCGTCGCCTTCGAGTGTCGCGCCTGGCATTTTGCTTTTCAAAATTTCATAAGTGCCAGAATTCCCAGAGCCCTCATGTGTACAAAACGGAACGACAACCTTGCCAGCCCAGTCGTGTTTTTCGATAAAATTATAGACCGCCATCGGCAAATCACCCCACCAAATCGGATAGCCAAAGAAAATCAGATCATAGCCAGCAATATCCACATCACTAACATACTCAGGTCGCGCGCTCGCCTTGCGCTCCTCAGTAGCCTGCGCGATCGCATCCTGGTAGCTAAGCGGATATTTCTTCACGGGTTCAATCTTAAACTCATCAGCGCCGGTCTTCGCCACGATTTCCTTAGCCAATAGCTCCGTATTACCAGTCTCAACCATGCCAACCCCATAGTTCTCATCCGCGCGAGAGAAGTAGATTACAATCGATTTACTCATTTTAATTCCTTTTCTTACTTAATGACGCCGTCTGTATAAGTAAATTATAATAAGAAAAGCAATAAAGATGAAAGGCGACTCAGCAAATGTCTAAAAGTACCAAAGAATTTAAGGATTTCGTCCTCGAACAACTCTCCGAAGCATCAAATATTTTCTGTCGGCCAATGATGGGCGGATATCTGCTTTACTCCGACGACGTCCTATTTGGCGGCATTTATAGCGATCGCTTGCTCGTAAAAATTGTCCCAGAAAACGAAAAGTACGGCATGGCGAAAGTCGTTCCGTATGAAGGCTCCAAGAAGCTGATGTATTTCGTCGAAGATATCGAAGATAAAGAAAAACTCGCAGAGATAGTCGAGGATACAGTTAGAGGCTTGTCGAGCTTCAAGATAATATCTGACAAAAAAACTAAGAAAATTCAGCCCTGAAGATTAGTTAACCCGGAATGTTATAATAGTAACTAGAAATATTGAAATTATATCTTTAAAAAGGAGACCTCTATGGCACTACAACTAACCGACGAATGGGATAAAGTATTCCCAAAAAGCGACAAAGTAAACCACAGAAAGGTTTCTTTTAAAAACCACTTCGGGATAGAATTGGCGGCAGACCTATATGAGCCAAAAGAAAAGAGTGGCGAGTTGCCAGCTATTGCTATTTCTGGGCCGTACGGTGCCGTCAAGGAGCAATCTTCTGGCCTTTACGCTCAAACTTTAGCAGAGCGCGGCTTCCTGACGCTTGCTTTCGATCCATCATTTACGGGCGAATCTGGTGGTGAAACTCGCTATATGACCTCTCCGGATTTAAATGTCGAAGATTACCAGGCAGCCGTAGACTATTTATCCAATTTAGAGGTAGTAGATCCAGACAAAATTGCAATTATCGGTATCTGCGGTTGGGGTGGCATGGCACTGCAAACTGCCTGCCTCGAAACACGAATTAAGGCCGTCATAGCAAGCACCATGTACGATATGACACGCGTAGCCGGAAATGGTTACTTTGACGCCGACGACAACAAAGAAGCACGCAAAAACGCACGAATCGCAATCAACAATCAGCGCACTGAAGACTATAAAAACGGCGCATATAAGCTTGCCGGTGGAGTCGTAGATCCCGTTCCGGAAGACGCTCCACAGTTCCTAAAAGATTATCACGCATATTACAAAACGCCACGCGGCTACCATAAGAGAAGCCTTAACTCTAACGGCGGTTGGGCAATTCAGACCAATGGTGCACTCGCCAATACGCGCATTTTGACCTATGCAAACGAAATTGATATGCCAGTTTTGATTATCCATGGCGAAAAGGCACACTCTCGCTACAATAGCGAAACTTCATTTGATAGAATCACCGGCGAAACAAAAACCAAGGGCATAACGCCCGAACCATATACTGGTGTTTACCCGGTAGGAAGCACCAAGATCGGCAATAAAGAGCTTTACATTGTTGAGGATGCGTCGCATGTTGATCTTTACGACAATCTCGACAAAATCCCGTTCGATAAAATCGAGACTTTCCTTAAAGAAAATTTGGAAGTCTAAATGAATAAAAAGTTAGCAATTTCTGTTCCGATTTTAATCGCCATAATAATTTCAGCCATAATTATGACAATCATAATGAGAAAACCAGAAGAGCCATCAAGCCAAAATTCATCGCCAGAAACAAATCAAACAGGTAATAGCGAGGGGAAAAGCGTGGGTAAAATCTACATTAGCGTGAATGATAAGAAGTTAGAAGTTACTTTAGCGGACAACTCAGCTACTAAGGCTCTCGTAGAAAAGCTAAGCACCAGTGATATAACTGTACGAGCCGAGGATTATGACAACTTTGAGAAAGTTGGAAGCCTTGGCTTTTCTCTCCCGACTAGTGACGAACGTATCACGACGAAGCCCGGAGATTTAATGCTTTATAACGGTAGTAATATCACACTATTCTATGGCGAGAATACTTGGAGTTATACAAAACTTGGACACATCAATGCGAGCCAGTCTGAGCTGAAGTCCATTCTCGGTAACGGGGATGTGATATTAGTGTTATCACTCTAGAATCATTTTAAAAGTAAGAGCCCTTCTAGGGCTTTTATTATACTTATGATTTGGCTGGGGCAAATTAAGTAGGCATTAACAATCTACAAGGAAGATATCCGTAATCGACTAGAGGAGTATAATCCAGAAAAATAGTTAGCTCAAAATGATATAATTAAAGTAGCAAACAAAGGACTTTTTATGTCAAGACCACGCAACAAACAAGATTTATTAAAGGCTGGCGAAGAGTACTACGCTAAGCTGATTGAAATGGCTGATGGAATGAGCGAGAAAGAGATGAACACTGAGTTTGATTTCTCCGGCGATCCATCAAAGAAAGAACGCCACTGGGGACGCGACAAGAATCTACGCGATATTTGGGTGCATCTATATGAATGGCACCGAATGC
>CAMJQQ010000010.1 GCA_946408075.1 uncultured Candidatus Saccharibacteria bacterium | reverse complement strand
TAGGGGTTGTTGAGGTTTCAGTCTTAGACGTCGTAGTGTTAGTAGGGGTTGTTGACGTTTCAGTCTTAGACGTCGTCGTATCAGTCGGCGTTGTCGAAGTCTCAGTCGACGTTGCCGTAGTCTCAGTCGACGTTGCTGTAGTTTCAGTCGACGTTGTCGTAGTATCCGTACTCGTTTCAGTCGTCGTTATATCAGGCGTCTCCTCATGGTCAAACCAGGCACCTTCGCGCACCAACTGACCACAAACCTGCTTGACATAGAAAGCTTTCGTCTCGCCATGCTCGTCGGTATAGGTAAGCTTAAACACCTTAGCATTGTCGCTCTCACCGTCAGTCAACTGATAGTATTCAGCATCAACGCCTTGCTCGATAATATGAACACCATCCCGCTGCTCGGCAAAGTAAGAGTTGAAATAGCGACCAGTCTTCAAAACATCTTCCGTAATTGCGGAGCCATCAATAATCTTATCGACCAATTTTGCCGCCTCTTCGCGTGCCTTCTCATTCTGTTGCAAGGCAACCTTAATCGATTCTGGATTACCCTTAAATACGTCACAGCCCTCGCAACCCTCTTCGCGTGCGTTATAGAGGAACATAGCCGTATATTCCGGACCTTCCTTCACGAGACTCTTAAATGCTGCCTTCTTCGTCTCGAGATCATTTGCATCCAAGCCATTCTCCGCCGCAAACTTCGCCGTATATTCAGGCAAGGAAGCAATATTCCACTTACTACGCTTACCTTCAACGTCATTATAATTACCATTTTCGTCCGGACTAATCACAACATCAGGCGTCAATTTACCGTCAGCACCACGATGCATGTAGGTCGAAGCTTCCCAGTTCGTCTTTGCCGGAATCGCCTCTTTATTCTCTTGCTTTTCCTGACCCTCAACAGCAGTCGTAAACACGCCTCCAGCAGTCTCAAAGTTAGCCAAAGTATCATCAACGTCTTGATCGTTGGCGTCCTCCGTATAATACGTATCAAGGCCAGGCGCCATCTTTTCTGGCCCCTTACGCAAAGTCGAAGCCAAAGTCAAGCCAACTAAAGCCACACTACCAATCGCCATCGCACGCTTGACCCAACGTTGGGTTTTTGGATCCCACTCCTTGAATGGCTTAATACCGATACGTTCGCCAAGCGCCTTCAAAGCCGAGCGACCAAACTTCTTCATCTTCGCGATGAAGCTTTCCTTATTCTCGGCCTTCTCAGCATCATCCTTGCCGCCATCTTCACTGTCTTCATCGGCCTTCTCGGCAGTATAATGCTTACCGCCATCTGCCAATTTCTTCTCCAAGGCTGCAGCATAGTCAGCATCTGGATTCGCTTCTTGCGCGAGCTCAAAGTATTTCTTCTTCGCCTCGGTCGGCCATTCCGCCATGCCCTTGAAACCTTTTTTCAGCAATTCTTCACTCAAGCCCAACTGGCCCGAAAATTTCTTAAAACAAGAAAGCGGTAAGACTTTGAAACCTTCTTTATAATAATCATCTTCAGAAATTTCCTTTGTTTCCGAAGATTCCATGGTCTCATTCCCAGTTTTTATGTTGCCGACATTAATTTCCGTAGCATTGGCCGCCTCAGGAGCATTAGCGCCTACTACTTCATACATATTGACGTGACGATAAGTTTCACCGTCAGCGCCGACAACTTTTTTGCCAGTTTCAACAACACTAATATTACTGCCGTCACCACCCGCAGCAACTTCTGATAAATCAAAAGCACTACCGTCTTCGCCCTGAATTGTTGCGCCTCTTGCAATTAGCTCATTTAGCGACATGCCGGTCTGCTTCAATATTGCAGCTAATGCAGCCTTGCCAAGCTCTGGCGCTTTCGGATTTTGCTCCCTTTCGCCAGTGCGTTCAGCAGCGCTGCCACCCTCGAATTTTGATGCCATTTTTACCTCGTCTTACCTTTTTAATTTGCGCCATTGCGAAAGCGAACCACCCACGCAAAACTCCTATGCGCAAAACTTACCATAAGTATAACACAAAAGCATAAGCAACCGCACACAAAAAACACACGAAAAAATCTCCGACCTTTCAATCGGAGATTCATATATATTAGGCAATGCTAACGATTTCGATTGCGCTATATTTCTGGCGGTGACCAATTTCTTTATGGACACGCTTCTTTGCCTTGTAGCGAATAACGCGGAGTTTTTCGCCAGCGACTTTCTCTTCGACAACCTTCGCCTTGACTTTCACTCCCTTAACCGTTGGTTCGCCGACCGAAGTCTTGTCACCATCAATTACGAGCAAAGCATCCAAAGCGAGATCTTTAGTTCCTTCCGGGAGGAGGTCCACCAGGAGGGTCTCTTTCTCAGCGACAACATACTGCTTGCCGCCAACCTTGATGACTGCTTTTTTCATAAAATTCCTTTATTACTCACGCTATTTTAACAAAATTTCCTCAATTTTGCAAGCCCTACCCCGCTGTACAAAAAATGTCTACTAGGATACCCAGACTAGTAGACATTTTCGTTAAGCAAGGTACAAATTAAGGAGCAAGTTTTAAACTTAGTGTTTATTTTTTCTTGGAAGCAGGAGCGTCGACCAATTCTTTCTGGCTAGTATACCAGTAAGCACCGCCGACCGTTACACAAACTGCCGCGACGAGCGCCAAGGCGATTTCACCAGGACCAGTCTTTGGAAGTTCGGTAATAGTTTCAGAAGTACAGTTCGTACGGACAATGATAGTTGCAGAACCGTTGTTTACGCGACGATCATTATCATTCGTACTACCGCTCTTGTTGTAATTAACAAAGGCCGTATTAACAATTTTCTTATCGACACAGACGTCAGAACCGTCAGCATTCTTTGCATCGACCGTAGTCTTGTACATCACGACAAAACCTTGGCGAGGAGCATAAGTACCGAGTTGGATACCATCCGTAAGGGAGCTATCGTTCATCGTATGCTCAAACTTAGTCGCATCGTCGGTCTTGTAATTTGCGGCGCTACATTTGTCGCTCATATCGCCATCATTGATGATTGCGCAGCTCTTGAAGCTACCAGAGACCAAGGATACGCCACCAGGCAAAACATCCTTGAAACCAGCATCTACAGCGTTCGTGCCAGTATTGGTCCATTCAACACGATAAGTAACCGTGTCACCAGGCTTGGCATCGACCTGAGGATAGAAGTTCTCCCCGTCCAGAGACGCACTCTTACTGACGGTAGAATCCAAAGCCTCAGCACGCAAGAGATACATGATATAGCCAGAGTACTCAGTACAGCCAGGCAAAACACCGTTCAAGCCACAGTTCTCGGAATCGTTCGCACAGAACTTATCACTAAAGCCAAGTGGCTGGCCGACCTTCGTATCCTTAACGTTATCTACGAAGAGATATTGACCGCTAATGTCTTTACCACCCTTGATACCGTACTCATCGAAAACGTCATTACCATTCTCGTCTTTTTCGGTTTCATACATGCCAGACATAATATCGGCATACTGAAGAGTGATTTTATCAAGGAACTTCTGATAGTTAGTTTCGACAGCACTTTCGAGAGCTTGCCATTTGGTTTCACCTTCGGTTGCACCATACTTAGCAATCACATCGTTCTTGTCATACTTGCCATCACCGTTCACATCGCCAAGACCAGTCTTGATATTGAACTCGCGGAGAGTATTTTTGTACTGATCATTAGCGCTGAGAAGCTTGTCGAAATACTCACGACCAAATGCGTCATAAGTTTCGCCATTAGCCTTCTTAAACTTCGTCGTATTGTAGATACGAGCGGAGCCATTAACGTAACTCAAGCTTACCGGAACGGCGGAATCAGTTTCCAAATCCAAAGTATCGCCGACCTGATAATACTGGTCATCGTCCTTTGCAATTGGCTGACCATCCTTCGTCAACTTCATGTTGGCGGCAGAGATTGAGCCAATAATCTGGAAGCTTGCCGACTTATCGTTCGTAACTACGGATGGATACTTTGCACGAATACGCGCATCGTAAGCAACCGAGCTACCACCGTATTCGCCAGCCCAGTTTACGAGCATTTTTAGCTGACCATCTTTTTCATAGTAGCTAAAGTTTTTGTTAGTTGCGCCATTGTTGTGGTAATACATCATCACTTGATATGTCTTACCAGGCTCAATCTTGAACTTATCGTTCGTGTAAGCCTCGAATGGCTGGCTATTGTCGCCCGTAAATTCGCGAATATAAACGAATTGCTCTTCGTTCTTCGTAATTGTACCGTTCGCGTCGCGCTCAACAATCGAGTTGAAGACTACGTCTGATGGCGGATTTTTTGGATCCGTCAAATCGCGTTCTGGCCAATAAGCGAAGCTGGAGCTAGCTGGCATAATTGCCGAAGCTACCATCGCAATCGCTGCTACTAGCGACAATCTCCTTTTTAGTTTTGTATTTTTTTGTTTTGGCATTTTTACTCCTTTTTTGCCTTAATTACCAAATATGGAGCCGGTCAAATCGTTTCCCTGATCTTCTGGACCAAATACTGGCGGCATGTCAGTGTCCGGAATATAGCTATTGCCGGTATTTGTTGGCGAGTTAGCTGCGTCATCTTCACGCTTCTTGCCTTCCGAATCGTCAATCTTTCCTACTCCACCAGAATAATCCGTGTCGGTTCTATTGCCATTTGCATCGGTATTCGCATACTTGCTAATATCCTCCGCGCCAACCGCAGTCGTAGTAGTCGTCGTACCGCTAAACTCCGTTGGCACAGCCGCAGTCTCCGTATCACCAGGATTCACATTCCAGTTAAATACTGGCTTATCGGAATTCTTTGCCTCATTGGTTACTACAATCGAAGTACCAGTCGCAGGACCACTCGATACTTCAACTTTCGGCGTCGTTACAGGCATCGTCGTTATATAAGTCGAAGTAGTCGTCGTATCGATTGGCGTCGTGTAGGTAGACGTCGTCGTGGTCTCAATCTTAGACGTCGAAGTACTAGTACCAGTACCGGTTCCGGTTCCGGTGTCCGTCGTCGTTGTCGTAGTCTCAGTAGTATCCGTACTTGTTGTCGTAGTCTCAGTAGACGTACTAGTTGTTGTCGTCGCAGTATCCGTACTTGTCTCAGTCGTCTTCGTCGTTACGATTTCCGGTGGAGTCTTCTTTGCATAGAATCCCTTCTCGTTCACGAGCTGACCACAAATCTTCTTGACGTAAAGAACCTTCACTTCGCCATCATCGCCCTTGTAGCTAAGCTTATAAACTTCGCCCTCAGCCGACTTTTCGCTAGAAACGGAGTAGTAATCACCTTTATCGCCCCTTGCGCCATACTCAACAACATCAACGCCGTCAGCAGATGGGCTCAAGTAGAAGTTATAGTACTTCGTGTTCGGATCAAGGTGATCTTCGCTAATATCCATCTTGCTAAAGACATCCTTAATCTCATCCATCGATTTCTCTGCCAAATCAGGACGCTTCTCGAGCAAGGCCTTAATTTCTGCAGTGTTCAAGTCTTTAAAGTCTTTATCCAAATTGCCGATACCTTCATCAACGAGGTTAAAGATTAATGGCGACAAACCTGCAGAGCCAGATTTTTCGTAGACATCCAAGATTGCCTCTTTTGCCGTACCTAAATCATCTGGGTCAAGATTGTGTTCTTTGGCGTAATCTTCCTTAAACTTGCGGAAGTTCGAGAAGTTGTACTTACCGGCCTTTGCGATATGGTAATCAGTGCTCGTCAAGTCCCAACGCCAAGTACCAGTTTCTTTATCATAAGCTTCGTAGCCAATTGCGCGCATATCGCCTTTAACGTTGAAGCTTTCATTGTTTTCGCCAGCTTCACTAGTCGTTTCTGCGCTGCTCGAATCGCCTTCAGGATTATATATCGGAATCGATCCTGCCAGCGAATCCACAATATCTTCATCGACATCCCCCATCGTAATTGATGTATTTTCCGGCTCATAGTGACTACGTTCGGCAAGCTTGGCTGCACCAAAGAGCGAACCAACTAGCATTACTGCGGACGCGGCCATTGCCAATGCTTCTTTCTTGTGCTCTTTTACGTAACCCTTGACCTTTTCGATCGTAGCAAGTGCCGTATGACCAAGCCTGCGGAATAGACTCAACTTGCGCTCAGATTCTTTATTTTCAGCATCGTTGTTTTCTTCCTCTGCGCCATCTTCGGTGGAATTGTTTTCAGCCTCCGAACTAAGCTTAGCAACCAAATTATGATCGCTTAAATACTGATTGAAGCGCTTCTCATAGTCCTCAGCATGCTCAGTCTTGGCCATTGCTTCAACTAAACGAGCCTTAGATTCCAAAGACCATTCATTTGCATGAACGATACCCTTCTTGGCTTCCTCTTCGCTTAGATTTAATGAATCTGCAACTTCTGCGTATTCGTTAAATCGGACACACTTGACCATAACATTCGTCAGTTCTTCACCACTGATCTCACGCGCTTCACCAGCGTTCTCTTGCTCCGTCGGTGGCGTCTCAGTAGGTTCAACCGGGTTCGGCATAGTTTCGCCGATTGGCTTTCTTTCTGGGTTCATTTTACTGCTTCCTTTTTATTTTGACCTTATCTAACCAAAATTTACCACTACCGTTTTCAAACGTCAATATATTTTTTATACATTGCCCTTTTTAATACATTGAACACCAAATTTATCATGAATAATTTTTTTATACAAAATGCCCAAATTACCCCGAACAACAAAATAGAGCCACCCTGAACAGTGGCTCTATTTTCTCGTCTTATAGCTAGTTTTCCTTGTTTATTTTTGTTATTCGGGGCTCTAACTTAAAGGCTCTCCTTTCGTTTAAATTTGCTATTTGTTGGCTGTTTCTTTTCTATTCGCAGCATCCGCGTTATGGCGGGCTATTGCAGTTTTTATTATTAATATTCATTATTCTCTTCTATTTTTTAATGTCGATTCATTAGGCAGCTTTTTCGGATCGGCCATTCATAAGCTTGGCAACATTAAACAACCTGCTACCAATCTTCATTTTTTTGATTAAATTCAAGGCTTCTTGCGAGGCTTCTTCTGGGCTTGTATACCTTGCCTCGCCCTTCATGGCTTCAAATCCCATGCCATCGATCTCATTTTCATTTTGCTTTTGGTCGCTTAGTGCTTCCCATTTTTGTGCTTCTATATTTACGCTAGTCGTTGATGGAATTTGATAGACTTCGCTATGAATTGACATTTTTATTTTTTCTCCTTTTTATTTCTCCTTCCTGATACCCTGCGGAATTCGTTTTTGTTTTGTATTTATATATATTATTTATTTTTCTTTTGTTAGATTTGTTTTTGTTTTCTTATCTAACTGTCCACAGTGTAGCATGTTTATGCTTTTTTGTCAATAATGCTTATGCTATTTTTTGCAAAAAAGTCAAATTTTACAGAGGCCAAAACGCCCTTGAAATTTTTCAAAAATATTACCGCCGCCCATTCGACACCAACAAAAATATACCCCACAGGGTATATTTTCGCGTTTTGCTCTACTCTTTTTCGAGCGAGATCGTTACGTTTTCGCCGTTAACCTTCACAACCTCGTCGTAAGCATAGTTACCGTTATCAAGTGTTGTCGCCAAGACTTCATTCTTCAAAGTCTCCACGAACTTCTCTGGTACCTCACAGGAAACACTCAACTTAATACGATCATCGACATTGAGCTCAGCCTTCTTACGAGCAGACTGCACGAAGCGAATCAATTCACGCACGAAGCCTTCCTCGCGCAATTCGTCCGTCAACTTCTTGTCGAGCTTCAACTCTTTACCATGCTTTACCGTCTTCACGTTCACCTCTTCAGCAATAATCTGCTCGTAGAATTCATCAAGCTTCTCGCCACCATAGGTCAACTTCGCGAGCGGCTGGCGCACCTTAATCTGACCAAACTCATCGTTACGATCCATGCGCAAAGCCAAGCCTTCCGTAATAATCGCACGACAGCGCGCCATATCATCCAAAACCTTCTGATCAACCTCGACATTCTTCGGATAATTCAAAAGATGCACGGACTCGCTTTCTTCGCCACCAGTCATATTCTGATACAGCTCTTCAGCGAGGAACGGCACAAATGGCGCCACAATCGCCGCGAACTTCACGAGCACCGTATAGAGCGTCCAATAAGCCTCCGCCTTATCGCCATCATCCTCAGATTTCCAGAAACGACGGCGCGAACGGCGCACAAACCAGTTCGACAAGTCATCTATGAACGGCAAGACACCAGCCAAAGCCTTCGGAATATTATACTGGCCCATACCTTCAATCACCTCGGCCTTAATCTGATGCAAGCGCGAGATAATCCAGCGGTCGAGCGGATTCTTCAAATCGCCAAAGGTCGACTTACTAGATGGTTTCCAGCTACCCTTCGGGTCCCAGCCATCAACCTCAGCATACATCGTAAAGAAATCATAGACATTCCAGACCATCGTCAACTTGCGCGCCGTATCCGAAACATCCTTATCAAGCAAAGCGAAATCTTCGCCCGCCAACACTGGGCTCGAAAGCATTACAAAGCGCAAAGCATCCGCCGAATACTGATCCATCAAGACATTCGGATCCGTATAATTGCCGAGCGACTTGCTCATCTTGCGACCATCATTACCGGCCAAAGTACCAGTCGTAATCACATTCTTATATGCTTTATCACCAAAGAGTGCCGTATTTACTGCATGGACATAATAGAACCATGCGCGCACCTGACCGACATATTCCACGATGAAGTCTGCTGGATAGTTCTTTTCGAACTTCTCCTTGTTTTCAAATGGATAATGCAACTGCGCAAACGGCATCGAACCAGATTCAAACCAGCAGTCCAATACCTTATCGACGCGCGTAAAGTGCTCGCCGTCAATGTCAAACTCAATTTCATCGACCCATGGACGGTGATAATCTTCGAGACGCACGCCAGACAATTCATAAAGCTCATCATAAGAGCCAACTACCTTCAACGTACCCTTATCGCCACGCCAAACCGGCATCGCCGTCGCCCAGAAGCGATCGCGACTCAAGTTCCAATCCGGCGCCTGCTCAATATTCTTCGCAAAGCGACCGTGCTTTAAGTGTTCTGGGAACCAATTAATACCTTCGTTCTTCTCAAGCATCAAAGGCTTACTGCCCTCGATATCAAAGAACCAGCTCGGAATCGCGCGATACATAATGCGCTGCTTCGAGCGAGGATTAAACGGATACTCGTGCTTAATATATTCAATCTTCCAGATGACACCCTTTTCTTCAAGGCACTTGGCAATAAACTTATTTGCTGCCCAGACCTCAATGCCATCATCATCAGTATTGCGCACACCGATTTCGCGCAACTTCTCTGCCCACTCTGGGAAATAGTAGCCATTATCGTCAATCGTATGGCGCGTCGGAATACCATTCTTCTTACCGAGCGCAAAGTCATCCTCGCCATAAGCCGGCGCGATATGCACGATACCCGTACCATCTTCCGCAGAGACAAAATCTGCCGCCCAAACTTTATGTGCATTCTTGTTCTTTGCAATCTCGTCATTCATCTCGAAGAGCGGCTCGTACTTCAAGCCCTCCAAGTCGGCGCCAGAATACGATTTAAGAGCCTTAGGAGCCTCTCCAAGCAATTTTTCGGCCAAAACCTTAGCCATAATCGTCTTTTTGCCATCGACGTCATACAGGCCATATTCGAGCTTCCTAGACACCGCCAAAGCCATGTTCGCCGGCAAAGTCCAAGGCGTCGTCGTCCAGGCCATAATATATTCATCGCGGTCAACGAGTTTAAAGAATACAAAGGCGCTCGGATCCGTCACGGTCTGATACGCATCATTATCCATCGTCACCTCTGCCTTCGAAACAGGGGTCGCAAACTTCGTATCGTACATCAAGACCTTCTCGCCTTCGAAGATTTTACCCTTCTCGTAAAGCGTCTTGAAAGCCCACCAAACCGATTCCATGAAATCCTTATTCATGGTGCGATAACAGTTGTCAAAATCAACCCAGCGACCAATACGATCAATTGTTCCGCGCCAAGTTTCCGAATTCGCCACCATCGATTCGCGCGCCTTAATAATATAATCTTCAAGCGAAATCTTCGTACCGATGTCGCGGCGATCCGTAATACCAAGCTGTTTCTCGACAAAATTCTCTGCCGGCAAACCGTGGCAGTCCCAGCCCCAACGGCGCTCAACGCGCTTGCCCTGCATCGTCCAATAGCGCGGCACAGCATCCTTTACGACGCTCGACAAAAGCGTACCGTGATGCGGCATACCCGTAATGAATGGCGGACCATCGTAAAAAACATACGACTCATCAATCGGGCGCTGCTCGATCGACTTTTCAAAAGTCTTATGCTTTTTCCAATATTCCACCAGCGCTTTTTCGTATTCGCTAGCGCGACGGCGTTGACCGTACTTATACTTCATACACCCTCTCCTTTCTTTTTGAATAAAAAAATTCCAACTTTTCATTGGAACTCATTCATGAGCGGTACCATCCAATTTCTAATCCGAAGATTAGCCCTTAGTTCATTCCCTCACGCGGATTCACGAGCGATTCTACTCAGCGTGCACACCTTTCTTTCGCCAGCTCGCAGTTGATAGCTGCTCAAGCGCTTTTGTCCATTATAACAAAAAATTTGCGCAAGCACAAACCCACGCAAATTTTCATTGCTAATTATCTAACATATAGTATACAACCTCATCGATTCGCGGCATACTCGCGCCCCTCCACATCTGTCGCACCTCACCACTATCGCCCAAGGCAATAATCGATGGATATTCTACAATGTCATAAGCTTTGCACAAGCTCAGACCATCCCCCTCGTCCGGACTCAAGCTTTCCAACTCCCTACCGGTTCGATGCTCGAAATCGTGCAACCATTCCGTCACCGTGCGCGAGTAATCCTCGTTATCTCGCCAAATAATTACCACCCTTTTCATGCTCTCTCCTATTTTTCCTTGCTTGCTTCCGCTTTCTTCGCCTTCATCCGTTCACGCTGCTCCGCGATACTCTTTTCCAGCTCTTCAAGCGTCTTAAATTCGCGAAACACACTCACGAAACGTACATAGGCCATCTCGTTCGTATCTGACAAAACACTTAGAATCGTCTCGCCAATCACTTTCGAAGGAATTTCTTCCTTGCCGAGCGCATAAATCTCGTCTTCGACGCGATCGATCACGCTCTGAACATCCGCATCGCTATTAAAGTATTTGCCAACGCTAGTGCGCACTGCGCTCGCCATCTTGTCTCGGCTAAAAGCTTCGCGCGCCCCGCTCCGTTTCCGAATCATCAAACCAGGGCGCTCAATCCGCTCGTAAGTCGTAAAGCGGTGTTTTCCATCAAGCGAAACGCGGCGACGTCGAATCATGGTGCCATCCTGCGATTCACGACTTTCAATTACCTTGCTTTCACCTATTTTAAACTGGCTCATGCAAGTGTTCTCCTTTATTTATTCTTATTCTTGCGCCTCAAGATTGCTGGAGTATCATTCTCTTCAATATCACCACCATTAAAAGCAGGATTCGTCCACATATTTGTGGAGGTTGCGGCCGTAAAGTCGGCGCTATCTGTATCGGTCACTTTCGGATCATCATCTTCATCTTCTTCAATCACTGGCGCAGTCGGCATAGCCGGAGCCTTTGGCGCTTCCTGTGCCGGCTCGGTCATCATTTCCGAATCAATCGAGTAGCCCGTCTGATTCATTGCGCGTGGATCATCATGGAAATACTGAGAATCAAAACCAGTCGCAATTACCGTAACCATAATCTCATCTTCGAGCTCTGGACGAACGCTAGCACCCATGATGATGTTTGCATCTGGGCTAACATTCTCGGTAATCACCTTACCAGCCTCCTGAAGCTCTTGCATCGTAACGTTTTCACTACCAGAAATCAAGAACAAGACACCGCGAGCACCATCAATCGAAACCTCAAGCAATGGCGATTCGATAGCTTGCTGAGCAGCAATCGCGGCACGGTTTTCACCAGTCGCACGACCAATACCCATCAAAGCCGAACCGGCATCCTTCATAATCGCGCAAACGTCCGCAAAGTCGAGGTTAATATCATGCTCTTCGGTAATAATTTCGGTCACGCCCTGAACACCCTGACACAAGACATTATCGGCAATGCGGAAGGAATCCTTAAAGCTCATGTTTGGATCAATAACCTGCAACAAGCGCTCGTTCGGAATCGTAATCAAAGCATCGACATTGCGCGCCAAGTGATCAATTGCCCATTCGGCATTGCGGCGGCGAACCTCGCCCTCAATCGAGAATGGCTTTGTCACAACACCAACCGTCAAGATGCCCAAATTGCGAGCTTCTTCAGCAACAATATAACCAGCACCAGAACCAGTACCGCCACCAGCACCGAAGGTAATGAAGACCATATCGGCACCATCTAGCACCTGACGGATCTCTTCTCGGCTCATGTCGGCAGCTTTTTCACCCTTCGTCGGGTCTGCACCGGCGCCAAGACCATTACGCTGTTCAAGTTTCAAATGAACCTTAACGTCAGCCTTCGAATTTCTCAAAGCCTGCGCATCAGTATTCATCGCAATAAGCTCGACACCAGAAATCCCGGCCTCACGCATACGGTTAATTGCCGCGCCGCCAGCACCGCCGACGCCCACGACTTTAATATTCGCGATACTTTCCACCTCGCTAGGTTTAATTTCTGGCATTTTCCATACTCCTCAATTTTTGAATATACTTATATCTATAATAGCACTTGAACACAAAATTTTACAACACCGCCGCCACTATAAAAAATCGCCCTTTCGAGCGATTCTTTTTTACTTAAATTTTTTGCCAATTCCCTTTAGGAAGCCAAAGAATCCGCCACCGCTCTTTGCTTTTTTGCCATATTTCGAATCACCTTCGCCAGGCGCATAGGTATTCATATCATCATCAGCCAACATCAAACCAATCGCGGCTGCAAATTCTGGGTTCAGCATCTCCTCCGAAACGCTCGTCACCTCACGCGGCAAACCAATGCGCACGGCCTTCTTTAGCTGATTGCGTGCAAACACATCAATATCACGCATTCTCGAGCCGCCGCCAACCAGTACTACACCTTCAGACAAACGATCGCAACGTGCCGCCTTCAATTGCGCCGTCACAGCCTCAAAAATCTCTTCAAGACGAGCTTCCGCTACCTCATTCACCTGATCGCGCGAAAATTCATACTTCTCTTTACCGCGATTAATAATGATATCCTTACCTTCTTCAAACTTGCCAGTCACATAGCGCAACTTCAACTCTTCGGCGACCTCTGGAATCGTCATCAAAACCGTCGCCAAATCCTTCGTCACGTCATTACTACCAATCGGCGCCACGCCAAGATACTGCAATTCGCCTTCTTCATAAACCGCAACACTCGTCGTTGTCGCGCCCAAGTCGACAACCGCCACGCCGTTTTCCTTCTGCTTGTTCGTCAAAACCGCATTCGCAGCCGCTACAACCGAAGGCAAAGTGCGATTTACCGTCGCAATTTGTGCCGCTTCGCATACCTTCTGCAAGTTCTCATAATCCGAAATCAAAGTCGAAACTACATTCGCACGAATCTCGAGACGCGCACCCTTCATGCCATAAGGCTCAGAGATGTTCCCCTGTCCGTCCAAAATGTATTCATAAGGCACCAAATCCAAAACCTTGCGGTTCGCCGGCACTTTGCCAGCAATCGCCGCATTCTCTAGGCGCTCGATATCGTCATCATTAATCTCGTGATCGGCAACACCGACCGCAATCATGCCGTCAATCTTCGTGCCACCAACGCTCACGCCATTAATGCTGACGCTCGCTTCATGCACCTCAATGCCACTCAATTCTTCAACCTGACGCAAGCAAGTATCAATCGCCTTCACTGGCGAGTTCAATTCCTTCACGCTACCACGGCGCAAGCCCTCAGATGGCGCCTGACCATAGCCAACAATATGCACAGTTCCGTCAGAATTAACACGCCCCATGACTGCGCGAACATTACTCGTGCCCAAATCAATTCCTACTGCGAAGCGTGCTTTCTCGTCCATAAGCGTATTATATCCTACTCATTATTCCTGTGTCAAAATCTCGTAACCGTCCTCAGTTACCAAAATCGTATGCTCAAAATGCGCACCGAGCGATCCATCTTTCAAACAAACCGTCCAGCCGTCATCGCCTTGCACGACCACCGTGTCTGGCTTACCGAGGCTCGACATCGGCTCAATACAAATCGTATCGCCAACCTGCAAAATCTGCCCCTGACCGCGCTTGCCGTAATTTGGCACTTCTGGTGCCATGTGCATCTTCTTGCCAATACCATGACCAACATAGTCGCGAATCACGCCCAGTTTGCCCTTTTCGAGCTGCTTTTGCACTGCGAAACCGATATCGCCAAGCTTCGCGCCAGCTTTTACCTGCTCAATCCCCTCATAGAGCGCCGATTCTGTATAACTCAACAAATGTTTCTGGGCAGCCGTCGGCTTGCCAAGCACCATCGTAAAGGCCGAATCAACATAATAGCCCTGGTATTTAATCACGAGATCATAGCTCACCTTATCGCCCTCTTCGAACGCGATATCTTTCGGAATGCCATGAATCAGCTCATTGTTCACGGAAATACAAACACAGCCAGGAAAATCCACTTCCGGCTCATAGTAGGCAATTCCGCAGCCAGCCGACAAAATCTGCTTCTCCAGCCATTTGTCGACTTCCTTGCCAGTCATGCCAACCTGCGTATGCTCGCGCAACTCGCGAAACAGCTGCGCCATAATTTTGCCGCCGGCTCGCATTGCGCTAACTTTTTTATCATCCATAATAAATAATCCCTAAAATCTGAGCTATATTATAGCGCGTTCACGCAAAATTTGTTCAATTCTCTCTGTAATCTGCGGAATTTCGCCCGTTCCGTCAACTCGCACAACCGGCACACCCTGCGACTCAAGCTGTTGCGTCATTGTATAAATTGTTTGTTCAAAAATACCCCAACGCTTTTCAATCGCTTCCGGCTTATCGTCCGCGCGACCGCGCGCTTCCAAACGCTTCCACAATTCTTGATGCGGCACATCCAGAATAATCGCAACCTTCACATACTTTGTGTCTTCGTATTTAATCATCCACTCCGCCTGCCATTCGTCACGCGGATAGCCATCAAGAACCGCTTCTTTGCCAGCATAAATCAAATCCATCATATGATCATGCATCATATTCACGACGATACGATCGTCTACCAAGCCGCCTTGCAGCATTTTTTCTTCCAAGTCTGCACTCTGTTTGTCGCGCAGTAGCTGTCCGACCGACATCCACTCCCAGCCATACTTCTGCGCCAAGATTTTGCCCTGCACACTTTTACCGCTCCCTGCAGGACCAAACAATATAATCATTCTACCTCCTTATGTTTATTTTCCGACATTACTTGACATTAAAAATACCCCTTGTCGTCGGGGGTATTTCTTATTTAAGGCCTAACTTCATGCGTTCGGCTTTTTCGGCTTTGCGTTTTTCGCGCAAGATTGCCTTTGCGCGGCGCTCACGCTTCGAAATTGGCTTCGAGAAGCGCATGCTTTCCTTCGCAGTAGCCATTACGCCACTCTGCAGAACCTTACGGTTGAAACGGCGAATAATATTCTCGTTTGCCTCGTTCTGATCTTTACGGGTTACTTTAATCATACTGCCCATCATTTTATCACATCTAGTCGCATCTTTCAAGACTAATAATCTGCCCCTCAATCTTAACCACTCCGCGCCACTCATTCCGACTAAGCGTAAACTGCACACGCACATTTTCACCATTTTTCAGCCCAAAGCACTGCTCTGGCGCAAAGAACCACATCATCTTCATTTCTCGTCCATCGCCATCCTTTAGATTTAGCGACAAATGCTTCTCTTTCAAGACCTTCGACGAAGCCACCTCGGCACAAATCTCAAAAATCGGCTCCCTATTCCCCTCGCCAAATGGCTCCAATGAGCGAATCTCATCATACAAGGTCTCCGTCATCTCCGCGAAATCGTCCAGCAAAACATCGCTCGCCTCGCGCAAATACTTCTCCTGATCCGTCAGTTTCAGCGATCGATAATACTTATTAATCTGTTTCCGAAACTTTTCCAAATCTTCCACCTTGATGCTCAAACCGCATGCACCAGCATGCCCGCCACCACTCAAAAGCAACCCATTCGGACAATTCTGCAACGCCTCCGCCAACGAAAAATCACCAAAACTACGTCCCGACCCCTTCAGTCGACCATCTTCAAGTCGCGCCAAAGCAAAAGCCGGCTTCTTATAAATCTCCACCAAGCGTCCAGCAATAATCCCCACAATCCCCTCATGCCAGTCGCCACAAGCTACAATCACGTCATCACTCCCATCAATCGAGTTCGCCACCTCTTTCACCGCCGCGTCCTGCTTCTTGCGCCGCTCATTATTCAGCTCGTTCAACTCCTGTGCCAAACCGAAAGCCTCCGCGCGCCCCTCCGCATTCAACAACTCAAAAGCCAAATCCGCACTCTTTAATCGCCCCGCCGCATTAATCCGTGGCCCAATCTGAAAACCTACCGCCTGCGTATCGACACGCGACAAATCAATGCTCGCCTGCTTCGCCAGCTCCTTCAGGCCAACCCTACGCGTCTTCGGCAACACGTTTCGCATGCCAAAATACGACATAATCCGATTTTCACCTCGCAAAACCATCGAATCGCAAATCGTTCCAATCGTGACCAAATCCAGCAGCCACTTCTCTTGGCCATCACACACACCGCCATTCTTGCGCATATTCAGCGCCCGCGCCAAAGTAAAGGCCACCCCCACGCCTGCCATATACAGACCATACTTCTCGTCCGGCCGCTTCGGATTAATCACCGCCAAAGCCGCCTCTGGCATCTCCGGAATCTCATGATGATCCGTCACGATACATTCAATCCCCTTCTTTAACATCTCTGAAATCACCGCACCCGAGCCGCTCCCGCAATCCACCGTAATCACCAAATCCGCACCATACTCTTCCATCTTCGAAATCGCCGGCATATTCATCCCGTAACCATCCGTAAAACGATTCGGCAACAGTACTTCAACTTCCGGACAACCAAAATACGTCAAACCATTCTTCAGTACCGTGCTCGCCGTCACGCCGTCCGCGTCATAATCGCCATAAATCAGAATCTTCTCGCGCCCATCGCGTGCTCGCTCAATTCGCTCCACCGCCTCCGAAACGCCCTGCATCAAAAAGGGATCAAATAAATCCTCGTAGCGCGGCCTCAAAAAATCCTCGCCCAACCCTCGCTGCGCCAGCAAATTCTCAAATATCTGCGTCATCCGATCGTCTTGTTGAGCGGCTTCCCTGCCGACTCCTGCTGCTGGCTCTTAATTACAATACTCTGCAATTCCTTCAAAATCGGAAACTGCTTATTTGTCTGGTAAATGCTCGTATTTCCACGCTTTGTCACGATCAAAAATCCGCTCTTCGCTAAGCGCCTCAATTCGCGCTGAATATTCCCCGGATCCTCCTTAATTAACTTGGACAAACCGCGCACATGCGTCTTAAAATCAGGATACTTCGCAAAAACAACAATAATCTTACGCCGCACCCGACTTGTCACGAAAACGTCTAACATTTACCTCCTTAACTGCTTGTTATTTTAGCAAAAATTCTGTAATTTCTACAACATTTTTTGTCGAGATTTTTTAAGCTCTTCACAACATGCCTAAGCTTGCAAAAACTCCATCATTTCAGCATAATAAGCCCATTCGTATATGGTGGTATCGAAGTACATTTTATGCTACCATCCGTCCATCTTCCCATCTTCGAAGGAGGTTATACAAATGGGAAAACGACTCATTGAAAACGATCGCGATTTAACCCGTCAACTTACTTCATTCTTCGCACATCTGAGCTCCGCCTGCAAGCATTCAACTCCGGTAGGCAATTATCTTGCTCAAGCCGCCAAGGTCTTAAGCGAACAGGAAAACACCTTCTTTGCATCACTTCCCGTTAGCTATTATGGCCACCTCGAAACCCCCTGCGCAAATAATCTCCCCTATTACATCGACGTCGACAAACTCATCGAGCAAATTCTGAATCGTGTCGGCGAATGTAGAAAGGCCATTGCTTACAATGACACGGCATCCGATTTTACTCCTAGCGAGTATGTCAGCTGGATTCTGAATCCCGATTGGCCTGCATCTACTTACGCAACCAGCTATGAAGAAGGCGTCATCTGGATTGGTAAACGCCATCCCTATAGAATTGCACAGGAGTCGCTCAGGCTGGCCGCGCATTGCAACTCAAACGACAAACTATTCGACAAGGCATTACATGCGCTCGAAGACTACATCACTATCGATACAAGCATCTTTGAGGTCTATAAGCGCGTTGCGCAGTGCTACGAAAACAACTGGGGCGAATCGGACATTGATGCTCCCTGCGAGCTCGCCGTTTTGGCCAAAATGTTTGACCCATATGCAACCGGAGCCAACCCGGAGCTCGATTATCGCTATCGCGAAAAACTGATTACTCCTGAGCTGATCACCAATATTGCGAACTTGTTATAAGGATGGCTTGCCCTCGCATCTGAGGATACGGGGGCTTTTTCTTGTCGCTCTCTTTTGCGTTACAATATCTCTATGAACTACTATCTGGTCGCGCCCGCCAAGACTTTTCATCAGACCGACAATCTCCTCACCTACGAATCAGAGGAGAAACTTGCCATTGGCCAGATCGTAGAAATTCCACTCGGCAAGAAATCCTGCATCGGTATCGTCGCAGACAAAACCGCTCAGCCAGAATTCGAAACCAAGGCCATTCTCCGCACCATCTACGACGAACCACTCCCCAAACAGCTCATGAAGGCACTTTTTTGGCTCGCCGAATACTACCGCTGTCCGCTCTCTAGTGTCGTCCAAGCAATTCTGCCACGCGGCATCACTAAAAAGCGCCGCAATGCCGCCAATCCGCTAATGTCAAATAAACTAGACAAAACGCCAGAAAACCCCTTAAACGCCGCCCAGCAGGCCGCCATCGCACAAATCGAGGCCAATCCCGCCAATACCGTTCTCTTGCACGGCATTACTGGTAGCGGCAAAACCAACATCTATATCGAGCTCACCAAGCACACCCTCGCCAAAGGCCAGTCCGTCATTGTCCTCGTCCCAGAAATCGCCCTTACCTCCCAAATCGTCCGCAATTTCCAGCAGCACTTCCAAGACATCATCATTCAGCATTCCGCCCAAACCGAGGCCGTCCGCCACCAAATCTGGCAAAAATGCCTCCAGAGCGACCAACCGCAAGTCGTCATCGGCCCACGCTCCGCTCTCTTTGCGCCGGTCAAAAATCTCGGCCTCATCATTATCGACGAAGCTCACGAGCCGGCCTACCAACAGGATCAAAATCCGAAATATTCCGCCCTCCGCCTCGCCGCCAAAATGTCAAAAACTATCCTCGGCACCGCCACTCCTCTCATCGCAGATTACTACATCTGCAAACAGCATAACGCCGTCATCGAGCTCAACGAGCTCGCCATTCAAAACGACAAAACCGCCAGCATCAAACTCATCGACCTCAAGGATCGCGGCAATTTCGCGCGCAGTCGGATGCTCAGCAATCAGCTCATCAAAAGCATTCAAGAATCACTCCAAAATCACACCCAGAGCCTCATTTTCCATAACCGCCGTGGCTCCGCCCCTCTCACTGTCTGCGACCAGTGCGGCTGGCAATCTCTTTGCGAAAGCTGTTTCCTACCCCTGGTTCTCCATGCCGACGAATTCAAGATGCGCTGCCATACCTGCGGACGCACCTACCCCGTTCCCACCTCTTGCCCGAAATGCCACAACGCCAGCATCCATCACAAAGGCTTCGGCACCAAAGCTATCGAAGACGAACTTCACCGCCTCTTTCCTCACGCCAATATCGCCCGCTTTGACGCCGACACTGACGCCGCACAAACCCTCGACAAAGTTTACGACGACGTTCGCGCCGGCAATTACGATATCGTAGTCGGTACCCAAATGATCGCCAAAGGCTTCGACTTTCCAAAACTCACCACCCTCGGCGTCGTTCAGGCCGACTCGCAACTCTCCCTACCCGATTTCTCTTCCGAGGAACGCAGTTACCAACTCATCACCCAGGTCATCGGTCGCGCCAAGCGCGGCCACCAAAACAGCCAAATAATTATCCAGAGCTACCAGCCCGAAAACCCAATCATTCAGCACGCCGTACAAAATAATTACGCCGATTTCTACTCTTATCTCCTCGACAAGCGCCACAAAAGTAAACTGCCGCCTTACACTTTTCTACTCAAATTTTCCATGACCTACAAAACCGAATCCATCGCCGTCGCCAACATTCGCACCCTGTATAAAAAAATTACTCAATACGCCCGCAAGGAACAAATCCAACAGCTCGCCATCACGCCACCAATGCCCGCCTTCCACGAACGCACCGGCCAAGGCTTCACATGGCAAATCATCCTCAAAGCCAAATCTCGCGCCGACCTCCTCAAGATTTTCGACGCCGTCGACAAAAGTCCATACCTCCACTTTACGCTCGACCCAATCACTTTATTGTAATCAAAGTCAAAAGCGGGATTTTTCTTTAATAATCACTAGCATTATCAAATATACTGTATTATGAAAATATGGAAGCAAACGAAAACCCTACGCCGCAACCCTTATTATCTTCTAACGCTCAGGAGCCATCATCTCCTTCCGAGCAGCCGAAATACAAAACAAGCAAAAAACCTCTGCTAATTATCGTAGTAATCCTCTTTATTTGCCTCAATCCAATTACTGTTGGCGTAGTTGCCATCGTTAAGTGGATTGCGCAGATCGAACGAACGCCGGTAGCTACGCAGGAAAGACAGGTTCAGGTCACTACCGCCACCTACGACCGCCTCGCTGAAGAATACCCAAACCAAGTAAACGACTTCACGATCACCTTTAATAACGTTCATAAATACTGGAGCGGAACCGGCGAGCAATTAGCACCAGACACCGTCTATGTTGCCGATGCCGTGTGGAATCAAGATCCAGATATTTCCATATCAATCTCCTGCACGGAGCCCGACTATTCAAAAGACGCCATCATGATGAACGACTGCCACCTAGACGATCAGAACGCCTTTCCGGAACTCCTACGAGACAAAATCGGAAAAGAAATCACAAAAGCAGCAACCAAGCAACTTAGTGAAAATAATATCCCATACAGCGAAACCTCATTCTTTCGCGATAGCGTAACAATATCAATAAACGCCGCACTAGCCGAGCTAGCAACAGATTCGCAATTAGACTTACTCATATCAATCGCCACATCTGCCATCAATAAAGCCGAAACAGATCAGTCGAAAGCACTCGCCGCCGCAAACGAATTCGACCTTACCACCTACGGTCGCCCTATCTCCTTTGAGTGCAAATTCATATTTAGCGATAAACACACTCTAACGGTCACCGACGAGCAAAAAATACATCTAGACCAATATTCAGTCTCCTCAGCTCAAGACGTACAAGCCTATCTCCAATCTCGTTAACCCCTGCCCCGCCCCCTCTCTATCCGAGAGGGGCTTTTTATGTTAAAATATATTTTAATGAGCTCAAAAAAATCTAATACCGCCGACAACATTATCGTCACGCCAGATCCACGTTTGCGTCAGAAATCCACCAAGGTAAAAGCCGGCGACCCAGAAGTCGACAAAATTATCAAAGAAATGATTCAAGCTTCCCTAGACTGGGAGGAGGAGCATGAATTCGAACTTAGTGCCGCCCTCGCCGCACCACAGCTCGGCTACAACCGCCGCATTATTGTCGTGCGCGAAGACACTTCCAACAAGGATAACAACGAGTTTATTCCTCTCTTGAACCCAGAGGTCATCAAGACTGAAGGCAAGACTGTCTATGATTATGAGGGCTGTCTCTCCGTCCCAACCATTTATGGCAAAGTTCCACGCCCTTCCAAAGTCCGCATCAAAGCCCAGACCGCCGAAGGTCAAGAAGTTCGCATCAAGGCCGACGGTTTCCTCGCTCGCACTATCATGCATGAAATCGATCACCTCGATGGCATTCTTTTCATCGATCACATCAAGGATGACAAAAAAGCTTTCTACAAGCTCGACGACAAGGGCGACCTCGTGCCTCTCGATTACGACAAATATATCAAAGACAACAAAGAGCTCTGGCCAGACGATGAAGACTAAGCTTATTTTCTTCGGCAACGAACAGCTCGCGCAAGGCATTAAGGCCAAGACACCAATTCTTGACGCCCTCCTTGCCGCCGATTACGAAATCGCCGCGCTCATTTTGCCGACCGCCAACACGCGCCGCCCTTTCGAAATCGCCAAAAAAGCCGAAAAACTCGGCATCCCGACCTTCTATACCAAGAATACCGCCGAACTCGAGCAGATTATCGCCGACGCCGGCGCCGACGTGGCCGTTCTTGCCTCTTATGGCAAAATCATACCAGATAGCATCATTAACGCTTTCCCTTGCGGCATCATTAACGTCCATCCGTCGCTCTTGCCAAAATACCGCGGCACTACCCCTATTGAGACCGCTCTCCTAAATGGCGACGCCGAGACTGGCGTAACTGTCATGCGCCTCGCCAAGAAGATGGACGCTGGCAATATTATTGCGCAGGAAAAAGTCGCCATCACCCCAGAAACCACCAAGCAATCCCTCTACGAAGAGCTTGCCAATCTCGGCGCCAAGCTCCTCGTCGAAAAGCTACCAGCAATCCTCGCACAGAATGCCGCTGAGACCGCACAGGACGACGCAGAAGCCACTTTCACCGCGCAACTCAGCAAAGACCTGTCCGAACTCCAAAACGCTCAGAAATCGGCTCTAACGCTGTCTAATGAAGTTCGTGCCTATGCCGGCTTCCCAAAGTCCAAGACCACTCTACTCGGCGTTCCTTGCACCGTCACCAAGGCACACGACGCCAACCAGGCCGCTACCGAGCTTGATCTTCTCTGCGCCGACGGCCGTTATCTCGTCATCGACGAGCTTATCCCAGAAAACTCCAAACCACAAAGCACCCAAGCCTTCCTCAACGGCCACAAGAAATAGCTCCACCCCTGTCAAATATTGACTTTTTATGCCGATTATGCTATAATAATAGCATTGTTTTGCGGCCCAAAAATCTGGGGCCTCCGTACAAGCACATTACTAGATATCATGTTCTGTATTGTGCTACTGCCATCCGCCCAAAGGAGGAGCAACTATGGCAAATGCAATTACTCTAAAGACTTACCTGGCAAGCCTCATCGAATGCGGCACCAAGTACGCCACAGAAAACCTGAAGCTCGCGGACCAAACGCTTTTCTACGTCAAGATACTCCGCTCTATCACCGAGCATATCTCGGATTGTCTTGAGTCAATCACTATTACCGGAAAGGCAATCGACCCCACGCAAACCCTCCACAATATCATCATTCCTCATGCGCAAGAATTAGATTCGGACGCGGAAGACAAATATCACAAAATCCACCTAGTAAAGCCTCTCTTCGAGAGCGGTTGGTATAGCTACCCAATCTACGTCGTCACGCCCGAAATCGTCGCCCTGAGCGACCTCTGGTGGCAAGAATACATGCATGGCCAAGGTATCGCAGAATTTCTCGAGGAGGCTCCAACCCACAATGAGGATAGCGAACTTCGCCAAGCCTACGAGCTCTTCCGCGTTCAGTCCCAATACGTACACGCGACAATTGGTAAGTGTGACGAAGCTGCAATATGTAACAAAGTTGAGTATTACGTATTTCACAACGACTACAACACATACCATGCCGGCCAAACCATCAACTGCCCCCACGCCACAGCCGCAAAAATTCTCGACAAAATCGTCGATGACCTGCTCGATCGCTTCATCTGGCTCGCTTACTGCCAGGCAATAGATTTGCGTCATTGCTTCTTCCTATACTATGACCTTCTTAACGAAGAAAACATCACCGCAGCTGTCACTCTGCAGTATCCGCTCAAGAAACGACACAGCGCAAAGCCTATCAGTTCTTCATTCTCTGAACTAGCGCGCTTTACCGCTCAGCATATCGACGACGGCGATTATGACATCCTCGAAGACGGCTATCTCCAAAAAGCCGACCGCGCCATCAAAAAAGAAAAAAGGGCCGCCCGCAAAGCAGCCAAGAAAACAACAGCAGTGACCCCCGCACAATAATTCCAGAACACCGATATCCCCCGTGGCATCGCCACGGGGATTTTTCATACATGCAAACCCAACAAAAAATCCCCCGCACTGCGGAGGATTTTTCTAGCACTTGCCTTAGGCTGCCGCCAAAATCGCATCCTTCTGGGTTACGATTTCGTTGCGCAATTCATCGAGCGCATCATTGATAATCGCATCATAATTTGGGCAATTCATGTCGAGCCACTTTGCCGTAACATAATCATTCAACAAAGTAAGGCTGCCTTCTGGGGCGTTTGTATTTTTCTTAATCTGGATGTAAAGAGGATCTTCTTGATAATTGCCAGCGTTCGTCAACAAAGCGCCAACAGTTTCTTCATCGTTATCGATAATCTTCTCGAACTCATCGAGCTGAGCGTCACTCAAACCTTCGCTCATCTTTTCGCCAATTCGAATTTCGAATTGATCTTGTGCGTATTGCAAGAAAACGGCCTTCTGTTCATCAGGCAATGCTGCCAGGCCCACGCTTTCCAAAAAACTTTCATCGAAAGTGTACATAAACCTCTTTTCTCCTATTTCTGACTCTAGTTTAACATAAACATAATCGTTTTTACAACAAAAAACCGCGCCACTTTTTGCAGCGCGGTCCAGAATCTTTAAGCAATCGTCTTTTTACGGTATTCACGGACGAAGAATTCGACACGGTCACCAAGTTCCAAAACAATCTTTTTCTCGGTCTTGAACGAAATGCCACCAATTTCGCCTTCCGCGAGCGACGGCACATTAATCTTGCCCTCTTGCGTGCTCAAAACTTCCACCTCGCCAAGCAATTCCTTCTTACGATAGACCTTGCCAAGCATACCAGGCGCCACACGACCAGTCTTCACCTGACCGCCAGCGATAATCTCAGTCTTTTCCGTACGGAATACACCCTTGATTTCCATTTCGCCAGTCTCGGTTTCAATCACTTCCTGATCAAGCATGTTTTCCATCTCGCGCTTTGCATCGTCGAGCAACTCATAAATCACGCGGAAGACACGCACAGGCACACCGTTGCGTTCTGCAACCTTTGCAATCGCATTCGGCACCGTCACGTTAAAGCCATAAATCACCGTCTTCGAACCAGAGGCCATATAGATATCATTCTCCGAAATCGCACCAACACCCGTCGACACAATATTCAAAGTAATCTCGCCACCAGTATCAATCAAGCGCAAAGAATCCACGACCGATGTCACCGAGCCCTGAACGTCGCCCTTCACGAGCACATTAAAGACCTTCGTGTTATCAACCGTATTCATCATGCGGAGCAAATCTGCGCTCGTCACATTCGCGCTCGCACTCTCATCGCTCTCAGCTTGCGCATTGAGCAAAGCCATACGGCGCGCCGTCTTCTCATCAGCCACCTCTTCAAACTTATCACCGAAGTTTGGCAATTCCTTAAAGCCCGTCACAACCACTGGCGTCGATGGCAAAGCCTTACCTTTTGGCTTGCCCTGCCAGTCAACCATCGTACGAATCTTTGCATAAGTCTTGCCAGCCACAATGAACTCACCGACTTTCAATTCGCCACCAGTCACCAAGAGATTCACCACCGAACCCTTACCGGTTTCCATGTGACTCTCAATCACAAGACCCTCAGATGGCACCTTCACGTCCGCCTTCAACTCATCAATATCCGCCGTCAACAAAATCATGTCGAGCAATTTCTCGAGGTTCTGGCCAGTCTTCGCCGAAATCGGCACCATAATCGTATCGCCGCCCCACTCTTCCGGATTCAAGTTGAATTCCGTCGCGAGCTGTGTCTTCGTGCGATCGATGTTTGCGCCTTCCTTATCAATCTTGTTAATCGCAACAATAATCTTCGCGTTAGCCGCCTCAGCAAACTTAATCGCCTCCGCCGTCTGTGGCTTCACGCCATCATCAGCCGCCACGACAATCACTACAATATCAGTTAACATTGCACCGTGCTGACGAATTGCCGCAAAGGCTTCGTGGCCCGGCGTATCCAAGAAAGTAATCTTGCGATCCTTATATTTCATCTGATAGGCCGAAATATGCTGCGTAATACCACCAGCCTCACCTTCGACTGTCTTCTTCTTCAAAAGCGTATCAAGCAAAGTCGTCTTACCGTGATCGACGTGGCCCATCACCGCGACCACTGGTGGGCGCAACTCCGCATCAGCCGACAGCTCGCGCTTGATGCCCGAAATCTTCGAAGCCGCCTCTTTACGCTCAAAGCGCACATTCGTGAAACCCAACTCTTCAGTCATAATCTGCGCAGTCTCAAAATCCAAGCGCTGATTAATCGTCGCCATGATACCGTTTTTGAACAACTCGCCAATCAAATGCGTCACCGACACACCCAAGGCATTTGCTAGCTCGTCTACCGTTATTGAGCCAGAAATTTGTATTACCTTTTCTTCCATGTTTCTAGCTCCTTTCGCTTACAAGTTAATAAAAAAATTGGCCAATAATAAACTCTTTTATTTTACCATATCTGCAATAAAACTGCAAAAAATCGGGGAGCACGCACTCGTGCTCCCCTTCTGTCAGTTCCAGCGCACACAGAGGAAGAAGTATCTGTCGACCAAAGAGTAGATATAATTCTCAATCATATCAACCTCATCTACACTCAAAGAATATTCGTCAGTTAAATCATCCAGACGAACCTTCCAATAGAGTTCGTTGTTGGTCCGGCAACCAAGTCGAACGAGCTTCTTTCGCACACTCCTCGGCAACCAGCATCTCTTGTCGATAACCCTGAAGGTACAAAGTGCATCAAGATACATACCGTGCCTGAATGCAAACATCTTACCGCGAATCAAGCCGAAAATGCGCTGACTACGCAGCCAATTATTGAGCTTCCGGAGATCAACTCCATCAACGCAGCGTCTGATGTAATATGGCTCAGCATCTTTGTTATTCAGAGCACGCTCCACAATACCCTTCAGCTCCTCCTCGTCTCTGTTTGTCATACACTCAAGAAGCACCTCGTCGATGTAATCGACGACCGGATCGGTAGCCAAATCTTCAGCAACATCCTCTTGCCACTTTGCAACCGGCCTTGCGAGACTACCCGCATGATAATAGATCGATTCACGTTCGAGTCTTGGCATTCGAGATATGAGGCTAAGGAGATATTTGCGGGCGTGCCTCGTAAGCTCGAAGTCGTCGCCGCGAATAGCTCTGCCAATTTCGACCAGTCTCTCGTCAATCAATTCTTTCGGAGGTAACCAATAAAACATAGCATCTCCTTCCACAAAACGGCCTAGCGCATCCGTGTACCAAATGCGCGCGTACAATCATTCCTACAAGCTAATCTACTAAGGAACAACATAACCCTATTATGCAACAAAAATCAAAAATAGTCAACATATCCCCCTATTACTGCCATGCAAAAAGCCGCCCCTTAGGGCGACTCTCTGCAATCAGATTCGACTTATTTCTTAGCCTTCTTATCAGTGAAGCTCAAAGAGATCTTGCGACCATCCTTGTCGATGTCGAGAATCTTGAATTCCTTGCGCTCGTTGAGCGTAAAGATCTTCTCTGGGTCGACATCGCTGCCTTCACCGAGCTCAGAAACATGAACCAAGGCCTCGACGGCTGGCGAAATCTGAACGAATGCGCCAAACGGAGTGATACGAGTAATCGTACCTTCGACCTTGTCGCCCTTCTTGAAGTTAGCAATCTCAGAAAGCCATGGGTCTTCTTCGAGCTGCTTCTTCGAGAGCGAGAGGCGATCCTTATCAATAGCGATAATCTTAGCCTCAATCGTTTCGCCAACCTTAACGTAATCAGCAGGATTGTTAACACGTTCCCAAGAAATCTCAGAAATGTGGACCAAGCCCTCAATACCGTCAACGTTAACAAAGATACCGAAGTCAACGACACCGGTCACGACACCCTTAACAGTGTCGCCAACGGCCAACTTAGCAAAGCGCTCAGCCAAACCGTCCTTGATTGCTTCCTTCTCAGAAAGAATCAACTTGTTCGTCTTGCGATCAGCGTCCAAAATACGAACGCGAATCGTCTGACCAACCAAAGCGTTCAAGCGCTGAAGGATTTCATCCTTATCAGAGCTACCAACGCGCGGATAGTGCTCAGCCGACAACTGAGAAACTGGCAAGAAGCCGCGAATACCTTCGTATTCGACCAAGAGACCGCCACGGTTGGCGTCAAATGGTTGAACCTCGATAATTTCGCCAGCATCAAGCTTGGCAGAGATTTCATCCCAGCCCTTCTCTTTGACAGCTTTGCGAAGCGACAAGAGAACCATGCCGTCTTCCATTTCGGTGTCGATAACGCTTGCGCTTACCGTATCACCTTCGTTGAGTTGGCGACCAAAGGCCACCTCGCGACGTGGCACGAGACCAACACCGCGTGCGCCGAGATCAATCAAAATCTCGTGCTTTTTGACCGACATAACCGTACCTTCGATCGTGTCGCCCAGTACAATTGGCTGAATATCCTCGTTAGCGAGCAATTCATCCATCGTAATATTAGCTTTTCCAGCCATATTTAATGTATTTTCCTTTCATTGGAGTCGCTCATCATCTTTCCTGATGCCATTTTTACGCAGACATCACAAAAAATTATGAGCAACCCCAAGTTACCACCATTTTACCCCATATTCACAGATATGTAAAGCTGCCCACCCCAACAAAAAAATCGCCCCCACCAAGCGATTCTCTAAACTAAGCACGTTTCTTCATTAAATTGTAGTTCAAAGCAATCAAGTAAACCACAACGCTAGCACCAACAATTGCGAAAGTCGTATCCGCTGGACCAGTCTTTGGCATCTTGTTCGTACCGTTCGAAGAGCCATTCTGATTTGCGACAGCACGCTGTTTCTCTTCTTCGGCCAAACGCTTTTGCTCAGCTTCCTTCTGCGCAGCAATCTTCTGTTCAGCCTCTTTTTGCTCTTCTTCTTTCTTCTTAGCTTCAGCTTCTTTCTTAGCCTGTTCTTCTTCAGCCTTCTTCGCGCCGGCATCTTCTTTCTTTGCGTCGCCACCTTTTTCGCCGTCAGCAATCTCGACCTTACCAGAGACCACTTCGGTTTCATTTGGCTTCGGAGATGACATCGAAATTGCCACTACGAGGCCGGCTACCAAAATTACACCAATCAAACCGATGATTGCTCCCCAACCCCAACGCTTTAATTTTGCGTCATCCATATCTGTTATAACTCCTCACAAATATTCTTTCGCTCATTATATCACGAACCTCTGTAAAATCAAGAATGCGCCCCTTTTCCATGCCATGCTAAAATAAAGGCATGTATCTCTGCATCGACATTGGAGGCACCAAAACTATCGTCGCACTGCTCGACAGCAGAGGCAAACTTCTTCACTCAGTCAAATTCGCCACACTCCCAGATTACCGCGAATTCTACTCGACTCTCATCTCCCAAATCCGCATCAATTTTGTTACTTCCGCCGTCAAGATCATCTCTGTCGCCATCCCAGGCCCAGTCAAAAAAGACCGCGTCCTCTGGCTTGGCAATCTCCCCTGGAAAGATATCGATATCGCCGCTCAGCTCAAGACCGATTTCGACCTACCCGTCGTCGTCGAAAATGACGCCAACCTCGCCGCACTCGCCGAAGCTCGCCTCTGTCGCGGCCGCTCCCTCTATCTAACCTTCTCTACCGGCATCGGTGGCGGTGTCATCGAAGACAAAAAGATCGTCGCGCGCTATTCAAATTTCGAACCAGGCCACACCGAATACATCTACAAACAACAACGCGCCGAGTGGGAAGACATCGCATCCGGCAAAGCCATCCGTGATTACTACGCCAAAAACGCCGAAGAAATCACCGACCCTGCCGCTTGGCAAGACATTGCCAGTCGCATCAATCTCGGCCTCATTCCACTAATCACTTCCCTTAAGCCCCAGCGCATTATTTTCGGTGGCCCAATCGGCCTCGCCCTAAACAGCTACAAAAAGCCACTCCGCGCCCAACTCAAGAGCGCCCTGAGTACAAAAACCACCCTCCCCCGCTTCCAGACAGCCAAATACGGCCATTTCTCGGTAATTTACGGATGCTACTTCTATGCCAAAGCTCGCCTCGCTCATAAATAAGCTCCAGTCGCGCTATCCCGAGCTCTCTTTTTGCGCAGCCGAACGCTATCAATTTACGCCGCCGCAAACAATTTTATACAACCCAGCCGAGCCGGAACAATTATTACTCCTCCACGAAGTCGGCCACTACCTCACCGGCCACTATGATTATTCAAGCGACATCGAACTCCTCCGCATCGAATCAGACGCTTGGCATCACGCCAAAAATCTTTGTTCAGACCTCAATATCACCTGGGACGAAGACTTCGCTGAAGCCCGCCTCGACAGTTATCGCGATTGGCTCCACGCCAATTCTCTCTGCTCAAACTGCCAACTTTCCGGCTATCAAGACAAAGCCGGCCTCTATCATTGTCCGCTTTGCGCAAAAAAATGGACCAGCAAATATCAGCCCGAATAACAATCCCATCACCCGCCCCACTCCATTGACTAATTCATAGAACCATTTTATAATATCGCCCATAGGCCTCTTGCCTTGATCTTTTTTATCTGGAAAGGAAGATATCTATGAAACAATCCCGTTCGCACTCCCCTAGCAGCATCATAACGACCATCGCGCTCACTGCCGCCCTCTTCATTGCCATTATTAATAAGAGCCCGTTTAAGTCACCATTCCTAATCGCCGGCACCAATTATCCCTTCGATTCCGTTTCTCTTACGGGCGAAGCAGGCATCTCTCCGAATTTCTCCGTCAACAACATCAGTGACCCCGACATAGGTACGAACGCCCTCATTAGAGACGTCCGCAACGCAATTCGTGCAGATTTTGACCAATATGCTTTCCTGAACTGGACCTCTTTCGATAGCGTCACCTACAAAGAGGGGGATTTTTCCAATGAAGGCGCGTTTGATTCGGTTGTTGGCTGCCATATATGGAGCAGCGACACTCAATCAGGTCAAATCTACCTCGATCGACATGCGCTTTCTGACGATGACGGCAACAAGCTAATCGCGCATGAATCTTTTCATGCTCTGCTCGAGACTACCAGCGCCGAAGATGGCAGAATCTACTACGAAGGCCTCGTCGAATACTATGCATGCGCGACCTGCCCCGATAGTATGTGCTGTAGCTATCAATGGAGCACGGTTCTTGCTAGCTTGGTCCACATCAAACACGACCGCGAAAAAATCCTCCTCGCTGCCATGACCGATACTTATCCGGAGCTCATCGAACAAGACCTCGGCCGACCGGGCGCTCTTCGCCAAGCTTTTGCCGATTACAAGAATGACAGCATCAGTAATGACAGCTTCGACACCGATTTCATGAAAGATTTAGTCGTCGAATACGCTAATCTAGAAGAAGTCAAAAGCGAAGAAATAGTCTACGAGCATTATCCTTTTCTCTACGAAACCGAATAATTGTTCGAACTTTCCAACCAGACATAGCCGCGACATTACGTTGCGGCTATTTTTGTTCAGCACAATAAAAATACGCCACCTTCACAGATAGCGTATTTTCAGTAGAATATTACGAATTAGGCGTTCTTTTTAGCCTTACCGCGCTTAGAGATACGGCCACCCTTAGCACCAGCAATCTTAGCTAGTTCCGGGTTAGCGGCGAAGCCACCAGTATGACCGTTACGGCCACCCTTGCGGCCGATTTCAGCGTAGAAATCTTTGCCGTATTTGTTGCGATTAGTCGTGGCAGCTTTCTGACCGCCAGCTTTAGTTCCAGCCATTTATTGACTCCATTTCTGCCCACCAATATAACTTAATAATTGCCACCCTTTTATCAAGAAAACCACTCATAATGAGTGCGCCTTCTCAGGTGCTTATGCCTATATTACCATAATGCTTAACTTTTGTCAATATGCTTTTTCTTATTTTTATGTCATAATATCCGAACACCTTAAATAACTTTTTTGAATAATTATGCAAAAAAGCTTTGACATTATGCCAAAAACGATATATTATGAAATTAGCTTTAGCGAATATGCGAGATTTTCTAAAGCCACCAACTTACAATATCGTTGTCGAATCTCTCCCAACTTTTCGACAACAAAATCTCTCGAAAAGCTCCGATCTCTCCCAACTTTCGGAGCTTTTTCTTTGCCCTGCCAAAATTGCCCAAAATCTCGCCCAAAAATCGCATCAAAAAACGGCCAAAGACGTATATTTTACCGTCTTCGGCCGCAAACAGGCCTTAGAGCGCCTCTCACGCGCTCGCGCTTTTCTCACCCCTGTTATTATTTGCTAAACAAGCGCTTTGCTGCATCTAGCAAGCCGCCAGACAAGGCACCCGCCACTGCATCATAGGCTTTCTCGGCTTTTTCCTTGTCGAGATTAAATTTTCCCGTCAAGCTGTCAACGATTTTGTTTTTGTCGACATTTCCCGCCGAAACATTCTTCGCCAAGAACTCCGCAACCTTTGACACAATATCATCGCTCAGCCCGACCTTATCTTTGAGCTTCTTCGCAATTTCTTCCATATTCATATTTTTATTCTAACAAAAATATCGCCACAAACGGCGATTCTTGATGGTGGAGTGGCGAAGACCGAAGCCTTTGCACACCCCATGTACAAATTAGTATAAGTCAGCTCGCAACTTTTGTCTACCTTTCGATTACGACACCTTCGCCATTTTTCAAAAGAATCGCCTCGCCGGACCAACCCCTCAACCACTCCGCGTATTCCGCCACTCGTTTATTCGCATGCGGCAAAACCGCCGCGTTAACCAAGTTCAAACAAGGATAATCCCTATCATCAACCGGCTCATCGCCATAAACCGCCGCCGGCGCCAAAGTCGCGCCCGCCACAATTGAACCAGCACTAGATCCAATATAAACCACACCCGTCTCAAGCGCCGCCTTCAGCGACTCGCCAAATCCGTAGTCATAAATCTTCTTTGCCAAATAAAACGAATTGCCACCCATCATATAAATCGCGTCAAAATCCCGCAAATCCACATCTGCTTCACCGATCTTATACTCGATTATATTCTCTTCCCGAATTCCCAAATCCAAAATCGTCGCAAACTCTTCATCCACCCAAGATTTGTCACCACTCTCGCCATCCACTGCCGTTGTGATATACAAAAGCCGCAACTTCTCCGGCGCCTTATCAAACAGCGCAAAAAACTTCTCTCGCACATCGGCATTAATAACCCCGCAAGAAGTCAAAACCAATTTCATAGCTTAATTTTCTCCAATACCGC
>CAMJQQ010000009.1 GCA_946408075.1 uncultured Candidatus Saccharibacteria bacterium | reverse complement strand
TGTAAATCTGCCGGCTTCGGCCTTCGTAGGTTCGACTCCTACTCCCAGCACCAAGAAAAACTCCGAACATCTGTTCGGATTTTTTCTTGTTCTGCGGAGTGGGAGAAGAACCGCAGGTTCGGACGAGGTAGGAGCCGAGCGAAGCAGAGATGCTCGCATTTCTATTTCCGAGGCGACGCCCCGAGTCAAGCAAATCTCGAAGAGATTTGCGCTCTCCTACTCCTCGGCACCGCAATAAGCGGACAACCAAAAAATGCATTCTTTTTCACGATTAATACGAACTACACAAATCAAAAATTAGAAGCTATTGTAGTATGGGTCGCCGGCTAAACTTGGCGTAAAAGACGGATCGAGCCTAATTGTTTTTGAATCCGGAACATAAATAGACTCGCCAGTATTACTAACGCATTTATTGTCATTGTATGGATTCCGATCGTAAGAAGTTGTATCATAGCAACGCCAAACAACTTTAGTTCCAACCGCAATAACCCTATCGGTTGGCATATTAATAGCCTCCTCGCCAACCTTTACCCTAGAGATCTCAACGCCATTTATATAATCAACCTTATATTTAGCAACAATTTCTCCGTTAGCCCCCTCGCTAACAACTTTACTTTGCCCGTACTCTAAAGTACCATCCGCAACCCTGGACTCACGAAAACTTACCGTATTAGTCTCAGATATTAGTTTAGACGAATAGCTACTAAAAATATTAAATGGGCGAGACTTATCAGACATCGAATCGTAAATAAAATAATTAGTGCTCACATAGGACGCGCAAAGAATAATTACTGCCGAAGCAACGATTGCGAATAGTACTCTTTTCATATTGTTAATATTATTAAAGCATATTTTAAGCATAACAACTAAATGATGAATGATAAAATATAATCAAAGAGGCCAAAACTATGAAAAAGCAAGATGGTTTAGATAAAAAGAAAGCGCCTAAGCGCAACCCGAAAAGCAAAAGCAACAAATGCGAAAAACTTAAGAACAAGAAAGCTAATAAAAACCCAAAGAATAAAGCCACAAAGATTAATGGGCAATGCACAAACAAAAAGCAGCATAAAAAGATATACTCCATCATAGCCGTCATAGCAATTATTTTTGTAGACTTAACGTTAGGTATATCCATCGGATATCTCCTCTCAAGGAAAAATATACATAACACATCAGAATTTCAAGAATTAGACACAGCAGAAGCTGCGAACGGCGCAAACGAAGATGAGGTACTGCAAGAACAGTTAGAACAGGCCAAGCGTAAAGCCAAACAGCAAGCCGATGAAATTACACAAGAGGAAATTAAAGAGCTAGAAGAGCAAAAGAAAAAAATAGCACACGATCTTACATGTAGTCTAATACAAGAAAGCTACAAAACCGAATTAGATACACTAAGCTACTCGCAAGGAAACTCTATGGCATGGACGAAATGCTCCGGCAGAGGAGGCACGTGTGAAGCAGTCGAAAAAGAAAGGCGGGAATTCGAGGCAAAACTAAAGCAACTCGAGCAGAAATATAACCAGCAACTAAAGGATGCAGGCTGCTACTAGGCGTCCATATAGCCCAGCAAGTCTCGAAGAGAGTTGCGCTCTCCTACCCCCAGCATTCAGCCCCTGATAAAAAATAGCCGACTACACTTATGCTAAAATAAGATCATGATTCTAACGAAAAGTCTCGCATCGTTTCTCAAAGTAATCGGCTTCGGCATTTTCGCTGGCGCTCTCTGCGCGCTCATGGATCTATTCCCGTCAGAAAACATCTGGACCTTCTCGTCCTTCTCAGGCTCACTCGGCTTTTGGGCTACTACCGGCATGATAATTCTCATGCAATCCGAAAACCGCAAACTCGCCGGCCTCAATACTTTCCTTTATTTTGGCTTCATGAACACCACCTTCTTCTTCGTCCATCTCATACTACCATTTCAATACCCGCGCATCTCATCCCTAGCTCAAGCCTACACCGAATCGCTCATCTGGCTCATTCCATCCTTCATTTGTGGCCTCTGCGCCATGATCGCCTTCCAGGCCAAAAAGCACGACAAATGGGGCACCTTTGCACTCTCACTCCCGCTCGGTCTCCTGCTGTTTGAGTCTATTGCCACTATTTGCTCAGTTTTCATCAATCACAAATACCTATTTCAATTCCTCGTCAACCTTGCCGGCCTCATCGCTCTTTTCGTGCTCTATCGAGGCAAAAAGAATACCGGCCTTCTCATAGCCGCAACGCTAACTATCTGCATAACGCTCATCGCCTACGACATGATAACTAACGGCAACATTCTCTATTACTAACACTACCGAAGCCATCAAATTGCCGGCATATTGACATTTCAAAGACTTATGCCATAATATAGACATCCGGCCTAGTAGTCGTATTGAACCTTAGCAGAAAGGAAAGTGTTATGGATAATCACGATCGAGCCATAATCAAGAATGTCAAAAAAGAGGAGCGCAAATACCGAAACGGGAGCAACGATGATAAATGGTATGCCGTCTTCGCAATGGCAAGAGAAATCAAAGAACTCGACACGTCAAAGCTTCGCGAAATACTCAACGCCGTCCAGAATCTCAAAGGCAAATTCACCCTCAATTTCGAAAGGAAACTCATGCTCGCCGAGCCCGAGCGCTGGGTTCCAATCGTCCTTGAATTCGTTGACTTCGTAGAGCTCCTCGAGCACATCGACAAGAACTTGCCGATATACGATACAGCAATAAGCTATTACGAAAGGGGCTCCGCCAACAGAGAAAACCTCCAGTATGGAAAAGAGATTTACGAATCAATCCGAGACTCCGTCGCGAAAACAATCGAACTCGCAACGAAGCAAGGCTGTAAAGACCCCGTCATTATAAATGGAATTAGACGCTGTGACATTCTACAGAAATTGCACAACGACGAAGAACTCGAAGACCAAATCGCAATCCGTTGTTTTAACCTGCCAAAACTCAAGGCTCAGTTGAGATATGCATTTATTATCGGAATCAAAGAAGACGTAAATCTATCAACTCTGCCGATAAATGTCACCAAGCACGCACAAACGATCGCATTCATGATGCGTCTCCTCGTTTCGCACTATGTACAAAAATGCCTCAGCGTGCCTCAATACCACAAAGTGATTATTCGATGCCTAAAAAACTAATCAGGCAGCAATATTGCAAACCGACATAACAATACCTCTATGCACCAAATAGCCGCCACGCAAGTGACGGCTATTTTTAATGCTTTAGATTCCTGGAACTGGGAACTTCTTCGCAAGTTTCTTTACTTCGCCGCGAATCTTTTCGAACTTCTCGGCAGCGTTGCCAAGCTTTTCTTCGTCGCCGACTTCGACACAGATATCGACAACCTCGAGCATCCAAGCGGCAATCTGCTTCATTTCCTTCTTGCCAAGGCCGCGCGTCGTAATCGCCGGCGTACCGAGACGAACACCAGATGGACGGAAGGCTGCACCCTTATCGGTTGGAAGCGAGTTCGCATTCAAATTCAAACCAACCATATCAAGCGCGCGCTCGAAGAATTTACCATCAACCTTAAAGCTCGAAAGCACATCAACCAAAATCAAATGATTCTCTGTGCCGTCGCCCTGAAGCTTGAAGCCTTTCTTCTTAAGCTCGTCAGCCAAGCAAGCCGCGTTCTCGACAATTTTCTTCGCATAATCCTTGAATTCCGGCTTCAAGGCCTCGCCAAAGGCCACCGCCTTCGCCGCCACGATGTGCTCAAGCGGACCGCCCTGCGTGCCAGGGAAGACCGAGCGGTCAATCAAAATCGGAATATTCTCAATCGTATGCTCAGGCTTGCGAAGCGGCGTCGCGACATTGCCCTTGCTCAAAATCAAACCGCCGCGCGGGCCACGCAAAGTCTTGTGTGTTGTCGTCGTCATAACGTTAAAGCCATGATCAAGCGGATTCGGATGTACGCCGCCAGCAATCAAACCGGCCACATGCGCCATATCTGCCATTAAAAGGCAGCCGGGGATCTTCTTCGCAATCTTCGCGACACGATCAAAATCAGGAATCTTCATAAAGGCCGAGAAGCCAATCAAAATAATTTTCGGCCGTTCCTCTAACGCCACGCGTTCAAGCTCATCATAATCAATATCGCCATCTTCCTTCACGCCATAACCAACGAAATTATAGATGTGCGCAGAGCGAGTCACCTTCGCGCCATGCGTCAAATGGCCACCAGCCGGCAAAGTCATCGCAAGGATCGTATCGCCAGGTTCACACCAAGCCCAGTAAACCGCCTCGTTCGCATTCGCGCCGGAGTGCGGTTGCACATTAGCATGGTCAGCATGAAACAAACGACAAGCACGCGAAATCGCCAAGCGCTCAATCTTATCAATGTTATCTTGACCGCCATAATAACGATAGTTGCGCAACTTCTCGTCCGCAATCTTATCTTCATCCCAATATTCGGCAGGATCGCCCGAAATCCCCTCAAAGCTCGGATAGCCCTCAGAATACTTATTCGTCAAAACCGAACCAGCCGCCCTCAAAACATTCGCGCTCACATAGTTTTCGCTCGGAATCAGCTCCAAGCCTTCTTGCTGACGAACTTCCTCATTCTTAATCAAATCAAATACTGGATCCATCTCAGCTCTCCTTGTATATTTATTAAACGTAAACTTTGTTCCATTTTCTTCAAGTTCTGCGATTACTTCCTTCTCGAAATCCGCAGGGTCGAAAGCAGGGAAATACACATCAGCATCTTTTACGCCCGCATCAACCTCCGTCAAATACATCGTCGAAACATATGGCAAAAAGTCCTTATAGGTCATCGCGCCGCCAATCACAAAGATTTCTTCGTCACTATGAAGATTCTCAGCAGCAAACTTCTCAAAATCGAAGACCTGCTCGACGCCTTCCGGCAAACCCTCAATCTTCATCGGCGAAATCACCAGATTCTTGCGCTTCGGCAAAGGCTTCGCGCCAATCGAAATCCAAGTGTTATAGCCCATAATTACCGTATGCCCGCTCGTCGTTTCGCGGAAAAATCGCATATCTTCTTTAAAATGAAAAACTAGATCATTGTTCTTACCTAACTCCCGGTTCTTACCAATACAAGCTATTAATGCAAACATTCCAAATCCTAAGCAGTAATCGGCATCGCGATTTTACCCTGATGCTCGTAATCAATTAGTTTAATATCTTTCAGTTCTTTCGAGTTGTCGAAGGCGAAGAAATCCTTCACATCCGGATTAATCCAAAGCTTCGGCGCATCATACATCTTGCCACGCTCCTTAATAATCTCGTCACGGCGGCGCAACTGCTCCTTGATGCCGTCAATCTGATTCTCATAAATATGCGCATCATTAATCGTGAAGCTCATCTTGCCAGGCTTCAAGCCAACAGTCTGCGCAATCAAAGCCAGCAAGACCGCATACTGCGAAATATTGAACGGCAAACCAAGCGGCGCATCATTCGAGCGTGAATGAACCATCAAATTCAAGCGATCGCCGCTCACAATCCATTCGTTGCTCCAAACACAGCTCGGCAAAGTCGCGGTCGGAATCCATTCGTTCTGCCACAGCGACATCACCATGCGGCGGTTCGTCGAATCAGTCTTCAAGGTCTCAATCAAACTCTGCGTTAGCTGGTAGCGATTCACGACCCAGCCATACGCCGTACCAATCGTTCCGACTGGATTTTCCTTCAAGCCTTTTTCCTTGTAGAGCTTCTTGAAATCGCGACCCATGTAGACGCCATCTTTCGGTACTTCCCATTCATTCCAAATCTTGACGCCGCGCTCATGTAGCCAATTCACATCATTCGATTGAACCTGCCAAATCCACAGCATCTCCAGCACTGCCGTCTTGAAGGCGACAAATTTCGTCGTCAAAATCGGAAACTCTTCTTGGAGGTCGAATTCTAGCACATAGTGCGGGATACGAATCGTCGCAGACTCCTGCTTCGCCTGCACGATATGATTCGGCATCGTCAAGGAAGTCTTTTTCGACCGCTTCGTATCGGTCTTATCCTTGTAATTAACCACCCGCTCGCCCTCAGTCAGGATCTTGTTACACAAGTCCAAATATTGCTCATCAAAGCGGCTCATATTTCCTCCTATTACTTAGTTAGATTATATATGAGAAAGTCCGTGAGTGAAGAAAAATCACTACATTCCACACCGTTCAATTGATCACCTTCGGGTGGCGGCTTTTTTCTCGTAAAATTTGACAGATAGCAACAGATTACGCTAAAATATAAGCATAAACAATTTGGATCAAAACAAAAATGCGAGTACAATTCAAAAAACTATCAAAAATCTTCTTTTTGGCCCTTTGCGCCACACTTCTACCAAACCAAGCCTTCGCTACAGGCGAAATCAGCATTAGTTTAGACGGCTGCAATCTTGGCAAAGGCGACAACTATGCCGAGAATCGCACGCTTAGCGAGGGAACCGGCGTCAGCTGCTCGCTCGAAAACGACATTCTAACCATCGAGCCCTTCAGTTTTGCCGAAGAAGGCGAAGTTTTTCGCGCTAGTTTCACGCTCAAAAACGAGAGCGAAAATAGCTATCGCATTAGCGACTTTACGCCGCAAAACACCACTAACCTCGTCACAGCCCTAAGTTACTGGCAAGATAGCACCCTCGCCGCCGATTTTGACCAAATCCTCGATCCAAACGAAACGATTCTCGCAACTTTCGATATTATCTACGCCAACCAAAGCACTTCCACGAGTCACGTCGAAGAGGCCATCGCCTTCAATCTCAGCTTCACACAAATCGAGGCTGCACCGGCGCCAACTCGCGCCCCACAAAGCAATACCCAGACAAACGATCCCGCAGGCAGCACCGAAACTACGACTGTCGTAGCGCAAGCTTCAAGCAATGACCAGCCGGAAAGCATTCCAAACATCAGTGGCAACCCAGCCACCGACGACTCCTTCATGCCCGTCGCTGTATTCATTTCTTGCGCGCTAATCCTCGTCGTCGTCCTTAATCGCCGCCTCAATCTCAAGCAGAAGAGCTTCATACTTGCGCTCGCCCTGATTGCCAGCTCCGCTTTGCCGAGCCATTTTGCAGCCGCCACCAGCACCTTCGAGCTCATCATTCAGTTCCGCACGGCCAATAACGACCGGTTTATTATTGCACTCGAACCCGTAAAAGAAGAAACCGTCGCCATCGAGCCAGAACATATCGAATTGCCTGGCGAAGAATCGAAAAAGCCAGAGGAACAGCCAACGGACGAGCCGATCGAAGGACCGAGCGAAGAGCTAGAACAACCGATCGAAGAACCAGAGCGAGAGCTCATCGACGAACCGAACAATCAACCGGAGCAAGAACCTGTTGACGGGCCAGAAGCTCAACTAGCCGAAGAGCCTAACGATGAACCCAAGGATCAACCAGCCGAAGAGCCAACCACTGAAGCTCCAAACGAACAACCGGCCGAAACTCAGCCAACAGAAGAAACGAAGGAGCAGCCAACGGAAGAACCAACCGAACGGCCAACCGAAGAAACTTCAAACACCTCAGAGGTCCCAACCGAACCACAAACCGAAGAGCCAAAAGAAGAACAACCTGCGCAGACTATCGAAAGTCATATCAACGACGGCGCCATCGAAAATCCAATCCAAACCAACCCAGAACCGACCGAAACTGCCGAAGCTCAGCCAACCCGCACCAAAGGTGGCTACCCGTACCAAAATCGCTGTCCGCAAGACAAAGACGCCGAGTTCGACAATAACGGCATGTACATTTGCGAATGCGTCAGCTACGCTGCGTGGCGTGTCCAAGATGCCTACGGTTACATGCCAAACTTCCGCGGGCGCGGCAACGCCAACCAATGGGCCACCACTGCGCGAAGCTACGGAATAACAGTCAGCAACACGCCAAAAGTCGGCTCCGTCGGCGTAAGTTACGCTAGCTCCTTCGGCCACGTCGTCTGGGTTGAAAAAGTCGAAGGCGACCAAGTTTACATCTCGCACTACAACTCCCGCGAGAAAGAAACCAACTATCAGGCTGGCGAATATTCCGAAAAATGGACCGCCGCCAGCAACTTTGAGTACATCTACTTCGATGAAATCCAAAAATAACATTAGCGTGATAAAATAGAATCATATGGAACCGAATAATTTTAATCCTCAACCAAATTTTGGGCCGAATCCAAACTTTACTCCTGGCCCAGCCCCGGAGCCTGTGCCGCCAATGGGTGCACCAGCCCCAGCACCAGCCACACCAATTCCGCAACCAATGCCAACTCCTACGACAGCCCAGCAACCAATCGCAGAGCAACCAGCACCAACGTCGCAGGCACAACCAGCCCCAATCCAAAGCCCGAAAGAAAAGCGCAGCTTTGCCGCCATCCTACCGATTATTCTTCTTTTCATCATCGCAGTCGGCATGGGCGTTTTCGCATTCATTGAAATGAAGCAGGTCAACAAGGCTAATACAGAGGCCGCCGATCTTCGTAATCAGCTCGCCAATGTCAAGCCAGAATGCGACCAAAGCGTCTCGCTTGAAAATTCCCAGATCAAGGAAATGGTCGAGAATTTCTACAAACTTCGCCGTATCTCACAGAAGGGTAGCAATGAAGAACTATTGTCATTCATTGGCGTCAACGGTTTCGCCTCGACCGAAATCGACGAAGAGACCAACGAGGTAATATCAAAGGCTACTTTCGACAGCGTCCGCAATGCCATGCGCAAGTTCGGCACCGACAATCTCGCCAACGATTTCAATCTCTACAAGGGCCTCCGTAGCGTCGATGGCAATCTTCGCTATCAGCAAGCCCCTGAAGAAGCCGCCACGACGACCTACAAAGACACAATCGAAGACGACGCCATTACGCTCGTCAAGGCCGACAATCTCCACTACACGATTTCGATTACGACCAAGACCTACACTTCGACCAACATGTCCGGCCCAGAATCGACCAAGATTCACGACATCGACGTCTATTTCATTGTCGACAAAGACGACAAATTCATCCTCAACCAAGTCGTAGAGAACTAGCAAAAACCGAAAGAGTCGCCCACGCGGCTCTTTTTTGATGATGCCGCCTACTTGACAAACTCCAATCAAAATATCATAATATACGCAATCCGCCAACAGAAGGCGGCGTTCTTTTACGGAGAAAGGATTACCAAATGGAAATGGAAATGGAAATGAAAACCTTCCAGCAACGGCTCGAAGAGGCTCTTCAGGAAGGCGAAAAAGCGTTTCTCGCCGACCTCAAAATCGAGCTCAGCAAGGCAGAAGCACAAAGCGAAATCATTGCCTTATGCCGACTCACCGCAAACGCTTTCAAACAAAATTGCGACTGTTCTCTAATCGCTACGCTTACAGAAACAAAGCCAGAGCAAAAGCCTAAGGACAGCAGAAAAACGCCGCTCAAACAGAATGGCGTCAACTACCTTGAAGACCTAATCGATTGGCTTTCCGCAAGTATTTGCTTCAACCCCCGGATTAATCACCATGTCGAAATCCTGGCAAAGGCCATCGAGGCCGCCCTCCAGCAAAACGAAGAGCGCGCCGTCAAACAACAAGCAAGGCGCCTCATCGATGTGGCCGAATTCATCAACAACCGCGACATCAGCACAGACAAAACAGTCATTAAAAAAGAAGACTTCGTGTTCTATCTGAACCATTTCTATGACAGGGCAAAAGACGGAGCCGCTTCTATCAATGTCGAGGATAAATACTTCGCGCACTTCATTGATGAATTTCCGCCATTCCCACGGATTATCGCGAAACGAGAAAAAGTCCCAGTCAAGGAAGAAGACCTCAAGTCATATTCGCTGCAAAAGAAAAGGTATCATGAAGCGAACGAGAGCATAGAGCTCGACCTAGCAAATCACCAAGACGCAACAGATCTTGCCAACTGGGCATTCCTTATCGTTGGTCTTACGGAAATATGCGTTTTTAGAAACTATTGCGATCCGGCCGAAATGATTGCACGCTACGCCGCATTCGAGTATTATTGCAAGCGGCGTAACTGGCTCGAATGCACCCTCAAGGAGATCGCACATGACTACGGCGAACCTAAAGACTTCTTCAAAGCTTTTCAACGCCTAACCATGCTCGAGAACGACATAATCAGCGCCGCTAAGATGACCTAATTCTATGCTCCACATTCAAATCCCCCCGACCGCTGTGTCAGGGGGATTTTTCATGTCTATCGCCGCCTACGCAGAAACTACTTTACGAACCACGCAGCCGCAAAACTTTACTATCTGCGCAGTCCAAAATCCACACCAACACGCCAGAGGACAATCGCTTGACGAGTGCCGTAAATCATGCTAAAATATCACAAAAGAAAATATATAACGAACCATTACGCAGAGGTAGCCGTGGTGGGTCGTTTTTTTGAGAGCAGAAGGAATGGAACACGAAACAATCAGAGCCAGCGCAGATTACGCGACCATCGCAAAGCGCACCCTCGAATTGACGCCATTTTTGAGCGCCGTTCGCAATAAGAGCAAAAGCCGCTACGCCAAGCTCGCCAACCTCATTTTGAGGAACAACAAAAAGCAAACCATCGCCCCAAGCACGCTTTTTGCCGCCAACCGCAAAACCTTCAACAGCCATAGCCTTAGCCACGCAGCCATCGCCGCCATGCCACGCGGCGCCTACGCTGATGCTCAGATCGAGTACGAAGGTACGCTCAATGACCTCAGCCTCGAAGTCTACGCCGACCGCAAGCGCAGCAAAATCGCTCAAGCGCTTTACCTCGCCACCAAACGCAGCTTCGACATCCTGGTTGGCCTAGTTGGCTGCATCTGCTTCGCCTTCTTACTTCCAGCCGTCAAAATCGCCTACCTCATCACTGGCGACAAAGCTCCACTCATTCTCAAACAAAAACGCCTCGGCCAGTACGGCGAAGAATTCGATTTCTACAAAATCCGCACCATGGTCACCGGCAAAAACGGTAGCCTCGAAGCGCAAAACCTCCTCGAAGATCTCTTCAGAGAACATCCAGAAATGGAAGAGGAATACAAAAAGACCAAAAAGCTCCAAAACGACCCACGCGTTACAAAAGTCGGCAAATTCCTCCGCAAAACCAGCCTTGACGAGTTCGCACAATTCATCAATATTCTCAAGGGTGACATCTCCGTCGTCGGCAACCGCCCATACCTCCCAACCGAAAAAGCTGACATGGGCTTCTATCGCGACGACGTCCTCTCGACCAAATGTGGCCTCATCTCCTACTGGGCCATCAATGGTCGCAACGAACTCGATTTCCACGAACGCCTCCGCCTCGAGCAATACTATTCCAAGAACCAATCCCTCGGCCTCGATCTCAAAATCTTCCTTGCCGCCTTCAAAATCGTCCTCTGTAAAAAAGGCGCCAAATAACCCGCACCGCAAACTTTACGATTTACGCAGGCGCGAGACTTTACGGTCTGCACAAACAAACACACCCCGAGCGCGAGCCCTAGAAACCGGCCCGCGCTTTACTTTCGCCGACAAATATGCTATAATATAGATATTATTAGCCCCCTGCAAATGCTAGGGGAATTTCTATATGTTCTTTTCAGTAAGGAGGAGAAAAGATGAATATCTGTGAAAATTCCCGCTACATCCCGAGAAACCCCGACATCTTCAACAGCATGCCAAGAATCACCGAGCTTCTCAGTCTTGCCGTCAGCGCCTACAACGAAGCAGTCGCAAACGCCCAAAAACAATACTCACCTTGCGGTCATATTTACCGCTTCGTCTTTGAAGCTGGCGAAAGCCCAATCGAGGCCATTCTTCGCGCTTTCGAGGAAGATAGACCTTACCGACCCGACTGCACACATCACCTTCAGGCACTCGCCCGAGCAATCGAAAACGACAAGAACAATCCGCTCGAAATCGAACTGAAAAAGGCATTTCACTGCGGTATCGACCCACCAGAAGACGACTACCTCGGCAATCTGACCTGCTCATTCTGTCCAGGGCACGACGAGAAAATACTCGCCGGAGCATTGCGCAACTATTACATCCATCTGATGAGCAAGATCGACACTGCAGTTTTGCGCGAAAAAATCGAAGAATACAATGCGGCGCTCACGAAAAAGACAATGTGGGAAGACTCCAGCAATGTCATGCTCGCCACCCGCGCCCTCAGCAGAATCAATGCCGCACGCGCCGCCATCGGACAAATCGACAAAATCGTACGCGACCCGGAGCTCGCCATCGTGAGCACGCCGCAAATCAAGAACAACGGAGACCTCATCGGCGAGACAAGAGAGTACTGTAAGGAGCTTCAGTTCCAACTGAGCGAAGCGCTTTATGGCCGCGGCGCATCCCCAATCAGAGACGTCTCGAAAGAGCGTCGCCTCAGCCGCAGTCTCAACTCATCGCTTATGGAATGCTGTAGGCTTATCGAAGGATTCGAGGAAGAATTCAGAGATATCGAGAGCAAATGCTACTTCACGCCGGTGGACAATATCCTGACCATTATCGGCCTTAGTGATAGGGCTCAATATTGGTTGAAAGAAGAGCTTTATACTAAGCGCTCATTCGGTGACGAAAAAGGAAGAATTGACGTCCTGTATTCGACAAAATCCTGGCTCAAAGTACTGAATACCATCGCGACGAACTACTTCGATTATCTGCTACACGTCTCAACCGCGCCAATGATTGCCGTCTCACAAAGCCTCGCTCAACACTACAATGCATCCTAACTCCACCACAAAGCCACCGCGCCAAACCGGTGGCTTTTTGCTGTCATCACGCCACAAAATTGACAAACACCCCAAATCATACTATAATAACGAACATAAGCGCGCCCGATTCGCGGGCGCAGTTTTTGTACCTTTGAAAGGAGAATATTATGGCATTTCAACACTATACCGATGACAAGACCATCGAACGCGATCAGCTCAAAGGCGCCGCCGGAGACCTCTTATTCTGCATAGTCAACTATGCACCAGTCAGCGAGGCGACCAAAACCACACTCAGGCTTCTGTACGAAGACGTCTGGTGCTACTGCGTCAAACCGTACTTCGATAACGGCAAGCCAACAACAGAACTTGAGAACTGCCACAAAGAAGCAATCGGCAAAATTTTAAGCTTCGCAAGGCCGCCCCAGAAAGGCATCGCCACCATCGATGAAGCGTGCCTGAAGCACTTTGCCGGCGCTGCCATGTCAGAACTCAAGCTCGTGCCGGAGGTCAATGAGATGATCAGAAAAGTCATGCTCGGCATATTCACGATCGCCGCTGGATCAATGTCGCCTAATCTCGTGGGTTACGCTATGGCCCACTGCTGGACCCAACGAATCTGCGGCGATATTTGCGCAACGAGCTGCTTCGAGGATGAGGGGAAGTACAAACGACTCCTCGACGAACACGGTTTCGGTCTTCTTGAGAGCAGACTGCTCGATAAGGACGACTTCTGCATCGAGACAGCAAAGCGATACGACGATGCGTTCCACAAAGCAATTACAGATGAGGAATGGTGGAAAGACGACGACCCGCACACTTTCATTTCCGGACACAAACGGTTCGCCGAATATCTGTCACAGGTAGAGGACCACGAAGAAACCTACGCAAAAGATTTGCCCAGCACGCCCATGAGCGAAAGCGCCAAATCCGCCGCCGCCATCTATGCAGACGCCGCGAAACTGCGTTCGCTTGCAAAATACGCAAGCGAAGGCTATTCCAATTTCACGAGCAACAAACACATCAGCAACCTGGTCGTCGCAAACTTTCTCATGCGCTTCCTCAGAGAAGAAATCAGTAAAATTGAATGGAACTTCGGAGATTTCTATCAAAAGCTAGACATACCGAACCTCTGCCCGACCGATGCTTGCATCGTCATCATGGCACAACAAGAGTTCAGCCAACTGAAGCGCAGCTATCTCGGAAACCTCCGCACCGACAGTGCATTTGAATTCAAGTTTGATACTCTCCACGATTAATTAGCCGCCATCGCTGCGCCCACCAACCGACCAGCCAGCAAGCGACTAATAAGGCCTCAAATCCCCCGACCACCGCGCCGGGGGATTTTTCATACCTCGCACCATCTGTGCAGGAACTTTACGATCTACGTAGGCAGCGCAAGTAACAGAGGAGGGCGACCGCCAACGCCATTGCCTAACACTACTTTTGATGTTATAATATGCATTATCCGCCAGCACTTACGGCGAACGTTCTTTTTCAGAAAGGAGAATCCATCATGGCAAAACCCAGAAAACCCCTCAAGCTCCCGCCAGTCATATATGACTATGCAGACCCCAGCGACCTCGCAGAACGACTCAAGGAAGCATGGTGTGCATACAATATTTGTTGCGCAGAAAACCCTTTAGAGCGCTGCACAAAAAGCTATCGACCAGAACTGGCCGAAAGTATCGCCGACTTCTTAAGAAGAGCCCTCCAGGATATCGCAATCGACGACCGGCCATCATGCACAGCCGCAAAAAGACTGTCCAAATGCATTGTCGACGACCATGCATGGAGTATTGCTTGGTACGACGGCGAAATCAAAAAACGCCTCTCCAATGAGCTGAAGCTCAATTACGTAACCAATCGAATCAGTCGAACATGTCAAGAGAAGGATTTGCATAAATACTGCACACCCCTCAATGCCGACAGCCTCGGTAATCTGCAAAACGCATTCAAATCCGTGACAGCCTACCTCATCTCACTGATAAACCACGAGCGCATCGAGGAAATCCTCATGCCGCATAGCGAAGACTTCAAGGAAATTCCACAGCTCGTAAAGCTCTACAAAACCGTCACGAAGGCTATTCTTGTTCTCAGAGAAATCGGCGAGATTAAGAAGTTCAATCATATCAACAAGAGTTACGCAATTACTGTCGAAAATGGCGACGCGCTCAAGGCTTACGACACCTCGTATGCCCGTTTTGCAAAATCATTTGATTGTGACGAGTACAATCCTAGGTCTTGCCGCTTCGAGTTCGGCTGCGGCTACGGGCGCTACATTGAAAACTGGAGCTCACTCAACCTAAAATCACTGGAGCGCAAACGGCAACTCAAAATTCTCAAGATGATCGGCTATCCACTTTCCAGCGAAGACATCAAATCCGAACTCGGACGCAACTATAGCTATGTCAGTGTAACAACCGACACGGATTGGCTTATCTGTTGCCTGCAAAACATCCAAGAGTACGCGCTTTGTTATATGATTCCTAAGTTCGGCTACTTCCTGATTCCAGGGCTCATCGAAATGCTCAAGCAATGCCCCGAACCAAAAATCGTTATCCTTTGCGATTGGTTCGAGACAATCGGCTACGGCATGTACGGCAAAGGCAAAATGGGCGACCTAGTCGAACAGCAACTTGGTCTCAAACGCGAAGAATACGACAACGAGCGTAGCTGGGAACTACTCAAAGAACTCAGCCGCGGCAAACTGACAGAACGCGAATACTGGACTAAAGTCATCGAGGAAGCCGGCTGGCCTTATACGCCCGAACAGATGATTGCCCTGACTGATCAGGTCGTGAAATATCCCGTCCCCGGCACCGACGGCATTCTGCAAGAGTTGCACGCCAAAGGCTACGATCTCTATCTAGTTTCTGACCTTCACGAAGAAATCAAGGATCGCATCATGGCCACTTATCCTTGGATTACACAGATGTTCAAGCGTTGCTACTGGTCTTTCGAAAGCGGCATGCTCAAGAGCGACCCCGACCTCTTCGAGACGATCCTCAGAGACATCGGCTGCGAGCCGGGGCTAACATTCTTTATCGATGATTATATCGAGAACATCAACGCCGCCAGCGACCTCGGCATTAAGGGTATCTTATTCGAGGACGCCAGACAGCTTCGCGACAAACTAACCCAAGCAGGCTTACTCTGATTCTCCAAAACTCCCACCCCGCGGTGGGAGTTTTTTATTTCCACAGAGGCGACGCACCGCAAGACATTGACAAAACAAGACATTTATGCTAAAATATAACTGTTTGCATGCTGTTCGATTCGCGAACAGCCACGCCGTACCTTAAGGAGGTCAATATGAATACGCAAGCAATTGAAAAGCTCTCCGACATTATCAAAAGAGCAGATCGCGAACGTCTCAAACAGTTTGTCAGAGATTTCGCCAGCTACACCGCCGGCATCGGCAACCTGACCGTGATGTGGGATTTTCATCATTCCCTTATCAGAATCGGCCTGACAAAGCGCGCATGGTTCAAGGTTATCTACCATGAGCTGAAAGGAGAAGGAAGAAGTCCGGGACTGGCTGGCCTCTTTGATGGAGGTGAAGCCTACACGCTCGAATGGAAAATCGAAGGTCGTTACCGCCGCTTCAAGAACGACGGCAATGACTACTTCCGCCTTTTCTTTCATCCCGAGGAAGATGTCGAAGGACACCTGATTCACGACGACACGTACGACACGAAAATCGTTTCGGACGGCCTCTATCATGCGATTGAATGGCTGAGCTCGCAAATTTCTGCCAGCTACTCGACCAACCGGCTCATCCAGAAGGTCATCGAAAGCCTTATCGGGGCGCTCGAAGACTGCGACGCCGAGCAGGAGATGCTCAAGAATTGCCGCGAAGCATTGCTCGCAATCAGAATCATCAATGACGAGCCCATCGATTACCAGGAAATCCGCGACGCGGAGTACGTCCAGCGTCTCTGGGATCACTACAGTATAGCCCACAGTAAATGCCCCAGTAATGACGATTGGAACGATTACGCTGTTCAGGTATTCCAGAAATACTGGCTGACCATTCATCCGCGCAATAATATCCTCAGCACCGTCAAGCCGGACGAAGACAACGAGATTATCCGCCGCATCGACGACATCATTTATGATGGCAGATTCTGCTATTATAAGCCGATGCCCGAGCCCGACGCCGAGCTGCCGGCGCCCAACGTTCATCAAATTGCAGTAAAAAACAACGCGCTAATCATGTGGCTCGAGGACCTCGTCAAGTGGCACTGGATGACTCACAAATGTGCGCTCGAAGCTGTTGTTGGCATTATCGAAGACATCGAGAAAGAATGCGCCGACACAATGGCCACTCCTCAGAACTGCAAAGCAATCAACAACGACGATTTAGCCTCGAGATTCTTTGACAGCTGGGCCAAGCGCATCGAATCACTCCGCGAAGCTCTCATCGAGCGTTTCTGATTTCAACCTCACGCATCCCCCGGTTTATCACCGGGGGATTTTTTCATACTTCGCACCATCTGCGCAGACCGTAAAGTTTGCCGCCTACGCCGAACGTCGCATTGTCTACGTAAATCACGCCACCTGCGCAAAATGCAAAACTTTACTATCTGCGCACACGGCCGCGCACGCGCTAACAACAGAGGAGGACGGCCGCCAACATCATTGCGAAACACGAATTTCGATGTTATAATATGCGCAATCCGCCACCGAAGGCGAATGTTCTTTTCCAGAAAGGAGAATTAATCATGTTCAATGAGCCGAATGCAAGCCCTAAAGCACAAAACCAGACAGACATCACAGAGCTACCACTCCCAACAATCATCTTCGACCGCGATGACACTGAACGGACCGCACGCGCGCTCGAAGGAGCACTCAAAATCCGAAACGCAATTGTCTACGGCGACCTCGTATTACCGCCACGCGGCAAAGATTACTATCCGAAATTCAACGAAAGACCAGTCAAATTCCTCATGCGCGTTCTCAAGGACATCGCAAATACGGAAGAAACCGAACTGGCCGACGCATTGATGGCCAGCAAATTAGCCGACTGCGCCGAAGCCCTGGCCCTGCCGCTTGTTTCGAGGCCAATCGAGCACATCATCTCCGATGAGCTCAAACTCGGTCTATCAATCGACCACACGTACGGAACGTCTTGGCTCAAAGACCCGCAAAAATACTGCCACGCGTTCAATTCTAATAGCGCACCATATCTATGCGACGCCATGACAAAAATCTTGGTCCACCTGCTTTCGACGATCAATCATGAGCTAATCGCCGAAGTCCTCACGGAATACAGAAGCGATTACGAAGAGATTCCGCAGCTGCTCAAGCTCTACGAGACCGCCACAAAGGCCGCCACAGTCCTCCAAGAAATTGCGACGCTCGGCGAATATTGCAATATATTCAGCCAAGATTCCGTCGAAATTACTGACGACGACGCGTTTGGCGCCTACGACGCTTCGTACGCACGCTTCATTGAAAGCTTCGATCGTAGCAGGTTCCTCTCAGAGCACGCCCAGCCGAGTTTCCACTGCGGGCAGTGCGCGTATTTGGAGCGCTGGTCGTCTCTGAATCTCGGCAGCCTCACCAATGAGCCCGAGCAACTCGAGATTCTCAAGCGCATCAACCACCCCTTCGCCGACACAGAATTCCGCAAAGAATATTTCTGCGACGACTACATCACGATCACCGGCGACGTCAAAGACCTTTTGGGCGTCATGGAAACCCTGCAGGAATACGCGCTGCGCTACATCATTGAGCGCTACGGCCGCTTTGCGATTCCGCAAATCGTCGAGAAACTCAAGTCTACCAACGACTACGACGATGAGCCTTGATCCGCATTCTCCAACCCCACAAGCTCCCGCCTTCACGACGGGAGTTTTTCATGCTCGCAGAATAACAGAGGTCGCACGTCGTACGAAATTGACAAAACATACAAATTATGATACAATATTGCCGTACGCAGACTGTTCGCAGCATAAAGCGAACGGCCGTCTATGAACCTTAGGAGGGTATCATGAACACAGAAGTGCAACCGAAAGACTTCCGCGAAGTCGCCGAAATGATGACCAATAACCATCTGGAACGATTCATTCGGGAATTCGCCCACTACACGACCGGCATCAGCGAAGGCGATATTGACTACTTCGAGCTGAAGCTCGTCAGAATGGCACTCATGCATCGCGCATGGTTCCAGGCAATCTACCCGTATATCACCGAACTCACCGGCAAAGACAATCCGCACCTTTGCGACATCATGGAGTGCGAAAAAGATGCAGACATCATCGAGCAAAAGCTCACCAAAAAGGAATGGTACATCTTCGAGCGGGACGACTTCCGCCTCTACTTCCATCCGGAAGAGGACGAAGAGGACAACATCGAACTCTCGGAAGCTCCCAACAGAACACTCGTTTCCTTCGGCATCTGCATGGCCATCGACTGGCTCAGCGCCAGAATGTCCGTCAGCTGCACGACCAACGTACTCATCCAGCGCATTATCGAGAAGCTCATCACGGCACTCGAAGATTGCGGCGCAAGCGAACACATGATCGAGAAAGCCCGCAAGAGTCTGCTGAAGTTCAAAATCATCAACGACGACCCCGTCTCCTATGACAAACTCCAGCGAACCGGCCTGACCGATTTTGCTTGGCGCGCAATTCAGCCGACCTTCAGCTGCCACGAACCATGCGAATGGAGCAAATACGCCATAAGAGTCTACCAAGACTTTTACCGCGCCATCCATCCGCGCGACGGTTACCTGCGCAACGACGCTGATAACGAAAATTGCAGCACGGTCAATCGTGTCGATGAACTCATCAGCGGCAGACGTGACCAGCATTTCAGAGCCTGGCCGGAACCCGACGAGCAGCTCCCCGAGCCCAACTCGCGAGACATCGCAGAGAAGGGCGCCATCCTGCTTTCCTGGCTGAACGAGCAAATCAATTCCGACTGCGCCTATAACAAACGCGCCCAGGAATTCATCTTTGATCTCATCAATCAGCTCGAGGACGAAGGTTACGAATACGGCAAATTTAGCCGCGCTCGCGAATTGGCGCGAGATCCCTTCGTGCAAAACTACTACAGGAACTTGCGCACACGAATCAAAGAGCTCGTCGGAAATCTCCTGCAACGCTTCCTTGAATGACCCAACCCTCACCAGCCCCCGAATTCATTCGGGGGCTTTTCCATGCCCACACACCTATACAGACCGTAAAGCCACCAGTCGCACATCTCTATACAGATCGTAAAGTTTGCCTTTGCCTTGCGCTCGCCATCCTCAGCGCCACATTCTTGACTTTTTCGCAATTCTATGCTAATATATAGGCATATATTTACCGCGCTCGGAACGGAGGTGAGGGCCGTCGCGAGCGCTTTTTGGTACCAAAATTATGAGCAATGCACAAACTACAAAAACCGCTTCAAAAGCTCCTGCGCAGGAGCCTCTTGTTGTTGCGCAAATCATGGGTAAATGGGTCGGTGGCGGCGTCGAAGCCGTGATTATGAACTACTATCGCCATATCGATCGCAGCAAGATTCAGTTCGACTTTATTTGCGACGAAGATTCGACCAATATTCCTCATGATGAGATCGAGAAGCTTGGAGGCAAGGTCATTCTTTGCCCGCCGTACCAGAAATTGCCAAAGTACCTCAAATTCCTCGAAAACCTCTTCCGCGAGAAGAAATATCGCATTGTTCACTCGAATATCAACACTTTGAGCGTCTTCCCGCTCTATGCCGCGAAGAAAGCTGGCGTACCAGTGCGCATTGCTCATAGCCACAGTACCAGCAACCCGCGCGAATGGAAGAAAAACCTGATGAAGAACGCGCTCAGGCCGTTTAGCAAGGTGTGGGCGACGGATTATTTTGCATGCACGAAGCATGCTGGCGAGTATCAGTTCGGAAAGAAAGCCGTCGAACAGGGTAAGGTTAAGATTATTACGAACGCAATTGATATCGAAAAGTTTAAATTCGACCCAGAAGCTCGCAAGCGCTTACGCAAAGAGTTCGGTTTTAAGGATGACGATTATGTGATTGGAAATTTTGGGCGCATGGTGCCGGCTAAGAATCAGCTATTTCTTATCAATGCGTTCTATGAGCTCAAGAAGACAACTACTAATGCCAAACTATTATTAATTGGCGACGGCCCGCTCAGGAGCAAGATCGATGAAAAAATCGAAAAGCTAAATCTAGGCAAAGATATTCATATTGAATCGCGTAGAGAAGATATTAATAAGTGCTACTCGGTTCTTGACGTTTTTGCGTTCCCAAGCCTTTACGAAGGGCTAGGGATGGTTGCGGTTGAAGCTCAGGTGAACGGACTAGACGTATTGGCTAGTGCATATGTGCCGGATGAAGCCAATATTGGAAATATGTTCAAAGCGGGGCTAGGCAAAGGATACCTAAAGGAACGTCAACGTAATAACAATAAAACAAATTCCTCAAGATATAATATTTCCGCTCTCGCCCCCAAATTACAGAATGAGTACGAGGTAATATATGCTTAATAAACTAAAAAAGATTTCGATTCGTGATATTCTTGGCATTTTTAAGTTTTTGCTAGCTCTAATTCCATCAATCATCTATGGTACGTACCTTAGACTATCCAAAAAGCATATGTGGCTCATTTGCGAACGAGAGGATATGGCACGCGATAACGGTCTCGCCTTCTTTGAATATATGCAAAAAGAGCATCCCGAATTGAAGACATATTACGCAATCGATAAAAAGAATCCGGATTATAAATATGTCAAAAAGTTCGAGCCTGATATTGTTAAGTGGGCTTCGTTGAAGCATTACTTTTTGTACATGAGCGCAACTCGTAATATTTCATCGCATAAAGAGGGGAATCCGAACCAAACGCTATTTACGATACTCCACCTATATCTCAATCTTTATAATAATCGAGTATTTTTGCAGCACGGCATCACGAAGGATGATGCAAAAATGTTCTATTATAAAAACACGAAATTTAAATATTTTATCTGCGGCGCAAAACCAGAGTATGACTATATAAGCATGCGTTTTGGATATCCAGAAGGAAATGTCGCGTATACTGGTTTCGCCCGATACGACAAGCTAAATCATGACTCAGATGACAAAATCATCGCCTTCATTCCTACATGGAGAAGAAATCTTAATGACGATAATTTCGAAGACTCTAACTACAAAAAGAATATATTGTCGGTAGTAAACAATACTATACTCGAGCAGTATTTAGAGAAAAATGGTAAATATTTATACTTCTATCCGCATGCAAGCGCACAGAAATATTTTAATGCAAACGAGATCTTAAGCAAAAGAGTGAAGCTTTGCAAGAAAAACGACACTAGTATTAATTGGCTAATAAATAATGCGGCAGTTCTCATAACTGACTATTCAAGTATATACTTCGATTTTGCTTATCTCGGAAAGCCAGTCGTATATTATCAGCCGGACTATAAAGAATACAGAAAAGAGCATGGCTTAAACGAGGGTTACTTTGATTATCAAAAAGATAGCTTTGGCCCAGTAATTAAAGATTCTAACGAAATCGTGGCAGCAATTAAAGAATCCGCTAACAAGAAATATGCGAAGAAAGGACAAAAATTTTTCTCAATACAAGATAGTAATAATTGCGAGAGGATTTTCAAATTGCTGAGGTAGTTATGAAGAAGGTATTATTTATTTCGCCAGGTTTCGTTCCGATTAAAAGTACGTCCGCAGGAGCAATAGAGGGTCTAATGGACTTGTATTTTTGCCATAATGACGAAACCAAAAATTTCGATATAACTGTCTATAGCGCTTATACGAAAGATAATGAGATTGACCAGGATAAGAATTATGAGACTGTTCATTTCCGGAATATAAAAGTATCAAATGCAAAGAGTGGACTACTACGAAAGTTCGAGCGATTGCTTCAGACTTTGACTGGTAGAGCCTGTGCTAGATTTTTTATAAAAGAAGCGATAAGGGATATTATCTCTAGAAATGAGAGAAATCACTACGATTTGATAGTAATTGAAAATTGCGATAATGATTTGGCCTATATCGGCAAGAACTTCCGCACCAAAACTCCAATCGTATTGCATCTACATAACGACTATATTAATACGGATCGAAAGGATGCAGTCGCCGCAACGCAGTTTTTGACTGAAGTATGGGGCGTAAGTGATTTTATTTGCAGGCAAGTATCGAATATAAATAAAAACTCATTGAAGGCCGTTACGATCTATAATGCCGTAAATAAGTCGCTGTTCGATAAAGAACTATCACAAAAGCAAGAGAGAGAACTGAAGAAAAAACTAGGAATAGAGAAAGATGATTACGTATTTCTCTATGTCGGGCGCCTAATGCCAGAAAAAGGCGTACGCGAGCTGGTCGAAGGATTTATTGACTTTAGAAAAGAAAAAAAGAATATAAAACTTTTAATTGTTGGCGGTCAGAAGAATCAGAGTAAAATCGACGGATACAGCAAGGATATAATGAGGATTGCTAAAGAAAATGAATCGATAATACATGTCGGAAGAATAGAGGCGAGAGAGCTGTATAAGTATTATCAGCTGTCCGATTGCCAGGTAATTCCCAGCAAGTGGAATGAGGCGTTTGGTCTGATCGCGCTAGAAGGAATGATGAACGGAATTAGGATAATCAGCTCGAAGAATGGAGGATTGCCTGAGGTGCTTGCTAGCTATGGAGAGAATAAGCAATATTTAAACGAGATTACACCAAAAGAGATTCGCGACAAGCTAAAGACAGCCTACGAACTAAGAGGATGTAAACCAGATAGAAAAGAATACTGCAATTTGGTGTCGGAGGCGTTTTCTGTAGACATGTATGGTAAATCGATAGACAATAGAATTATGGAGCTGACACATGAAAAGTAACATTGATTTTGTCGTCACTTGGGTTGATGGTTCCGATAAAGAGTGGGTAAAGTCTAGAAATAGCTATGCGCCAAAAAATGAGAAGATTGACGAAGCGAGATTTAGGGATTGGGGCTTATTAAGGTACTGGTTTAGAGCTATAGAGAACAATGCCCCTTGGGTGAGAAAAATACATTTTGTGACCTGTGGGCACATCCCGTCATGGCTAAACACGGACTATAAAAAAATAAATATTGTTAAGCATTCTGATTTTATGGAAAAAGGCATGCTTCCGACTTTTAATTCGTGCGCCATCGAAATGAATTTACATAAAATTCCAGGCCTATCCGATAAATTTGTATATTTCAATGACGACATGTTTCTAAATAGGACCATTGATCCGAATTTCTTTTTCAAGAATAGCAAGCCTAGGGCGACCTATACAATTTCAGAATTAGGCAAAACCGGCACGCAGGCATCTCGGATTGACATTAATTGCAATAACATTGTCAAAAAATACAAAAACAACCGAAAAGAGCTTAGTGTAAGCAATGGTATTTTGATGGTTGGAAAAAATATTCTCTCGGCAATCAAGAACACAGAGTGCGGCTACAGCAGCAAGCATGCACCGGCGTCTTATCTAAAAAGTACCTATGAAAAACTATGGGCAATTGAGAAAGAAGTGCTTTCTAATACTTCTATGAGTAAATTTCGCAAAAATGACAATGTAAGCCAATGGGTATTTGAGTACTACCAGATGGCTTGCGGAATATCTGCTCCGAGGAATTATAATAATAGCAAGTATTACAATATAGAAAGTATGCCGGTAGCCATAGCTCAAGATATCGAGTCGAAAAAACATACGATGATATGCCTGAACGATAGCGGTAAGACGGGCGAAGAAGCGATTCGTGCAAAGAATCTCGTTGTTGCAGCGTTAGAGTCTAGATATCCTAATCCTTCCAGATTCGAAAGGAGCGACATATGATGCCTTATTTCTTGCTTTTTGCAGCAGTAACGTTATTAGGATTCTTGTCTGACATTTTTTACAGGAAACATAAAAAAATCAGTATCGTTTTTTCAGTTATATCGATCGTAATTTTTTCGACTTTTGCAGCGATTAGGTCTTATGATGTCGGTACTGACATTAATGTGTATGGCCTAAAGCGATTTGAGAGAGAAATAGGGTCAGGTAGCTTCTTGTCAAATATCAATAACTATCAAGACATCGAGTATGGTTATTCGTTCATCAACCATATCGTGGCTAAGTTTACGCATGACTTCAGAGTTTTTCTCTTTATTCATCAGGCCATACTAGCATCAATAATGTATATTGTCGCTTATAAAGAGAAAAAGAAACGGAATACAAAGATTTACTTAACAACACTAGTTTATTCGTTTATCTGGTTCAATACTTCTCTAAATATTATCAGGCAATCAATTGCCATATTTATTCTGTTATTATGCTATCCGCTAGCAGAAGAAAAAAAGAATACAAAATATGCCGCGTCGGCCCTATTAACAAGCACTATCCATACGAGCAATATATGCTATTTAGCAATACCTTTAATCAATAAATTCTATTCCAACAAGAACTCGGCATTGAGATTAATAGTGACCTGCTTATTGATGCTAGCGTCTTTTTCGATGATAGATGTCATTTTTAATATCATTGCGTCGTTTATTCCGATTCTACAAAAATATTCAATGTACGTACAAAACAATCATGGCGCCATAAACATGCGCTACTTGATATATAAAATACTATTCTTCTCAATTATTCTATTTTTCCAAAGAACGACGAATGCAAAAAAACGAGAACACACATCGTCGTTAGTCGCATTCGCGGCTATCGATGTGGTAAGCTATTCGCTTTCCGCTTTTATACGATTTGGATATCGGTTATCTTATCTATTTTTAGTTCACTATATTTATTTGATCCCAAGAATCGAGTCCGATTTGAAGAACAGAAAAGATAAAAGATTATTTATTATTATAGTGATTATGCTATTGATTGGTTATTGGATTAATAGGTATGTGCTGTGCGGCTACGATGGCACAATACCATATAAGATTGGAGTATAGAATGAAAGTATTCTTGAAATGTGTTTATAAAAATAATTTAGGCGACGATTTATTTGTTGAGGCTATTTGCAATCGTTACCCGAATGTTAATTTTGTAACACTCGCAAAAGAAAATGTAAAATTAGAACCGAAAATCCCGAATCTCAAGGTATATAGCGCCAAAAGAATATGCTACCGCTTTGTGCGAAAGTTATCCTTCCTCTTAAATAAAACCTGCCTGATAGATCGCATTCTAATGAATAGATGCGACATTATAGTCACTATAGGAGGGTCGCTTTTCTGGGAAAGCAGCTTGTGCAAGGATAAGCGATTGAGCGACAAATACTACAATACGTTTTGGTATCAAAGCTGCAATAAGCCACTTTATATCTTGGGTGCAAATATCGGTCCATTCTATAATGATTACTATATTGAAAAGGTGGAGGAAGTCTTCGATAAGGCAAAAGACGTTTGTCTAAGAGATAAAAAATCGCAATCCTATATAAAGAACTCATCAATCCGCGTGGCTCCAGATATTATATTTGGTACAGATATACTAAACAAACACAAAACGGATGGTAAGAACGTAATCATTTCAGTAATCGATTGCAAACAAAAATCTTCCCAATTAAGGCATTTCGATGATGATTTATACGTAGGATCGATACAGAAGATTATTAGAGAGCTGCAAAAAGAATCATACAACATTACGCTATTCTCATTTTGTAAGTCGGAAGGTGACGAGGATGCAATTAGGCGGATATTAGCCAATGCAGAGCACCGGAATCTAAGCGCTTATCAATACAGGGGTAATATCAATGAAGCGTTGAGGCTGTTTTCAGAAGCAGACTACGTATTTGGTTCACGGTTCCATGCTAATATCTTAGGGTTTGCGCTTAGTAAGAAGGTAATTCCCATCGTCTATAACGATAAAACCCGCAATCTCCTGAAAGACTTAGATTTTAAGGGTAAATATATCGATATCGAGAAGGATATTTATCCTGACATTAAAGAACTGCTCAATAATAAACCTCTTCCGAAAAAGCAAATTGACCAGCTTAGAAAAGAATCGAGACATCATTTCGATGCGCTAGATAAAATACTAAAATAATTACGAAAAATGAAACGCGAAAAACAATTAGCCAAAAACACACTTATTGTCGCATTAGGTAAAATCTGCACCCAGTTTGCTAGCTTTTTGATGCTTCCGCTCTATACTAGCTATCTCTCGACAGAAGAATATGGCTCCGTAGATTTGCTTAATACTTATACTTCGCTTTTGATTCCTATCCTATTCTTTCAGATGGAGCAGGCGATTTTTCGTCACCTTATCGATGTCCGTAAGGATAATGAGAGCCAGAAGAGATATATCAGCAACGCTGTCGCTACAGTTGGCGTTCAGTCGCTAATCTTTTCCGTTATTTATATTCTAGTTAACTTCTTGATTGATTCGCCGTATAAGCACTTCTTGGCTGCTAATGTAGTAATGATGGGCATATCGCATCTTTTGCTGCAGATTTGCCGTGGTCTCGGCGATAACTTAAAATACTCCATCGCCAGTGTAGTATCTGGTCTTACCTCGATACTGCTAAATGTCCTATTCATTGCGGGTTGGCATTGGGGTGCATATGGCATGCTTGCAGCATCACTTATTGGCAACGCAGCCTCAATTTTATTCATATTCTTTGCTAAGAAGATTTATCGCTATTTTAGTCCAAAATATCTCAGCAGGGCGACCGTTAAGGAGCTTTGGAAGTACTCGATACCGCTTATCCCAAACCAGCTTTCCTGGTGGATTATTAATGCATCGGATCGTACGGTTATCTATGTAGCGTTAGGCGAGGCATTCAACGGTATTTATTCTGCGGCAAACAAGTTCTCATCAATTATTACAACAGTCTTCAATATCTTCAATTTGACCTGGGCCGAGTCTGCGGCACTTCATATTAAGGATGGCGATGCCGACGATTTCTTCACGAAGATTACTGCAAATACAGTGAAGCTATTTAGCTCGCTATGTCTTGGCGTGATTGCATGCATGCCGTTCGTATTTCCGATTTTGATTCGTGGCGAGAAGTTCGCGGATGCCTACTACCAGATTCCGATTTTGCTACTTTCGACAGTGTTTAATATTTTCGTGTCGCTCATGGGCAGCGTATATGTGGCGCTAAAGAAGTCTAAGGAGATCGCAAAGACTTCGACTTATGCTGCGATTATTAACCTTGCTGTCAATATTGCGCTCGTGAAATTTATTGGTTTATATGCTGCTTCGATTTCGACCGTCGTCGCATTCTTTGCGATGTCCATCTATCGCTATATCGACGTACAAAAATACGTACGGATTCGCCTCAGCAAGAAATTAATTCTCGGCCTTTTGGTCGCCGCCACCGGCATCCTGACGAGCTATTATCTAAACATTCTGTGGCTCAATATTATTACGCTGACACTCACCGCCATCTTCGCCATCGCCCTCAACTTCAAATTCTTGAGCTCAATTTGCGATATAGCATTACGAAAATTTTTGAAGAAATAAATCTAGCAGCAAAAACAACCGCCAGTTCAGCCGCCGGCGGCTTTTTGTCGCCCCGATTCCGAATCTACTCGCTCTGGATCTACTTGATTCACGAGAACATTATCGTAAGAAGACTATTCCGCCCAGCCATCTGGGCTTGGCTCTACGAACATGTCGAATGGTCTTACCCATTTGCCGCAATCGCGCTATTCTCGGCAGGCCTGTTTACCGCGTCGTTACTAGTCAGTATTATCTATTCGGCGACTATTAATAAACTAGTCAATAAGGTTATTATTGTTGTTTACGAGCCGATTCGCAGGAAATTGGCGAAGGTCGAGAAAAAGGCTCTCTCGGTCAAATAGCACCGCTTTCGATTTCGACCGTCGTCGCATTCTTTGCGATACCGATTTATCGCTATATCGACGTGCAGAAATATGTGCAGATTCGGATTAGTCTGAAGCTGATTATCGGCTTACTAATCGTCGCAGTCGGCATGCTCGTTAGCTACTACATCAATACGCCGTGGCTGAATATTATTACGCTCGCGGCGGCGGCGGTGCTGGCGGTTGTGTAGAATTATGAGTTGCTATGATTGATTTATGGTGGCGTGGTGGGTAGGTGTTCTGGAAGAGATAAAGTAACTATGCTGCAGAACACTTCTAACAGCTACTATGTATATGATTGGATGCATTTATGTGTATTAGCTTCCGATAAAAGGATGGACTCGATTAATAATTTATCTTTGAAAAAATATCATTAACAATCTCAAAAGCTTCTTCTGCTTGCTGTCGATCTATGATAGGGCTATCGATTACACCGTGAACTATCATGCATCTGTATATGTTAATTCTATTAAAAGCGTTTCCGAATTCTGTAGCAAAAGACTTGCTTAGTAGCCCATTCTTCTTACAAAACTCTAACGCGGAATTAAACCCTAAATAGTTTTTATACTCACTCGTATAGGCACTATATGTGCCAGATTTCTTTATTGTATGGATTAGGTAAGATTCGAATGTTATTGCCGCATCGATAACGCAATCCAAGTTATTGTATGATTTATAATCAAACCTCGTCTTATTTTCGAAAAACTTCCAGGGCGGAATTTCGATATTTATTGCGTCCTGAAAATTTAGTTTTTGGTTAGGATTATTTGGTATAAGAGAAACTGAAGGCGCAATTATTGCGTCATCGCTTTTCCAAGTATTCGACTTTCTATTTTTGTAATATAGAAAGCATTTGAGGCTACCGGTACATAGTTCGCGAGTATCGAGAAAATCATTTCCGCATGCAGCTAGATTATATTTATAGGTAAAAAATTCTAACAATTCATAAACGACCGTTTGCGGCCCTTTATTTTTTAGTTCCTTTGATATCTGTTTGAGATCTTTGTCACTACAGTTTAATAAGATGTCTATCGTGGTCGTTTCGTAACTATATAACTCTAGTATTGGCTTATATGCTAGAAAATAAGTATTAAATCTAGGTGGGATAAGTTGATTTTCCCTGAAGTAAGACTGACATCCAAATATTACATGTCTTTTTGGGTGCGTCTTACTATCGCTCGAAAAGCTTAAATAACCGTCCACTAGCTCAATATCGTAATTGATCTTATCTCGTAACGTAATTTGAAAATAGGCGAATCTTTTGAAATGGTTCTTTTCGGCTATTTCTAATATATTGAACTGCTGATTCTTGAGCATTTGCTTGTATTATATATTACCTCTAATTTAGATATAAATCACAAATAGCAAGAAAGTTAATCATATAATAAATACATGGGGGAGATATGAGAGTAACTGGATGCAAAAGAGAAAGCAAGAAAAGAAGGCTAAGCGAACTAAACTAATATTCGAGTATCCGATAATACATATCGCTATTTTCGTTTTAGTAAGCTTCTGGTTGGCTCGTGTGCTATTGGTGGATTTTGATAGTCGTTGTAGTACTGCATTGAAGTTAATTGAATTGCTCGATCCAGGTGTGCTTGATTGGAACTTTGTGACTCGCGAAGCGTTTCGCCTCTTTGTTTTGGCGCTATTCATGATTGGTGTCACGGCCATTACTATAGTTCTATATAAAAGCTGTGCAAAGAAAATCTACATAAGAAACGCGCATTATATTGAACGTCTCCTGAGCAGTAATAACAGTGGTGAACCTGCCTGTAATCGAGAAGAGTTAGCCAAAAGAATATATGGAGATAAGCGCAAAAATCCGAATATTCCTAAAAAGATTAATAGCCTTATTGACGAATCTATATCTCCAATAAAAAAGTTCTTGTCCGAAAGCGGCAATGACAATATTCTAATGATTAACGCAAAATGGGGAGCAGGAAAGACTACTTGCCTATTAATCGCTATAAACGAAGCCGCCAAAGAAGGCAATAGGTATATCTATGAGTCTGCTTTTAAGTATCGTGTTAATGGAGGTGAGTTATTTAGTGACGTCTTGACCGCTTTAAGAGAGACTCTCTCAGAGCTAGGCATAAAGGCTAATAATCCAATCGATTCCATTATTCGAAATCTTGATAAAGACATCAATAATACATTACTGAATGTTCTGAAGAAAAGAAACGAAGTCGATGCATTATCGAGCGATGCGGTTTATAGAATTAATGAAAAATATCGTAAGCACAAAATCGCAAATAAGATTTTTATCATAATAGATGACCTTGATCGCCTGAAAGGTGAAGATACCGTAAATGTCTTGTCGTTTTTATCAATTTTGCGCAGATTGGAATTTGTAAAGATAATAATTCCTGCCGACAGAGCGGTTGTTTGCAGCGCTTTAAAAGCCGACGGTATTATAGAACCTCAATTATTTATCGAGAAGTACCTACCTTCGCAAAAAGAAGTGCGAATAAAGACGAATTACGAAATGGCTTATTCCGTAATCGAGAAAATGATAAGAGGCAGGAAGGGAAATAAAGGGAAGGACGTGCGCCCAGCTATCGAGGCGATATTTCTCAAGATGCTCGCTAATGAAATGAAGCGCCAGACTTTTGGGTTTAAGAACTACGAGTATCCTTGGTTGCGAGTGGGCTCTAGGGGTGCCGAGGCCAAAATAGACTTAATGAATGAGCAGATTACGCGGATTCTTGATATTCCAAGATTGATATCGAGAAAGAATAAGAATGAAGGTTTGACTCAGAGATATAGATGGCGCGATGGCTTCGAGGATATTCGCGAAACTCAAAATATCGTCTACGCACTGCAAGAAATAATCGGAGGCGTCACCAACTCAACTACGCTGAATAGGTGGAAAATTTTTACAGAGGAAAATTATGATTTCTCAGTAAGGTCTTGGCTACTTGGTTATATCGAAAAATATTGGGATTTGTTTGGTTTTACTATAAGAGAGGCTAGGAATGCCTTGAGTGGAATTAAATTCGAGCAACTTCCTGAAAATACATTAGAACAGTTCGCCTATATATAATCAATATTTTCCGACGAGAAGAATCGAGATAAAGAAGAATGAACGATAGAAACTGGTGCTGCGAATTAGCTAGTTTGTATTGAGGGGGGCTTGTTTTGGACGCCGCGGGCTTGTCGTATTTGGCGATTAATCAGATTTATCTAGGATCCCCTGTTGGCGAGGGTCGAGTAGACATTGTTGCTCGGCTTTGCATGGTTGTGGACTGGCGTATTGACCACCCCGAATGCACGGCGAAAATCAAGGTTATACCTAAAAGGATTACCCTATTCTGATGCCGTGCGAGTTCTGAGGTGTACATATACAGGCAAAGAGATTCTAACTTTTAAGGATTCTTAGCTTTACTGGAGCCGTAGAGGCTTAAAAAACAATGACAATGAAGAAAATTAAAGAAATACAATGTCAATGGGTAATATAGATATAGGTGGTATAATAAGTGATAGTATGGAACGTTCAATCTCCATAAATGATAATTCGATTCTATCTGAACTAAAAAAATACATCAATAAGCCAGAGATGGTGATTGCCGAATATGTCTGGAACGCTTTTGACGCTGGTGCGAATAAGGTTAACGTCTGCTACAGCTACGACTCGTCGTCAGATGGAATTAGTTTTGGATACCCGAACCTATCCATATCGGACGACGGAAACGGGTGGGATATGGGCCAGGCTAATTCTACTGTAGCTACTTTTCTCGATTCGGAAAAAAGGCTAAAGAAGGTCCCATATAGAAGTCTCCCACATGGTAGTAGGGGCATTGGAAGGTTTTCCTTCCAGGCTATTGCGAATTCTGCAGAATGGACGAGTAATTGTAATGGCAAAAAATACACTCTTGTTCTTAGGAGCGAGTCGATAAGTAAGTTTACGATCAACGAAGAAGAGCAAAAAAATAATAAGCCTAAAAATGGGTCAACCGTAAAATTCAACGTAACTAGCGATCTGCTAAATGAAGCATTTTTTGAAACACTATTACCCAAAGATCTATTAAAAAGATTCGCTTGGTTTCTTACACTCTATCCTGAAAAAAATATTTACATCAATAGTAAAGCAATAGACCCCAGAGACCTCATAGAAGCAGAAAAAGACGCTGACATAGAGGTAGATAACCAGAAGTTTACAGCTCATCTCATCCAATGGAAAAACGCATTAGCAGATAAAGAATTTTCGAAAATTTATTTCCAAGATGAGGCTGGAAATGAAATTTTTAAGCTTCCTAGCGGCCTAAATAATAAATCCGATATATTCTACCATGCGGCATATATTAAGTCTGATGAATTTATCGGCTATATTCCATCAGTAGAAGAAGAAAGTGGACAGCAAGGTCTCTTAGATACAGATCAGAAAAAACTCATCGGAGCTATAAAAAAAGAGATTCGAAAAGCCCTAGAAGATTTCAGAGAGCCATATATCGAAAAAATCTCGGAGACCCTCGTGGATAAACTAAAAGAAGAAAAAGTTATGCCATCTCCAGAATTGCTACATGTGCCAGAAGAATGTTTTTCCGAATTAGTACGTCAAACATATGTCATCGCGCCAGAAATGTATTCCGGCACGTCAACTGATAATAAAAAAATGATACTAGGGCTACTCGCCTCTCTGATGGGTACAAATGAAAGTAATATCATTCTCAAAATGATAGATGAAGTTTATAAACTGTCGAATACCCAGCGCGCAAAGCTCGAAGAATTACTCAAAAGGACGAGCCTTGGCAATATTGTGGACACTATACAGGAAATCGATTATCGTCTACAGACTTTAGATGATTTAGAGAACTTAGTATATGATCCGGACAAATACAAAAATACTCTCGAGGTCAAACACCTTCAAAAAATTTTAGATAAAGACTTTTGGGTCTTTGGCGAAGAATATAGATTAGTATCTTCCACGGAAGGCGCGATTAAAAAGACTATTAATAGATTTGCAAGCGAAATCTTGGGGATAACTGATTATAATACAGAATCTGAATCAAGAAAAGAAGTAGACTTGTTTCTGTCGAAAAAGATAGTGCGTCGTAATCCGAACGGAATGCATGAGGTGCACAATATAGTAGTTGAGCTTAAAAGACCTAGCGTAAAACTGGGCAAAGAAGAACTTGATCAAATCAAAGAGTATAAAAGAAAAATATTGGAAGATCCTGCTTGTAGCACCGAAAATATTCACTGGACTTTTTTGCTTGTAGGTAAAGAGTTTTCAAACGATGACGTTATTTCTGATGCAATAGAGAGCATGCGCAGTAATGGAGAGGCTTCCAGAGGATTAGTGGAATGTCTGCCAAAAAAGAATTGCAAAGTTTATGTAAGAAAATGGAGTGATATTATTAACTGTGAGCTAAGACCTCAGTATGAATATCTCAAAGAAAAGCTAAAACTCGAACAAAGAGATCCATCAGAAGACACGCAGGAAGAAATAGTGGCCAGGCATCAATAATTTTACAAAATACCACCAAACGGTAGCATAGTCTAAGGAACGAGGCTACCATGGCAAAACACCGCTCATTCAAAAAGCTAAACCCGGCAAACCAATACCGGTTATGGCTCGGTAACTTGAAGGTTTTATACTCGAACATAGCAGTGAATTCGATACGTGCGACTACGACAAGTTTGAACGCATAGTAGTATGTTGTTTTTTGGCCAATAATAACAAAAGAAAGAAGTTGGGAAGGACCAGAAAAGACCGTGATTTGAATGATTGGGGTAGGCTAACCAAATGAAAAATATTCGGAGTACTCAGCGCATCCAAGAAAATCGGCAACTAGCTCTGGTATTTTTAGCTCATCGACGCCGCACTTCAAATGAATTTCGAGTCCGTCTAGACCATCTTCGCATTCTGATGGCGTAACGGTGCAGTTAACGCCATCCCTTTCGACATGTATTCTGAACTCGTCTTGTCCTTGCTCTCTTAACTTGTCGAGAAGTCCAGTTGGTAATTCTTTGCCTTGTGGTTTGCAGATAACTATTGAGTAATCGTCCATATCGTCCTTTCTACTGTTGTATTTCTATTGTAAGTTTATATGGCGCTAAAAATAAAAAATAATATTGTCTTTGGTATACTCGCTACGAACGCTAGCTTACCGCATTTGGGGATAGGCCAAACTCATCTCGGTTCAGTATTTTTTCCAAAGACGGTCCAGATCAAAACAGACCGGAAGACGTTTGTTTATTATTGTGCTATTCTGCATCGATATCGCGCTGTTTATGCAGAAGAATTTCGTGCTCAATATTGCCAACTTGGCAATCATGGCAGCCGTTGTGATCATTACGAATCTGGGCTTTATTTGCATGACTCTTGGCGCCGTTTGTGGCAAGGCGAAAAAACTTATACGCCGCTAATTGCATTGATATGCATTGACTCGTCGTTTCGCCGCGATGTCGATTTCAAATTCTTGAGCTCAATTTGCGACGTGACGCTACGGAAATAGCCGACAAATAAATCTAGCAGCAAAAACAGCCGCGCAGTGCTTGCGCGCGAAAAACATAACAACTATAATAAAGCTAATGTTATATAGGTGTGTAGGGAAAAAGAGGCTCTCTTTCAGTGCGCGAGCGCTGATTGTTGCAGTCTCTATTTTTGTTACAGGCGGAGCTTTTGCGTTGTATGCGCATTGGGCGGTTTCCGCATCGCAGCTAGAAACTAATGTTCGCGTCGAAGAACTTTCGGAGCTAAAATACTATCTCGTCGTCAAGGAAGATGGCGTCGACAAATTCGGCGTTCAATCTACGGACGATACTTTGGCTCAAATTCAAAGCGACACTATCGAGATTCGAGATCGTCTCCCGGACGGGCTTGAATTTCTTGGTTTCGAGCCAAGCCCGAACGGTACTTTGGTTGCGGTAGAACGCTCAAATCCCAACGTTACTTGTCGCGGTGCAGTAGTTGACGACACGCAAGAGGCAAATGTTGACTCCGGCACCTGGAATGACGCGCATACCGAGTATTACTATCACGGCCTACTCTATAGCGAAGATACTCGAACCGTCACTTTTTCGGTCAAAGATCTGCAGGCTGGCTGCAATCTAACGGTCGGCATTTCGACGCGCGTCCCGGCCTTAAACGGTGCCCTACGCATGGACTTCTATAATACCGCCCAAACCAAAGAAGATGATAGAGAAGAAGACTCGAATACCGTCCATGTCTGGATTGGTGCCGACGAAACCGTTACGCATCGTGTCAGCTACAACTATACCGGCGACATTCCTGATTCGGCTCCGTCATTGCCGCGAGATGCGAACTATTCGACCGGCGCTCCAGTCAGCGTGGCGCTTGAACCAAATCTAGATGGCTACAGCTTTTCGGGCTGGACTTCTAGTGACGTGACTATTACGAACGGTAGCTTCTCGATGCCGGACGGCGACGTTGTGTTAACTGGTAGCTTTACACGCTTGCCTGATGCGCAAAAGTATGAGCTTAACTACGTCGTGACGGGTGATGTACCGGATGATTATATTGTTCCAAAAAGCCGAGAGTACGCTCCTGGCGAAACCGTGACGATTGATTCTACTGAAGCGGGTACCGAAATCGACCATCGCATCTTCAGTGGCTGGACCACAAACGACGCAACGATAACGGACGGCGCATTCGAGATGCCCGATGCTCCTGTAGTCATTACGGGAAGCTTCGAACTCCAGCGCTTCAACCTCTCGTACGAGTTTACTGGGAATGAACTGCCAGAAAATGCGGCTGAGCTTTTGCCTGCCGCGCAAGCATACCCGTACGGTGCGCCGGTTACGATTGCTGATGCGCCGAGCGCCGAAGGTTTCACATTCTCGGGCTGGTCAATTAATCGGCTAGCAACCATGCCGGCCGAAAATGTCGTAATCTACGGTAGTTGGTACAGTAATCGGCAGGATGTTTCGGGCTATTTTGCGCCAGAAATCGCCACCGCCGTGAAAGACAAGAAAGATTTCGAGCAGGGCGACACGGTCGAGATTGAGGTTTATGTTAAAAATACGGCCGAATTTACAATTACAAACGTGCGCATCGATGAAGGCCTTGACGGCGCGACATTTCTACCGGGCGAAGGCTACGAGCTGCTAGATGATTCGTTTGCAGAAATCGCGAGCATTGCGCCTGGCGAGGCTGTCACGCTAAAGCTGCAATACAAAGTCACCGAAAACAAGGATGCGGAATACGCGCAAATTGCGGAACTGGTTGGCGCAATCGCCTCGGTGCCGAACTACGAGTTGGATCCGAACGGCAACTATATCGCGCAGGATAATTTTGTGACCAAGAAAAAGCTCACGCCTGCTAGCGTTATTGACGACATCGCAGAGGCGATTAACCCAGCAACGGCCGACAATCTAAAGCGCGCCCTCTGGCTGTTGCCGTTCTGCGCGGTGACTATAACATTTGTTATTTATCGCGCTACTCACAAGAAACGCGGCACGAATCGGCGTGCCAGGCTCGTGCTCAGTGTAACGCTTGCAGTTACGGGCGTGCTCGGCGTCTATCAATTCGGCAATGCTGTTTTTGCGGAACCGTCAGAAGCAGTCGACTCGATTACGCTCGAGTCACAAGATGGCTACAGCCAAGCGAGCCCAGGTTCTTGGCAAATCAACAAATCTGCGCGCTGGACCGGTAATGGAACGGCGGAGATTAAACTGCAGCTCGACACGCGCACGAAGCCGGATACGACCGGCAAAGATGTCATTTTTGTGATGGATAGTGGTAGCGATGGCGCGGAAGAAGAGTTTAGATTAATTACGAGTGCTGTAAGTAGCGTGGCGGTCTCTATGCGTACGGACGGCAATAACCGCACGGCGCTCATTCTCGATAGTCAGCCATATCAAATTATTTCTGATTTTAGCGACTCTCAAACAAGTAGTAAAATTCATAATCTCGATTTCAACCCATCAACGATTAACTTCTATCAGGGCCTAGAAGGTGTCGAGAATATGCTTCGCAACTACACGCTTCGCGACGGCAGAGAGCTGATTGTGGTGTTGATTTCGGCGAGAGGACCAGACCGCGAGCGCGAATATCAGGCTTCGCAATATCGCCTCCTAAAGCGCCTATATCCGTATATTACGATTCATACCATTGCGTTTGGCGATGATCCGAAAACCACGCCTTCGATGGCAAATATCACCGACCGTCATTTTGAGGCTACCGCCGAGAATCTAAAAGAGCAGGTATTGGCGGCGACGGTTTCGACGCGTACCTATTCGGAGCTAATCATTGAGGATAGCATCGCGGATGATTTCGAGCTCGACGAAAATGTCGGCATCGAAGCAGCGCTCGGTAATGCCGAGATCGTCAGTAATGGTAATTCGCGCAAGATTGTTTGGGATTTGAGTGGGGCAGTTCGTGCGGGTCTCGACAATCCGCAGCTTACAATCGGCGTCAAACTCAAGGAAGGTGCTAGCCGTAACTATTACGCTACAAATAATTATCTTTCGGTCGACAGTAAGATTCTTGGCGTCGAAGATGAATCGCGCGCGACCACGGAGAGTCCTGTGCTCAAGGCGAACTATCGCGTCCACTACGACGCTAATGCGCCAAGCCAATGTACAGCCGAGAATATCCCAGCGGACGAATACTATCACCCATATTCTATTGCCGCCATCTCTGAACAGCGCCCAACTTGCGAAGGCTATCGCTTTGCTGGATATGTGCCAGTCGAGGGCGACTTCACTCACCTCAACGACGACTATATTCGCATTCTTGAATCCGATGTCACTATTCGTGCGCTCTGGCTCAGGAATAGCATGGAAAAACATATGGATGGCGAAGTTCACATGGTAAACACCCTATACAATGCGGTCGCAAAACAGTCCATGAGCTTGGCGAAAGCGGGTCACAAATATAACACGGACGAAAACAATAACTTTACTAATGCCGCCAATATGTCCGAAGAGGAAACGAATTTGGGCGCGAACACGATGGCTTCGACAGTCAATGACGAGTTCCCGGTTCACTACTTCCATGGCAATGTTCAGAGCAACAGCGTGCTCTTTGCCGGCTTCTGCTGGCGCATCGTTCGCACGACTGAGACCGGTGGTGTCAAGTTGCTCTATAACGGTTTGTATGAAGACGAGAAAAAGTGCGAAGAAAATCGCGGCATTCCGTTCGGGCACAACGGATACTGGACAGTCGCAAAGCATACGCGTACGCTAATGGATTTTGGTGCCAGTATGTATTACTATGCACCGAGCTATCAGTATAGCCTTTATAGCGCCACTACCGGCCGCATGACTACCACTACACGCCTCTCGCTCACAGGCGGATTGGTGGCCGCCAGAATGAACACTGCTGGCGCATCGCTAGAAGGAATGTATACCTGCAAGAACTACAAAAATCCGTCGGAATGTGAAGAGATGTATTATATCGATGAATACGTCAGCGGCGGCCAGGCCTATGTCTACAAGATGACGTGGCATAAGATTAGGTACATCAACATTGGCTCCACAAAGTCAGTATATGACAACTCGCCGGATTCAATGAGCGCGGCATTCTACATGCAGGGCGATGACGAGTTTCCGTACAAACAAATGCCCGGTCAAAAGCAAGATACCCTTACGACCTCGCAATATATCGTGGCGAACAGTCCGCGCCTCAACACTACGTACTGGTACGCCGATTCAGTCGAATATGATCCTGCAAGCGGAACCTATAGTTTGGTGGATCCATACCAGATTAGTTCGGCGGACGAATACTCTCAGCTGGTCGGAAAATACACGTTCTCCAATATTTCGTCAGCATATACTAATAGCCAAGTCTATTACCTCTACTACCGTCCAGACGACGCGGACTACGCCGATGCCATCAATTTGACAGGCGGCCAAACTGGTGACGATATTGACGATAATCTAACTGTTGGCGATGGTGTCATTGAAAACTCGGACGGCACCTTTACGCTAACCAATCCGCAACATATCACGATGCGCGACTGGCTAAGTGGCGGCTATGTAGACTACGAGAAAAAGATTCTCTGTAGGGGCTCTTCCGAAATATGCGACGCGCCTCATTATATTGATAGCGCGCGCAGAACCAACTACACAGCCGTGTATGCCGGGACTAAATTTGCTATCGCAAAAGACATGCACGATTACGTGCTCGAGGATCCACTGATTCTATATACAGCAGAACTATTTGGCCCTAGACATAATTACTACGAAGATGGCTACAAATATATCTGCATTGGCGCCGAATCGCCATGTCCGTCTGAAAATATCCGTCTCGCCAACTCGTTCTTTAACGCGGATGCTACCCCTTCTACCTACCACGACATTCGTTTTGCGGAATCTGTCGAATGGGATGGCGAAAAATACCAGCTCAAAAACACGGTCGGCCTAGAATATCTATTCGATGATGAAATGCGCTCCACGCATCGCTACACCTGTCTCGACGGCAGAACATCCTGCGAAGAAGTTTATCTGTATTATGCGCTCAAGCGTAGTATAGTGTTGCATGGCGGTGTCACGACTCTAAGTCAGGCGCGAGACATCATGATGGGCGACACGAAGGATTCGCTCATGAAAATCATGGTCGATGAATGGTTCGAAGAAAACTTGCTCGACGACCTAGATAAAATCGAGGACACCGTTTATTGCGGCGACCGCACGGCTGCCTTGCTGAATAGTTGGGGAACCGACGAGGAGTATCAATACAATGGTGGCAATGAATTCGATTACTACGACTCGTATATCAGGTTGGGTATAAACCGCGCTCCATCGCTCGATTGTAACAAGAGGGATTCGTATACGGTCAGCTCGGAAATCGGCAATGGCAAACTGACCTATCCAGTAGCGCTCTTGTCGGCCGACGAGCTCGTCTTGGCGGGCCAGCGCATTCCTCGCGGCAGCTTCATTTCGCCAATGCCGCATTACGCGAAAAATACCGCCTCGATGTCGCCGTACCAGCTAAATTCCGCCCGTTACTACTTTGCGGATGAAGTTACGCAGTACTCTCATCAGAACGAGGTAGGGGTTTCACCAGCCATTTCGCTGCGCCCGGACACCCTCGTGGTCGGCGGCGACGGATCCGGCTCGAATCCATACGTCTTGGCGTGGCCAGACGACTAAGCCGCCAGAAACAACAAAGGGAGCCGAGAGGCTCCTTTTTGGCGCACTATTCAGATTAAGGAAGACTGGAAGATGGTCGCGTTTATTATTGCGTTGTTCCGTGCACCTCAACTCCGCGCTCCGCCCCGCCGCATTGACAAATCAAAGCGTTTATGATATAATTAGATTATGTTATGCCCTTAGGCGCAGCACATTCACATTCCCCAAATTAGGAGGTATCATCATGAGAAAGCACCATTTTTCATCCGTAATCACCATTTTCGCAGTCATCACGCTACTAATCACTGGCTGCAGCACCAATGCCAAGGCGGCCACCGATGAAACCGACTGGAAATACTACGACGAGTTCGTGGAATATATGTCCGCGAATCCCGCCGACACCACGAAAGACGACGCCGCTGCCTACACGAATGTCTCAGACCCGACAGACGAAATGCTCGAGCGCGTCGAAGACGCCAGGAACGCAGTCAGGACTTCTCTCGGGCAATATGAAGACCTTGATTGGTCTCATTTCGAGGACGTCGAGTTTGTAGCCTGTGACATTACAAACATGCACGGCGCGGCCGCTTTTTATTCAGTCGAGGACGACCGAATATATCTCGACCGCGAATACATGAGAAGATATGGCAACAAGACCGCGGAAAACAATATCGCCCATGAGCTGATACACGTATTGGCTCTCCCCGGCAACCGCACCAATATCGACGAAGCCTTAACGGCATATCTCGCGAACGAAGCGGTACCAAGTGACCTCATAACGTATCCATTTAGCTACATATTTATTCAGAAATACCTGAAAACACATGACGCGAAAGGGGCCATCGACGCAATGCGAAATGGCACGCTTGCCGAACTGGTCGAGAAAGATATCGGTCGACCAGGCGTTCTCAGCGGCGAAAGCGACATGCTTTTCGAGGCCGTGAATTCCGGCATGATCAATGACGCTAATTTGTACATAGTAATAGATATCTATGCGCACTATGTACGAAACACTGGCGGACTCGACGAAGAGTCAGCTAACGCGCTAAATCGCATGCTTGGGTACCTCAATGATACTCCCGAAAGCCGCAAGGCTGTAGAGTATTTCGGCGAGATACTAAACTCCTAATTTATTATTAGCGGTCACTTCGGTGGCCGCAATTTTTGTGCTTAAATCTTGACCACAAGCTCAATTGCCGCCACCCTCCTCGCCACACTTGCAAATTCTATAATGATATGATATAATATTAACAGTGCGCAATCCGGCGCATGCACATCTTTATTTATATGGAGGGTCAGACCATGAGTAGGGATCTGAATTCTAATACCCGCGCGACCCAGATGTCGCAAATGCCTTTCGACGAAGTCATCAAAGCATATGACTCGAAACGTGCCAAGACCGACCAGAAATACCTCTACGCCTGGATAACGATGCTCATGAGCTCCGTGACCGGCAAGAAGAGCGGACCCATCAAAGATGAGTTCACCAAAGCCATAAAGTCCAAAGACAGCGCTGCCGAAATGCTCGACCAAATCGTCCACGATTACAGGGCGGGCAGAACAACACAGAGGGAAACGATATATCGCGCCGCCGCCCATTTCTTCAACTTTGCGCTCACAGGCGAATCCCAGAAGATGGACAGGCTACTCGACGGCTATGACCAGGTCACACAGATTGCCGAGACGGTCAATAATCAGTTCGCCTTGATGGCCAGCGCTTTCGAGGTAATCGCCGGACTGATTATCGCACACGACTCGAACGATCCGAAATCAGCCGAAGCTACGCTCGGAATGATTCTGGCAACAATCCAGAGCACTACCGCACAGGTCAACGCCATTTCGCCGAACGCCAATACGGGCACCACCGACGACAATGCCACGACTAAATCTTCGACCGTGATCCATTTCGGCACCGAAAGCCTCGATGCGACTTCGCGCAGTTAATTGCGCCGCAATCTTCATTCGACGGCGCCATTCCGCCGTCTTAGCCATAGATCCTCCGAAAACCCGCGCCCATCCGCGCGGGTTTTTCCATGCCTTTTCACGCGTTTTCGTACTACCAACACCAACAATCACACCATCAACACCAACCCTCGCGCCGCCTCCGCAGATCGTAAAGTCTTACAGCTCCGCACCCCATTCATCTCGCTCCGTAGATTGTAAAGTTTTGCTTTACAAAAATGCTAGACAACTGAGGATCGTGCACAAACTTTACTATCTGCACATAGGCTACAGCATTTAATGTAGACAAACTTTACTATCTACGCAGAAAGAGCAAAATGCAAAACTTTACTATCTGCAGAGTATGGCGCCTTATGCGCAAAAACCAGCCACCAACAGAGAAATGGCATCAGCCGAAGTCGCACGTTCTTGGATCATCCGGAGAATAGCTTGGATATAATCTGTCATTTGATACGAAATAATAAGCAGAACCACAAACATAATCACCATCAAAATCAAAACATAAACCGAGCATTTCATAATCTTCGTCTCTGTAGAGGCGGTTAGCGGCTCAATCATGCAGTTATCTTTGTGGCGCTGACGAAGATATAGAATCAGCATCGCTACCACGCTAATCGGGCAGCCAAACAGGTATATTGGCGCCCCAATCCGGAACGGCACCAGCACAATCGAACAGATGCCAACCGAAGCGCAGAGCGCCAGAATGTTCACGCGGCGCTGACGAATCGGATTGCGCTCCACGATCAACCATATCTCTGCAATCGCCAGCCACAGTGCCGCGCTGCAGAAAAATATCGGCGACATCGCAATTGTAATCTTAATAATCTCACTCGAGTTAAAGCCCGAAAATAGGCCAACATAAGTCGCTACACGCGCCAACGACATCAAAACACAGGACGCGCCATAACCGAAGCCACCCAACAGGCCAAACCATTCGCCAAACTTACCCGTCTTCGGCACTTCAATCGGGTCTTCCAACTTCGCGCTCAACTCAAGCGCCTGCTGCAACTTAGATTTCTGAGACTTCGACTTTACGGTCTGCGCATATTTCGCGCGCACAATCTCCGAATCTTTTATCCCCTTAGAAACGCGCTTCTTTTTACTCATACCACCATCATAACATAAACAGAACGCCGCCACTTATGCTACAATGGGCTTATTATGATCCTAAAGCTTATTATTATCGGCGCAATTCTGCTCTTTATCGTCATTCCACTCTTCATCTTCTTATTAACCGGCATCTTCGGCGCCCCTTACGTCCCAAGCGAAAAGCCAGACATCCGCAAAGCTTTCACTGACCTCTATCCACTCAATGAAAATGAGTATATTGTCGACCTCGGCTGCGGTGATGGCGTCGTCGTCGAAACTGCTACCGAATTCGGCGCCAAAGCCGTCGGCGTCGAAATCAACCCCTTCATGGTCTGGTTCTGCAAATGGCGCTACCGCAAAAACAAAAACTCCCGCTACGTCAGCGCCGACATGTACCGCTACAAACTCCCAGCCAAAACCACCGCGGTCTACATGTATATGCTTCCGCTCGGCCTCGAAGCTACCTTCAAACACCTCCGCAAAGAAGCTACCCGCCTCGACAAGACCATCTACCTAATCTCCAACGCCTTCAACCTCAAGAGCGAAAAACCATACAAGCACGACGCTCCGTTCTACCTCTACAAGATTAAACCCCAAAAAGAGCAGGACAACACTCCTAAGAAAACCGCCGAAAAAGTCAGTAAGAAGTAAGCACCGCGCCGCTCTCCTTATATATCGCACGCCACCTACGCAAATCGTAAAGTATCCGCACCCAACCATCGCGCCACCTACGCAAATCGTAAAGTCCACCAGAACATTAGTAATGACCAAACAAAACTTTACGATCTACACAGACCAAATACTTTACTATCTGCATAGCTTAAATAATCGTTGGCGCGCAGACAATCAAAAAACAGGCACTAAGCGTTAGCAAGAATTGACATTCAAGCTTATCCGTGATATAATATACACATAGGCCATTCCGACAAACTGTCACGTTTTTAAGGAGGTGTGACAAATGTTAATGATCTACGCACTTATTGTTATTGTTATGTTTCTTGTGGCAGTTTTCGCTGCGTTTAAAAAAGAAGATATGTCGCCAAGCCTTGCTTTTGCCGGGGAAATTCAATTTTTCACCGACAGTATGCCTGCAATTTCAGAAAAGCTTGCACATGTATTCTTCGACCGCGGCCCGCCGCCACCCATGATTTTCGGAGGACCATCGCGTATGCCGCATAGCGGCAGCTTACCGCCAATGATCGATGTTGGACTTACGTTCGGCAAAGGCGGCAACACCAGCGAAAAAGCCGCAAAAGAAGCCCCGCAGACTCCTGTCGCATACCGCAACAACAATCAAATCGTGCCGGAGTTTCTGAAGAAAATCTTCTATGCGCCCAACCGCGCAGTGCGCAAACTTTTCCAGATGTTTAAATCAAAACATACAAGCCAGCCGGAAGAAGTTCGATTCATCGTCCAACCGTACGAAGACTCAGAAACATAACAAGCGCCCCCATGGTTCGCCAAGGGGGCTTTTTCTTGCCTCACGCTAATCTAACCGTACAGACTGAACAGCACTGCGCATTTGCCAAAAGTACAATTTTCGGTTATAATATACCAATCATGGCAACCACGAAAGCTAAAAAAACTAGCGAGCGTATCCATAAAATGTCTTCAAAACCCTCGCAAAATCCAACCGCATTACGCAATATTTGTTTACTATTTTCAAGCTTACAGCTCATCGCAGCTATCGCGCTCATTAGCGCCTTGGTTAAGCTCAACTTGCTGCAAACTTGGCAGCTGGTGATTGTTGTAGTGCTGCTCGGCGCCGCCCAAATTTTCACCGCCACGAAATCGCTGAGCAAGCACGCTAGCAACACCGCCAAAATCGTCGCGATGATCGTGGCGGCAATTATCAGCGGCGCCTGCTTCTTCGGCCAACACTATGCCCGCAAGACCATCAGCTTCGTCCAAACCATCACCGGCGTCCGCTATGAGACGCAAACCTACTCCGTCCTCGTCCTCAAATCCAGCGACTACAACGAAGTCTCCCAACTCCGCCACCAGAGCGTTGGCTACCTCACAACCAATCCAAACCTCGCCGACACCAAAACCAACCTCCAAAACGTCATCAGCCACCACGCCAACGATTTTGACGACCTCGGTTCGCTCGTCTCGAGCATCTACGCCTTCGAAACCAGCGCCATCGTCCTCAATGACAGCTACCTCGATTTCATCGAAGAGTCCGACAGTGAATTCGTCCAAGATTCCAAAGTAATCTACACCTTCGAAGTCCGCAAAGAAGCCGAAGACACCCCGACCGCCGTCGACGTCAAATCCGAACCGTTTGCTATCTATCTCAGCGGCAGCGATTCCCGCGGCTCACTCAGCCAAACCGCCCGCAGCGACGTCAACATGGTTATCGTCGTCCGCCCGAAAGACGCCAAAATCCTCCTCGTCAACATCCCGCGCGATTACTACGTCCAGCTCCACGGTACCACCGGCACCAAAGACAAGCTCACCCACGCCGGCGTCTATGGCATCGAGAAGAGCAAAACAACCGTCGAAGATCTCCTCGGCATCCCGATTAATTACACCGTAAAAGTCGGCTTTAATACTGTCATCAAGGTCGTTGACGCTCTTGGCGGCATCGATATCTTCTCCGATAAAGAATTCACCGCCCACACCAACAAAACCTGCCATTTTACTTACGGCAACCAACACGTCGACAGCACCTGCGCCCTCGCATTCTCGCGCGAACGCTATACCTACGCCACCGGCGACCGTCACCGCGGCGAAAACCAGCAGGCCGTCATCACTGCCATCATCAACAAAATCTCCAACCCGAAGTATATCCTCAAGTACACCGACATTCTCAACGCCGCCGAAGGCTCCTTCGAAACCAACCTTACCTACGAAGAAATCACCGAGTTCGCCAAGCAACAGCTCAGCGGCTTCAAAAAATGGCAAGTCGAATCCATCGCCCTCGACGGCACCGGCGCCATGCTCCCAACCTATAGCATGGGCTCACAAAAACTCTACGTCATGATCCCGGATCAGACCACCGTCACTGCTGCCCAAGCCAAAATCCGCGAATACCTCGCCGCCGATTAACGGCCACTATTCGCTACATAAAATTGCCGCAGCAACATCCTATCTTTTAACACCTGCCGCAAATCCGCCACCGATTTTTTGCGCTTCCTCGGATGCGCAAACACCTCATTCATCACTTCGCACATCTTAAAATACGATTTATAGCCACACCTCAGCCGCCAAACAAATCACTCAAACACCCTAAACCGCGAAAACTGAAACACCCAAAATCGCCCCTTATATCGCCGTAAGAATAACTCACAATTCCGCTCGAAATCCCGCGCCGCCTCATTCCTCACGCGCCGCGCCAACCGCAACGCGTATTCCAACGGATAATGATACAGACCGTACTCCGCCCGATCATTCAAATACCACAGCCGCATCCGATTCTTACATTCACCCATCGCCTTCCTATGCCAATAAAAATTCTGCCGACTAATCGCCAACAAATGACAAATCAAACTACTGCTCAAATAACAATCCACCATTACCCGCACCTCCACTTAATTACTCCACCATCCTACCAACATCACTCCAAAACACAACCATGAGCATAAAATCCACCCCCATTACTCGCCACACTACGCGCCTCTTCGCCAAACTCCGCAAATAGTAAAGTAAGTACAATATCCACCAAACACCCCCCCTATGCAAATCGTAAAGTAATTGCGAAAACATCTATCGCTCAAGCGATAAAAATAAACTTTACTATCTGCACAGAATAAAAAACAACCATAGCTAACGCATAGAAAACGCGATAGTCAGCTAGATGCTTCGAGCAATACTTTACTATCTACGGAGCTTGCGAGGAGAGAGCGAAGCGGGCGCCCAGATCGAAGCAGCGCGAGCAGGGCGGAACTCTTGATTTTTTAAGTAAAATATGCTATAATGATTGAAGAATATTAGTAATTCTGTTGTTTGATGGGCGAATTTTTGCGTCCTGAGATACGGAAGAGCATTAATTCAAAGGGAAGAAATAATTAAATGGAAGAAATCGACATTAAAGATTTCCTAAATTATCTGAAGAAGTTCGCGCTCGTAGCGCTAATTGTTGCTGTTGTCGCTGCGGCGGGTACAGCTGTTTATGATTTAGGAATCAAGCAGAAGCTTTATAGGAGCTACACGACCGTCGTTTTGGCGCAGGATGCGAACAAGACCGACGCTAGCGCGACCACCACGCTTAACGACATCAACATTAACCAGAAGCTTATCACGACCTATAGCGAAATCGTCAAATCGAAGACGATTCTTGCCGGCGCGATCGAAGAGCTCGAGCTCGACATCACGCCAGAAAAGCTTGCTAAGCAGATCAGCGTTACCGCAATCGATGATACCGAGATTATCAAGATTACAGTTAACGATCCGGACGCAGAACGCGCCGCATTGATCGCCAACAAGGTCGCCGAAATCTTTACCGCCAAGGTTCATAACACCTTTGGCCTCAACAACGCGACCGTGCTTGATAAAGCTGAGCCAAACTATGTTCAGAGCAACAACACTACTCTTCGCGACATCGCAATCGCATTATTGCTCGCAGTATTCGGCGTAACCGCGCTCGCGTTCGTCATTTACTACTTCGACGACAGCGTCAAGTACAACGAAGAACTCGAATCGCAGGTTAAAATGCCAATCGCCGGCAAGGTTGTTAAGAGCGAAATCAAGCTCAAACCGGGCGACAACGAAATCCTCGTTGAGCATTATCCAAAGTCCGCCGTCAGCGAAAGCATCAAGAGCCTCCGCACGAACCTCCAGTTCGCCAGCGTCGACAAAGAGTTCAAGACTATCCTCGTTACCAGCTCCACCCCGAGCGAAGGTAAGAGCTTCGTTTCTGCTAACCTCGCAACCAGCTTTGCGCAGAACGGCAAGAAGGTTCTCTTGGTCGACTGCGACCTCCGCAAGGGCCGCCTCCACAAGATGTTCAACTTGCCAAACACTCTTGGCCTTTCCTTCCTTTTGACCGAGAGCGCAGATAAATACAAAAAGTACGTTCAGAAAACTTCCATCAAGAACCTCAGCGTCATCACCCGCGGCGCCTTCCCGCCAAACCCAAGCGAACTTCTCGGCTCTCAGAAGAACAAAGATCTCGTTGCCAAGCTTCGCGACAACTTTGACATCATCATCTTTGATGGCGCTCCATGCAACAGCGTAACCGATTCCGTCATCATGGCCACTATCGCCGAGGAAGTCCTCGTCGTCGCCCGTGACGGCTTCACCCCACGCAGCGCCCTCGAAGCAACCCGCGAATCCCTCAACAAGATCAACGCGCCGGTCGCCGGCCTCGTCATCAACGCGGTCAACAAAAACACCGCTAAGTACTACAGCTACTACGGAGAAAAGTAATGATCGATCTTCATTCCCACATTCTTCCGGGAATTGACGATGGCGCAAAAACAATCGAAGATAGCCTCGCAATCCTGCGGGGCTTATCTGAGCAAGGTATAACCGACGTAGTCCTCACGCCTCATTACGTGGTCGACACGACTTACGTCAGCACCCGCGCCGCCAACCAAAAGCTCCACGCCACCCTCGAGCAAGCGATTTCCGAGGCCAACATCCCAATTAAAACCTACCTCGCCAACGAAATCTACATCGACCGCGACATCGCCAGCCTCATCGCCCGCCGCCGCATCTCACCAATCAATGGCACCAAATTCTTGCTCGTCGAGCTGCCTATGAGCGGCAAATACAACGATTTCGAGGACATCCTCCTCTCGCTCCAACAAAAAGGCTGGCACATCATTCTCGCTCACCCCGAACGCTACCACGCCATGCAAGCCGATTATTCCAAACTCCTCGCCCTCCACGAACAGGGCATCCTCTTCCAATCCAACCTCGGCAGCATCATCGGCCAATACGACAAGCCCGCCAAAAAACTCGTCAAAAAACTCATCAAAGACCGCCTCATCTACTGCTTTGGCACTGATATCCACCGCGTCCGCGACTTCACCGAAATTGCCAAAGCCAAACAAAAACTCGCAAAATACTACTCCGACACCGAACTCCTCGACGTCCTCGAAAATCATCCCCGCGCCATCCTCAACTCATAACCCCTCGCGCGGGGTTATTTTTTATCTCCGCGCCAAACTCCGCAAATAGTAAAGTATGCCCATCGTCGCCAAACTCCGCAAATAGTAAAGTGCCTACGCTGCCATCCTACGCAAATCGTAAAGTATGCAAACTCAGCCATCTATGCAGATCGTAAAGTCGGCTCACGAACCTAGCGTTTTCGTAAAGTAAAACTTTACGAAATCCCCATAGAACACACGGCGAAAACGCGCCTCACGAACAAAACTTTACTATCTGCACAGAAGACAAACATACGCACAATCGGCACAAACTTTACTATCTGCGCAGATCGCAAAACCTCGCAAACTTTACTATCTGCATAGAAGGCGGCGGCATGCGTCGTTGCGCTAATATAGGCGCGAGCGTGATAAAATGGTTTTAGATGTTCAAGACTTGGTGGCAGGACTATAAGAAGTTATTCGATACAGATCCGAAATGGCTGACGATTTGGCTGCTGACCTATTTTTCGTTCTTGATTTTGGATATATTTGTGCCGGAATTTCGCGGGGCGAGCGTGCTAAAGTATGCGGGCATTTTTAGTTGCATTATTTATGTCATGCAAAAAAATCCGCAGGATACGCCGCTGATTTTGGCGCTATTTTTGACCTTTTTGGCGGACACGATTCTGGTTTGGACCACGATGGAGACTTTTGGGGTTGTCATTTTTGCATTCGCGCAATTTTTGCACATCATGAGGCAATCCGAGAAGCCGCCGCGCGACCTCTTTGGCTTCACGGCTGTGCTCGTTTTGGGCTACATTTTTGCGCGACAGTGCGGTTTTACGGCGCTCTATGCTATCAGCACAATTTACGCCATCGAAATCATGATCAATGTCTACCTCGCCGTTCATCGATACAAGATGCAGCACAATCGGCTAAGGATTCGCTGCGGACTTTACGGTTTCCTCATGTTTATCGCCTGCGATGCCTGCGTGGGGCTGAGACATCTGGTACTAGACGGCGTGTTCCCGATTGAAATCTTACCGATGGCATCGTTTTTGGTTTGGTTCTTCTATTTTCCATCGCAAGTTTTGCTCGCCAACAGCTCCACAATCGAGCCAACACCTAGTAAAGTTGCAAGAAAAACATCTCTACGCTAAACTAAAGATATGAATGGGAAATCTAAACCGTACGCAATCTTAGTTTTCGGTGCCCCGATGAGCGGCAAAACCGTCTTTTCTGAAAAATTCAGCGAAAAATTCAACGCACCATTCCTCAATCTCGCTGAACTACGCGAGCAATACAACGTCAGCCGCAAGGCCTGTCTGACCCTAATCGAACAGATCGCGAAATGCAAGCAAACCCTCGTCGTCGAAGGCGCAATCGATACCGAAAAGCAGCGCAATGAGATTCGCGACATGCTTAGCAAAGTCGGCTACATTCCAGTACTTATCTGGGTGCAGACCGATTTGAACGCCATCAAGCAGCGTATGCGCCGCAAATACAAGACTATCGCCGAAGCTAAAATGGCACTAGCAGAATCCTACAAGAAGATTGAGGCGCCAGCCGACCATGAAGATCCGCTCGTGATTTCCGGCAAACATATGTTCCAAACTCAGTGCCGCAATGTGCTTTTGGGCTTGTCCGAACGCAATAAACCAGCTAAAAAATGACTTTCAACGACCCAGAATTCGGCGAAGTAATCGTTCGCCACAATGCCTGGGTGCGTGGTTATAAGATTTCCGTCGCTACCTCTGGCCATCTAACGATTACCGTGCCGCCAGGCATCGGGGCTTTTTTGGCGAAGCGGTTCATTAACTCTGCGCGCGAAGATATCCGCGACAAGCTCGACATCAAAGATCCAGCCACCCAACGCGCCCGCGACGCGCAGAAAAAGCTGCTCGCCAAAAAAGCCCGCGACTATCTCCCATATCGCTTGGAATTTTGGGCCCAAAAATTCGGCTACAAATACAGCGGCGTCAGATTGTCTCACGCCAACACACGCTGGGGTAGCCGCAGCTCGTCGGGCACTATTTCGCTTAATATCGGCCTTATGAAAGTGCCGGAGCCACTCCGCGATTATGTTATTCTGCACGAGCTTGCCCATATCAATCACATGGATCACTCGGCGGAATTCTGGCAAGAAGTTGGCTCGCATGATCCAAACTACAAGCGCCACCGCGCGCAACTCAAACAATTCAGCCCAGGCGTCTAAAAGCCGCCGCAGCAGAGCGCCAAACACTAATAAGCAATCTTCAAAGCCACCGTCGTGTCGTAGCCATAGCGCGCACGCACTTCGTAGCCCATCTTTGTCAACTTCAATTTTTCTTCGGCCGTGACCGTGCGGCCGCTATTTTTGATTGTCAAAACAATAAATTCAGCAGTCATCGATTCCGAAATCATGATATGGTCGCCATCGGAGCAGCTCTGCAAAGCTCGCTCAATCTGCGACTGCAGAAAATCATAAACTACTTGCAATTTCTTCTCTGGGATTCGCGCAGAGGGCTGCTGAATATCGAGCCCCAACGCAACCCCGCGCTGTTCACAAACGCTCAGGAGCTCTTGGTAGAGCATGCCTATGATATCCGCAATCGTTTTCATGGATGAATAATCTCAAGCGCGAAGCCGCCGCCTGGCGCCATATAGACATCGAGGCGATCGCCCTTGCGCAAAATCTTTTCTTCAATTACATAAGCCATCTGGTTGTCGCGATAATGCGCATCATCCGCATCACGATACAACTTCGCACGATAAAGCACGCCATCTTCCAAGAAATCGAAGTACAATTCAACACGGCGACCTTCCTCATTCGTCACGCCACCAACATACCAGTTCTGAGACTTCCAACCTTGGCGCGCCACGACATAGCTCTTGCCGATTTCGCCGAGCAGAGGCACCGTGCGCTCCCAAGAAAGCGGCACATTGCGAATAAACTCGAACAAATCCGGATGATAATCTTTGTAGAATTGCGGACGATCAGCTGCCATTTGCATCGAAGAATAAATCGTCACAAAGTAGGCAATCTGGCGCACTATCGTCGTCGCCATTCGTTTAGTATAGTTACAAACATCAAAAATGCCGCTCGTATAATCCATGCCTCCAGCCAACAAGCGCGTATATGGCAAATAACAAGCATGTGACGGCGATAGTGCGCCACCCTCATACTCTTGACCGCGCGCGCCTTCACGCGTCATCAAATTCGGCCACGTGCGCTCAATGCCCGTACTCTTAATTGGCTCATGCACGTCGAGCATAATGTGATATTTTGCCGCCAATTCCAAAGCGCGCTGATAATGCAACACGCCCAACTGCGAATGATGAAATTCCTTTTTGCCATTAATCACCATGCGCGAACCGGCATAACCAGACTTAATATAGCGCACACCATGCTTCGAATAGTACTGATAAGCATCTTCGAGCTGCTTTTCGTAATTATCAATAAAGCCAACCGTCTCGTGATGACCAATCAAATCAACCTTGTTCTCGCGGCAATAATCCGTAATCGCCTTAATGTCAAAATCTGGCGTCGCAACTGTAAATTTATTATTGATGCCGTTCTGGAGCCAATCACCTTCCCAGCCATCATTCC
>CAMJQQ010000008.1 GCA_946408075.1 uncultured Candidatus Saccharibacteria bacterium | reverse complement strand
GCCTGCTTTGCAAGCAGGAGGTCAAGAGTTCGAGTCTCTTATGCTCCACCATTTTAAGAAAACGCCGGTCGGCGCTTTTTTCTTGCTCGAATCAAAATGCGGCCGCTGTTATGGCGACCGCATTTTTTACTCCCTCTTTTGGCCTATTACTTACTTGCTGATTGCATCGAGATAACTCTTGATGTCGGCCGATGGCTGTTCGGTTGCGCCGAGCAGAAGTCCCAGCCAAGAATCCGTCGCTTATCGGAAGGCGCACGAGCTTTGTCGCATGCCGAAAAAGAGATTTCCGAACGTGAAGATAATTTTAGCCCAAACCAGTCCGTCGGTGGGCTGTCATGTGGGTCCGGATGAAATTTCGTTTTTCTTCCTGCAGAAAAATGTTCGCGAGGATATCGAATAAGTCACAAACTCTCAAGGAAAGGAAAGGCCGCACTCGACTGTGCGGTCTTTTTGATTGGTTTCCGGCTTTTTGCATAAATTATGTATGCAATTTTTGATTATGCTCATGCTATAATAAAAGCAAGTAAAGTTGGGAAAAATATATGAAACTATTGCACAAAATCGTTTCTGTGCTCTGTCTCGCGGTAGTGTCGGCGTGCTTTATGGCGGGCAGCTCTGCTTTTGTGGCGGACAAAAATTATTACGAATTTAATTTGTACGAAAAGGGTCGCTTTAGTGAGTTTTCGGCTGCTGACGAGGACGCGTATTATTGGATTTTTGATAATCGTGGTTATTATGATTGGAATGACGAAGAGGCGACTGAGCGTGATTATCTTACGGATGGTGACCTGCTGGTTACGATTTTGCACTGCTCTGATACGGATTGCTCCATTGAGCTGAATCCCGAGTTGACTGAGAATAATAATATAATTTTTGATTTTACCGACGAAGAAAAGCGCGCGAATGAGCAAGATTATCCCGGCTTAGCGGGCTATGACGGCATTATTTTTAGGGTTGCACCGGAAGATGATTGTGAAAATGTTTGCGTAATCTCTGTCAGAAATAAAAGCGTGCCGGAGGGGTCAAACGAGGTGTCTAGTCCAAGTTTTGAAGGTCTGAACGTGAATCTGGATTTGTATTTCGCGAGGTTGGATGAACGCTTCGAATATGAGGTGATGCTGGTTAATAATACGGATGATGATTTGCGCATTTCTTTCGATGATGCCGGTGGCTATGTTGGATATGAAGTTGAAGCCGGCGATGCTAAGTTGCCTGCGCACAGTAGAAAAACCATTACGGTGCGCGCGTATATTAAGGCTGATGTTCCGAGTGGCATGCTTGATTCTGAGAATAGATTTACGAGCAGTTTCGTGATTGTTTTGCGGAGCGATAGTGTGGTTAACCCTGCTACTTTTGCCGAAAATTTACCAATTGCGATTCTGGTGGTGAGCTGTATGGTAATTGTTCTGTTGATTTCGAAAAATAAGCGTGGTGCCGTAGTTGCAGTGATTGTTGCTTTGTTTGGTTGTGCTTTGGCGGCTCCGGCGACGGGCGTTTTCGCTAGTACGCGATATGAACTGACGATTAATTTGCGCATAGAATTCGAGAAGAAAAGTCGCCTTACACTATTGCCGAACGCTGATAGCGTGGAGGAAGGCGGCGATAGAATTGAGCGTTTCGTGAAGCCTGATGATTGGGTAGTGCTTACGGGTGGTGAGTTTTATCGCTTTGGCTATTTGTTGAATTCTTGGAATTCGAAACCGGACGGTAGCGGCGATAATTATTGGAACGAGGATTCTGAATATCGGTTCGATAAAGACACTACGCTATATGCGGTTTGGGACCCCGCATTTTACGTCACTCTCACTGACGACGATGGCGTGTTGACGGTTTCGGACCAGCCTTTCGGCAACTATGATTGGCGCAACGGGCCTTATTACGAGCATTATATGATTTATAAGCTTAGAGATGTTGAGCATTATGGGCGCCGTAGCTTGAACCCGTTCCAGCGTTCTTATTCGATGAGCGGTTGCGCATCGGACATTCTTAGGGATGTTTACGAACTGCATATCAATGGTCGTTTTGCCGTTAAAAACACGGATGCCCTCTTTAGATATGCGGGCTGTTGGAATTCTGATGCCAAGGAAGTTTTCCGTATGGATTTGAGTGGTCTCGATACTAGCGGCGCTACGTCTATGGCATATATGTTCGATTCCGTAGGCAGTGGCAGGTTTACTCTGTTTAAAGACTGGAGTATTGGTGATCTTTCTGGTTGGAATGTGTCTAAAGTTACGGACATGTCTGGCATGTTTAAACATTCAGGGTACGGAGCGAGAAGATGGTCTGTAGGTGATTTGTCTACATGGGATGTTTCGAATGTGGAGACCATGGATTATATGTTTGCTGAAGTAGGTAATTCGTCGGAATCGATTGAGCTTGGCGGCATTAAGAATTGGGATGTTTCGAAAGTTAAGGATATGAATCATATGTTTAGCTATCTCGGTTATCACGGTCCAGATAACTGTAGTTTGGATTTGAGTGGCTGGAACACTAGCAGCCTAACGGATGTTACCAGAATGTTTGAGCTCATGTGCAAAGAATCCGACAGTTTCTCGCTCGATATTAGTAGTTTCGACCTGTCTCATGTTACAGAAATGGACTATATGCTTACGGGTGCTGGCGAAGACGCTACGGATTGGACCGTGAAGATTCCGAAGACCAACGGGAACGGTCTAATGAATACAACCACGCGCATATATGGCGCCAATGAGTCGATTTACTTTGATGCTCCGGAAGGAAGAAGCTTTACTCTTGCGGATTAAGATTTGCGAAAACTACCGGTTTCTCCGGTGGTTTTCTTTTTTGGTGACGCTGGCTGTGATTTTGTAGTGAAATTTTTATGCTTTTTTATAAAAAAATACATGCTTATGGTATAATCGAAGCATAAGTAATAAAACTCCTTGTGTGGAGTAAGTGGAGGAAAAAATGAGAAAAAAGAAGACTGCGCTTGTTGTGGCGCTTCTCTTGATCGGCGTGACTGCCCTGGGTCTAGGTGCAGCGGTTTACGCGAAGTACATTGCGTCTTTGCAGAAGACCGGAACAGCTACTGTCGCAAAGTGGGCATTTAGCACCGACAATACGGCCGGCACTATTACGTGTGATCCTACCTTGACGTATGACACGGGTACTTTGGTTAGTGGCAAGATTGCGCCTGGTACTTATGGCGAATGTGAGATTGAAATCTCTAATGCTAATTCCGAAGTTGGCGTTGACTACGTGGTCAAGCCAAATTCGATTACAAATCAGCCAGCTAATTTGAAGCTATATAAAGATGCTGGGCATACAGAGCCATTCTCGGCTAGTAATACGATTACCGGCTTTATTCCTGCGAAGCAAACTGATGCAGTAAAGGCATCGGTCTATTGGGTGTGGGAATACCAAGATGGTACTACTGCGTATGACGATGCAGATACTGCCGATGGCGAAGCTGCAAAAACAATGACTTTGGTTTTCGATGTGACCGGTACTCAGGTTCAGCCAACCGAGTAATAAAAACAATTATGTGGAGACTTTTAGTCTCCACATAGACAATGAAGCGAGTTGATTGTCTATGTGGGGGCTAAAGAGGGAGTGATGGAGATAAAAGAGCGAAGAGACAACAATAGATTTCTAGTCGCGGCCGTGATCTTGCTACTGATAACGGTCGGCGTTTTGTTGTGGCTTCTTTTGCGTCCGGTGCCGGAGCCGGAAGTTATCATTCCGACTGGTCATGTCGACGAGTTCGATATTCGCATTGGCGTGCTTTGCAGAAACGCGGATGGCTCGAGTTGCTACGAAGATGAGGATGATTTTATTCCGAATATCACACCAGGACGCAGACCGTCGAAGGGTGGTGAGGAAAAGAAAATTAATGGCAAGACCGAAACCGAGACGGATATTACGCGGGACGGAATTGTTTATGTTGACGACAAAAATGGTCGCTATGCCTATCAAAAGGATATAAAGATTTTCGAGAATGCTGCTTTTGCGTATACGAACAAGATCGCGCCGGGAGTGTCGAATTCATATAACTTCAAGGTGCATAACGAGACGGATAATGCGATTGCTTACAATATTGAGTTTGTGGAAGATTCGGAATATGCGATTAATATGCGCTATCGCCTGAAGCGTGCGGGTAATTATATTGTTGGTAGTGATTCGGAATGGGTCAGTGCGAGCGAACTTGTTTCGGCGACAAAAGAGTTGGCGATGGATGGTGTAGATACCTATACCTTGGATTGGGAGTGGCCATACGAAAGCGGTCGCGATGAGCTAGATACGGAAATTGGCGAAGAGATGCTGTCTGAATATAGTCTGGAAATCAAAATAAACTTCGAGGAGGTGTAGTATGGTGATTCGCGGAAGAAGAATTGCATTGCGCCGATACATTGTTCCTCTGGTTTTTGTATGCTGTCTGTTTTATGTTGGCGTCAGTTCGGCAAAGATGCTGAATCGTACGCCGGTCGAGAAAGGAAGCCAGGTGCACGTAGCGGAGTGGAGTGTCAATGTTACTTCGTCGCATAGTGGCAATATGACTCTGGATGCTGGCAACGGTACGCAAACTTATTCTCTAGTCGTGACGAATAACTCAGAGGTCGCGAGCACTTATAATATCAAGGTATCGAACATTCCGGCCGGCGTGAAAATTGGCCTTGATATTGCTTCGAATAATGATTTGGTGACGCCTACGAATGGCGAAGTGACCTTTACGACTACTGGCGGAGATTTGGGTTACGTGGCGCCAAATAATACGCGAACGCATGCTTTGACTTTGATGGCGGAGGCGACGGCAGATGTAACTCAGAGTAGCGTCGATATGTCGATTGATGTGTTGCTGACACAGAAGGATCCTCGGCTATGATGAAGAAGCGGTACTACGTTGCGGCTGGAATTGCGGTGATGACGCTAGGCATTTTGTGCGTTAATGATGCGCAAGCGAAATATGCCGAGCGTAAAACTTTGACACTGGCGGTAAATATCGAAAAGCACTATGAAGTAACCTTTGATGCAAATGGCGGAACTGGCACGATGGCGAATCAGCAGTTTACGACTGGTGTGGCGCAGGCCTTGACGGCAAATGCATATGTGAAGAGCGATTATTATTTTGCTGGCTGGAATACGAGCGCAGATGGTTCCGGTACGGCGTATGCGGACGAGGAAATGATTAGCGCTGATTTGACTAATATTGGCGGAAGCGTCGTGACACTATATGCGCAGTGGGAAGAAGACGCGATGCATACAGTGTTTGAGATTGCGGGAACTTGCGTTTTTCATGGTTACGACATGCAACAAGACATTAATGCTGGCCAGATTACGGGCACGAATTGTACGACTGGAAATACAAACTGGGCTGACGGAACGCATAAGTATATTGATACTGGCGTAAAACTTTACGATTCGACGAATTATGAGAAGGATTACGAGGTTGGCTTTACGATTACGGCTTACGATCCGAGTCTCCAGTATCGCGATCCGGATAATAATGCAATTCAGTCGACCTTCTTCAATGCGAAGCTAGAGGATTCGAGCAGGCACTGGCCTGGCCTTGTGGTTCGTAAAAACAATAACAAAATCGAGATTACGGAGACGATTGCGAAGCCAAATGGCAGCTATGAGAAAAAGACTGGCGAAAGTACAGGTACGACCCCTGTGAAGATTATGGTAACGAGGACAAATGGCGTTATTTATTACTCTGTTAATGGTGGCGCATTTACGATGCTGCAGGATATTAATGGTACGTCGGATTATCATGATGTGAATTCGTGGTTTGGTGCGGCGGCAAAGGCTGACGGAACGCCGATGCGTTACATCGATGCTACGATGACGGATATCTATATCAAAGTTGGCGATACTGGCGCAAACACGCATACGGTTAGCTTTGATGCGGGCGGCATACAGTCGGATCCGTCCGATGTGACCGTGATCGGCTCGAGTAGCATGGGCAGTTCCTTGCCGGCGATGCCAAATTATGTCGATACGGCAAATGGTCGTCTATACTTCATTGGTTGGTATACGGGCATTGATGGTGCCGGTGATAAGTATACGGATAGCACGATTGTTAGCCGCGACATGACGCTCCATGCATTCTGGAACGATGAGCCGGTTCTCTGTAGCATTAATGGCGCGACGCATGGTTCGTTGGTGGATTGTATTGGCGGTGCGGGCGCTGGTGATACGATTACCTTGCTTGAGGATACGAGGGAGCAGTTTACGGTGGCGGCCGGTACGGATATCGTGCTTGACTTGAATGGCCATAAACTGAGCGACAATGCAGTGGCCGGTCAGCCGGTGATTGAAAACTACGGCAAGATAACGATTGTGAACGGTACGATTACCTCGAGCTTGAGGGCTGGCGTGTTGAATAATGACGACACTGGCGAGATGCTTATCGGCAATGATGCGCGCATTGTTGCGACTGGCTCACGTCAGGCAATTTACAACAACGGCGGTAAGCTGGAAATTACTGGCAATGCGTACTTGAGTGCGACGACCGGCGAGCGCGCGACGGTCCAGAACTTGAATAATGGCGAGCTTGTAATTACTGGCGGTACGATTATTTCGGCGAAGCAAGAAGCGGTTAAGGTTGAATCTGGCACTTTGGTAATCGGCGTCGAAGATGGCTCGGTGGACAACACTACTCCAGTCTTGCAAGGCGCGACTTACGGTTTAAATACGGGCGTGGATGTTGCAATGTTTGACGGTATCTTGAAGGGTAAGAATGGCGCCATTAACGATACGACCCATATTACGGCTACGGAAGTTGGCGCGACATCGGTCGGTATCGACTCGGTCGTTACGGAAGTGATTGACGGCGCTACATATAAGGTCGTCTACTATCAATAAGCTGTCTGCGCAGATAGTAAAGTGAGTGCGCGCTTGAAAAATCCCCCCTCGAAAGAGGGGGGTGGTTTAGTTTTTAGTGACTTCGGAAAATTGCAGTGCGTTTGCGGAGCGCAAGTTCGTCCAGGGCTTCAATGATAATGTTGTGGCTCGGCTCATCTCGCTCGGGATTTTCGACGAAGAAACTGATGATATCGTCGGAAATCGGGCGATCGTCCGCATCGATGCGTGTCTGTGGTGTCATGTAATCTTGCTCGATGACCTTGAGGTCTGGCCTATAGATTTCTGCGTGGAAAGAGTAGCCTCGATTCGGCCCGCTGTAGTATACTAACGAGTTTAGGATGTGTGATGTGTCTCTGCATGAGATTGCTTCGTAGAGTCGCTTCGAGTATTCGATGTCCCAGAACTCTTGGTAGGAGCATTCCCATTCTGTGATTAGGGTCTCGTAGTCGAAAAATCGCTTCATAAAACTGCGCTTGCTGCGGAGTTCGCCGCTATCCCAAGTAAAGTCGACAGTAAACCAGCCGTTCCAGGGTATTTTGATTTCGACCAAAGAATGTTTGCTTTCGTGTGGATTATTTACTCTTGTTAGGCGGCCGCGGCAGAGTTTGGCGCTCTTGAAATCCTTGCACTGCAGCATGGTCAAAATCGAGAGTTCGTAGCACATGCCTGAACCGATCCATTTTTGCAGTCGTTTCAGGGATTGAGTCTCAACGTGTTTTTCGATTGTATAACCGTGGAAATATAGTTCGCGCTGGGCCTTTTTGAGGCTTTGTATTGCTCCGTCAAGGTAGGTGATGCGGACGAGCCAGAGGCCAAACAGGATGGAAATAATGCTCAAGCCGAGGTAGGCGAGACGGAGTCGCTGCTCCTGTTCTGTGAGTGGGCGTATGAGGGATAAAACCAGGTAAAAGGTATTGCTAAAGGTGATGAGGCTGGCCAGTATAGCGAATACTGGTGTTGAGCATTTGGCGTAAACGGTCAGCCAAAACTCTTTAGGACGCTTTTTCATTTATTTCTCTCCTCCTTTGTAAAAGTGCAAAACTAAACCGCCTATATTATGATATTTTTAGTACGCTTTGTCAATAAAAGAGGCCTCTCGTGAGGCTTCTTCGCTACTCTTCTACGAGAGTGTTCTTTACGCGCTTTGATTTCTTGAAATAAGCTACCCAGATGAACGCATGTAACGAGAGGGCGACAATTGTTGCGCATACTTGTCCGGAATATTCACTAAATGCGCCTGGTAACAGAATTGAAGCAAAGAGGCTTAATGCGATGGCCCCATCAATGAGTGTCCATGTCGCAAGCGCTGCTGTCGAGATTATATTGAGCTTGATTGCCTTTTTCTTCTTTTGAAATAAGGCTGACAGAGCGTAAATTTTGAAGATTATGTAGGCGATAATTGCGGCGATTTCTAGCCCGATGAGTGGTTGTAATTGCTGGCATGTGCTATAAGTGTCGGAGTCGAATCTATAAGGGCTACAGTCAGTTACGGCGTATTCTTGCGGGATTCTGGCTATTTTGACGAGTATAAAGGCGATGACGACAATTATGTAAAGCGTGAGCCAGCCGCCAACGCCATAAACTTTATTCTGCTTCTTTTTGACAGTGCGTACTTCATGATCGTCGTCACTATCGTCACCTTCTTCCCAGAAATCGTCTATGGAAGCCTTTTTGTGGCTTTTTTCTTTGTATGGCAAGAAATAGTATTCATCGCCATTTTTCTCAATTTCAATAGTGTCGCCCAGTTCGTAGTCGAAGGATAATTCGTTTTTGGGGACGGTTAAGAATTTATTACTGCTATTTTTAATGACGATGGTTTTGTCGTTAATTTTGACTATTTTGGCCCGCATGTACTGCTCCGATTAGCTTTCCTAAGTTAATTTTAGCATAAACGGAAAGCTTTTAAGCATAACCACAACAGAGGCGGGTTTGAATTTGATGGACAATATGATATAATATGTGGCATGAAATTGGTCGAGTTGAAGTGTAAAGAGTGTGGCGCGCAATTATCCGTTAAACCGGACGCTACCGATATTCACTGCGCATATTGCAAGGCGAATTATAAGTTGGATGACGAAGCAGTTCATATTGTTGTTGATGACGCTGAAGAAATTGGCTATGCTTATGAGCGCGGGCGCATGAAGGCGCGAAAAGATGCTGAGCGCAGAAAGGTTTTGCAAGAGCAAGAAGAACAGCGCCGATTTGACTCTGTGCCAATTTTGATTGGCCTCTGGATTTTGTTCTTCCCTGTTATGGCGACATGGCTTATCTGGCGCAAGCTAAAAATGCCGCTAGCGTTAAAGATTGCTCTGACCGTGGTGCTCTGGGCGCTTTGTATCTTTTTTGCTGTCCATTACGGCCTGAAAGATCCTGATTGGCATCTCGGCTCAACAAACGAATTATAGCGTAAGCGTCTTGACTTTTAGGGCTTTTTGTGGTACAATAAATATGCCTGGTTAATCATCTTCGGATGGTTCTGGAGTACCTAAAAGGAGGTCCTTTGTTATGAAGAAAGGCCTTATTATTGCTACTGTTTTATCCGCCGCTTTCGCCGTCGTAATTGGCGGCACGTTTGTTTTCTCGACCAGAAATGCCGCTACGATGCAGACCACGACACAGCAGGCGATGAATGCTGCCGCTGATGTGAAGGAAGTGGAGATCGTGCAGAGCTTAACGACGACGAAGCCTGTTACGACTGCTACGACTCGCCCTACCCTTGCATCGACGACTACTACCACCACTACTGAAACGGTCGCTCCGGCTATTCCGGTTGCGGAATCTGAAGCTGTTGAGGTGGTACTGACTACCGAAGCTCCGGTTATTCCGGTTGCGGAATCTGAAGCTGTCGAGGAGGCACTGACCACTGAAGCTCCGGTTATGGAAGAAGTTCCGACTACGACAACGACGACGACCGCTGAGTTTTCTCTCGGCTGGGCGCCATTGCCATCCGAAGCCCAGATGATGGCTGAGGAAATTGCGTCGCAAATGAGCGAAAAGCTCGGAAGTGACGAATGTTTGGTGCCGCCGACTTGGAACGCTTGGCAGCGTGGCTTGATGTTTACGGCAATCTATGATGATTATTCATTTGATTGTACCGAGAATGAAGCACGCTACGACTGGGGTTTGATTCAGAACCCGAACGGTTGGAATGTTTCAATGTGCACTGCACTGACAGATTCGGTCGTCGGCTTACCTGAGAACTTCATGGTTCCGAGCGAAGTTGAAGACTATTCGCAATTCGTCTTTGACGTTGCGTCGACCGGGTTGGACGAAAACAACCTCGGCTGCTATGTGCTGATGGAGAAGGATGATGCATCCGTGCGCTACTTCTTTAACGGCAGCAACATGTCTGTGTCCGTCAAACTCGGCGAGGAAAGCGGTTATGCAACAAAGACGGTTCATATGCCTTCCGGCTACATTGCAATCATGCATACTCAGTATGAGGAATCGGAGGTATTTGACGAGTATATCGGCAGCGCCATCTGGTGCTACCGTGTCTTCGGTGCGTGTGATTATCGCCTCGTAGAGGTTCTGGAAGAAATTCCAAACCTCGAATGTGTAAGACAGTAAGCAAGCTAACCGCCAGCCTTGTGCCGGCGGTTTTTCTTGTGTTTAAATCTGTTTAGGCGTCGCGCGTGAATTGAATAATGAAATCGCGTTGGCGCGTAAGTTCGAGTTTGCGCACGGCGGCAAAAGTAATGATGGCGCGATGTTGTGATGGGTCGGCTTCGAGGATGAGGTATTTGCCATGGTCTGGCGAGGCGACGAAGTATTCGATGAGCTGATAGATGAGCTCGAGGCCGTGATTTTCGGCGTAGAGAGCTTGGCTTGGCTCGTAGCTGAGCGAATTCTTATCGAGCCAGTCCCATTCTTGGTCGACGTAAGGGAGATTGGCGACGACGATGTCTGGTGCTGGGCCGTCGTAATCTTGCATGAGGTTGCTCTGCTTGAAATCGAGCTTGGCGCCAAGTTTGGTGGCGTTCTGCTGAGCGATTGCAAGTGCGTCGGGTGAGATGTCTAGCGCGGTGACTTTGGCGCTTGGGATTTCGAGAGCTAGCGTGACGGCGATACATCCGCTGCCGGTGCCAACGTCGACGATTTTGAGTGGCTTTGGTTCGTATTCGGCAATATCGAGGCAGAATTCAATGATATTTTCGGTTTCTGGACGCGGAATCAGGGTTTTGCCCTCCTCTACGATAAAATCTCGACCATAAAATTCGCGACTACCGATGAGGTATGCGAGCGGGCAGCCTTCGGCGCGTTTAGCTAGCGCTTCGTCTAGTTTAGGATTCGGCATGAAGCTATCTTGGTCATGCGCGATGAGATAGCTGCGGTCGGAGCCAGGAAAAATAAAATGGAGCATGAGGAGTTCGGCATCGGAACGTGCGATGCTTTGGCTGGCTTGAATGAGCCATTCGGAAATCGTCATGCGGCGCCCTCGATTGTGAGGTCGGATAAGAGAAAAATGAGATCAGTGACGGCTTCGGAATCGACTTCGGCTTGCTCGTCAAGGCTGAGGTCTGGCGAATGGTAGAGACAAAGTCCGTCATGTCCGTCGCCGAGGCTTGTGCTTGGCCAGAGGATGTATTGCTTGAATTCGTCCGGGCCCTCGATTTTGATGTATGGCGCGAGGCCGCGTTCGGGAATGTTTTGGCGGCCGATTTCGACGATTTTGGAACCGAGGAAGAAGCTCTTGGCCTTGCTGTTCTGCTCAAGGTATTTTTCGACGACGCCCGCGTCAAAACAAGGGTCCATGACGTTGACTGGCTCGCCAATAATTGAGTCGACGAGATCCTGAAAAGCTTGTTCGTTAGCAATAGTGTCGTTCTGCATGAGTATATTGTAACATTTTGACGGAGGTGGACTGGATTGACTTTTTATGTCATTTGTGATATAATTAGAAGGTTGCATCTTTAGAATAATACAGATTGGAGTGATTTGATGGGTTATAAACCCTGGCATGCGGCAGCGGTGGCGCTGTGCATGCTAATCAGTACTGGCGCGGCGCCAGCCAATAGAACATTTTCAAGTGATAATATGCCGACTATTGCGAATGCGGCTCAATATGGGCCGACGAAAGCTGAGGCTTGCGAGCTTGCGGAGATGGCGAGTGTGGCTATTATGTCAACTACTTCGACCACTACAGCTTCGATAAGCACTACGACGTCCACTACGACAAGTACGTCGGCTACAACTACAGCCGCAACGACTACAGCGGTTGAGTCGACCGAGCCGATTCCAGAGCCGGAATTCGTGATTGATCGCGAGAGCCCGGATTATGTCTGGTACTACTCAGCTGACGATATTTGTTGTCTGGCTTCCTGCATAGATAACGAGATTGGCGGAAGTCTTGACATCAATCAGTTAACCGCAGTTGCGTGGTGTGTATGTAATCGCATTGATAGTGCGCGCTGGGTCGAGGACACGGTTTACGCTACGATTAGTCGAGCGAATCAGTTCGCCTATTATGGCGGCAGGATTGATTCTGGCAAATGTTACGATGTTGCGGCGATGGTACTGCAAGATTGGAACGATGAAAAGAATTGTCCTGGCTATGTCGGTCCGAGCCGTTCGATTCCGTCGGACTACCTTAATTTCTGTGCGGTAGGCGATGGCTTCAATAATCAGTTTAGTAATGACTATAATACGATTATTCCGGGAGTAAATTACTGGTTTTCGTAAGAACAAAAGAAGATAAGATGCAATAAAAAATGTTTACGTCCGCCTCTTGTAGGCGGATTTTTCTTGCCATGGGAAAAGCCCCCGCGTGCGCAGGGGCTTTTATCTTAGGCTGCAAATCCGAACTTTTCAACGTCGATGCCGATTGCTTTAGCAATGCGAACGTAGCCGTCGATGAGATTGTCGAGGATTTCCTGAGGCATTGTCTCGCCGGGGTGGTCGAAATAGAAGTTTCTTGCGATTTGCTTATCGCTCGACTTCAGTTTTTCGCCGCAGACATAATCTTCCTTGAAGGTGAAGCGGCAGGAATCCGGAGAGATTTCGTCGCCGACGAGAATGGTGCCATTTTCGTCCATGCCAACTTCGATTTTCATGTCAACAAACAGGATGCCGGCCTTGTCGCAGATGTCGAAGAGGGCCTGATTGATGCGCATAGCATATGCTTTCAGGAACAGAGCTTCGGCTTCGCCGCCCATGCCGTCGTTCTTGATGATTTCGACAAGCTGGTTGAAGTCGATGCGCTTATCGTGTTCGCCCTGAGGTGCCTTATCCGTAGGCGTGAAGATGGCGCGATCGAACTTCTGCGAGAGGACAAGACCATCTGGCAATGTTTCGTCGCAGAAGGTGCGAATGCCGTTGAAGTAGTCCTTGGTGATACTGCCGGTAAAAACGTTTCTTGTGATAAGTTCCGACTTGAACATCTTGAGCTTCTTCATGACAATACAGTTTGCCGGGATGTAGAGGTTGAATTTGCCATTGGGATTGAAGATTTCTTCGGGATTCACCACTGCGTTCGGCACGAGGTGTTTTGTGAGTTCGAAGAATCTCTTGGAGATCTGTGTTAGCAGAATGCCTTTTTCTTTGGCGATGATGCCTTCGAGGACGCTGTCGTTGACCGAGATGTTGTCGGTAGCTTCGAGCAGGACGTATTTATCGTCGGCGCTTGCGTAGATTTTTCTGACTTTTCCTTCTCCGATGAGTTTGGGGAAGAATTCGAATATGCACTTGGTCGGTTTCTGTTCCATGATTTAATCATCCTTTCTTCGGAACATATTTGGCGGATTTGCGGATAAAAACAACAAAGCACCAACGGGGTGCCTCTGCTATTATCGTACATTATTTTGGAGATTTGTCAAGGCGCGAAAAAAGCGACGCTTTGTGGGCGCCGCTTTGTTCTACTCTATTTCTTCCAGGACTTGCGGGTTTCGCCGAAGATCTGTTTGAAGTTGAAGTTTAATTTGAGGTCGATGGAATTCTTGCAATAGAGATAGGTTGCCAGTTTAGTGATTAGCAGTGCGCCAATAAGCATGCTGGCGCCGCCGACAATAAGTTCCCAGTTTTCAAGGTTGCCAAAGAAGGCGCGCAGCGAGCTGGCGATAAGGCTAGAATATGGGAAGTAAGTCATGACGCGGGCCGGAAGGCTGACCTCGGTGCCAGTAAAGGCGTTGAGCGTCAAGATTGGCAAGATACTGAAAATGATGAAGATGGCGGCGTAGTTGCCGGCGTCTTTGGCGGTCGGCGATAGGATGCCGATAAGGACATAGCTGGCCGTAATGAGGAAGTATGCCAAGATGGTTAGCAGGACGTAAGTGCCGATATTGAGCGGATCGAGTGCTAGTTCGAAGTCGAACGGTAGCATGCCGCGTTCCTTGGCGACGAAGAACAAGATGAGCGCCGGAATGAGTAAAATGATAATCTGGATGATGCCGACGATCATGAGTGAAATGATTTTGCCACTGATGAGCTGGATTGGCTTGATGCTCGTTAGGAGAAGCTCGCTGATCCGATTCTCTTTTTCCTCGACCATTGCGTTCGCGAGACGGCCGCCGAGAATCATATTGATGAGCTCGAAGAGTGCGAAGGCGATAGCTGGGCCGACCATTTTCGAGATAATGTCACCCTTATCGACCTCGTTGCCATCTTGGTCAAAATTGACATCGTCATACTCGATCGTATCGCTGATGACAGCAATATCGAGCTCGGAAAGATTAGCCATGGCGCTAGCGCTGAGGAGCTGACGAAGTGGCATGGAGTAGTCGTCGGTGATGCCGACTCGGTCTGGCTTGGCGTAGACGGTGACCTTTTTGGATTCCGAAAGGTCATCTGGGAGATTGTAGAAGACGCCAATTTCGCCGGATTTAAGTGCGGCGATACCTGCTTCGGTCGAATTGTAGGCCTTGAGCTCTTTTGTTTCGCCTTCGGAAGTGGTGATTTGATTGATTTTTAGATAGCTAGCACCGTCGTAGTAGCCGAGTTCGAGTTCGTCGGTGTCGGAGCCTTTAGAGAGCTCTTCGGTTGCGCTATAGCTCGTAAAGCCAACGAGCCAAATGTAGCCTACGAAAAGGACTGGAATGAGAATTGCGCTAATCCAAAAGCTTGGCTTTTTGAGGTTGCGCATGACTTCGAAGCGAATGACTTCTAGAGTTTTGTTTTTACGCATCTTTGCCCTCCTTTGCGGCGTCTTCGCCATAGATATCGATGAAGATTTGCTCTAGGCTCTTGTTGTCGAATTTTTTGCGGACCTCAGCGACGGTGCCGTAAGCGCGCGATTTTCCGTCCTTGAGAAGCAAAATGCGATCGCAGAGGCGCTCAACTTCGTCCATATAGTGCGTAATCATGATAATTGTGGCGCCTTTTTTGTGATGGTCGTCGATGATGTCCATCAAGAGGCGGCGGTTGACTGGGTCGAAGCCCTTGGTCGGCTCGTCGAGAATGAGGAGCTCTGGATCGTTCATGATAGTGATGCCGAGCTGGATTTTCTGTTGCTGACCTTGCGAAAGTTTGTCGACGCGAGTCTTGGCGTGATCTTCGAGGTCGACGCGCTTGAGAAAACCCATACTCCATTCGAGCGGGTTTTCGAGGTCGCGCAAACGACCAAAATAAACCATTGTGTCGATGACTGACTCTTTTTTATAGAGGCCGCGCTCTTCTGGTAGGTAGCCGATGCGGACTTTTGAGAGTGGGCTGAATGGTTCGCCATCAACTAAGAGCTCACCCTTGCTTGCGTGATAAAGATTGAGGAGGCTGCGAATGGTGGTCGTTTTCCCTGAGCCATTGCTGCCGAGGAGACCAAAAATTTCACCTTTTTTGACGGTGAAGGAAAGGTCTTTGATGATTTCTTTTTCGCCGAAAGAAATCCCGAAATTTTTTACTTCAACAATATTTGGCATATAGATATTTTAGCATGCAGCACGCAAAAGCTCACTCGGTAGTGAGTGAGCTTTTTGGCCTTAGCGACGCTTACGAATGGCAATTGCGGTTCCAGTAGCGCCAAGTCCGAGAATGCTGATTAATGGAATGAATGGATTGAAGTATTCGGTGTTTGGCGTATTGTTTGGCGTATCGCTTGGCTCTTCTTTGGCGCTATGATGGCTGCTCGTGAAAGTGAAAGTCATCGTTTCGGCGTCAAATTCGACTATTGTCGTATAGCCTTCGATATCCTCTATTTCGACCGAATACGATTGTTTTGCTGGCGCATAAAGATTTAGAAAATCGCTGAGCCAGTCGCTATCTGGGCTCGTGGTTGTGCCGCCGATTGTTTCGTCGTCGCGCTTGAGGTTGTAGCTGACTTCGTTCGGGCGAATTTCATCGGCATTGTTGTCATCGTCCCAAATTTGCACGATATGAATATTGAGATTGTCTTGGAGCTCGTGGACAAAAGTGCAGATTACGTTCTGCGTGCCGCTGACTTCTTCGCAGGTTTTCGTAGTTTTGTAATGCTCGATTTCTACGTCTGGAATATTATACGTCTCCTTGTCGAGCAGTGGCAAACCGTCGAACTCGTCTTGCGTATCTATCGGCTGAAGTGTAGTCGAGTCGATTTCCGTGTCTTCTTTGTTGAGCAAGTAGGTGATATCTTCTGGGCGAAGGTCGCGAATATTGTCATCATCGTCCCAGACTTGCTTCACGATAATATTGAAATTGTCGCTAAGTGTGCTGGTGAAGGTATATGTGTGCGTGTTTGAGTCGTATTCTTTCGTGGTTTCGTAATGCTCAACTGTGACGTCTTTGACTGAATACTGAGCTTCATCCGGGCGATGTAGATTCGTAAAATCAGCGATCCAGTCGGAACTCGAAGTGGCCGTTTGATCGGTCGCACTGTTCTTAGTTAGCGTATAGCTAACACTGTCCGGGCGATAGCCGTAGGCGTTGTCGTTGTCGATCCAGATATGCTTGACGTGGATATCCAAATCGTCTTCGAGCGTATGTGTAAAAGTGTAAGTGCGAGTAGCGGCATCGTACTCTTTGGTCGTAGAATAATGCTCGACGGTAACATCTGGCACGTTATAGCGTGGCTCGTCGATAAGATCGAGTTCGTTGAAGCTATCCTGAGTGTTGGTCGGGCCAAGCTCAAGCGTGTCGCTAGCGTCGCTATTTTTGACGAGATTGTAAGTTACGCCGGTTGGGCGAAGGTTGCGAATATTGTCTTCGTCGATCCAGACATGCTTTACGATAATGCTGAATTTATCGCTGAGCCGGCTGGTGAAAGTATAAGTATGTGTGCTAGCATCATAGTCTTTTGTAGTCGTGTAATGTGCGACGGTCATGTCCGGTACGGAGTATTTTGCCTCATCCGGCATATGGAGGTTCGTAAAGTCGGCGGTCCAGTTAGTGTTAGATGTAGTAGTTTGGTCGGTTGTTCCGCTTTTTTGTAGAGTATAGCTTAGGCTATTCGGGCGGAAACCGTAGGCATTGTCGCGGTCTTCCCAGATGTGGACGATATGAATATCGAGATTATCTTGGAGCGTGTGAGTAAATGTACAAGTGATGTCGTGTGTAGTAGTGTTAGTCGTGCAGTTCTTGCTGGTCGAGTAATGATTAACGGCGACATCTTCGATGCCGAATTTATCCGCGTCGAGCAAGTTCAGATTAGCAATGCTGTCTTGCGCGTTGGTTGGCGCCAAAGTAATAGTTCTATTTGCTGCGCCGGTTTCGGTAATTGTATAGGCGACATTCTCTGGGCGGAGACCGCGTTCATTGTCGTCGTCGACCCAGTTATGCTTGACGGTGATTTTGAAAGTATCGCTCAGTGTGCTGGTGTAGGTATAAGTATGGGTAGCACTATCGTAGGTCTTTACGGTTGAATAATGCGCGATGGCCATATCTGGCATGCCGTATTGGTTCTCGTCTGGGCGATGAAGGTTCGTAAAGTCGGCTGTCCAGTTAGTGCTGGAAGTTTTTGTTTGGTCGGTCGTTCCGTTTTTCTGAAGCTCGTAATCTAGACTACTTGGGCGATAGCCGTAAGCATTATTGTTGTCGACCCAAACATGCTTTACGTGAATGTCGAGATCGTCTTCGAGAGAGTAGATGAATGTGCAGCTGATATTATGACTTGTATCGGTTCCGCAGTTTGCGCTATCGAGGCTATAATGCGCAACGGTAACGTTGGTCGGTACGGAATATTTGTCGAAATCGAGCAAGTTTAGATTGGTGAGCTCGTCTTGGGTGTCGGTAGCCGGAAGTGTAATCGTTTGATCGCTACTGCCGGTTTTCTTGACGGCATAGGAAACGTTTTCTGGGCGCAGATGGCGTTCGTTGTTGTTGTCGTTTCGCCATTCGTGTCGAATCGTAATCTTAAATTTGTCGCTTAGCGTGCTCGTGAAAGTATAAGTATGCGTGTTGGCGTCATAGCTCTTGGTTGTATTATAGTGATCAATCGCGACGTCGGCGACGGAATACTGATCTTCGTGTGGCGCGTGAAGGTTTTTGAAATCTGCCTTCCATTCGGCGCTCGACGTTGCGGTTTTGTCGGTAGCGCTGCCCTTTTTGAGCGTATACTCTACGCTGTCTGGGCGGAAACCATAGGCGTTATCGTTATCTTTCCAGATGTGGACGACGTGGATGTCTAGATTATCTTGGAGCGTATGCGTGAATGTGCAGAGCATGTCGTTGCTATTATCGACTGCGTTGCAGGTCTTGATGGTTTTGTAGTGGTCGACAGTTACGTCTGGAATCGACTGGCTTCTCTTGTCGACTAAGTTGAGGTCACTAAATGTGTCTTGCGCGTTGTCAACTGCCGCCAATGTGCGACTGTCGATTTCAGTGTCGTCTTGTTCGAGCTTATAAACGACGTTTTCTGGGCGCAGTTCGCGCTCGTTGTTGTTGTCGACCCAGACATGTTTGACGGTGATATTATATTTGTCGCTGAGCGTACTAGTGAAGGTATAGGTATGCGTGTCTGGATCGTATTCTTTTGTGGTAGTGTAGTGCTCAGTTTCGCCGCGAATTACGTCATGGCGTCCTTCGTCGCGTACATACATGTCCGCGAAGTCGAATTGCGCTTCGTTGTTAGTGGTTGCGAGCGAGCGATCGTCGATTTTTGAATTATTTAGCTTAAGGTCGAAATCGATATTGTTCGGGCGAAGATTGTAAAAGTTATCATCGTCAATCCAGATTTGCTTGACGTGAATATCGAAGAGACGGTCGAGATAAACCGTGGTTGTATTTGAGCCGATGCTAGCCGGATTGCTGCCGAACTGGTTAGTCCAAGTGCTGCGGAAGCTGTTGTAGGCGTAGCTGGTCAGGTTGTTGTTGTTTGGCGCCTTCATTTGGATGATGACGTAGGTGTTGTTCGATTCTGGTAGAACGGCTGGCTCGCCGGCCTGGTTGAGATACTCGAAAGCGAGCGAATGAACTTGGCTTTTATCGGTTGAATTACTATATTCGCTCCAGCTAGGGCCCTCGCTTAGATTGCCGGCCGTGCTTGATGGCGACCAGTAAACTTTGACCGTAATTGGGTTGCCGTCGACATCCGTTTGCGATTCTGCAAAGCTAGTATCGACACCGCGGAATGTGCCCTGCCAGTGCTCGTTTTCGCCGTAGGCGGTTTCAATATTGTCGTAAATTATGAGATTTTTGCTTTGATTATTGCCGGCGCGCACGCGAAGCTTGTAGTCGTAATCGCCGCCGAGCGAGCTGAGCGCATTTTCGGACATGTAGACATTATCAACGTCGGCGCGTACGGTTGTGAAATTATCTTGCGATGACGATGATGCGTAAATTAGATTAATCGTAGCTGATGAAGCGAGGAAGTTTTCGTTTGTGATGCCGTCGTCATCAAAATCAACAATGCTGGCATAGATTTCGTCGTCGTCTGCGGTTTCGTAGCCGGTACCGTTATCGGTAGCATATGTGCTCAATCTTGAGTATTGATCATTGCCATCAGGAGTTGGTGCTGGGAAGCCCTGACGGTCGGCAAATGCTCGCACTACATAGGTACTACCATTCTCTTCGTAGGATTCTAGCGAAATGAAATAGTTTGCTTTATAGGTGCCGATGCTGTAGAAGAATCCGGAACTATTGAACAGAGTGATTGGATAATCGGATAAGTCGATATGGATATGAATCATATAACGAGAAGTATTGTGCCAGTTTCGGATGATGGTTGCCGTGCTTCTTTCTTTGATGGCGCTAGTATAAGTGGCTTTCTTTTGCGAGCTGTCGCAATCATCGCCTTCTTCCGTGCAGACGAGTAGCTGCTCGCCAGTTTGAGGGTTGCGAATTAGGCCATTGGTATAATCGGATCCGTTTGGCGCAGTGAATGATTCGACAATTTCTCGTTCGCTAGAGCTTGGAACCATGCCGGTTGGCAAGAGGTAGTAATAGTCAGCGGATTTGCGCCAGTCACTTTCCGCCATTTTGCCTGCAATATTTCCCTTCCAATCGCTTCTCGCTAGGCGCTCAATATCTTGGAGAATGGTTTTGTCTTGTGCTTTTGGATTAAGTGTGAGTGTGCCCTTGAAACTCGAATCGGAGTTATCATAACTGGCCGGCGTACTGCTGACTTCGGTGTTTGTATGGTGACGGATTTCGCCGAGGTCTAGTGGCCCATATTCGAGCGAGGCAACCGCGCGCTGCATATAGTGGCCGTAGAGCTGTTGATCGAGTGGTGCAATTTCGTTACGCGTAATGCCGGAGCCGTAGTTGTTTTCGGCTGGCTCGTTTAGAATTGCGCCGGTTGTCGGGTTTTGCATGGTAAGGTAGTTAAAATTGTAGATCGTGCCTTTTTCTGGCATAGTCTGAGAATTGAACTTAACCTGAGTTTTGGCTTCGTAGTTTTTAAGCGTATTGCTGAGACCTTTGATTTCGATATACCAGCCAACAATATCAGTGTCGCCGTTTTCTTCGAAGTTTACTAAGGCTCGAGCCTGTCCCGCGTTAGTGTTGACTCCGCCGCTAACTAAGCTTTGATAGGTATGATATAGCGTATAGTTGGCTTGCCCGCGACGGCGCACGTAGACTTTTGGCTTGTAATTCTCGGACGGAATCTTGCCGCCGTTTTGCGTATATGCGTCATCGGAGTAGGCCGCAAAAATGGCGGTAAAATAGTAATCGTTATCGCTTATGCGCTGCGTGTCTTCGCTGTCGGCATCTTTGTAATAGAGAATATCGTCACCCAAGCGAAGCGTATACGGCTCGTTTGCTTGCTTGATGCTCAAAGAGTTGGAGAATGCTGCGGTTGCGCTACCGTCGCGAATAAACTCCGTCGTGACGGCTTTTGGCGTTGGCAAAAATGACGCATATGAATCGTAGTATTTGGAGACTGTTGCGGCTTCACCAGTATAAACGAAGTTGAAACGCGTGAGCGAGAAAGTATCATCATCTTCGGCGAGTTTGATGGGCTCGGTTTTGGTAATAGGAGTACCCCATAGCTCCATATGAAGACTTTGAGTCAGGCTATTTTGAGTCCCGTCATACAGATTTTTTGGGTAGCCGAGAATAATTTTGAACCAAACTGGCGAGTATGGACCCTTTGCGCAGCCTACGTTGGATGTGAGAGATTCCGGCATTAGATAGTAGCCGTCGTTATATTGCGTTACTTGGCCGATTTCAGGGTCGGCGGAATAAGCGACGACGTTTTCAGGGACGTAAACACGCATTTTGCGGTCGCTTAGCCCAAGAACGGGATGACCGTTAACGATTTTTTCGTCGCTTTCACTACAAAGGTTGGTCAAACGGCTCGGCTGTGGTGATGGCTGCAATAATACCCAATAGTAGTCGTCGTAGTTCTGGGCAAGGCCGTCGGTGGAGTTGATTTTTTGAGCGCTTGCAGAGAAGGCGTAGGTGTCTGGCTGCCATTCGTGCAAAAAATCTCGCCTAAATGAGAAAGCGACCGCGTTGGAGGCAACGGTATTGTTTAGTGTTGCGGTAAGGTTATCGGCGTTGATTTGCTTACTGCTCGTATCGCTATACTTTGGCGCTTTGTCTTGTCCTAGCGAGACGATATCGAATGAAATTTCGATAGTGCCAGAGACGCTAGAGCCAGCATCGATCGTGCTATGATTCCAGAGCCTAAAATCACTGTTATAAAAGTTACCGTTATTATTTGGGGAGGAGGAGTACTTAGTCGAACGATCGTCCCATTCGTGCGAAGTTACGTTACCGCTATTTGCTCCGACGGCGGTGTTTATCAAGAGACGATGATTGAAGTAGGTACTGTAGGCTGGAAGTGGATTCTTGATTATTAGCTCCAAATCGCCTGGCTGGTAGGTTATCGGGCTGTTTTCGAGTGTATAGGAGACGAGCATGGTAATAACGCGATGTTCGCTCTCTTCGTCGACGGTTAAGTCGTCGGCGGTGATATTCCAGCTGACACTATCGCCATAGGTATTAGTTTTGCTGTCCTTGATCTTGAGATTAATATTCCAGTTATCTGTTGATACTGGCGCAAGCGCATGAGCAGTGTTTAGTCTTGTGATAAAAAATAGCGCCGCAAAAATTAGTGAGCCTATAATTGCGGGCGCAAGCAGGAAGCGAAAATTTCGCCTTCTCATATTAATAACCTCCACTTTTCTAATATTTATAGTAGCGTAAAGCATAAGTCGAATGCAATAGCCTTTATGCTTGTTTTTATACAAAAAAAACGCCCGGGCCATAAAGGCTCGGGCGTCGACGAGAAGTAAAGGCCTCAGCTCTGGATAAGTGTCCAGGCTAGAGATGCGGAGTCGAATTCCAACTGACACTGGCTTTTGCCAATGATGCAGTCAAAGATGTGCTTCGCCTTGCCGCCAGCGAACTTGATACGTGCGCTGAGGGTTTCGGTGATCTCGACCTCCTCCTCTCCTCGTTTGCGGAAGTATAGCGGCTGGCATGGCACCTGGCTGTAATTAAACAGGGCCATGACCTCTACTTTCTCGCCTTGGTTTTTGTTAATAGTGTTCATAAATTACTCCTTGAATTGATTAAATTTGTTGGAGTCATTTATGTGAGCCATGCATTGCGGCTCGGTGCCGCCCGTACAAATGACGAATACGAACGACTGCGTTAACGTCTACGAGCGCAGTGACCGAAGTGTGTGCTCGTACTTTTATTATAGGGCTATTAATTGCGCTTACGCTAGTCTTGAAATTGAAGATTTTTGGATGCGGAATTGTGTGGATAAGGAGGTGGTTTTCAGGTGGAAAATCTGTCGACTTTTGCGCAATTACGCTTTTGGCTTTTGTGGAAAGCGGTCTCTGGCAAATGCAATATTTTGGCCAAAAGACAAATACCCGCACTTGTCCGTGCGGGTATATAGGGCTTATTCGGCGGTGAAGACTTTTGAGCAGTTGATGCCGAAGAATGCTTCGGCGGCGCAGATTGCGGCATCCTGTACGGCGCGGTTATCCTCGTCGTTTCCGCCGACGACTGAAACGACGATTTTTAAATATTCCTCTTTTTTTGGAATGACCGCGCCGTCGAAAAGCGAGTGGTCGCAAGCGTCGTTGTCGCTATTCATGAAGCGAATCATGACTGCTTTCGCGAGCTCGGATGAGCTGTCCGGATCAGCAAGGCCGTGCGAACTCCATGAATTTGATTCGACGTAGCGGAGTCGGTCTTTTTGAATGGCGGAAAAGGTTGCGATTTTGGCGGCGGCCTGCGCGAAGGCGTTTGCGGGGATGTTTTTCGCTCTGTTTGTGTCGAGGTGCTCGATTTCAACGTGCGTGTGGGTGCCGCCTTCGCGGAGCGGCAAGGCTGCGCAGATCTCTTTAATGTCTATATTAAAGTTTGTCATTGCTCTGTTGCTTTGATAGTTCAGCATGACGAGAATGCAGCCGCCGTCGGCTTCGCGAAGAGACTCAAGCTCAGCGGCTTTACGTTGCGTGGCCAGTTGGATTGCTTTTAGCAGATCATTTTGTGAAAGATACATGGGATACCTCCTTATCTCGTTGACAGAGATGCCCTGATTTGAATAAGCGTAAAAGAGCATCTTTTTGGACTTCTATATTTTATAATAAATGTTGCACTATGTCAAATATAAGAATGGCCCCAAGAACGGAAATACACCGCTTGGTAGCGGTGTATCTGCGTTTTCATAAGCTTATGTTGTCATTATAGCATAGAATTGACAAATAGTCAATAGTTTTTGCTAATTTCACAAGAAAAAGCCCCGCAGAACGGGCTGGCGGGGCTTAATATGGCGAAAGATGGATCTTTTTGCAGGATTCGGCGCTTGGGCGACTGCCATTTCTGACGCAAAGAGCGCCGCTGCGCTGTATACCGCATTCGTTTTGACCGTAATAATGGTATTTACAGGGATAAAGCATGCCATTCGGCGCCATGACGATAGTTTTGTCGCAGGCGAGGCAGCTTTGACTTTCACAACGGCCGAGGTAGCCGCCCGTGATGATGCGTAGGGACTTGTCGGAGAATTTTTGGCGCTGTTCGTCGATGATTGCGATACAAGCGAAGTGCTCGTTATCGTTCATCATGTATTTGCAGTCCTGGCTTGTTCGACGGTAGGAATAATTTTCGAGCAGGATTTCGTCGTAGCCCTGCTCTTTGCAAAATTCGCAGTAATAAGGGATTTGGTTGTAATTTTCGCGCGTAATGATGGCAACGATGCGAGTTTTGAGTCCCTTATTTTTGGCGATGTCAAGCGCGGTGATTGCGAGGCGAGGATGAAGCGTACTGAAGTCGTTATGCGATTCGAAATTGTAGCGGACGCCGAGTGTTTCAACGCCGGCTTCCTGGATTGTGTCGATGAACGGCGGATTTTCGACGATGCTTCTGCCGGTTGTGATGGCGTATTTCTGCTGCGCCTGCTTGAGCGCAGAGAGGTATTCTTGCTCAGCAAGCACGTCGATGCCGTCCAAGTAGGCTGCGAAACCTGCGTTTTGCAGTTCCATGACGGTCTTTTTGAGTTCGTCGGGGCTGATTTTACTGCGCTTCATGCTGCCGAATGGGGTGTCGTCGCGGTTTTCAGGTACGTTGACGAGTATTTCGATCATCCAGCCTTCGAAGTGCTTGTGGTCGGTGTATGGGCAGTATACGCCTGAGCGGCATGTTTTATATACTATTTCATGATGGCTGTCTCTCGTGATTTCTGCGAACAATTGCTCTTTGGTCATTATGATCACATCCTTTCGTTTTAAAGAGCAAAAATCTGTCGCTATTATAAAATAAAAATGTCTTTTTAGCAATAGGTGGCGTGTTGTGCGGTTGTGCTGGTTTATCTGTGATTTGGTGAGTGGCTACCACTTGATTGGCGGAAGTTGCCAGGCTTCGAGTTGCGCGTTGCACTTAACGAAGTGGCCGTTGCCGAAGAAGCCGTTATGAGCGGAAAGCGGCGACGGATGGGCGGATTCGAGTACGAGATGCTTGCTCTTGTCGATGAGTGCGGCCTTGCTGCGTGCGTCGCGGCCCCAAAGTAAGAAAACGAGATGCGGGCGGCTTTCGTTGAGGTATTTAATAATGTTCTCGGTGAAAGTTTCCCAGCCTTTGGCGCGGTGGCTGCCGGCGCGGTGCGCTTCGACGGTTAAAACATTATTCAGTAATAATACGCCCTGCTCGGCCCAGCGCTGCAGATTGCCGCTCGTCGGAATATCGGCGCCGGTCTCGGCATGGATTTCTTTGAAAATGTTTTGGAGACTCGGTGGAATCTGAACGCCGTTGCGGACCGAAAAAGCGAGGCCGTGCGCTTGACCGGGGCCATGGTAGGGATCTTGGCCAATAATGACAACCTTGACTTGATTGAGATCGGTAGTAAAAGCGGAAAAGACCTGCTGTTTTGGCGGAAAAACCGTCGTGCGCTCATATTCGGCGCTCAAAAACTTGGAGAGTTCTTTGAAATATGGCTGCTCGAACTCGGCTTGTAAAATTGGCTTCCAGGACTCGTGCATTAGATGTTCCAGAATTTTTTGAGGCGTTCGAAGACTTCGTCAGGCGTGCCGGTCGTGTCGAAAGTTGGGATTTTGTACTGTTTGGCGACTTTGAGGTAGGCGTCGTTGAGTTTTTTCTGGAATTTGCCATCTTTGGATTTGAAGAATTCTTCGCTGCGCTTGCCCTGCGAAATGAGGCGCTTGGCACGTTCTTCGTCGGAAAGCGTAAGGATGACGATTTTGTCTGGCGTAAAGTAGTGCTCCGGCATCATGGCATGGTGAAGCTTGGCAATAACTTGGCGACTAACGCCGGTGCCGTAACCTTCGTAGATGACAGTTGAGAGCCAGTTGCGAGTAATGATGACGACATCGCCGTTCTGGAGGGCTGGCTCGGCGAGCTTTTTCCACTGCTCGTAGCGGTTGACGAGGTACAAAAGGACGCGCGTGCGTGGGTCGATGTCGCTGTCATGCGAGCCGTAGTTTAGCTTGGAAATCGCTTGGACGAAGGGATTGTCGGAATTGGTGCCGGATTCGGAATAATGGACGACGTTTTTGCCCTGCGATTTAAAGTATTCGACGAGTTTGGCGGCCTGAGTGTCTTTGCCAGTGGCGTCTTGGCCTTCAATAACGATAAACATACTATTTTTTCTGCCTTTCTAGAGTTTCATAAAAACATTTTGGACACATAGCGCGGTATTCGATTTTGCTTGTGCCGTCGATAAGGATATCTGGGCCGTCGACGACGAGCTGATCATCGAGCCAGCGGGAATTCATGGTTGCTTTGCGGCCGCAGCTACAAATGGTTTTGAGCTCCTCGTTTTTATGTGCGATTTGGAGGAGGCGGGTGGCGCCTTCGAAGCCGCCGTCTTGTTGGCGGAAGTTGAGGCGGAGGCCGTAGCACATGACTGGAATGTTGAGCTTAACGACGACCTGCATGAGCTGGTCGGCCTGCTTTGGCGTGAGAAATTGTGATTCGTCGACGAGCACACAAGCGACGTCGCTGTATTCTTTTTTGATTATTTTAAAGAGGTCGTCTCGGCGCGAGAAACAGAAATTGGTTTCGCGTTCTGGGCCGATGCGAGTTAGGAGTTTATTGCCATTTTTGGTATCGGTCGCCGGTTTGATAACGCAGACTTTGAGCCCGCGCTCTTCGTAATTGAACGCAACTTGCAGAAGTTGCATGGTTTTGCCGCACCCCATTGCTCCGTAGCGAAAATATAACTGTGCCACATTCCTCCTTTTGGAATTATTTTAGCACAAGAGTGAGCGAAGATAGTGTTGTATAATATGCTTATGGATGAAGAAAATGCTTCAATGCTAATCGAGTGGCAAGAAAGCGGGTCTTTTGCGCCGGAGTTTAAGGAGCGCGTCTTGAAAGAGTTGCGTAAATATTTGGTTCGTTCGATTGTTGTGACTTTGGCGCTTGGCGCGTTGGCGGGCTATTTGCTTTATGTGATTGGCGTAGAAGGTTATATTACGGCACTTTCTTGCGGTTTGGCACTATTTATTTTCGGCGCTTGCTATGTAAATGCTGTGCGAATTCATCATTTCAAGAAAGGACGTTATCGCTGGTTTCGCGGTACGGTTGAGGATTTATTCCCGGCTACTGAACAGGAAAAGAGCTATTGCATAATTAGTTCTGATGTGAAGGCTTATTCTCTCGATGGCGCATTGAGGCGCGGTACGGGCGTGGTTGTGGTGTCTTACCGAGATATTCCTGAGTTTATCGGGAAATCATTTGCATTTATCGACAAAATTACGATGGTGAAGGGTTAAAGTGTGATGAGTGAAAGAATTGGCGAAAATACATCTAACGGCCAGAACGGCAGTCAATGGGATATTTTGACAAGATATGCTCAGCAGGCTGAACAAGGTGAGAGTGCCGAAAGCGAAGAGGCTCAGGATTTGGCACGCCGTACGCGGAAGGTTTTGGCGTGCTATAAGGATAGCGTGGAAGCGACGGATCCCGAAGACAATACTAGAGCTCTGAGATCTCATGATATTCCGATGGACGAGGCTGCGCGCGATGAGATTTTGCAGATGGTCGCCGAAGGTCGCGCCGGAACACGAGAGCAAAAGCAGGAAGTCCTCGATAGTATTGTTCCGCCAGTCTATTTCAATCCGGAAGAAAGTTACGGCGCACTAGCGAAGATGTCGCAAGAGGCTGGCGGGCGTCCTCTTAAGATTTTTAGCTATATGATGACAGGAGACTTGAACGGCGGGTATCCTGGTCCAGATAGCTTGATGCAATTCCTGAGGAGGTTTAATGATCCGATGGCGTTTGAGGAACAGCGAACTAAATTTCTGGATAAAATGGAGAAAAAGAACAGCGCGCAGAAACGCAAAGTCTACGAGCAAGCGATGGATGTGTTCAGTCATGTGATGTATGGCTATAGGCAGGACTACTGGGAGGTGATGAAGGGGATTGACGAAGAGGCGCGAAAGAAGTTTGGTAACGAGGCTGAAAGTGAACGCGGTTATGAATGGCTGCGTGGCGATTTTGGTTACGGCCAGGTTTCTAAGATGCAGGTCGCGAGAGGCGAAGCGCAACGTGAAAATTTTGATAGAGGCCTAACGGCCGATGGGGCTTGCGAGGATTCGATGTTGATTGATAACGCGCAGCAGATTTACGCGGTGTTTGATGGTGCTGGCGGTATGGGGAACGGTCGCTTAGCTTCGACGACGGCGGCACGGTTCTTGATGGGTCAGACTCGTAGAGGAGAGATTCGCAATAGCATGGCGCTGGCGGATATTATGGAGCGGATGAATGATGAGGTGCTAAATACACCGGGAATTGGTCAAGGCTGCACGACGGCAACGGTTGCGCGTGTAATTCAGCAGGAGGGGTATAACGAGCTCGTCTTTGCCTCGGTTGGCGATTCACGTATTTATATTGTCGATAAGGACGGAAAAGCGCGACAGATTACCCGTGACGAGGGCTTCGAGAATAAGATTACGAATGCGATTGGTTTTGAGCGAAGCGCGTCTAACATGAGCGGTATTCCTAATCCGGTTTGTCGGCAGTATGGGGCGGTTCCGTTGCATGAGGGTGATCGCGTTATGATTTGCTCGGACGGTATTACTGGTGATAAGGGTACGGATTTGATGAGTGATCAGGAAGTGGGCCAGCTGGTTCATGGCGCTTCGAATGCGACTGATGCGGCGCGCAGGCTGCTAACAAATGCGCGCAAACGCGATGATCGCTCAGCAATCGTCTTTACGGCTAGATAGCAAAATACCACCGGGTTGCCGGTGGTATTTTTGTATGTTTAGAATTGGCGCTTAATCTTTTCGCCGGTGGCGAGATTTTTAATCTCGACTTCCCTGCTGGCGGTCTCGCTGTCGCCGATGATGATGGCGTTAGTAGCGATTTTGCCGGCGCGGTTGAGGCGTGTGCCGAGTTTGCTCGTGTTATAATCGATGTCGACGATTTGGCCTTCGTTTTGGAGCGTTTTGGCGACTTCGAGCGCGAAATCGTATTCGTTTTCACTGAATGGCAAGATGCAGTAGTCGATCGGCATCGTGTCGCTTTCGGTTTTGAGTAAGCCGCATTCTTTCAGGACGAAGAAGAGGCGCGTAAGACCGATGCTACCGCCGACGCCTGGGAATTTTTGCTCGGTAAAGTTACTGGCGAGGTTTTCGTAGCGGCCGCCACTGGAGATGCTGCCGATTTCGCGGTAATCTTCGAGGAAGGTTTCGTAAACGGTGCCCGTGTAATAATCAAGGCCGCGGATGATCATGAAATCAATGTCAATATTGGCGCCTTCGCACTGCTTTTCGAGGAGGCTGTAGACGATTTTGAGTTCGGCGAGGCCTTCTGCGACGGTGTCGAGCTGGCCGTTGAGGATTTCGCTGAGTTTTTGCTCGGCGGTTTCGTAATTGCCGCGCGTGAACATGAAATCGGTGACTTTTTGGACTTGTTCAGTACTGAGTCCGAGATTGACTAGCTTTTCTTGGCTAGCTTCGAGCGGGATTTTTTCGGCGTGGTCGATTATTTCGGAAATCTCCGTTGCTCTATCGGTCAGATTTAATGCTTCGAGGAAGCCGGAAAGGACTTTGCGGTTGCTGAGGCGGATGCGCATTTTTGGTAGATTGAAAGTTTTAAGCGCGTCGTAAATACAGGCGATAACTTTCGCATCGTAGGCGATTGGAAGCTTTTCGCGGCCAATAATGTCGGCGTCGCACTGGTAGAATTCACGGAAACGGCCGCGCTGGGCGCGTTCACCGCGGAAGTTACGATTGATCTGAGTGACGCAAAATGGAAAAGCAAGGTCGTTGTTGTGTTCGACGACGTAGCGTGCGAGCGGAACGGTGTGATCGAATCTGAGGGCCTGGTCGGCAGAATCGGAACTTTCGGCAGTTTTGCTGACCATGTAGATTTGTTTTTCGGTATCGCCGCCGGCTTTCGCGAGAAGAATGTCGGTACGCTCGATAATTGGCGTCTCGATGCTAAGGAAGCCGTGATGATGATATACGTCGCTGATGTTTTGTTTGAGCTTGTCAAAAATGGCCTGCTCGGTTGGTAGGAGTTCTTGCATGCCGGAAAGCGGCGACGTATTAAATTTTTTCATAGTCATATTATAACATCATTTCTTGAGATGGAAAAACGCCGCGGTAAAGCGGCGTTAAGGATCAGGGAAATTATGCAAGTTATGCGAGTGCACACTTGCCGATATTATCGATGTCTTCCATGCAACCGCCGCCATAATCGTCTTCGGCGGGGTGTATCTTTCCCTTTGCTACGAGCCTCATGAAGGCCTCGACGACGTTTTCGAAGAATTGTGTGCCAGCTCCGTTCTTAATGATTGAGACGGAACGTTTGAAGTTCATTCTTTCTCTGTAAGGACGCACTGAGTACATGGCGTCGAAAGTGTCTGCGACTGCAATAATGCGCGCAACAATTGGAATGGCTGAGCCGGATAAACCTTCCGGGTAGCCTTCGCCATCTGGGCGCTCATGGTGATAAGCGGCCGCTGCGGCTAGTTCCGGCATACTTGTGACGCCGCAAAGGATTTGCCTTCCGGTGATTGGATGTTCGCGCATGGTGGCGAATTCATCGCTGGTCAGTCGGCTGTCTTTGAGCAATATTTGCCTTGGGGTGGTAATTTTGCCAATATCGTGGAGGAGCGCGGCGTAATAATAACGCTCCGCTATAACCTCGTCATAGCCAAGCTCGAGCGTAAGCAACTTTGTGTATTTCGCTACGCGCAACGAGTGGCCATTAGTGTAGTCGTCTTTCGTGTCGACTATGCCGGCGAAGGCTCTAAGTATTTCACCGATAAAAAGTTGAACATTGTTCCCTGGCGTAATACTGAACACTTCGCGCAGATTTTGGTTTAAGATTTCATCATCGCACATCTGTAAAAGCACCTCCGGCTGGATTGCAGGTTTCCCTGTGTTGTAAGATACGTCCGTTATGGTTATTTTTAGACGGACAAATGCTATTTTAGCATATTTTTCGCGGTAGTCAAAATGATTTTTGCGACTCGGCGTGGGCTTGGATTTGGGATTTAGATTTGCGCTTGTTGGAGTTTTGTGCTAAACTGTTCTCATTGGTGACGGCTCTGTAGCTCAGTTGGTAGAGCAGAGGCCTGAAGAGCCTTGTGTCGACGGTTCAAGTCCGCCCGGAGCCACCAAATTTATTCAATTCGGCGTTGTGGCCGATTTTTTAATGGTAATCGTCAAAAAAATAAGCCGCCCCGGCGGGGCGGCGGAGATTGATCAGAGAAGACTTGCGCAATCGAGCCAGCGTCGCATCTCGGCGCGCTCAAGGTAAGCGTTTCGGGTCCAGATTCAGCTTGTCAAGCATCTGCAAATACTTGGTCTTGTCCATATGGAACTCCTTTCCCAAACATACGTCGCTCGGTTTGAGCTATAAAATCGACGATAAGGCTATTGCCGCCTGCCGGTTAAAGTATAGTTCAACATCGCTAAAAGTAAATTTTGAATGTTTTATGCGTTTCCACTTCTTATTTGCTCGATATGCTTCGCTTTAACCTTTTCGTTTGGTCTCGAAAGCGGAGTTAAGGTCTCGGCGATTGCTTTGAAATGACGCGCTGTTAATTGTGAATCTGGCATTTTGGCGTATATCTCCTCAAGATGACTGTTATATCCGAGCAGATAATCGTCGCTCTTTAGGTTCCTTACTTTCCAGTTCCCTCGAGCGATAGTAACAACGAATGGAGTTATGGGAATATCACCATACGCATTTAGATAGTCGCGCAAAGATCTTACATGGCCGTCGTTCTGGAGAAATGGGTTATAGAAATAGTTTTTCTGCTTGCCTAAATACTGGATCCATTTCTTTCGATTCCGGTCGCCATGGATATTTCCAGAATAATTCTTGCATTCAAATACTAGTAGTCCTTTCTTTGATAGCACAAGAATATCTATTTCCGAAGTCTTTCCATTTTTGGTAGGAATATAAACGTTACGAAAAATTTGGCTTTCGGGAATATGAACCTTGTTGCGCAGGTATAAGTAAATCGTTTGCTCGCCAGAGCTGCCGGCGTCTTTCCATTCCTCTGGACTTTTTAGCTTGTTAAATCCGTGGTCCCAAAATAGCCAAATGATTCCAGCAGCCACAAAAAGAACCGCCGTGGCAATAATAATAGGAGGCAATAAGGCATTTATAAAAGACTGCATGCTGCAGCTCTATTTTATCACGCTATTTCCAGGCTCATCGCGAACGGAAGAATCTAAAAACCAGCCCCGAAGGGCTGGCGCTGTAGCGAAGCAATTATCATTCCGTCAATGTTGCCGTGACCAAATCTCCATACATGGTATGCTCTACGCCATCCACATCTTTATACTTCAAATATGCTTTTACGTATACGGTATCCTCCGATGTAACATTGCTTTTACTCCATGTAAAGTAGTAATTGTTATAATTGGTGCCGCTATCATTACGCCCTGTCCTTACATACGTTGCAGTCTGATCGTCGAACGTACCGTTGGCGATATTTGCATCGAGAGTCGCAATTACGCCGGCCTCTACAATTTCGTATCCATCTGGGACATAAGAATATGAGCGTACGACTATCTTATTGTCGTCATATTGTCTATAAATATCCGAAATATATGTGCCTGGCTGCTGGCTCTCTAAATCACTTTCGCTTCCATAGATAGCCCTGATTGTTAAATCTTTGCCCTGGAACATGCGCATAGAATAATTCTTGCCATAAGATTTCTTTACACCATCTACTTCCCAATATAAGAATTGCTTGCCAGCAACATCTTGAGCATTTAGCTCCACTTCATCGTCTATTCTGTAACTTGCGATTGTAGGCGTTTCAGATTCGCCATTATATATCGTTACAGTAAACTGCTCATTCCAAATTGCGTACAAAGTAGTATCGCCAGCATTCGCGTAAATTGAACTTGAGGTTATAGTTTCCCCCGAGCCATCTGCCTCCGTATTCCATTCTTTAAAACTATATTTACTGCCAAGTATGAGGTTTTCGTAGTCATATCTTACGGGCGTCGGCAATTCGCCGTATGATTGCAGATACGTTACCGTCTTCGTGCTTTGGAGGATTTCTCCGCCATTCGCGTCGAAGGTGACAGTGTATGGCGCTGCCTCCCATTGTGCATAAAGCGTATGTGTATCGTCCGAGATGAAAGCGGAGCCGTCTTCGACTTTTTCACCACCCTCGGCTGCAGTATACCAGCCAGCGAAGACCTTGCCTTCTGGAGAAGTCGTGATGGTTGGAAGTGTGCCATAATCCGTGCCCGGAATGTAGCTATATTTCGTGCGAGATGCGGTGCCGCCCTGGGCGTCGAAGTTTACAACAATCGGATTTTCAATCCAGAAGAAGCCTGGCGCATCATGAGCTGGGTCGTCGATTCTCTGATGCTCGGCATATGTCCTGGTCGTATTGTTAGCAACAGTACCATTCATACCATTAGCGACTACGCGCACCCTAATATTTCTCTCTACAGCAATAGATGGATCATACTCGGTATTCACATATATCTTCTGGGTGCCATTACTGCCGAGATTAATCTCTGTATTGGCGGTTGTACTGCTTAGATCAAACTTGCCCATATAGTAGGTCTTTCCTCCCCACGGACCATAAGGCGCGAGGTTGGCGAGATTAGCCTTGCTAAAGTCGAAGTTGCGCATATCAATTACGGAAGCGCCGGTTCCGCCATCGTAATAGAACATCTGGCCAACGTTTTTGAGCTTAGGTGTCTCAAATGCCGACAGGTCAAGCGTGGAGAGATATGGCGCAATGAAGAACATCTGCGACATGTTGGTAACTTTGCGCGTATCAAAATGGCTGAAGTCGAGCGAGCGAGCGCGAGATGCTTTGAACATTCCGCTCATATTAGTCACTTTCGAGGTGTCGATATGTGAAAGATCGATATTGATGAGACCCTGATTGAGCTCGCGATCACCCCTAAACATGTTGCTCATATCGGTAACATTTGAAGTCGTGAACTTAGTGGTTTCCGGAGTGTCATACATCTTCAAGGCGGTTTCCTTGCCAAGAATGCCAAAGGTGCCGCTCATGCTCTGAACATTGGCCGTGTCGAGCATACTGACATCGAGCGAAGCAAGATGATAGGAACCATAGAACATATCTTTCATGGTCGTGACATTTGTCGTATTGAGTGGCGCAACGTTAAGCTCGGTCAGCCCAAGTGTGTCCTTAAACATGGCGCTCATATCCGTGACGCTTTCGGTAGCGAGTGGCGCAACATTGATTGAAGTAATGCCGGAGCCTTCGAAGAGCGAAGCCATGGTCGTTACGCTTTGAACTTCGAGCGGAGATAGATCGACTGTCGCGAGATTGGTCGTACTCTTGAACATTGAGCTAATATTAGTCACGTTAGTAGTATCGAACGATGCGAGATTGATCGACGAGATACCAGAAGCGCTAAACATTGAGGACATATTTGTTACGCTCGAAGTATCAAAGTCTGTTAGATTAATCGAATCGAGAGCGGTCGTATTTGCGAACATGGCGCTCATGGTTGTGACTTTTTCCGTATTGAGCGGAGTCGTGTCGAGCGTCGTAATATTCTTGGCGCCATTAAACATGTTTGCCATGTCGGTCACATTGTTCGTCTCGAGACCCTCAAGGCTGAGCTCGGTAAAGCCAGTGTTCATGAACATAGAATTCATATTCGTGACATTTGAGGTATCCTGGGCGGTGATATTGGTCGAGACTAGAGCCGTGTCGCCCTTGTATAGATTAGAGAGGTTCGTAGCGGTGCTGGCATTGAGATCAGTGAGGTCGATATTGGTTAGCTTCGTTAGGCTAGCGAACATCGACGCGGAGTTCGCATTGAACTTTGGCTGGTAAGCTTCGCTCCACCAGTAGATCTTGCTCGCTTCAGCGTCTTGCCAGACGTATACCTTAGCTGGCGAATTATTGGCGGATATAATTTGCTCGCCGTCGATTGTGCTAAAATCTGGCGTGCCGGCAGTATACATTTCGAACGAAGTCGCATCGCCAGCGATTCTTCTAAGCACATTATTGACATTTGCACCGGTATTAAGAGTGGCAGTAATTTCACTCCACTGCGCGAAGAGTTCGAGCGGAGTCTTAGACTCGACGAGCTCCGTCATAACCTGCTCGTCAGTATATTCATTGCCGTCGGCATCTTTCCAGCCAGCGAACTTAAAGCCTCTGCGAGTGAAGGCGTTCTTCTTGAGCTTGTCGCCCGCCTTGAGATATTCGCTCGTCATGGCGCCGTATGGAGTAGCATTGTCTGCGCCGTTGCCATTGTAGCGGATGTAGCGAGCGCCCTTGATGGTGAAGTAGCCTGGCTCGTTATTGTCTGGATCATCAATGCGGGCTTTCTCCATTGAGCTGGCATCCCATGCAGTGCCGGCGCCACCAACGATTGCGCGAGTATGGTCGAAGATGTTATTCTGAGTTCCAGTAAGCGCCGTCGTAACGAATTTATCGCTCACATAGACCGTCTTTAGAGCCATTGGCGTGCTAGCGTATGAAGCCGAGAACATGCCGCCCATTTTTGTCACCTTGGCAGTATCGAAGCTACTAAGATCTAGCACAGCCTCGGATCGCATGTCGCTAAACATGTGGTCCATATTAGTGACATTCTTGGTATTGTAATTCTCGAAATTAATAACCGTGCCACCCGCTACACCCATACCGGTATAGCTAAACATGTAGTCCATTGCTGGGCCTTTATCATTCGTCCAGCCGGACACGTTGATGCTTTGAGCCTTAGTCATACCAAGGAACATCATGTACATTGATGTCGCGCTGCTCGTATCAAAGTTGCTTACATCTAGGCTAGTTAGATTTGCTTGACCGTAGAACATACATGCAAAGTTTTGTACTTTACTAGTCTTGAAATTGCTAACATTGAGGCTTGTTAGTTTAGGGATTCCATTAAACGCCTCGAACATGCCGACCATACTTTCGACATTGTCGGTGTCTAAGCCGGAAACGTCCAAAGAAGTGATATTCAAGGTATCCTGGAACATGTTAGCCATGTTAGTCACCTTTAGCGTATCGGGATTGCCAAGAATAATGCTAGAAGCCTTCGTTTTCTCGAACATTGATTGCATCGTCTTGACATTAACGGTATTGAAGTTACTAATATCAATTGAAGTTGCCCCAGTGTCCCTAAACATGAAAGACATGTTATTTACATTTGCCGTATTTAGGACGGAGGTATTAATACTCGTTAGCGCAGGAGTGTTATAGAACATAGCCATCATGTTTTGGACATTTGCCGTATTGAATTCCGAAATGTCCAAGTCCGTGAGACTAGTACAACCATTGAAGAGGTAGCCCATATTGACCGCCGTGCTAGACTCTAGGCCATCAAGATTGATAGTCGTGAGAGTCTTCATGTTCTGGAACATAGTGCTTGAATTGCTATTGAAGTTTGGATGCTCGGCTTCACTCCACCAGTAGATATTATCGCCATCTGCCCAGGCCCAAACTGGGAAGTTGGAATCCGCCAAGGCGATGTCTACTTTGTCCTCTAGTGCGTCGAAGTCTGGGAGGTTTTCGCCGTCGTATTTCTTGAAGGTAGCAGGAGCGTCAGCGAGGCCTTTTAGTGCCGTCCTCACATTAGCGCCAGTATTGAGCGTTGCGGTGCGTTCTTTCCACTGCGCGTAGAGATCGATAGTTGCTCCATCCGTTGCGGTAAGGTTTTTAATGCTTGCTTTGTCTTCATATGGAGTCCCTGTACCATCTTCTGCCGTATTCCAGCCTATGAACTTGTAGTGCTCTAGCGCGAAGGTATTCTCGGTAAGCGGCGTCGATTCGTCGTAGGCGACGATCATCGAAGGCATATCACCAGAGACATCATCGGCGTTCTGATGGAAGGCGACATTGTAGCGGATTGGAGTCCACTGCGCTTTGAGCATAAGAGTCGCGCCGTCTTCGGTGGTGAGGTTCTTGACGGTTTGGCCGTCGGTATATTCGGTGTCGTCGAGTTTCCAGCCAGCAAAAGTGTAGCCGGTCTTTTCGAAGCCGTTGGCAGTGAGATTCTTTTCCTCGTCGTAGGTCATAGCCATCGAAGCAGCGCTGCTATTAGTAGTGCCATTGCCGTCAAATTCAACCGTGTAGGCAATTGGCGTCCATTGCGCCTGCAAGGTAATCGTGCCGCTTTTAATAATATTCTTGAGATTAGCGCCGTTGGCGTAGGTATTGTTGTTGTAGCTCCAGCCGGCAAAGTTGTAGCCGGTTTTCACAAAGGCATTATCACGAAGTGGGCAGTCTTGATCGTACTCGCAATTCGTAGTAGCCATCTCTCCGCTCGTAGCACCGTTGCCGTCGTAATCGATATGGAATGGATTTGCCGACCACTGAGCGTATAGCGTAACGATGCCGCCATCTTCCGCAGTCAGATTAACAACCTCAGCGCCATTGTCGTAGTGGACGCCAGTGCCATTTGGTTTAGTGTCCCAGCCGGTGAAAACGTAGCCTTCGCGTTCAAGCGTGTTAGTTGGAAGCGTAAAGGTTACATCGTAATCTTTCTCAACGTCAGCCATCGAGCCAGTACCATTGTTAGATTCGAAGCGAACGGTATAGCTATTAACTTCGTAAACTGGATGGATTTTAAGGTCATCAGTAACTGGCTGGGTTGGGTCGACAGGGTTGCCCTGCTCGTCTTCCCAGCCGGTCAGAGTATAGCCATCTTTGTCCTGATTCGGAATATTGGCCGGTTCGTTGTAGTTGGCAATGATTTCCTGCTCATTGCCTTCTTTATCTGTATAGATAACACTGAATATATCTTTAAGTTCGTAATTGGTCGTGAGTGTGAAGCTATTGATTTTAACCGTGGCCGCCTTAACGCCAGTCGTAATAGTCGTAGCGATAACCGCAAAAATAGCAACAGCAACCAGCTTGCTAGCCTTCTTGTGGTTCTTGGCGTAGATAATGGCGCAAATAACGAGGCCGGCCGCGGAAACGGCAAGAGCGATAACGTTTTTAATAATAGCGTCGCCAGTATTCGGACTAACGGAAATAATTTCCGGCTCTTCGATATCTGTGAACTGGATGGCAAACTTTACATCGGTAGCTTGGGCGCGAGCGCTCGGGTCTTCAATGCCATTCGTATACTTTGCGACAACAATAAAGTCAAAGGAATCGCCGGCATTTACGCGAGTGTTGGCGTAGTTGTCGTAGATATAGCTAACATACGGGTTCTCATTGTCGTCGGTAATCGACTCAATGATATGGTCTTTGTTGTCGGTATTTTTGAGGGTGATAGTGTATTTTGCGGAGTCATTAAGTTTGTGGAAGGTGACGTTGCTGACGATATCTGTTTCATCAAAGCTAGAGATGCTGCCCTCGGCGGTAGTGGAGAGTTCGCTGAGTTCTGCGTTTTGAATCTTGAAAAGATTAGCCGCTGCAAAAGCAGACGCAGTTGATATTATTGAGGCGACAAAAGCTACGGCAAAAACCGCAGTGATTAGTCTTCGCAGGACTCCACTCCCGCGGTGACGAGTATACTCCACTTAAAAAACTCCACTTTTTATTTATGCTTATTTAAATAATATCGCACATGAGCATTATTCGTAAAGACATTAGCACGATGCTTTTGCGAATTGGGGTGTCTGTCTTATTTGGAATTTTAATGGAAAAATCTTATCGGATCTTGAGGCCGTAGATTACGTGTTGATTTTAGAGATGCTTTTGCTCTTTTTCGGAGCGGTAAAGTTCTTTGAAAAGTTTGCACGAAACGTTGCGCAGAACGTAAAGTAGGACGCGCATGCGTTTGAATTTGGATTTTTCGCGGCCGTTTAGGAAATGGCGCGCAGTGATGGCGACTTGCTTTTCGTACCATTCGGCAAGGTTAAAATCGACCTGCTTGTTGTGCTTTAAGTATTTGTAAACGTAGCGCTTCTCTTGCAGATTTTTGATTGTAAAGTCCGCCTTTACATTGAGCGTGTCGTTGCTGTTATGGACGCGATAAATGCCAATGAATTTGTTGTTGTGGTAAACTTTTTTCGAAACCATTAGGCTGCGCAAGTAGATTGAGGAATCGTTCATCATCTTCATGTTTTCAAAATGGGCTTTTTCGAGAATTTTCTTGCGGACGATGAGCGGGAAGGACGAAGTTGGCTTGAGTAACTCGAACTGAAAACGCTCGAGATAATCGATACCTTTGATGGTCTGCGGAATGTTGAGCTTGTGTTGGTAGTAGCTGTCGTCGCTTTCGACGTGGACATAGGACGGCGAGCAAATCATGCTAATTTTCTTGTCCTGGAAAATTTCGATGGCGTCTTTGAAGTAGCCGTTGTCGATATAATAGTCATCATCGTCAGAAAAAATTACGAAGTCGCCAGTTGCAATCTTGTAGGCTTTTTGGCGGTTTAGGCCCATGCCAAGATTTTTCTGGTTGCGGATGTATTTATTTTCTTGGATTTGAGTTTGCTGAAAAATTCTGGAGTGTCATCGGTTGAGACGTCGTCGATGATAATAATTTCGTAGTTCGTGTAACTTTGCGCGAAGATGCTATTAAGGAGCTGCGTGAGTTCGCTGAGGCGGTTGTGAGTCGGAATGATAACGCTGATTTTATGCTTGTCGCGCTTATTGATGTGGTCGTTGATGGTTAGTTTTTGCGGTTTTGCGCTGCTCTTTTTGAGGTTTTCTAGTGCGGATTTTGATAGTAGTTTCTGCTTATAATCTTGCTCGAACATCGCGGAATTTTTGCTCATGATGACTCCCAATAGTAACGGTTATGTTGTAATTATACATTTTTTGCGCTATTTGCTGTGATTATTGAGCAAAGAAAATACCCGCAACCGAAGTCGCGGGTACTGTTTGATGATCATGATTGATTAGTGAACGATAAAATGTACGGCGAGGAAGACAATGGCGATGAATGCGGCGGTAATGCAAATAGCAGGAATACAGTCTGCCCAAGTGGCGTTTTTCGCTGCTTTCTCTCTTGCATACTGCCGATTCGTCGCCTCTTTGATTCTTTCAAGGTCAGCTTTCTGCTCAGGCGTCATTTTACTTGAGAACAGAATTCTTTCGCCGGCCGCTGTAGCTTCAGGCTCATAGCCGCCAAGTGCATCGAGGGTTTTCTCGCCGCCTAGGTATACGGGGCTGACCTGGTCGAAACCCCCGTTTGCGGATGCGAGTCCATCAACGCCTATTGTCTTGACGAGGACGTCGCTTGCGACGCATGCGCCGCCGTTTGGGTTGGCGATGTATCCGCGCTGCTCGGCATTTGTATCGATTGTACCAGTTGCCTTGTCGAAAGAATCTACTGTCTCACCGTAGGTATTCTTACCCTCATAGAAGAACTTGCCTTCGCCGTCGCTAGACTCATCGAAGAAGATATTGTCGTTCTGCTCTTCTGCGTCATCCCTTGGATTTGTCCAAGTGAGGCGCTGAGCAGCCGCAAAGGCCAGCTCGCTGTCTTTGCTCATGTAGAGCACGATTGTCAGCATCATGATCATTAAAGTTACGTAAGCAGTCATCTGATAGCACCTCCTTTTGGGCAAATTTTGGACGCTTACAGTTTCTATTATACGCCATTTGTTGGTTTTTGTCAATAGCGTGATGCTTTTTGCTAAAGTGGTGAGAACGCTTATGCTTTCTCGGATATGAAAGGGTGTTAAAATAAAGGAAATGAGAAAGTTGAAAATTGGTCATATTTATCGTCACTTCAAGGGTGACAAATATTTAGTTTTGGGGGTGGTTTATCATTCGGAAACCAAGGAAGAAATGGTACTCTATCGCCAGCTATATGGCGAAGGCAAACTTTGGGCACGTCCGAAAGCGATGTTTCTAGAGGAAGTCGACCATAAAAAATATCCAAATGTGAAGGCGAAATATCGCTTTACGCCACTCAAGATCGAGAGCGTGGCGACGAAATTCGAAGCTTAGATTAAAGATTTGTGCGATTATTGAGAGCGCTGGCTAGGGTGATCTGGTCAGCGTATTCTAATGAGACGCCAAGTGGGAGGCCGCGTGCGAGGCGGGTGATTTTGAGCTCTGGATATTTTTCATGTAGGAGCTTTTCGAGGAGAATGGCAGTCGATTCGCCTTCGACGGACGGATTAGTAGCGATAATGACTTCGTTGGCGGAATCTTTGGCAACGCGCTCGACGAGCTCTTTGATGTGGAGCTTATCGGCGGTAATACCATCCATTGGCGAGATGGCGCCACCGAGGACGTGATAGGTGCCAGTAAAAGCTTTGGTGTGCTCGATAGCGTAGATGTCGAGCGGCTCTTCGACGACGAGAATCGTGCTTTTGTCGCGGGCGGGATCCGTGTAGAGTGGCGACAGATCTTCGGATGCATCCATAATGGCGAAGGTGACCGGGCAAGTTTTGACGCCGTCGTGTAGTTCGCTGAGTGCGGAAGCGATGTTTTGTGCGATGTCGCGGTTGGATTTTAACAAAAAGTAAGCATAACGTTCTGCGGTGCGTGCGCCGACACCGGGAAGGCGGCCGAGGGATTCAATTACGTCATTTAGAGCTGATGGAAGCATAAAACGATTATAACAGATTATGCGATGGCGACAAAAAGGCCGCCCGAGGGCGGCGCAATTTTATTTCTGCTCTACCTCCTTTACCAAGTAGTATTCGTTGTAAATGTCGACGATAATGATACCGTCTTCGGATTTACTGTACGAGATTGGCGATTCAATATGGTAATATTTTTCGCCATTTTTGGTTGTGATTTGGATGTCATCTTCTGGCGTGTCGCTTGCGCACGAATCGATTTTGCCAGTAATTGTGAAATTGCCATTGAAATGACCTTCTTCGCGACATATTTTGAAGTCCATCGTGGCACCAGTGGTATTGTTGCGCAGCTGTGCCTTTGTGAGTGTGGCGCGCGGTTCCGATGTGCGGCGTGCATGGTAGAAGAGTTGGTATTGCTTACCGCTTTTTGTGGTTGCTATCGCGAAAAAATTACTGCGGCGGACTTTGGCTATGTAGCTAGTTTTGTAATGATGACTCCCGTCTTCCATTCGGACGTAGCCGGTGAGACGGATTGGGAGTTTGAAATGCTGTAAGTCGTCCGGATACTCAATGAGCTGTGCGCAAAAGAACAGACCTGGGCCGCTGATGTGCCATGAGTGTAGTTCACGTTCTATCATGATGTGAGACTCCTTTCTGAGCAGATTTTAAGGTGCAAAAATATTATAACATAAAAAATCGCCCCTGTCGAGGAGAGGCGATTTGCTTGTGAATTCTAGAGACCGAGACCGCCGCCGAGTGCGCCCATGAATGGCTTCATCTTGTCGGTTGCGATTTCCTGAGCCTTGGCGTAACCGTCGCGCATGGCGTTTTCGATCCAGCGTTCAAGCTCATGGATGTCGTCTAGGTCGATTTTTTCTGGGTCGAGTTCGACTTTCTTGATTTTGAGTTCGCCGGTGATTTGGATAACGACTGCGCCGTCGCCAGCTTCAACTTCTACGATTTCATTCTTGAGGCTCTTCTGAACTTTGCGGAGCTCATTGAGCATTTTCATCTGGTCCATTGTCTGACCCATTTGTGTCTCCTTCTACTGATTCTGATTGGATTTGTTCGTATATGTATAGTCTATCAGAATTTGTGCTTTTGCGCGATGTTATAATCTGTTTCAAGTTAAGTTTGGCGGAGTCGGTGGTGTGGCCAAGTAATACGATGCGGCCTTGTGGCTGTTCTGGAATGGCGTTGGCGACTTCGATGCGATTGTATTCGCTAAAGAGACGGAAGAATTCGGCATGTTCGGTTTCTTCGCCAAGTACGAGAGTGTCGCCTTCTTGGAGGTTTTTCTTGATGAGGACGATGTCGTCATTGAAGTTTTGTGCGATGATTGGCGTGTAATGGTAGCCGAAGATGAAGTGTGAGGCGCCCGAAAAGACAATCATACAGACGACGGTAGAGATTGGGAGTGCGCCAATGAGGTGGGCATATGGGTTTTCTGGGAAGAGTGAGTGCCACTTGCCGACGATAGATTCGAAGGCGGCGGCGGTGAGGATGGCGATTGGGACGATGACGGCGATAGCGGCGGATTGATTGAGTGAGGAAATGAGAATTGAGAAGATGACGAGGAGGCTTGTGACGGAGTTGCGCGAAGTGAAGAGTTTACCGATCGAGGCGAGCGCGCCGATAATAATGAGCGCGACGGTTGCGAGGCTGAATAATGGAGTTAGATAGATGCTGTTGTAAGCCATACTGAATGAGAAGAATGGCGAGAAGGCTTGGCTGACGTTATTGATGAGATTCTCAAAGCTAAAATCCTGCATCCAAGCGAGCTCGCGAATGATTTCGTGATGAAGGATGCATGAAGCGACGAGCGGTGAAATTAGTGCGAGGCCGAGAACGATGCATAGCGCGAACTGAAAGCCACTTAGCTGTTTGACAGCAAAGCGAAGGTGCGGGTGTGCAAGGCCGGCGATGCCGATGCCGAGAACGACATAACAAAGGTGTGGCGTGTAGAGTGCTAGCGATAGACAGGTGATGAATAGCATGACGAGCAGTAGCGGCGGTTTGTTGTTGCCGACGATTTTGGAGCCAGCCCAAAGAATAATGCTGAGCCAGAAAATATACATGACAACCGGTGTGCCGAAAGTGGCGAGTGATAGGAAAGCGGTTGAAAGTGTTGTGAGAATGGAGCCGATGATGGCGACATCAGATTTGAACCAGCGGTTCAGTAGCAAAACCATGAAAAAGGCGGCGAGAGTGCCGATGATGATGGATGGTAGTTTGATGGTATAGAGGCTTAGGCCGAAGAAATGAAGGCAGAGTTTTTGGAGAGCGTGATAAGGAAAATCGACGATGTGGCCGGCTTGGATGAAATTGATTTTGGTTTGGTCGGATGCGATGGCGGAAGTCATTTCGTTTTCGCTAAGGCCGCCTGGCGCGATGCTTGGGAGGTAACTGAGGAGTGCGAAAAAGATGATACCGAGTAGGATATATCCGATTATGAAGCGTCGTCGATACAAAAAAGGTTGTTTTTTGGTCTGTTTCACTGCTGTGATTTTAGCATGACGGCCATGGTCTGTCAAAAATGCTTATGCTTTTGGGAAAAAGAAGAGCGCCTCGTCAATACGAGACGCAAAGATTGTTTTACGCGGACCCAAGATTATCGCGGAGTTCTTCGATTTTGTTTTTGATGCGATTTTCGATGATTCGGAGCCAGCGCATAACGGTTTGTGGCTGGATATTGTACTGCTTGGCGGCGTAATTGATGTTGGCCGTTTGTATGCGGAAGAATTCCTCGACTTCTTGCTTGTTGTGAACTTTGATGTGCAGGCAGCCGAGCATTCCTCTGTACTCGCAACGCAGTTCTGTCTCAGTTTTGATGCAGTTTCCATTCGCCAAGTGCTCGAGTCGCATAATTGTGCTTTCGCTATCGCGGTCACCAATCTGGTGCCGTTCAGTTCTAGTAAAAAGCAGCTCGTAGAGGTCATGTGCTTCGCCCCACAGTGCGACTTCTTTTTCAAAATCACACATGATGTCCTGATAGATGTATTGGTCGGCATTCGAGATATAAAATGCGCAGAGTTGGCGCAGCTTAAGCTCGAGCAGGGTGGGTTCATGGGGCGGTTGGGTTTCGGTCGGAGGGGCTTCGTTTCGGGCGGAAATCGTAATAGAAGGGGTTACTGTGACGGGAGCTTGCATGATAATACCTCCTAAAAAAATCTCGGGCAAATGCCCGGATAAGCGCCAGCTTACGGTAAGCGAGAACTTACCCGGGCATGTGCGTAACTTTAAGGTACAAACGACCTTATTATATTACGGATAAGCTATTTTCGCAAATCTGCTCGAGTTTTAGGCGTTTGGATCGTCGTGATGTTTGTCGAGTGACATAAAGCGAACGCGTTCCTTGTCGAAGTAAAGGCCGACGGTGCCGGTGGCGCCACGGCGGTGTTTGGCAAGGATAAGGTCGGCGATGTTCTGGCGCTCAGTTTGTGGATCGTAGTAGTCTTCGCGATAAAGGAACATGACAATGTCGGCATCCTGCTCGATAGAGCCGGACTCGCGAAGGTCAGAGAGCATCGGGATTTTGACGTCGCGGCTTTCGACGGAGCGGGAGAGCTGCGAGAGCGCGATGACTGGTACGTTGAGTTCGCGCGCGATGAGCTTGAGGCCGCGGGAGATTTCGGAGATTTCCTGGACGCGGTTGCCTTGCGCTTGTTTGCTAGTGCCGGACATGAGCTGGAGGTAGTCGACTACAATGAGGCCGAGTTCTTTGTCGTGCGCGACGCGGCGGGCTTTGGTGCGCATGGAGGTGACGGTGAGGCCTGGGGTGTCGTCAATGAAGATGTCGATTTCGGCAAGTTCAGCCATTGCTTCGGAGATTTTGCCGAAATCATCGCCGTTGAAGCCGCCGGTTTCGAGCTTGAAGGAGTTGACGCCGGAGGCATCGGAAAGCATACGGTTGATAAGCTGCTCTTTACCCATCTCGAGCGAGAAGATGAGGACGGCTTTTTTGTTGATAGTGGCGACGTTGCGGGCGATATTTAGCGCAAAAGCAGTTTTACCCATGGCTGGACGGGCGGCCAAGATGATAAGGTCGGACTTATGGAGGCCGGCGGTCATTTGGTCGAGGTCGATGAAGCCGGTTTTGAAGCCCGCGATTGAGCCCTTGTTTTCGTAGAGCTGTTCGAGGCGATCGAAAGTGAGCGTCAAAAGGTCGGACATGGAAATCATGTCGCCCTTGGTGGTGGTTTCGGAGACTTTGAAGAGCGTGCGCTCTGCTTCGCTGAGAATATCCTGCGTGTCGCTCTGTTCGTCGTAGGCGATTTCGGTAATTTCGCCACCGGCGTCAATGAGTTTGCGGCGGATGGAATCTTCTTTGACGGTTTCGGCGTAGGCCTTGGCGTGGGCAGCAGTCGGGACGTAACCTGCCAATTCGGAGAGATAGGTGGCGCCGCCGGCGCGTTCGGTGAGTTTCTTGGCCTGTAATTCGGTCGAGACGGTCAAAAGGTCGACTGGGCGATGGCGCTCGTAGAGATTGTACATGGCGCCGTAAATGAGGCGATGGCGCTCGTCGTAGAAATCGTCCGGCTTGACCATTTCGGTGATATCTGGGAGACATTCTTCGGATAGCAAAATGGCGCCAAGTAAAGATTTTTCGAGATCGAGATGCTGCGGCGGAATGCGACCGCTTACTTTTGGCGCGCTCTGCTCTGCTTGTTCTGTGCTTTTTCTAGGCATCGATTTGAACTTCCTCTCCCCCACCCATTAACGCCGCAATATCCGCTAAGTCGGCATCTTTGTTTAATGTTTTATCGGTAATTTCTAGCATGAAACCGTCTGGCAGAATTTCGGCAATGATGCTCTTTTTGGCATTGAGACGGTCTTTGCTAAACTTCTTTTTCGCATAAATCGTGAGTTTTGTGCCCTCGATTTGATAATCGGAATCTTGTATGTAGCGCAGGATTGGGATGGCATTTTCGGCGACGTGCTGGGTGATTTGTTGCCAGAGTTCGGCGTCGGTGGCGTCGGGGCTAATCTGTTGGATGGTGTTTTTGGCCGGGACTGGCGCCGGTACTGCTTCGGCCGGAATCTCCTCGGCTTCGGTTGGGGTTTCGCTTGGGGTTGGTATTGGTTCTGACGCTAGTTTTGCGGATGTTTCGATTTTTTCTGGCTGGCTCGCTTCGGCGGTTTGCGGTTCCGCCTTGATGTTCGGTGCGGATGCTTTGGTGAGGCTAACGGTCGGCTTCGGCGCTGGCTTGATGACTGGTGCTGGCAATACTGCGCTTGGTGTAGTATTTAGGGATAGCGCGAGGAGAAGTTTGATTTGTGGGTAGCTGGCGCGCGAAACGTCTACAAGCTTGTCTAGAAGCGGCAAGAAGACTGGGCTTGGCGCGGCGAGGATGGTTGAAATGAGGCTTTCGGCGATGGATTCAGCTTTAATGTTGGCGTCAAAAAGATTTTGTAGCTGTGTGCGGATCGTATCGAGGTTACCTGATTGGTAAGCGTCGAGCAATGAGGCGATAATGTCCTCTTGCGGCAAACCGAGGGTTGAATTAACGAGTGTCGCGTCAATTTTCGAGTCGCTAATAGTCGAAATTTGATCGAGCAAGGAAAGCGAATCGCGGAAAGAGCCGCCGCCGCGTTTGACAATAATCTTGAGCGCTTCGTCATCGATGTCGATTTTTTCGGTTTTGGCGATTTTCTTGAGATGCTCAAACATTGTGCTCGGGTCGGCAAGCTTGAAAGTGTAGATTTGGCTGCGCGAAGTGATGGTGATTGGGATTTTGTGCGCGTCGGTGGTGGCCATGATGAAGATGACGTGCTCCGGCGGCTCCTCGAGGGTCTTTAGCAGAGCGTTGAAGGCTGCTTTTGAGAGCATATGAACTTCGTCGATGATGTAGACCTTGTATTTGCCTTTGGTCGGCGCAATGATGGCTTTTTCGCGGAGGTCGCGAATGTTATCTACGCCAGTATTGCTGGCGGCATCGATTTCGATGATGTCGAGATAATCGTCCTCGAGTTCGTATGGGAATTGATTAATTTCGTGGGCGAAAATGCGTGCGACGGAAGTTTTGCCGCAGCCGCGCGGGCCGACAAAAATATAGGAGTGGCCGATGCGATTGTTGGCGAGCGACTTTTTCAGAACGTCTGTGACTTGTGGCTGACCAATGACCTCGTCTAGGCTTTTGGGGCGGTACCTCCGATACAACGCTTTCATAAGATATATTTTAGCATGTTTGGATGGAGGTAAAATGCTTGACATATGGGGCGGATATGAAAAAACTCCGGTTTGCGGCCGGAGCTTTTCGAATCTGTTGTTTTTGTTACTTTTTCTTACCGTTGAGCAAAGTATAGGTGCAGGCAGAGAGCGCCGCGCCGACAAATGGTGCAACCACGAAGATCCAGAGCTGCTTGACTGCTTCGCCGCCGGAAACGATGGCCGGAGCAATACTGCGGATTGGGTTGACGCTGGTGCCGGTAAGCTTGATGCCGATGAGGTGTACGAAGCAGAGCGTAAGGCCAATGACGATTGGCGCGATATGCTTCTTTTCCTTGTCGGAAGTGACACCAAGAATCGTGTAAACAAAGACAAAGGTGAGCACGATCTCAATAAGGAAGGCGCCGCAAGCAGTGAGGTTTACTTCGCCACCGTAGGCATTTGCGCCAAGATTGGCAGTGCCAAAGTCGGTCGAGTAAAGAATTGCGTAAAGGAGGCCTGTGCCCGCGAAGGCGCCGACCATTTGGCCAAGCACGTAGCCGCAGAAGTCTTTAACGGACATCTTCTGAGTGATTAGCATTGCTAGAGAGACGGCTGGGTTAACATGGCAGCCGGAAATATCACCGATCGCATAAGCGGCGGCAACAATGGCGAGACCGAACGCGAGTGCGGTCGGGACGATTGCGCCGTTAGTAATGACGGCGGTGCCGCAACCGAAGAACACGAGAATCATCGTGCCTATAGCCTCGGCAATGTATTTTTTGAGATTTTTCTCCATTTGGTAGATTTCCCTCGTTTAGAGATTATATTGTTTAAGTTTATTATAACAAGTTTATGTTAAAATAATAATACTTATGGTTAAAAAATCCGCTTACAAAGGACGCAAAATGAAGGCAACGGCCGTTCGTCGACGACAGTTTTATCTGCGCGTGTTGGCAGGTATGCTTGTGATGATTGCTTGTGCGGTGGCAGTAATAGATTTGATGCTTTTATTGCGTGGCGGCTGGGATGACGTGTCGATTTTTATGGCTCTATTGGCGCCGACGGCGGCTTTGGCGGCCTTCATGGTGGCGACAATTAATATTGCGAAGTATCGTGCGCGCAAGATTGTGGCGGCGATTCCGCTTGGGGCGGTGATTGTTTCTGGAATTTTCTTCATCGTTTCGATTGTGGGGATTTCGTTCACGACTTCGAAGCGTTACGTGCCAGACGAAGAGGAAATATTATACCGAAAGAATTATCGTTGCGCCGTTAATGATTCAGAAGAACTTACGGTTGGTATTATTATGAATGTCGACAAGATGTGGAAGATTTATGATTTGTCGCGTTTGGATTATTATGCGGAGGGTAGCTATGGTGCTGATTACGAAAGTAGCGACTCGAAGATTCTGATTCGTCTCGGCGATAATTTTGCGAAAGATGACGAGTTATTTAATCAGACTGAGTACCACATGCAGATTAGTGATGGTGGCGCCCTGCTCTATAATTCGAAATATACTTTACGCTGTACGGAATAAGAAAGCGCGCCGACAAAAAGCCACCCTTGCGGATGGCTGTTTTTGCGATTTAAAGGCTTGCTTCAACGGCCGCCCAAGTGGCTTCGTTGTTGTCGGCCGGAATAATGACTGTGACCTGATCGCCGACCTTGAGGCGGAAATAAGTGACTGATGCGTAAAGGATTTTGTATTCTTTGCCCATAACTTCGACGAAGTACTGATCATCATGGCTCGTAAGTGTACCGATAACGGTTTTGCGTTCGACTGGGCCGATCTGCTTGTAAAGGAATTTGCCGGTTTCACCGATGGTGAGCTTCAAAATGTCGCCCTCGACGAGCTTTGACTTGCTGGCATAGTTAGCCGGAACTGGATAATTCTTGCCATCCGGGCCAATCATAATCTGGCCATCAAAAACGCCTTCGATTACTTTACCCTCTGGATTATCGATAATAGTAGCGCTTGGGGTTGTAATAATATCGCCATCTCCAAGCATTGATGTAAGCAACTCTTTTGCTGCAGCAAGATTAGTCTCGGCTTCCGCCAAGAGGCTGCGCAAACGCTTTATTTGTTTTTCTGGTAGTTCAGACATACCCTCGCATCCCTGTCTGTTATTGTTTTATTAATTATATGATATATGGTCGCCCGATGATTGTCAATAATTTGTAGAGGCGCTTTTCCACAGCAATAACGGGGGTGGGAGTGATTTTGTTGTAAATTTTACCATTGACGGAATCATTTTTTTTCGCTCCATTTTGAGCAAAAATTTTAGACAAAAATAGCCCCGCCGTTTGGCGGGGCTGGGCTTACTGAAGGCGCAGTTCTCCTGCGACGAAGATAAAGCTATTTTTCAGATTGAGCTCTTCGCTGCTTCTGTTGAGCTGTGTTGCTTCGTCGAGTAGTTTTGCCGAGAAGTCAATCTCTGGCAAGTTGCCCTCGGTTTTTATGCGGCTAATATCGGGGTGTGCGGTATTGTGCTCCTTTGCGGAGCAGGTATAGATGTTGCCTTCGCCGAAGTCTAACTGCTTCCACGGCTTTTTGCTCGCGAAAGTAATATAGCATCGGTCAGTCTCACGCCCGATACCTACGCGGAAGCTTTGCTGTTTGGGAATTTGCGCGAAAATCATGCTATCGTGGCCGGAAGATCCGTCGAAAAACGCCACATATATCACCGGGTCGTCGAACTGCTTTGTCGTGTCTTTCAATTTTCCAAGGACGAAAGTGCCGTTTTGGAATTTGAAGAATGCGGCTCGGTGGCTGAGGTCGTCTGCGGTCATCTTCATCGACGCAAAGACTACATGGCTGCTCTGATAGCAACTATTGAGGCTGAGGTAGGCTTCGATGTTCGCGATTGATTCGCGCATTTTTGCGATTTTTCCGTCAGGTTCGCGATACTGTATGAGCGTGTGCTGCCCATGAAAGATAACTGACCTTAAGTTCCCCTCAAAATCCCTCATATATTTCACCTCCCTTAAAGTGCGCTCCGATGGGGTCGGAGAATTTGCATTATTATGACAAAAAACTGTTAATTTGTCAAGAAATGAGCCCCGTCAGGTGGGCGGGGCTGAGTTTGAATTTGATGAATAACGGGCATATACGATGTCTTTTTTATTATCGTAGCCGCACTGTAGGCCGACGGCAAGGTTTTCGTGCCTCTCTTTAATGATATGCTTACCATTGTCGAGGCCCTCAGTATAGTAACAGGTGAAGTTTTTTAGTGACGTAATAACATCGTAAATATTTCCTGTACTATAGATACCGTCGTCGTCGCCTGGCGCGCAGCGAATGGCAACTTCATTGCTGCTACAGAGCGCGCTGCTCATGACGCCGTAACCATCTCCGTAATCGGCTATAACGATGAGAAGGTGGTACTTTCGGCCAAATTTTTCGATAGTATCGTGCGAGTAGATTACGTATTGGGTTGAATCCTCGTTTTCGATAATAAAATAATGGTCGAGATTAAGCAGTATATAGTTGTTGACGGGGCGTATGATTTTGGCGTTAGGGTTTTGGGGCGGGCTTACGGTCGAGAGTCGCTCGGCAGAAAAACGCTCGCAGGCATCTCGGACCCAAGCCCAGTCCTCTGCGGCAATTTTGACTTTCATAATTTTCATCTCCTTCATGTAAAAGTGCTACGCTTTCGCGTGCGGGAAAGGTGCTTTCGAATGAATATAGTTTTATTACATGTCAAGCTTTGGCAGATGTCAATCTTTGGCAACAAAAAGCCCCGCGCGTGGCGGGGCTATGGAAGTATTTTGCCTTGCTTGGAGGTTATCTTCTGCAACCGGCCGGTGCGCGGCGGCTGACTTTCTTTTGAGCTTTACCTTTTGCGGTCGATTGTAATTCTGCGCTCGCTTCGCTGAGCTTGACGTCGTCGGGCTCTTCGCTGTTTGCGGCCGAATCGGCGCTATAGCGGTTGCGGAATTTCTCGACCATTTCGTCGTCAAGAACGTCGGTGTTGTCGTTGTTCTCTCTTGCGTAGGTGTGGACTCTGCAAGCTGTATTGTCTGCCTTGATCTGGGAGACGAGGAACTTGCGTTCAGTCGTGATTACGCTGATGTGCTTGGCGCTACTTCTGCGCCTCATCAGCTGACTGGTTCCGTTCTCGAAGAAGCAGAATACGAAGTCTGCGTCAACGAGAATATAGAGCTTGTCGAGGGTGTACATCCTCGTGGAGTTGTCTTCGGCGAGCGTGATCAGGAAAAACTTGTTCTTTTCGCCGATGTCGCGGTTGATTAACGCTGCGACGCAATCGTTCGAGGGAATTTCGGCTTCTTCTCTGCTTCCGATTGGGGCGATGTGTTGGATGGCGTCGCTGTACGCGAGCTGCTGAGCTTTTCTTCTAAGCATGTTGAATCCTCCGTAAAAGAGCAATTATTTGGCTAGATTACGCGGAGCCATTACGCGTTCTTATATTTTAACAGATTTATACTGATTCGTCAAAGTCTGCTGCGAGCAACATCAAAAAAGAGCCCTTGCGAGCTCGATTTTGAAACATTCTGGCTAAAAATTTGATAGAACTTAGGCGAGTTCGACGGTTGCGCCGGCTTCTTCGAGGCTCTTCTTGAGAGCTTCAGCTTCGTCCTTAGCAACTTTCTCTTTGACGGTAGCTGGAGCACCATCAACGATAGCCTTAGCTTCACCGAGGCCAAGACCGGTAGCTTCCTTGACAGCCTTGATGACGGCGATCTTCTGAGCGCCAGCATCTTTCAAGACAACATCATATTCGCTCTTCTCATCAGCGGCAGCGCCAGCTTCAGCAGGAGCAGCGGCAACGGCAACTGCAGCAGCAGCCGGCTCGATGCCGTATTCGTCCTTAAGGACATTCTTCAACTCGTTAACTTCGAGGACGGTGAGTTTAACCAATTCCTCTGCGATTTTCTTTACATCAGCAGCCATGATAGACTCCTTTTCGATTTAAGGTTAATAGCGAGCGCAAGCGTATTGCGCGAAATAAAATAAATTAGTTGCCAGCTTTGTCGGCGATGCCGTCGAGCAATGCGTGCAAGTTGCCAGAAAGACCGTTGGTGATGTCGTTGACTGGGCTGAGGAGCATGTCGACAACCTGACCAATGAGCTGCTCTTTGCTTGGAAGCTTGGAGAGCTCGACGACTTCTTGTTCGTTGAGAGCTGCGCCCTCACCACTGAATGCACCCTTGAGTTCAAGAGCGGCATGATCTTTGGCGAACTTTGCAAGAACCTGTGCTGGAGCAACTTCGTCTTCGTTGGAAACAGCGTAGAGAAGCTGACCTTCAAGCGCGTTCGTATCGGTGTCTTTGTAGACAGCGATTTCGCTCATCGCGACGCGAACGAGGCGGTTCTTGACGATTTTAATTTTGACATTGTTTTCGCGAGCAGCCGCACGAAGTTCCTGCATTTCCTTGACCGTAAGGCCCTGGTACTTTGCAAAAACAGTCATTTTGGCGTCGGAAAGTAACTCGTTTAAGTCGGCAACCAATTGTTGTTTCTTATCTTTGCTAATTGCCATAGATAGAAATCTCCTTTTGGTGTGTTAATATAGCCAGAATGTTAAACCTCCCATTCTTGCGAGTGGGCATACGTCACCAAATTATAAGAAATAATTCCTCGGCGGCATGATTAAGTCTGATTCAGACCGCCGCTGTCTTTGGTAACTGGGAGCATTATATCAGATTTGGTGCAGAATTGCAAGAAAAAGGGCCCCGTGAGGAGGCCCTTCAGCTATCTAGACGCTTTTTATGTCCAGATAGTAGGCGCATTGCGGCAGTTTTTTGCCGAATTGCTGCAGGAGTTTCCAATGAAGTTTTGAGACAATGTTGACGAACTGGTGGATTTCGGCCGGAACATGGTCGGAGTCGATTCCGTCGAAGTACTCATTCAGTGTCTTTGATCTGAGCTTACTGATTGCCGTGATGTCTTTATCCGTCACTTTGTGCTCGTTGTCGGAGTAGTCTTTTTGAATGTCTTCTTCGACATTGAGTACTTTGGTTTTGTCGGGGTTATACATAAACTCGTCTTCGATATAGGCTGCGACGATGTTGATCTCGTCTGTGCTGAGTGTGTTCCAGAAGCCGTAGAGTGTGTCCTCGAATTCAGGAAGCATGCAGACATATTTCTTTTCGGCATTCGTAATCCAGCACCCGAGTACGAATGCGTACCATGCGGCGCGCTTGATGCTCGTGTGGCCTACTCCCACGCTATCGTTTATTGCTTTGAAAGAGTCGGTATAGTCTTTCATTTTTTGTTTCCCCTCCTCGAATTACCACCATGAGACAATGAAATAGAAGCTGTCTACCCAGTGGTAGATGTAGGCTTCGATACGATCTCGCTCATCCTGGCTCAGACTCGTCATCTCGCGGATTTCGCCAATGCGGACGGCTTTGTAGAGCTGTCCATTTCTGTGGATGCCGGCTCTGTTTAACTTTTTGCGAATCGCCGGGCTGATATAATAGCAAGCCAATTGCGTTGCGCAGCAATCGTCGAGACTGTGTTTGCGCTCAGATGAATTGTTTCTGATTTTTTCATAGATAGTTGCCTTGAGCGGTCCAAAGATGGGGCTCATTCGCATGGCTTCCTTCCGATAGCGTCACTTGGCCGTCCAGCTATCGTAATGGTAGCGGAAGTATTGGGGTGCCAGTTCTTTTTCGCCGAAGTTATTCAGCGCGAGTTCGACCTGAGTCATAGCTACCTTTTCGGCCGTGTTGGCGCAGAGTTCGAGCATCTTTTTCACGATGTCAAAGTGGGCGAGTGCTTCGGTTGCGCGTTCGCGCGCTGCGGCATAGGGCGATGTGGTTGCGCCGGGGTTTTCCAGGATAGCTTCGCGGGCACGTCTCGGGAATCTTGAGATGAGTTCGGTCAAGTAATATCTCGAGGCCTCATTCAGCTTGAATTCTTTCCCGGCAATGCTCTGACCAATTTGGAGCAAGCGCTGATCTTGTAGTTTTTCGTGCTTTTCGGGAGTCATTTGGAACCTCCTTGGTTAAAGGGCTTAGCGCAGAAATGTGACATCTGCGCGCGTACGGATATATTATGATGTTTTTTGTGTGTTTTGTCAATGGCGGCACCTGCTTGCGATATAAAAAAGAGCCCCCGCGACACGGAGGCTCGGAGGAGTTTGTATTACTTGAGATCTTCAGTCCACCACTCGAAATATCGTTCGATAACGCGCGCTGATTGTTCTCCGATTCCGAAGCAATTAGCTAAGCGGTTCGGAGACAAATATTTTAATAATTGGCGGTGGGTTCGAATATCGTTGTTTGCAAGCATATTGACGTAGCGGGTGTCGAGCCAGATTGGCCTCGCGCTTTTCCCGTCTGTTTGTTTGCGTCGAATGATAGTCGAATAGATTGGCTCAAGTGCTTGGGGCGTTCGTTTTCGCAAAGAATTTTTATGATATGGTCCTATATGCCCATAATAGATGCCGTCGGAATTATGGATGTCGGCATAGATGTTAGCGTCGAGAAAATCTTCGTAAAGCGGCGACTGACTTTTAGATTCTTCGGCTGCTCGAGTGCGGTATGAATCGAGAATATTTTTCGCGCAAAGGCGAATTAGGTTGGGATAATCATTTGCGCTGAGTAGTAAAATGTCGTGCAGCATTCGGTTCTCGCGAAGGCAATCGATTGCTTTGTGGTATCGAGCTTCGGCTTCGCCTTTTGTTTGATCGTTCGAATCGGCGAATAGGGGGTTATAATCGAGTGCTTGCTGGGTTTCCGGCGGTAGTTTTGCAATCATCTCTTCGAGAATATTGGACTGAAATAATGTCAATGATATTTCTTGCCCTACGATTGCGCAAGCGATGGAGATGAGATTCATGATAAAACTCCTTTCTAAAGATCATTGAAAAAATTGCGTCGTAGTGACGCACTTCAACGCTAATATTATATCATAAAATGTATTTTTGGTCAAGAAATGTGGTATAATGAAGCTATGATTAAGATTTTGGCTGGCGGCAAGAAGCATAATGGTTGGCTTGCTGAAGCCTGCGTTGAGTACGAGAAACGTTTGCGAAAACCCTTCGTGATTGAATGGCAGTTTGTCGATGAAGAAAAGTTGGACGAGAAGGTTTTGAAGCTGCCGCGCGAGGTCTTTGTGGTTTTGTTGGATGAACGTGGAAGGATTTTGGATTCCCCTGCTCTGGCAGAGACTCTGCGTGAGCCGCTCGAATCTGGCCGTGAGGTAGTCTTGGTTTTGGGTGGAGCCTTTGGTCATTTTTCACCAGAGATGCAGGCGCGCTCGAATGTGATTTGGAGTTTGTCGAAATTGGTTTTTCCGCATCAGATTTGTCGTTTGATTTTGGCGGAACAGATTTATCGGGCGCAGGAAATTTGCGCCGGTCATCCCTATCATCATGCATAAAAATAGCCCCTCCAACGGAGGGGCTTTTGGTTGAGGGGGTTAGTGCGGATACTGGATATAGTCCAGCAGTTTCTGTACTGCCGCCTTGAGATCGATATACTTGTCATCAATAGGTCTATCGATTAGATCGGCCATAGTTTTGTAGCCGAGATTGAGCAGTTGTTCGACTCTCGATGGTTTAAGGATGAACCACGTTGAGCTCGCGCAATTATTGTCTTCGTTGAGTGCCCATTTGATATGCTCGATGCTGGCGTCGATTGGAAGCAGGCGAATAAGATGATTCTTGCGACCCTGATTGATTTCGGGGTAGCTCAGATTGATAAGTGCGCTGCGGAGCTTCGAAATTGTGTCCGCGATGGCCTTGGTAAAATGTTCTTCGCCGTTAGCTTCAGCTTTTGCGATGTCTTCCAGCGTTGCGAGCGCTGCCGTGTAGCTGAGGCCATCCTGCAGGCTTTCTTCCGGGAATTTTTGACAGACTGCATGGCGGAATCTGTTAAGTTCATCCCTAAAGGCTGTCTGCGAGAGCAAAATGTCGCAGTCGATCATTGCTGAAATCGAAGAAGCAAAATGAATGTCGAAGAGATTGCGGAATTCTTGCTCTGCTCGTGGATGTCGATCCTCAATTGTTGCTTTTTCGCAGATGGATTTTACGGCGTCGTCGTAGCTTGTTTTTGCGTCGCATCTGGCGAGGCGCTGAAGGTCCTCGAAACTATCGGTATGCAGAGTGAGGATGCTCTGGTCGATGGCGATTTTCGCGATTTCGATTGCCTTGTTGAGGCGCAGTTTGCCAAGTTCGGCATAGGCGTCCGACCAACACTCGCCATTTAAATGCGAGTTAATGATGTTTTGACACCAGTCCGGTAACCGGTCAAAGTGTTTCTGCAGGTACTTCTCTTGTGCAGGGGTCAGGTATGCGATTTCTTTGCCCGTAATCATGTCGGCCAGTTCGAGGTACGAATCTTTCGGCCCAATTAAACCTGTGTTTAGCATAAAACCCTCCTAAAGGACATAAGAATGGAGCGCCGAAAAACGGCGCGCTTACTCTTATATTGTAGCATAAAACAACAAAAAGTCAAATGGAAGGGCTTATTTTTCTTCGAAGCGGTCGAAGATTAAGAAAAAGACCCTCGCGTGGAGGGTCTGAAAGGTGCTTTAGCGTGGCAGGTGCCACTTTTTCTCAATGAGGAGATCAAAGTTGCGGCTACCGAGGTGTCCGCGAAGGATTTCTTCGACAGAACGTTTGATTGTACAGCCATTCATCGCAGCATCGACGCCAGTGCGGCCATTGATGAAATCATCGAGTAATTGGCCGTAGGTAAAAATGCCGTAATGGCTGTTTAAGACCTGGACGGTTCGAACTTTGCCTCGCATGTCGCGGCAGTTGGTCAAGAGGTTATTCTTCTTGCGGTAGTAGGCGAGCGCTTCTTTGATTTCGTGCGAAGATGAATCGAGCGGCAACTGAAGATAGATCCAAATGCCCTCATCGTTGATGAACCATAAATCATGATCGGGCTCAATTGGTTTTCTCTCCGGCGGAATTTCGCGTAGCAATTTCTCAAGGCGATAGCTGATGCGGATGGCCTCTGGAGTGTTCTCTGCGAAGAAATCATCCTTCAGAATCTCTGCGATGCCGGCCTTGAGTGTTGCGATGTCTTCTCGGGCTGCTTCGATATCCTGCTTTTTGCGAATGCATTCGCCGATGGCGTTGTGATAGCTGCCGCGTACGGCGCAGTTTGCTATCTGGCTGATTTTTGTGCGAATGATATTGACTGCGCAGTTGTGCTTGCGGCAGACGATTGCGCTCGAAAGATGAAGTCGCTTCGCGATGGCTTCAAAATTCATTGGGTTCTGAACATTATAATGAAGCTGAATGATTTGCTTCTGGCCTTCGTCTTCGAGCTTGTCTACGGCATTTTGTAGATGTAGCCTGAGATTCTCGGGAACGACGCCGGTGACCGGATCGGAGCCTCTTTCGCGAATACCGTTTAAAAGTGCTAAGTAGTTAAGAACCATGTCTAGTTCTCCTTTCTTTAGAAAATGTAAAAGGGCTAATACCTATATTATATAACAATTATGCCAAAACGTCAATTTGCGCTATAATTTGTGCATGGCGAATATTTTTGATTACGTCGAAAAATATGGCGATTTAACCTTCAAACAGAAACGCTTCAATGAAGTGGATAATCTTGTGCTGTCTTTGCTGGCTTATTGTGATTTGCGTGATACAAAGGTTGATGAAAAATGCCATACTTTGGCGGAAATCGGTAATGAATATTTGCAGGTACGTCGCCCGGCCGAGATGAAAAAGTACGGTATGGGGATTTATTCGGCGTATCAGTTGCTTGAAGTATGTGTGAGGAAGCCGCGTTATAAGGATATGACGATTCTGGATTATGAATACAACGCGAATTCTGACATGCAGTTTGGTGGAATCGTGTTTGAGCTGCTGCCGGATTTGATTTATGTGGCTTTTGAAGGGACGGATCATTTGATTTCGGCCTGGAAAGAGGATGCCGATCTAGCTTGTTTCTTCCCTGTGCCAGCGCAGATTGAGGCGGTGGAATTTTTGCATCGCAACGTGAAGATGTTTGGGCCGGATGTGATTGTGGGTGGCCATTCAAAGGGTGGCAATTTGGCTTTGGTTGCTTCGATGTTTATGAGTCCGCTGAAGAAGCGCAAGATTTTGCGCGTTTATAGTAATGATGGGCCGGGTTTGCGACGTCGCGAGTTTGAGTCGGCGCGCTATCGAAACATCAAGAAGAAGTATGTGCATATTGTGCCGGAGACTTCGATTGTAGGCATGCTGTTGCGTCAAGATGTGTTTAAGGTGGTGAAATCTTCGAAATCGGCGCCACATTCGCACGAAATCGCGACTTGGGAAATCGTTGATAGTAAGATTAAACGCGGGACTCTGTCGGCGCGGTCGGCGAGCTTTGAGAAGAGTGTTTTGCGCTGGCTGGATTCGCATAATGATGCGCAGCGCAAGAAGACAGTCGATGCGGTGTTTGGGACTTTGCGTCGTGCGGGTGTGCTTGATACCGCGCAGTTGCGCAAGCCGCGGAATTTGATTCGCGCAATCGGTCGTTTCAATAAGGATGTCGACAAAGAGACGAAAGATCTGGTGCTGAATCTTGTGACGGGCTGTATCGATGACGTGCGCAAAACGAAGAAGATGTAGCTTCCGATTGACGCTCCGCTTGTCTTGGCGGGGTGTTTTTTGCGCGTAAAAATGAGCCTCCGGTCGGAGGCGCTGTTTGTCAATTAAACGCGAGCGTTTCAAAAAACCGCCGGTTTGGATTTTGCTGCTCCGGCGGTTTCGATTTTTAGAGATGTTTGGTGTTTTTGAACTGATATAGTGCGCCGATGGCTGCGATGACGACGAGGAGGATTAGGTAGTATGGATGGTGCGCAAGCCCGATTAGACTAATGAGTGATAGCGAGATGACGTGTGCGGCGGCTGCGGCGGTGGCGGCGATGATGGCTGGCTTCATGAGTGCGACCGCGATGGCGCCGATAACGACTGCGATGACAAGGCAGATACCGACTCCTGCCCAAGTGTCGGCGCCGAAGGTGCTGCTGGCGATTGAGTAGACTGTTACTGCGACCGTGGCGAAGACGGCGAAGCGCTCAATGCTGATACCGATGAGGGCTAGCAATAGGCCACCACAAACTGGCGCGAGCGTGCGCAAGAATTCGCCTTCGATGCTTGATGGCAAAATACGTTTGATAATTGTGTAGCCTAGCACGAACCAGATGATCGCAAAGGCTATGCGCTTGATGCGGTAACCGTAAAATAGCACCGCGATAACTAATAGTATGCCAATGATGGCTTCTAGATTATTCATAATTTCATTGTATAGTTCGCGCGTACTTTGCGCTAGTGTTTTGATGTTTGTTCTGCGGATCGTAAAGTTTTTTGGGTTTACGGCTGCGGCGTCGACTTTGTAGATAGTAAAGTCCGTGGTTTTGGCTTGCTGTGCGGATAGTAAAGTTTGCGACTTCGGTTCGCTGTGCAGATAGTAAAGTATTGGTTTTTCGTGTTCGTAGTGTTGGCTGCGCAGATAGTAAAGTATTTTTTTGCGAGAGCTTGCTTGCGGCTTGCATATGGGGCGAACGGTAAAACTTTACGATCTGCATACGGAGCGCGCGTAGTTCATACTTTACGGTCTGCGCACGGAGCGCATGCGGCCCAAACTTTACGATCTGCGTAGGCAAAAACGTGCGCGACTTTACGGTCTATGCATGAGGCGTGTGGCTAACTTTACTATCTGCGCATGAAGAGCTATTTGAGGATGAAAATGCCGGTAAGGGCGAGGATGACGGCGATGGTGTGGGCGAGGATTTTGCGGCGAGTGAGTTCTTCGCGGCCGAAGCGTGGCCAGATGAGCGTTAGAATGATGCCGAGGATGAAGGTAAAAATGAGCTCGAGGGCGTTGGTGACGACGGAGGCGATGGAAGTGGCGACGAGTATGAGGGTGAAGCGGTATAAGAAATCGGCGGCGGCGCAGATGATGAGGTTGATGACTTGTGGAGTGATGAGCTTGGCGCCGTAGCGTCTGCGGACGTATTTGAAGCGTTTGCGCCAGCTGGGGAGGAGGCTGAGCAGGTTGTCGCTGATGGCGCGGCCAAGGACGAAGAAGCTAAAAATAGCAAACGGCGAGACGGCGGAGTTGGAGCCGACATGAGCAAAAAGCGTGCCGGAGACGGCCGCGATGACCACGTGCGCGAGAAACATGAGGGCGGCGTAGGCGCTGTGCTTGCGTGCGGTGGCGCGGCGATTGGAGAAGATGATGACTATCGGTGCAGTAAGCGTGATGATGAAGCCGAGGATTTGGGTGCCGTTAAGTGGTTGGCCGAGGAAGAAGAAGTCGGCGAGAAGGAAGAAAAGTGGCTGCATTTGGAAATAGACGGCGGCGCTAGTGGCGTTCTCGTTTTTGAAGCCGAGAACGTATGGAATGCCGGAAAGCGACATGAGTGCGCCGGCGAGCGTGGCGAGAATGGCGTTATTGATGCCGCCGATTTGTTGGCCGAAAAGCGGCAGGAGGATTATTGCCATGACGAGATAGAAGCGGCCATTGATGGTCTTGACGGACTGGGGGCAGTTTTCTTTAAAAAAGACGTCGATCACGTAGTTGTCGATGAATGTGCTGATGGCGTACAAGACGGCTGTAATAGTGCACAGAATAATCCAAAGCATTAGCAATATTATACTACTTCGTGCTACAATAATTGTATGTTAAAGATGGAGATTTTATGAGTTTTCTGGGTGGGCTGTTTAAGAAACAGAAGACCGATGCGATCTATGAAGTAAAGTCTCCGAATGGGCGCATTAATCTGTCTTTTATTCTTGAGCATGGCCGAATTTTTTATCAGGTCGAGAAAGACGGCAAGCTAATTGTGCGTAAATCTCGCCTTGGCATGGAGTTGCAGGATGCGCATCCGCTTGGCGATGGACTCTGTGTGGTTCGTGCATATAACCGCACGATTGATAACGTTTGGGAGGCGTATTGGGGTGAACAACGCCGCATTCGCGATAACTGCCACGAGACTATTATTTACCTCGAAGAGGTTGTGAAACCGGCACGCTTATTGACTTTGCGTTTCCGCGCCTATGATGACGGTGTGGCTTTTCGTTATGAAATTCCGGCGCAGCCAGAGATGGAAAAGATTACGATCATTGACGAGTTGACTGAATTCGCATTTGATACGAATTCGAAATCTTGGAGTATTCCTGCTTATCAACCGGATCGCTACGAATATGATTACCATGAGCATCGTGTCCGCGAATTAACGGAATCGGTCCATACGCCGTTGACGATTTTGACGCCGACTGGGCATTATGTGGCCGTGCATGAGGCGGCGCTCTATAACTACGGCTCGATGACTTTGAAATTGAATAAGCGTGGTGCGCTTTACTCTGACATTACGCCGCTTTCGGATGGTGCGCGTGCGCATGTGACTTTGCCCTTCTCTACACCGTGGCGCACGATGGTGATCGAAAATGATGCGCTCGATTTGACGACGAGCCGCATGATGCTGAATTTGAATGATGAGCCAAAAGGTGATTTCTCTTGGGTTGAGCCGATTAAGTTCCTAGGCATCTGGTGGGCGATGTATGTTGGCGAATGGACTTGGGCGCCTGGCGACCGTCATGGTGCGACGACTGAGCATGCAAAAGAATACATCGATTACTGTCGCGATCTTGGTTTGCGCGGTTTGTTGATTGAAGGTTGGAATGATGGCTGGGAAGGTGATTGGCTCCAGAACGGCATCAATAATAAATTTAC
>CAMJQQ010000007.1 GCA_946408075.1 uncultured Candidatus Saccharibacteria bacterium | reverse complement strand
AATGTCGCACAATGTATATTTTACGACATTGCAGTATGAAACGACTGGATGCATAAGCAATCGTCCATATTACCAGCCTATACCAGCAATCACCTTATAAATACGACTTGCACTTCTATTATTACTCGTAAACTCCAGCAATCGACAAAACCACGCATATATCTACCCCTGTAACGAAGCTAACCGGGGAATTTCGGGGCGGATTCGGGGAAGTCCAAATTTGATTTTTTCAGCCAGCCCAGACCGCCGCGACCCCTGTAAATCGCCCATTTTCAGGCCATTTCCGGCTAGTCGGATTCAAAATTTTCGCGCTCTGCCCGTCCCTTCGTTCAGAAAGCGTTCCGATGCCGTTCGCGCAGCTCTCGGCCCCAACCCTCGTCCGTCCACATCAAAATCTCGCTCCATTTCGAACCGAACAAAACCGAACATTTAGGGAACTCGGGGGAACTTCAACAATCAAATGCTACTTATAGTAAGCTTTGCCTGAAATTCGCAAATCGACATAATCACAGACAATTCCCTTTTCGTCCAAATAGCGAATCATGCGCGCCATATCTTCCGTCTGCACTGCCGTATCGCGATCAACGCTCATTTTATAGTGTTCCGCCCTTCCCTCTACATAAATATCAATTTCACGCGCCATTTGAAACGGCAAAACTACGCGCTCGATTTTTAGATTATTGTCTTTCGCGTCATCCTCAATGCGCGCCACAAAAGTCTTTACGCGCTGGCTAATATTACTACCAGCATTCTCATCCATAATCGGCACTGTCGGCTCTACTACCACATTCGCCGCCGCCAGCTCCTCTGCCCTCTTACGCTCGATTTCCGCCACGTAATTATAGAGACAATAGCCGATAATCAGTGCAATTATTCCAATACCAATCCCAGCAAAAATCTTCTTGCGGCGCGCCTTCTTATGCTCAGCAATACGCTCGAGCTTCTCCTCGGTATTTTTCCGCGCCTCGCCAGCAATCGCCCGGCCAACCCGGAAGGAATTCAAATCCGCCACCGAGCCACCGTTGTTCAGGCTCCCAATTCGCTCACTTCGCGTGGAGCTAGGAAAATCACGGCGACTGCGCCCGCGCATGCCTCTTTTCCTATCACTACGCTGGTAGCTGCCACCCAGAATCTTCATTAGGCATCCAGCAAGACTTCAAGTCCTGGCAATTTTTTACCGCACAGCAATTCTAGACTCGCGCCACCACCAGTCGAAACCAAGCTAAACTTCAATGAACTATTATTCGGGCTACGAAGCATCCCTTCAACAAAACCAGCTGTATCGCCGCCACCAACAATCGTCAGACCACTATTATGACCCATAGCCGTCGCGACCATCGTCGAACCGTAAGCAAAACGCTGGTCCTCAGTCATACCCATCACGCCATTCCAGATAATCGTCCTCGCTTTGCGAATCATCTCGTCCATATGTGCAATACTGCGCGCGCCAATATCCAACTTCGCACCATTTTCATCGAGCGCAAAATCTTCAGAAACATAAACTTTCGGATTATCATTCGTATAGCCGTCGGCTGCAATCTTGCCACCGACCGCAATCATATCCGCAATCGGCAAGAACTTATCAATCAACGGCTGCTTGTCTTCGACTTTCGAACCACCAATCATCACCAAAACTGGATGCTCCGGATCGGTCGTCGCCTCTTCAAGCTTCGAGACCTCATCCTCGACCAAGAAACCGGCCACCGCTGGCAAATTCCGCGCAATCGCATCCGTAGACGCATGCGCGCGATGAATCACTGCAAAACCATCCTGCACAAAAACTTCCGCGCCCGTCGCCGCAATAATCGCGTCCGCAAACTCCTCCGAGTTCGCTTCCTCATCCGGCGAAAAACGTAGATTTTCTAGCATCAACACGCCACCGTCTGGCGTATCCGCTACCGCCTCGCGCACCACATCGCCCGTCGTTTCACTACAGAAACGCACATCCTTATTGATGAGCAATTTCGCAAGACGCTGCGCCACTGGCGCCAGGGAATACTCGTTATTAACCTCGCCCTTTGGTCGTCCCAAATGCGAAATCAAAACGAGCTTCCTACATCCCTGCCCCAGCAAATAGTTTAAAGTAGGCAAACTTGCAGAAATTCTCATATCCTCGACAATTTCTCCGTTCTTCATCGGAACGTTGTAATCGACACGCACCAGTACGATTTTTCCAGCGACATCGATGTCGCGAATTGTCTTTTTACGGAATTTCATATTACCTCCTAGTTTGCCTACCCTTTTTTCTCAAGAAACTCTATTATTTGATTTTGCGAATCTGAATCGAGTTCGTCATACCTTCATCTTCGCGGATACCGCTGACAAATACAACTGTCAATTCGGTCTTACCTTCGCGAACCTTCAAGTAGCCACGATTCTTCAAATCTTGAACAGCATCAAATGCATGATCGTTCTCAAACTCACACAAGAAGGCGGAGTTTGCGTAAATCAAAGCCAACTGACCAGCAACACGCTTATTGTCGGTAACGGAAACGATTGGCATGTTTGGACGCTGAGCAGCAATTGCGCGAGCAGTTGCACCAGTCTTCGTAACAGCAACAATCGTATCGGCATCAATCTTGTCAGCCAATTCAACAGCAGCCTTTGCGATAACGTCGTAGGTATGAACTGGGCCTTCGACCTCTGCATCAAGCGGCTTCATCGGAGAGTGATCCTGAGTATAAAGAATAATCTTCTTCATCTCTTTGATCGCTTCGATTGGATACTGACCGTTTGCAGTCTCATCAGAAAGCATCACAGCATCGGCGCCAAGAATGACAGCCGTCGCAACGTCATTAACCTCAGCGCGGGTTGGCTGCGGCTCGGAAACCATGCTCGAAAGCATCTGAGTTGCAACGATCACAAACTTCGAATGCTTGCGGCAGAGTTCAATCAACTTGCGCTCGACGATAGGAACAACCTCTTCGCCGGTCTCGTAAGCCATATCACCACGAGCAATCATGATACCATCGGTTGCCTTAACGATAGCTTCCATCGTCTCATCATCCTTAACGGCAGCACGAGTCTCAATCTTTGCAATAATCTTTGCATCAGAACCGTGCGAAACCAAAATCTGGCGAAGCTTCTCGATATCACCGGCACACTGAACGAAGCTCATTGCGACGTAATCGAAGTCACGAGAAACACCGTATTCGATATCAGCCAAATCCTTCTCAGTAATCACATCACCGCCGAGGTCGGTATCCGGCAAGTTAACGCCCTTGCGGCTCATAATGAAACCATCATTCTCGACAGTCATGGACATCTTGGTGTCGGAAAGGATTTCCTTAACCGTACAGCGAACATGTCCATCGAACAAGAACAAAGTCTCACCTGGCTTACACTTAGCGGCCAAGTTGTACTGAATCGGAACAGTCAAACCGCCGTCATGCTCTTTCATTTCGTAGTCGAAAATGAGCTCATCGCCAACATGCAAATCAAGGTGATTATCTTTCAACTCGCCCAAGCGAATCTTTGGACCCTGCAAATCTTGCAAGATCGCAACATTCTTACCGCGCTCAGCGGCATACTTGCGAATCGTAGCAATCTGCTCGTCGCGTTCTTCATGCTTGCCATGGCTGAAGTTAAGACGGAACATATTCACGCCGGAATAGACCATCTCCTTCAATTTTTCTTCTGCGAAAACGGACGGCCCAACAGTCGCCACGATTTTCGTGCGTTTAAATAACCTTTTACTCATATATACTATCTTATCACGACGGCGCCATTTTTTATAGCACCCTAACCAAGAAAAGCCTCCTTATTCACCTCCGTTATTCCCCTACCCTACCTTCAAATACCACGATTTTATGGCAAAACTATTGACAAATTACTTGCGCTATGCTATAATACAAACATTGCGTTGCATAAAGTGCGACGAAAAGCTCATTTAAGGAGGTGAGAAGGTGTTCAATCAGGTATTGCACGATACGCTGGAATTTGGAGCAGACATCAAAGAATATGAACGGATCATGCAGGCTGCCGAGATCATGGTAGCGAGCTGGCTTTATGCCGCAATTCAGTCCGTCATCGTCTGCCGCCAAGACGTCATTCCGGCGACTCCGTGGTACCGCCCTGGAGGACTTTAGTTCCGCTGGGCGCGGCCCAAGTCGAAAACTGCATTCATGACAACCCACCATGATAACTGTTTGCGCAACCGCGTGAACGGCGATCGCAGTAAGCGACTATAAATATGCCTGGGAAGAAGGCATGATTGTCTTTCGCCGCCCTCTGGGCACGGATCACAAAAAAGACATCTGCTCTTCGCTATCGAAACCAAGACGGCGCAGGCCGAAAGGAGGCACCTATGGTGTATCCCAGCGGTTTCACTTAGTTACACATTCGCACCCCATTGGAAAATGAGCGCCACTTCCGGCACAGGCCAGATAGGCAGCTCAGGGGATAAACCCGCATTGCGGAATGCCGCTCATTTTCCAAAGTAACCGATCACCCATCCACATTTACGGCCAACAAAGGAGGTCGCACAAGCATGAAACTGATCCGGTGGTACCTTTCGGGCTTTAAGTAGCCCAACCAACACCGTTTAATCCCCCTCGCAAGAGGGGGATAATTTTATGCCCAAAAAAATAGCCACCAACAAAAGACTCCCTCGCGGGAGTCTTTCTAAAATCTAAATTGGTGATCACGGAGGGATTCGAACCCTCGATTGCCAGGATGAAAACCTGGAGTCCTAACCACTAGACGACGTGACCAGATATAAGGATTATATCATAGCACGTCACTAAACGCAACTATTTGCTCTTCGCTGTACGAATCACCATATCTGCAATTCGCTCCGCTGCATCATCCTTCGAGAAATCCGCCAAATTCTTCGCCAGCTCTTCCCTCTTCTTTGCGCTACGAATCAAAGTATTGAAGGCATCCAACAATTTCTCCGGCTTCTTTTGCATCTCGTCATCAGAAACTACCAACGCCGCGTTCGCCTCAGCATAATTCTTCGCATTCTTAACCTGATGATAACCAGGCAGCTTATGGTTCGGCACCATAATCACCGCCTTGTGCATCGCTGCTAGCTCCGTCATCGTCGAAGCGCCTGCACGGCTAATCACCAAATCGGCCGCCGAGAAAAGCTTCCACATTTCACCAGAAAACTCGAGCATGCGAAAATTTGAGCACAGCACACCTTTCTCCCATTCCTCATACTTCTTCAAGTCCAACATCTCCGGATAGCGCTCACGGCCCGCCACCAACAAAACACTCGATTTCTTCAACATATCTGGCAGAATCTCGCGCACCGCGAAGTTAATATTCTTCGCACCCAAGCTGCCGCCAGTCACCACCGTCAACGGCGCATCCGTGTCAAAGCCAAGTTCCTTCTTGTATTTTCGCTGCTTCGTGACGCCAGCCGGCTTAAACTCCTCGCTCACTGGGATACCGGTCCACTCTGCACGATCTTCACTATACTTGTAGTACTTCAACGGCATGCCCGTCGCAATCTTTGTCGCCTTCTTTGAAAGCAAACGGTTCGCCAAGCCAGGAGCCGCATCGCTATCATGAATAATGTACGGAATTCGCAAAACACGCGCCGCATAACCAACCGGCAAGCAAACGTAGCCGCCTTTCAAGAAAATTACGTCTGGACGCAAGAAAATCAAGCGAAAGAAAGCCTGCAAAAAGCCTCCGACAATCTTAAAGAGATCGATAAAATTCTTCAAAACAATGTCAAAATGCGCCAAATACATCATAAAAGTAAAGTTCGTATAGCGGCGCAATTTACCTGCCGCAATCTTCTTTACCTTCAAATCCAAACCGCCATCAATCGCAATCTTGCGTACGTTGCGGTAGTATTTTTTGTCGGTCCAAAATTCGACCTTCGCGCGAGGATGCTTTTTCCAAACTTCCTTAACTACGGCGATGACCGGCGTTACGTGTCCGCCGCTTCCCCCGCCGACTACTAGAATCTTCATCTGTTACAATTTCCCTTTTCGTCCATCCTGACAGCTGTAAGGTGGCGCCGACCGCATACGCTACAAACATCATGCTCGTGCCGCCGTAGCTCAAGAATGGCAAGGTAATACCTTTCATCGGGATAATTCCCGTCATTCCCCCTACGTTAATTATAACATGGGCAATTAGCCACGCAAAAACGCCGACCGAGAACAGTGATTTTTCACCATCCTCCGTCTTGCGCGACACATCCAAAATCCTAAACAAAATCACAGCGTAAATCACCATCACCGTCATCGTGCCAAGATAGCCCCAAATCTCGCCAATCACCGAGAAAATCGAATCACTCAAAGCTTCCGGCAGATAACCCGTCGTTTGGATACTATTGCCGAGACCAACACCCATCAAACCACCCGTGCCCATGCCAATCAAGGAGTTGTCAATATGGTAGGTATTCGATTCGCCATTAAAGCTCGCAATGCGCGCCAAACGATGCGGCGCCACCACAATCAAGCCCGCCGCCGCAATCAAACCAGCGCCAATCAACATTGCCAAATGCTTCAGTCTTACGCCGCCGAGCCAAATCATCGTAAAAATCATCGTAAAAATCACAACGGTGCTACCAAAATCTTTCAAGGCCAAAGCCAGAAAGACCGCCGTGCAGCCCAAAATCACCCCAATCGGCAACCACAGCTCACTCTTATCCATTAGCTTACGCTGGCGTCGATCCGAAATTAGCCACGAAACATAAAACAGCACACCAATCTTCACCAACTCCGCCGGCTGAAAACCAATACCCAAACCCGGCACCCTAAAAGCACGACAAGCACCCAAATCACAAGTCACCAAAGAGCTGCCCATCTTGCCCATTACGAAAACCATCGCGCAAAGCACAAAGCCGACCACCAAAATCTTTTTGCCGACCTTCTCTACGAGGCTATATGGCAAAAAATAGCCCACCACCAATGCTACAACCGACAGCGTAATCGAAAACATATGATGTCTCGGGAAATACATCTCATCGAGACTCCCACCCGACACACTATTCTCAAACTGCGACACGCGTGGCCCAATCGCATAAATCACGATCATACTGATCGCCATCAGCGCCAATACCAAGAGCGCAATTGCAAAATCTGGTCGATGCTTCCTCATCAGCGAATGATGCCCCCACCCATTGCCAAGAAGATGCCCATCGCCGCCAAAATGCCGCCAAGCACCCAGAAGCGCTGCACAATCTTCGTTTCTTCCCAGCCCTTCGCCTCAAGATGATGATGAAACGGCGCACTAATAAAAATCTTTCGATGGAAGAATTTCTTCGACAAAATCTGAATCAACGAACTACCCGCCTCAATCACAAACAGCAAACCAATCACTGGCAACAAGAAGAAGGAATTCGTCATCATCGACACGACGCCAAGCCCCGCGCCAAGCGCAAACGACCCCGTATCTCCCATCATAAAGCGCGCCGGATAGATATTAAACCAAATATACGACAACAAGGCGCCAACCACAATAAAGCAGAAACCGGCCAAGAACCATTGCTCTTGCAGAAGCGAAATCACGCCATAGGCGCCATAGGCCATCATTGCTAAGCCACCCGCCAAACCATCGAGACCATCGGAAATGTTCACTGCATTACCGGTCGCTACTACCGCAAAGGCAAACAGCAAAGTCATACCGATCGTACCTAGCTCAATCGAACCAAGATACGGAATCTTTACCGCCGTCCAACCCAGCTTCACCGAGAAGAACCAGCCCAGCGCTAAGCCTAAAATCGAAATCATCGCAAACTTCACTGGCGCACGCAAACCCGCTGCCGAATTCTCACCAAACAAGTTAATTGCATCGTCAATCAAACCGATAAAACCGCCGCCCATAAAGGCCGCCAAAGCCAGCCAAGTCTGACCACGATTCAAACAATTACACGACAAGACAATTACCGGCACCGTCACGAGCATAATCACGCCCGCCATCGTTGGAAAATGGCGCTTAATCTTCTTTGCGTGCAGCTTATTCATAACCGTCAACTTCTCGCCAGTCACTGCCACACTCTTCTGACGCTTCCAAAGCTTGTGTTTATATGCAAAATTCGTATAGAGCGGCGTCAATATCATTGCTAACAAGAACGATGCCATTGCTAGAATGAATTCATAGCCCATATTTCGATTAATATCGCTGAACATGTTTTCCTTTCCCTATTTTACCGGTTCAATCCGCAAATATTCCAGCATATAATTGCTCAATTCCGTGAAGATAGGCACAGCATCAGAAGCGCCCCAAAGCAACACGGTACCATCTAATCTTACCATAATTACGTATTCCGGCAGAGCACCCTCGGCTGCACTACCGCCAAAACCAAGCGCGCCAGCAACCGTACGGTCAGAAGTATAGCGACCGGTGCTTGCGTCAATTGTCTCTGCCGTACCAGTCTTCACGCCAACTGCATAGCCAGGCAAATCATTTGCGCCGCCATTCACACTACGCACCTCACGCAACATCTCACGCATCGTCGCGCTCGTCTCTGGCGAAATCGTCGAGCGTACTGCGTCTTTCTCCGCATCGCGCACAAACTTCCCATCACGCATTGTACCCGCCAACAAAGTCGGCTGATAATACGTGCCACCATTAATAATCGATGAGAAGCCCGACGCCACCTGCACCATCGTCAAATTCATACCCTGACCAAAGGTCATGTTCGCATAACGCACCGCATTACCTTCATCTTCTTCCGGACTAATAATGCGCCCGCTCGCCTCATAGACCTCTATACCAGTTTTCGAGCCCAAGCCAAACACATTCGTCAAATAGTTATACATCGTCGTGCGCGCCGACTTTGAAATCCGCCCATCACCCAAACGGCGCAAAACCTCAATACTACCAGTATTAAACGAATAATCCAAAGCCGTGCGAAAATTAATCACGCCATGTTTCAAATCGCGGCTCGCATTCCACATTTGGCGATCATCCACCATCGTATAGCCGTTATTCGTATAGGTATCGTCTGGCGAAATCTTACCCTCATTCAACGCCGTCGCATAAATGAAGGTCTTACAAACCGACGCCGGCTCATAGGCTGCCTCTGTCGTGCGATTCGTATACAAACTCATATCAGACACTTCCCAATACCTCTCCGGGTCATAGCTCGGATAATTCGCCATCGCATAAATACGCCCGTTATTCGGATTCATAATCAAGGCGCTCGCGGCGCTAATCTTACCGCCAGACGATTCCTGCGCACGCTTCAGTACCTGCTCGGCCTTGCGTTGAATATTTTCATCAAGCGTCAAAACCAAAGTCTCGCCATCTTTCGCCGGCACCTCAATATTTTCATCGCCAATCGACAACGGGATCGAATTCACATCCGTCACCGTCTTCAGCATGCCATTCTCACCCGTCAAACGCTCATTCTGCGAACCCTCAATGCCAGACGCCGTGCCCTCCGCGTTGATAAAGCCTACAACTTGGCTTGCCAGACCGCCCGCCGGATAAGCCCGTCGTGAAGTTTCCTTGCGCCCTACCCCACGCAAATTCGCCTCTTTTACGGCCATCACGGTCTTGTAATCAACGTGCTTCGCCACCTCGACGTACATGTTCTGCATGTTTGACCAAACTTTTTCCCAAGTCGTAATCATCTGGTCGCCCAAAATCTCAGACAACTTCGCCTGCACCAGATTCTTATCCGCCACATAACTCGGATCAACAAAAATCGTCCACGTGCGCTCGTTCAAAACCAACGGCGTCACGTCATTCTCGCCGTTCATCATATATATTTCGCCACGCTTCGCCAGCAACTCATACTGTTTCACGCGCACCGAACTGGCCTTCGCCATATACTCATCGTGCTTCAAAATCTGCACGTCAAAGAGCCGCACACCAACAACCAACAGCACCGCAATTGGCGCCAATTTCAACAATTCACCACGCTGCTTCCGTGAAAGCATAACCATATCTATTATTATAGCGCAAAACCGCTAACGCGCCGAGACAAAATCTGCACTATGCGCATCGACCATCGTCGCCGCAACTTCGTTCGTATCCTCGCTAGATGCCGCCGCGGTAATCTTCGCATTTTCTACCGCCAAAGCATCGCGCTGAATCTCCAGATTCGCGATCTCGGTATTCGTTTCCGCCAAACCAATATCAAAACTTGTCACCTTCGCACTTTGCGTCAAGTAAATAAAGCCCAGCAGAACCAAAATCAGCACAACTGTAATCGTGTGGCTAATTGGGCCCAGCGTCACCTTCGAATCGTGACGTTGCACATTCCTATTTCGTGCCCAAGCTGCACCACTACGCGAAGCACTCGCCATCCTTCTTGTTGTGTATGTTGCCATTTTTGTTTCCGTTTATTTTTTGTTTTCTGCCCACAAAACAGACCACCTGGTCTTGTTCGCGACACTCTAGGCTTGGCGGTAGCTGGGAGACAAGAGATAAACTCCCAGCTCCTACCAAGAAGGTCAAAATATATGTTTTTTACACACTCCGTAAAAACTTCACCTATGAGGCACCCCGAATCGGGGCATGTAGGTCAAAATTTTACTACTCAAAAAGATTGCTTATCGGTCAAAATAAAAATCTATAGAGTTGTGATTTGCTCAAAATTAAAGTCCAGAGCAAGACTATTCTTCAAGGCCAAATCCAAACTAGCGGAAGTTGACTTTGATTTTTTCGGCGCGGGACCTGTTGGTCACGACGATCTTTGCCATAGTGGCTCCTTTTTGTTTTTTGTTTTTATACGATTGCCCGAGAGTATGCGATATTCAGGGCAACCACAGGACCTAGATCCTCTCTGCCACCCTTAACTTCGCACTTCTCGCGCGGGGATTATTAACATTTTCAGTTTGTACCGCAACAATCGGCTTCTTTGTTAAAATCTTCAACTTCGACTCGATACCTTTATCACTTTCCAATCTAAAATACTCTTTAACGAGTCGATCCTCGAGACTATGGAAGGAAATAATTGCAACGCGTCCGCCCGGATTCAAAAGCTCCGGCAGCAAAGGCAAAGTCTTTTCAATTTCGCCCAATTCGTCATTAACAACAATACGAATGGCCTGAAAAATCTTTGTCGCAGGATGCGTGTGCGTATGCGGCGATTTTCGCTTAATCAGCTCCGCCAACTCCGTCGTCGTATTGATTGGTCGATTAAACACAATCTCACGCGCCAACATTTCAGCTCGGCCTTTACGCTCTTCGCCATAACGCTCAAAAATTTCCGCTAACTTTCGCTCACTCCAATGATTCACAATCTCCCATGCGTCCAAATCTTGCGATTCGTCCATACGCATGTCAAGTCGCGCCTCTTTCGAGAACGAAAAACCACGCTCGGTTCTATCTAGTTGCGGTGAAGAAACGCCAAAATCGGCCAGTATCATATCAAATTTCTGTTCACTCTCCACAAGTTGCAACGCAGTGCCATAAAAATCTCCATGCACAATCTCCGGCTTCACATCTTTGTACTTCGCCTCGAGGAAATCGATTGCATTTTGATCACGGTCGTTCAAAACCGCGCCTTTATAATTCTGCGTTACTTCCAAAATCTTATCTGCATGTCCGCCGTAGCCCGCCGTCAGGTCTAAATATCTTTCGCCTGCAACTGGTCGAAGCTCCTTTAAGACTTCCGATAATAATACTGGAATATGAATTTGACTCATTCCTTCATTATACCTTGCTCGAACCCGAACATCTAGAAATTTCAGGTGTTTGTGTTTTTTGTTGTTTATTTCGTTCCTTTACACAGTTAAGATCCGTGATTTTGCTGGCATATAGCCGACATAGAAATCACGGTGTTGAGAGACTTAATTTGTGTGAGGTGGAGTTATATTGTTTGGGAGGTGTGTATTTTAGAGAATGTACCAGCGGTTTCTGTTACGCGTATCCTAAACGCGCCCAAAACTCCTAGATGACCGGATTCGAACAGCTATTAACGTGCTCACAAAAATACTATTTGCTAAGCGTAACAATAGTGCAGTTCAGATGCGATTGGTCCTGAATATTAATCTTTCTTTTCATTTCGTTGCTGCCAATCGATATGTATATTTTTGTTTGTTTTAGTGGTTTTTATTTTTTGCTTTCCACTTGTCCTTAGTTTAAACAAATTTTTCATAATATGCAATAGCTTTTTGGACTATTTTTTAATGAAATTACCACGATCTCCAGCCGTAACAGATGAAAAACCGAACAAAATTTTTATCATTTGTCATTTTCTGTGTTTTACAAAATCCAAGAATATTTTATAATAACCGAACGCCCTGCTCTTGCAAAAATGCGTAAATTATTCTCTAATAAACACACTGCTCTACTTCTTTTTACGCGAATGATTAGCGCGAAACCCTCGCCAATCCACCACGTAGCAAAATATTAGCAACACGCCGAATACTACTGCCGTGAGCGCACGATACGTAAAGAAAAAATGCAGCATCTCATGCTCTAGCAACACTCCAAAACGCAGCAACGGCAAAATCGCCACCAAGACAAAAGCCCAAATGCGCCAACCATATATCTCCGTCCGTTTTTTACGATAGACATACATCAGATACGCCATAACGAGCAATACTACAGCCATACCCAAAACACCCCAAACACCCCAACAAAACGGCATTAGCTGACCGAAGTTCAACTGCAAAGCAAGCCTCAACGATTCTAAAACAGAACCGCCCACCATACCACTGTAACTACGCTCACCTACGTGCTCACCAACAAATTCCAACGCATTCACGCGCAGCACAACGCTTGCAAAAACCCACTTCGCCACCCACATCAAAGTATACCCCGCCAACCACGAAACTATCACTCCCACTACGCGCCAAAAATCCTTCCGCTCGAAGCGCTCTTTTCGCCTCAACCACAGCGCCAGCAATAACGGAATCGTCAAAACGACCGTCTCTGATGTCAAAAAATCCACATAATTCACGAGCATGCCAATCGCAAAGAACAACCAGACTAGTTTTCCCTGTCGCCCCTTCCAAACCGCCCGCAAAACCAACAAATTCGCCAAGCCCATAATCATAAATACCCAGCTATATTCCAACGAAATTGGCGCCAAAAACGCCCAACCCATCACCATCGCCACCAAAAAAGCAAAAGCTGCAAAAAATTCCCGATGACGACACAGCGCCACAATCGTCATCAGCATTAACGCAATAATCACAATCCCATTAATCACGTAAATCTGCTTAACATTGAAAAAGACCAGCAGCGGCCGCACCCACACAATCGATCCATGCCAATAGCGGATATACTCCTGATTCGCCGACAAACCCTCTTTGAGCTGCTTTTCATAGTTCGCACCCTGGCTAGCATCCTCTTCCAAGTAGTAATTCGAGCGCGCAATCGACCGCACACTATCCTCACTATTGTAACCGTATGCAATCGACAGCAAAATACTATCAGCATAGAAATCCATTTTGCTACCCCAAAAGCTCGGAATCAAGTCCGGTTTCATCGACCCATCCTGATAATTCTGGAAATATTCCGCCGACTCCACCGAATGTCGATAAATTGCACCTTTCGGAATTTTCGCTACCCCAACCAACAACAAGACACCCAGCAATACGCCACCCAAAAGCGTCGCGCTGTATTTGCACAGAGTCCGCCAAAACGGCCGCGCCATACCAAAAAAGATGTAATCCAAATGTCGCAAACCGTCACAAACCGTATTCAGCTTCGGCCGTCGCCCCTTCACACTTTTCCGATAATTTACCGGCAATTGCTTAATACTCAGCCCAGCCCGCGCCGCCAAAGCAATCATCTCTGTCGCAAATTCCATGCCCGTCGTCCGAAAATCTAGCTCCGCAATCGCCTCGCGTCGCATTCCGCGAATCCCGCAGTGAAAATCATAGACATCAGACCGAAATCGCTTTCGCGCCAACCAAGACAAAACTCGCACACCTACATTATGTGTTCGCGAAATCGCACCCTGCTCTAACCTCCCCTTGAAACGATCACCCACAACCATGTCACAAGTTTGCATCAACTTCCACATTTTCCACATGTGGCGAAAATCATAAGTCCTATCGCAATCCCCCATGATAATATACTCGCCGCGCGCCTCCGCAAAACCAGCCCGCAAAGCCGCACCATAGCCAGGCTGTTTTTCGCTTATAACTCTCGCGCCATGCTTTTTTGCAATTCGTGCCGATTTGTCGGTAGAATTATTATCCACTACAATAATTTCGCCAACAATTCCTCTGCGCTCCAAAAAAACTTTCGCGTCGTCAATACACTTTCCGACTGTTCGCGCCTCATTCAGGCACGGCATAACAATCGATAGCCGAATCTCCTCCTTCACCTCCCTCATCTGTAGCTATTCTACCATCAAGTAATGCCAACCCGTCAAAAACGGCACACTACGGCACAAAAAAGACGCCTACTACTAGGCGTCTTTCCATCCTAGCGCTTATTCAGCTTATAGCCTACCGCCAGAGCGGCGCACAGACCAAGCAAAATCGCCACAAAGCCCACAATTCCATCAAAGGTATTTGGCAAATCTACCCCGTCGACTGCTTCTGGCGTAATATTCACATCGTCCGCAGTGTCTTCATCCGCACTCGCTTCTACAAATTTCGCATATAGAGTCACTGTATTATTCGACCCAAGTTCGGACCGCATCTTTACCGGCTCTTGGTAATCTGCATCCAGATACCAACCGGCGAAACGTAAGCCCTCCTTCGTGGCCGGCAAAAACGCCTTGTCATCAAACGATTCATGGGTGTCCAGGCAAGGATGAGCGACACTACATACCAACTTCGATATGAACTTGCTTGGATTATCCGGATCGTTTTCGCCGCCATCCAACTCGTAATTTACGAACACGTCATAATAGTACACGACGTCGATACCACTTTCCGTCCCTAGTGACCACCCATAAAGCCTGTCTAGCTGGGCCGCCTGCTCGTCTGTTAAATTGCTCGCGACATTCAATCTGCATATATTCTCGCCATATTCATTCGTCCGAGAATAGCTAACATCAAATGGGACACCCGCCTCATGATCAGGATATTCATTCTCATCCGTGACGGACCATGGCTCACCCCAACCTTCACCAATCTCCCCATTAGTACACTCGGCATAGCCAGCAATAAACTCTTCGCCAGGCTTTATAATGCGTTTCATACCTCCGTAAAGATCTTTATCCTTATGCAATATAGGCTCAACCATCAACTCAACGCCCAACATACTGCTATCGTAATACCTCGTCATCATGTACCGCATATCCGAAACGCGCCAACCAACTATCCCCTCGTCTCCAGTTGGACGACCGCCCTCATACATAGCACCCGACCAGCCATCGTAGTAATAGATTAGGGCATCCCCACTACCATAGTTAAACCCATCATACCTCAAATCCGTAATCTTGTCCGGCTCGTTCCAATCGTAATCGTGCTTCATAGTAGGCGACTTCTCGACGCTCAAAGCCACACCCTCATCAAACTCAATACTGTTCCCATAATAAAACGACGTACCAACCTCAATATCAGTATCAATTCCGTCGAGAATCATCGGATCAATATCGTCCTTAACTTCAACCGGAATTACCAAGCTATTTAGTCCACTGATGTCTTTATAGTACGGTTCACCATACCTAAAGCCCACATTGCCCACCTTGAATTCCGGATTATACGAAATAACAAACTGCTCATCCTGGCTGCTACCATCAGACGTAGCGGTCGCAAAATTATCTTTAGCCCCATTATCCGCCAACCTATCATTCGCCACATAGAACGAGGCATCAGACCTATTATTGCCCGCACAAACCATATTTGGAGTACTATCATTAGACTCTACTCTGAACAAATCGCCTGCGTATTCAACGCAAATGCGCCCACTAGCCGCACCATTCGTAATCTTCAGATCGCGCGGTCGCGTATAGTACTCGTGATCAATCTCGTCAAAGTCCGTCTTTTGCTCTTGAAGCATTTCGGTCGTAACATTCAACTCAATCATATCGCCAGGCTCATCATACCAGTCAATCATATTCCAGCTAGCCCCGCCATCGGCAAAAGCGCGCTCCACCGGTATAATCATGCTCTTATAACCCTCAACAGTATCATAATACGGCTCTCCATACCTAAAACCCGCATTGCTGACGACAAAGTCTGAACTATATGAAGCATCGAATGACGTAGGCCCCGAATCATTGGCCCAAACATAAGCAAAAGTGTTGCCATATTCGTTGTACGGCCTATACTTTTCTACATCAACACCCTCGCCGCGATGTTTAGCGTTAGCGCAAACCATATCTTGCTCGAACATATCGCTATCAAACTTCAAACAAACACCATAATTCAAAGACGTGTCGTCGGAAATCACGATTTTCAAATCTTCTGGCTGCACATGATACTCGTCGCTAGGAGCAATAGTGATGCGATTTTCGTTCTCAATATCAGCAACAGTTATGCTTTTCGAAATCTCAGGACCCGGACTATCGTACGCCCAAATCACGTCATCGTCGTTAGGCATGATGTCGCTTGCGTAGACATGATATTCCTTATCTAAGACAACCTCCTCCGCATAAGCTTTCTCGCCAAACGGAATATTAATAAACACCATCAAGGCCGCCAACAATAATGCGGCAAAACCTTTTCTTCTCTTTCGTATATTGACCATTTTTATTTTGCCCCTATCTATACTCAATAATAGCATAAGCGCTCTAAAACCGCCAATAAATTCTCGCCAATCAGTCAAAAACCGCCCCTTTCGAGAGGCGGTTTTTTATTAGCGTTTACTTGCGAGCGCGTTTGCGCTTAATCGGATCCAGCTCGCGTTTGCGCAAGCGCAAAGACTTTGGCGTCACTTCAAGCAACTCGTCATCCATCAAGAAATCCAAGCATTGCTCCAACGATAACTGCGTATATGGCGTCAACTGAATTGCACCATCCGAAGCATGCGTACGCATATTCGTGAGCTGCTTTTCACGGCAAACATTAATATCGAGTTCATCCTTCTTCGACAAACCAACAATCATGCCCTGATAAACATCAACCTGTGGCGGAATGTAAAGAATACCGCGAGCCTGTGCTGCATCGAGCGCATAAGCCGTACTCTGACCAGCCTCAGAAGCCACCAAAGCGCCGTTGCGCTCCTGGCGATAATGCGTCGTAACCGGCTGATAACCCTTTGGCAGAGTATTCATGATTGCCGTACCTTTCGTACCGGTCAAAAGATTATTGCGAAGACCAATCAAAGCGGCAGTCGTAATTGAGTAGCGGAAACGAGTTGCACCGGTCGTCGTCAATTCCTGCGAAATCAACTCAGCCTTACGCACGCCAAGCTCTTGCGAAACCGCACCAACGAACTCGGATGAAACTTCTACCGTTAATTCTTCAACCGGCTCCATTTCGACACCATCAACCATCTTGTAGACCACCTCTGGGCGGCCAACTTCAAGCTCATAGCCTTCGCGGCGCATCGTCTCAATCAAAACCGACAAATGCAACTCACCGCGGCCAGAAACCTTATAGCCAAGGCCCTGTGGCTCGAGGCGCAAAGCAATATTCGTCTCTAGCTCCTTATGCAAGCGATCACCGATTTGGCGCGAGGTCGTAAATTCACCTTCGCGACCCTTGAGCGGCGAAGTATTTGGGCCAATATAAATGCTCAAAGTCGGTGCCTCAAGCTCAATCGTTGGCAAGGCTTCCGGATTATCGCCGGTCGCAACCGTATCGCCAATGCTCGCCTCAGCAAGACCCGCAATCGCCACAATATCGCCAGCGATCGCTTCCTGCGTCTCTTCACGGCTTAACCCACGATAGGTAAACAAGCGCTCAATCTTACCGCGCACGGTCGAACCGTCAACCTTCATCACGGTTACGTTCTCGCCGCGTTTTAATTTACCGCGGAAAATCTTACCAATCGAGTATTTGCCAAGATAGCTATCGGCAGCAAGGGCGGCAACCAAAAGCTGAGCACCACGAGAGTTATCCGTATCAACCTGCGGCTCTGGCACTTCGTTAATAATTGCATCGAAAATCACATGCAAGTCAGCATCAAGCTCTGGAGTTTTGCCAGCCTTGCCATCACGAGCAATCGCGTAATAAACCGGGTATTTGAGTTGTTCTTCATTCGTTGCGAGCTCGAGGAACAAATCCGCAATCTCATCTTCAACTTCACCAAGGCGAGCGGCCGGCTTGTCAATCTTGTTCACAACTACAATCGGCTTCAAATTCATCTCCAAAGCCTTCTGAAGCACAAACTTCGTCTGAGGCATCGGACCTTCCTGAGCATCAACAATCAAAAGCACACCGTCGGCCATATTCAAAGTGCGCTCTACCTCACCAGAGAAGTCTGCGTGGCCAGGCGTATCGATAATATTAATCTTGTAGCCGTCATAAAAAACAGCGGTCTGCTTCGCAGTAATCGTAATACCGCGCTCATGCTCCTGATCACCGGAGTCCATAATCAAAGTTTGGCCCATTTCGGCCTGGTTTTCACGGAAAGTATTGCTCTGCTTCAACAAAGCGTCGACCAAAGTCGTCTTTCCGTGGTCAACGTGCGCAATAATCGCGACGTTGCGAATTTTACTCTTATCTTGCATATTTTGCCCTTCTTTTAGAATAAATACGGACGAGCTCTCACTCGCCACAAATGCATATTTTGACTATTATAACAGATAACGCCAAAATAGTAAAGCTTTACTCGCTATATCAAGCCAAGAAAAAGCCGCCTCCTAAACCAGAGGCGGCAATTCAAGAATGGATTACTTTTGAGCCAGTTCCAATACCTTGCGCCAAGTGCCAAAACGTCTATAAAAGATCGCTACCGTCGGATCGCCAGGTTGTTTTTGTTTGGTATAGACGTAGCTCGTCGGCCACATACCAAGCCGTTCTGCCATCGCTCTGACCGCATCAAGCATCTCCTCTGCTGTAAACCAATGCGCGTCCTTTGGCTTTAATCCGGCTGCTTTCAGAGCCTCATTCCAACCACCGAAATGCGCCATAAAAGTACGGTACGATGTTGGCATGCCTTCTTCAAAATTGGCATCATAGTCGCGAGAGCTCGGTGTGTATCCAAGCTTTTTCGCCACCTTACGCAAGCTAGCAATGAGCTCCTCATCGCTAAATCGCACACCGCGATTCCCTGTATCAAGACCCGCTTTTTCAAGGAAGTTAATCCAACTCCCGCCAAAATGATTCTTAATACAAGTCGAACTCGGCATATCTTCGCCTCGCGCAAGATCATACTCCTCAAGCGTCGGCACACATCCGAGTTTCTCGGCGACGGCGCGAACATCTCGTATCATTGATTCTTCGCTATACGCGATGTCTTTCGGATTATATCCAGCTCGCAATACCAGCCCGTGCCAGCTTCCGAACCGGCGGATATAAGTCGTAGCACCAGCCATGCCGGGATGCCGAAACATCTCATATCTATGGCTATCTGGAACAGAGCCATATTCCGTGACAATCGCCTTAAAATCCTGAATCAGTTGCATGTCAGTTAGATAATGAAGTTTGCGCGTACATGCCGCGTTTATTCCGGCTGCTTTCAGAGCCTCATTCCAGCCACCAAAGCGCTTTGCGCAAGTCGGTGCCATTGGCGCATCGGGAGCTCGCAATCTGTCATACTCGGCCATAATCGGGCGACGCCCGAGCTTTTCGTAGACCGCAGAAATTGCGGCCAGGATTTCCGCTTCACTAGCAATTTTACCCGTCGGCATAATAAATACCCCCATCCCTTTTAAAAATACCGATCGTAATCCACTTTTAAGGTACGGCTCTCCCGCCAAATTAAGCAAAGAAAAACACGCAGCCGCACATGCGACTAATTAATATTTTAAAACATTCCGCCATTTTTGTCAATCACACACCCAGCAATAAAAAATCTCCCTTTCGGGAGTTCTTCATCCAAATGGTGGGCGGTATAGGATTCGAACCTATGACCTTATCTACGTCAAAGATACGCTCTAGCCAACTGAGCTAACCGCCCATAGGATGTCGTTATTATATCAATAAATCTCCACGAATGCAAGCGTCTTGCATTTTTTCTCGCTAAGCGCTATAATCTTCCTATCGAATGTTCCTTGGGCCCGTAGCTCAGCCGGTTAGAGCACCTGCCTTTTAAGCAGGGTGTCGTGAGTTCAAGTCTCACCGGGCTCACCAAATTCGATATTTCAAAATATCTCCCCAGCGGGAGATATTTTTGTACTCAGTTGCCCTTCTCTTTAAAGCTCGTTATTTGCCGCCTTTTTCGCGCCCTTTTTCTTCGACTTAATCACATGAATCACGATCGCGAGCACAATAATTAACACAATCACGCCGCCAACAATCACGAGCGCCATTACCGGTAATACCAGAATCCTACGCTCTAGCGTCGAGGTCGCAACTTTACCATCAGCGTTCACATACTGAATCTTCTGAATCACTTTCACGAAACCGGTTTTCTCAGCCTTGCATTCCGACGAAACCAGATTCTTGCTCGACATCTGCGTAACGGTATATTCACCAGAGTCAACCGTCCTCTCATTACTCAAACCAAAAGCATTCTCCTCGATCAAAGAATACGAAACCGTAAAGCGACCATTACCAGTATTCTTTACTTCAGCCTTCACCGCATCGCAAATACCCTTGCTATTTGTTGTCAAAATCACAACAGGTGACACAGAATTGTTCAAAACGCCGCCACTGCGCGAGAAGCCATCCGTCATCACATCGGCCATCACATTCAAGAAGCTCTCACCCTTATCACTCTTCACTGAGACTTGCGCATAATAGGTCCCGCCCTCAACCGATTCTGGCACTACCAAGCGGATTCCAGCATTCGCCGTCTCGCCAGGAGCAATCTCGAAATGATTTTTCGCATCCACGAAAACCACCCAGCTCTCTGCTGCCTTCCAGCTATTCGCCAAATCATTGTCACCATAGCTCAGCACCGACAGATCAACCGTCACGGCTTCTTCACTCTTATTCGTAATCGCGAGCTCCTTCGTAAAACTGTGTCCACCCTCTGCGATTTCGCCAAAATCCAACACAGTCGCACTCAATTCTAGCCCTGCCGCCTCTGCCGACTGTTCATCTGCAAACACGGCACCAGCCAACAAAAAGCACATTGTTGCAACCATTAAAACACCCAAAATCTTCACAATAAGTTTTTTCATCCTACCTCACACCTTTATTATTTCTATTTTAGCATGAGTACAATGAATAAAACTAGCCTTACTGGCCCCAGCTTGGCAAAATTACACCCGCCGGCAAGCCGCCGAACACAATCTTTTTATTCGTACCCGTTGGGAAAGTCCAATCCTCGAGCGGGCTAAAGTCTGTAATACTCGTACCCGTAAACATATAGTAGGCAAAAGTCGCCTTCGGGAAACGCCAATCCGCCAATGGCGAAACGTCGGTCAAGCTCGAACAATTCTTAAACAGATATCCAACATAATCCGCGCTATCAAACTTCCAGTTAGCGAGCGGCGAAAGATCCGTTATCTTATTTAGGCCCTCAAAGACGTTATCTATCTGAATTACCTTCGTAATATTAATCGAAGCCATCGCCGCAATGCTCTCAATATTTGAAGAACCCTTAAATAAGTTGTTCATATAGGTTGGCCTACTATTTGACCATCCAGACAAGCCAGAAATATCCGTTAAAGTCGGAATGTCCGCGAAAGCCGAATTCATATTAATCGTAGTCTTCGGATTCCATCCCGCCAAAGCGTTGAGATTCGCGATGCGCGTCTCTGCAAATGTACAATTAGCTTCATTCAGCGAATTAACTACCCAGCCACTCAGGCCAGAGATATCCGTTAGCGCACTCATCTTATAGAAACCATAAGAGATCTTCTGCAATTTCTTTGGACGCCAGTTCGCAAGACCATCCAAATTCGCCAAAGTTGGCACCTCTCTAAACAGGCTCTCCATACGCGTCACATTGCCGACGTTCCAGTTTCGCAAACCGCTAATATCGCTAATCGAAGTATATTCGTAGAGACCCTGTATATCCTGCACTTTCGCAGTATTCCAACCCAAGACATCATCTGCATCAGCCACTGCTGTTTTCGCAAAGAAGTATCTAATGATTTCAAAGTTCGCCGTGTTCCAGCCAGCAACCGCCCCAAACTCCGAAAGATTATCGTTGCCAAAGAATACCCTTTCCGCGTATCTTACTGCGCCGGTTTGCCAATCCGTAATCGCAGAAATATCCCTCAAATCCGCACCCTCAAAGATGCCATCCATATCCGTAACGCTGCTAATATCCCAATCCTGCAAGCCGTCAAGGCTTCTTAGTGCAGCCGGCGAATCATAATCATTGCTAGGATAGCCCATCAAGAACATCTCCTCCATATTCGTCACATGCGAAACATCCCAATCTTTCAACGCCGTCAAACTTGATATATTTCGGTTCTTGCTAAACATTCTCGGCATCAAAGTAGCATTCGAAGTAACCCATCCTGCAAGCGGCGAAATATCTGAAAGATTAGCATTCGTAAAAACTGCGGTAAAATTCGTCACATTCGAAGTATCCCAGCTAATATAGTCATCGCCGTCATGCTGCTTACGCTCAAGACCATCCACATTCGCAAGCTTCGTATCAGAGAAAATACCTGTTATATTAGTAGCGCTCGATATATTCCAGTGCGCTAGCGGCGTCGCATCAGTAAACGCATTTAATGAAAATATGTAGCTGAAATTCTCCACATTTGAAACATCCCAATTCGCCAGTGAATCAAGATCATCAAACACATTATCCGAAGCAAAGAAGCGCGATATATCTGTAGCCGTAGACATATCCACGTCGGCAAAGAATGACGCATCATTTAGCTTCTTCATCGACTGACAGGTATTAGCCATATCCGGATTGGCCTGAATATCCGCAGCATAGCTAAATAGCTGAATATTTTTACCATCCGCGCTACCCCACATATAAACCGGCGTCGAGCCCTCCACGGAAACGATCTCTGCGCGGCTCAAAACATCAATACTCGGCTCTTCTGCCATCTCAATGCTTTCAATCGTGCTACTCTGTGAAGTACTTGCATCGCCATCCAAACGAAATGCCGCCGCCTTAAAGAGTTTACCGGTCGTCAATTGCGTCGTCGCATCGACCCATTGCGCATATAAGGTCACGTCATCGGTGCCATCAAAATCACCATAAGCGAGCTCCGTACCACGCTGAATAATCTGACCGCCATCCGGCTCCGTCGTCCAATAACTAAAGCTCTTATCCTCTTTTGTAAACGCACTAGTCTCAACCTCTACAGTCTGGCCGTAATCCAGCGCCGTCGATTCCATCTGGCCATCGCCACCATTCGCGTTATAAATAATCGCGCGCGAGATGATATGCGCCTTCGGCACAATCGTGATATCGTCCACAATCGGCTCAGTTGGATCAAAATCACTTCCATTCTCAAGCGCCCAGCCGTCAAAGCTCCAGCCTTCCCTTTCGTACTGCAAATCGAGCGTATCGCCATAATCGACAATAACTGTCTTGTCCTCGACGCCGTCGTTATAATTTACAACTAGCTTATTCATTAAGGCATATTCAGCACTAATAATCACGTCGCCATCATCTTCGCTCGCAAAAACCAGCGCACCGAAGCCACAAGCGCCCGCCAGCGCCAACACAAGCACGACCGCGCCAGAAACGCGCATTCTAAATTCATTCTTCCGCACCAGCACAATCGCGATCATCAAACCCGTAACCGAAGCCACCAAGAGCAAAATCTTCACCACTAAATCATCACCAGTCGACGGATTAATAATAATTTCGGACGACCCCTCCTCGCCACTTTCCGTCTCAAAGATAATCGTCACGCTAATCGAGAGAGCTTGCATGCGCGCCGCAATATCTTCGTTTTTGCTCGCGTAGGAGACCGTAAGCAAAATATCGAAACTTTCACCCGCAGCGACCGCCGTCTCTTCATAGTCACCAAAAGAATAATCCAAGAATTCATTTTCGCCATCCGCCCGCAGGTCCTTGATGACAATTTTCTCGGAGCTCGTGTTTTCTAGAGAGATATCATAGCTCGCCGAATCGCCAAGCCCACGAAAAACCACGTTACCGTTAACCGTATTTCCATCGATACCTAGAATTTCTGCCTCAACCGCGTCAGATTTCTGGATAATCGTTGCGTTTTTTAGCTCAAAAATACTTGCCGCATACACAGAATTGGCACCAAAAAATCCCAATATCGCCAAACAAGAGGCAGCGAGTCTCATTAACTTTTTCACGATAATCTCTCCCAAATTACGCCTACTTCAATTATATCATAAGCGTAATGCCGCCAGAATACGTCAATTTCACTTCGTGCGACTCAGCCAATCCGCCGTAGTTAGATCCTCATTGACCTTATGATTTTGCGGATTTTTAAAAATATCAATCATCATCCGCTGATTCGCCAACTGAACCGATTTAAAGCTCCGCAGAAACATTCTATAATCGTCCGCCGTCCAACCCGCAAAAGTACGCGCCGCCGCTTCATTTGCTTTGCTAGAATCATCAAGATCCGTCTTCTCAACCTCGACGGATAAAAACTTCCTCCCGTCTGGCGTCGTGCGCTCACTCTCGTCCATCACTGATTTTGACGTACCTTTCAGCATCAAAACGCGCGCCAGCGACACCAAAGCAATATCGCCATCATGAAACGCCGCATTCACGCTTCTTTTCTCTTGCGGTGACAAAGCTTGTTCTGCATCCTCCGTCAAATAAATGTCCGGATCATCACCGAACGCAATCGCTATATTTGCAAACTTCCCCGCCGCGCGCTCATCAATTGTTCCATTTTTAGCTAAAGCTTGTGCCGTTAATTTCCCCGCAATCCAATAAGCCTCCGAAGCTGACCTAATTCCATGCTCAACCTCGAACGCGCCATGACTACCGGATTCTCCAGACGAATCTGTCTTGTGCATAAAAGCATCCCCACCCAAATCAAAATCCGGATTATCAAATATCTCATAAACCGCCCGCGATGTACGGCCATTACCGTCGCCGAAAAGATGCATATTATTGACCGTATAATAAGCCAGCGTTGCACGATAATGATTGTCGCTTATCCCCTTCATGGCAGCAACCGTCTCGTTGAGCATTGCGCTTTGAACATCGCGAGATGGCGCCATATGCTCACCAACGCGCACGCCAGTCTGAGCTCCACGCTCGCTACGGCTTGCGCCACGCAAAACTCCATTCAGAAGCGTCAGATACTTATAAGCCCCCTCGCCATTCATATCCTGTATCATTTCTTCGAAAGCCGCCTCGTCTTTTCGAGACTCAACCACCTTCGTCAGCTCTAAAATCCTCTGCGCCTTCTCACCTTTTGTACGCTTCTGGCGCATATGCTCCTCAAAACTCGGCATTTCTGACAAAATTCTGACCCCAGCAGCACTTGCTGGCTCGTTCTCCGACTGCGATCTATCTCTTTCCATGACCTAATTATAAACCATAAGGGCCAAGAGCGCGATTATTGACCGAGCGAAGCACGAAAAATGCCGAGATGCGGCATTCTAACTTCAATAATGGTGCACCGTAGTTCAAGAAGTTCGAACCATAATACAAACCGACCTACTAGATAGCTCGAGCTTCGTCTTTCTTTGCCGCGATGTCGGGCAGTTTCTGCTTAAGCTTATCTAAATCAATACCCCCGTCTGTGCGCAAAAAACGCGTCTCGCCATTTTTGCCATAAACCAAGACTTCGTTATCCGAGAGCTTTAAAGTCGAATGCACATCATTATCAAAACCATCAATACTATTGCTGTCATAATTCCACAAGCCATCTTCATCCTTGCGCAGAATACGCGTCTCACCTCCGTCTCCAGCCCCAAAAACTAAGACCTCACTATCCGAAAGCTTTAAAGTTGAAAGTATAAAGCCATCAAAACCATCAATACTATTGCTGTCATAATTCCACAAGCCGTCTTCATCCTTGCGTAGAATACGCGTCTCGCCTTCGTATCCATCCCCGCAAACTAACACCTCGCTATCCGAGAGCTTTAAAGTTGAATATACGGCTCTATCAACACCATCAATACTATTGCTGTCGTAATTCCACAAGCCATCCTCGCCCTTGCGTAAAATACGCGTCTCGCCTCTGCGTCCACCACCAAAAACTAAGACCTCGTTATCTGAGAGCTTTAAAGTCGAATGCACAGCACCATCAAAACCATCAATACTATTGCTGTCGTAATTCCACAAGCCATCTTCATCCTTGCGCAGAATACGCGTATCGCCATCACTGCCACAAACCAAGACTTCGTTGTCCGAGAGTCCTAAAGTCGAATATATAATTCGATCGTAACCATCAATAATATCGCCGTCATAGTTCCACAAGCCATCCTCGCCCTTGCGCAGAATACGCGGTTCGCCACCATAGCCACAAACCAAAACTTCGTTATCCGAAAGCTTTAAAGTTGAAAATATAACGCCGTCAAAGCCATCAATACTATTGCTGTCGTAATTCCACAAGCCATCTTCATCCTTGCGCAGAATACGCGTCTCGCCTCCATCTCCAGCCCCACAAACTAAGACCTCACTATCCGAGAGCTTTAAAGTTGAATTCACAGTTTCATGAAAACCATCAATCTTCTCACCATAACGAAAGCTACGAAATAGCTCAGGATTATGTTTCCCCATATTCTCCATATACGTTCGAAGAATCTCATCCTCCAGTTCCGAAGCCCGCTTCATGACTTCATTACACTTTGTCTTCCCCAAGCCTGTATCATTAGCTGCAGATACAGCCGCATCAAAAGCATCACGAGCTTCTCTCAATCGTTCAATATCCGCCTTCAGCTTCGTGCAATCCATAATAATAATATAACATAAGCGAAAAACAGAGATATTCCAAGAATAAAGAAGAACGGCCCCTACTAGGCAGTTCGAGCCCTGTCTTTCTTCGCCGCGATATCAGGCAGTTTCTGTTTAAGCTTATCTAAATCAATACCCATGTCTATGTGTAGAATACGCGTCTCGCCTTCGTTTCCATACCCACCACAAACTAGAACCTCGCTATCCGAGAGTTTTATAGTCAAATGTATAAAATCATCAAAACCATCAATACTATTACTGTCGTAATACCACGAGCCATCCTCGTTCTTACGTAGAATACGCGCCTTGCCATCTTCGGCTCTACCCCCACAAACTAAGGCTTCGTTATCTGAGAGCTTCATGGTCGAAAGTATAAGATCATCAAAACCATCAATACTATTGCTGTCGTAGTTCCACAAGCCATCTCCACCCTTGCGCAGAATACGCGCCTCGCTACCACTGCAAGTCAGAACTTCGTTGTCCGAGAGCTTTAAAGTTGAACGTACGACACCATCAAAACCATCAATACTATTGCTGCCGTAATACCACGAGCCATCCTCGTTCTTGCGTAGAATACGCGTCTTGCCATCTTCGTCTCTACCCCCACAAACTAAGACCTCGCTATCCGAGAGTTTTAAAGTTGAATATATAGTATCATCAAAACCATCAAAACCATCAATACTATTGCTGTCATAGCTCCACGAACCATCTTCACCCTTGCGTAGAATACGCGTCTTGCCATTACTACCACAAACTAAGACTTCGCTATCCGAGAGCTTTAAAGTCGAACTTACGTAATCATCAAAACCAGCAATACTATTGTTGTCATAGTTCCACGAACCATCTTCGCCCTTGCGTAGAATACGCGTCTCGCCACGAAAGCCACAAGCCAAGACCTCGCTATCCGAGAGCTTTAAAGTCGAACGTATGACATTATTAAAACCATAAATATCATCGCCGTCATAGTTCCACGAACCATCCTCGCCCTTGCGTAGAATACACGTCTCGCGTCCGAATCGACCCCCACAAACTAAGACCTCGCTATCCGAGAGCTTTAAAGTCGAATTTGCAAGACCATCAAAACCGTCAATCTTCTCACCATAATGAAAACTACGAAATAGTTCAGGATTATGTTTTTCCGCATCCTCCATATATGTTTGAAGAATCTCATCCTCCAGTTCCGAAGCCCGCTCCATGACTTCATTACACTTTGTCTTCCCCAAGCCTGTATCATTAGCTGCAGATACGGCCGCATCAAAAGCATCACGAGCTTCTCTCAATCGTTCAATATCCGCCTTAAGCTTCGTGCAATCCATAATAATAATATAACATAAGCAAAAAACAAAGGTTCCCGTCTAGTCAGGACAGACCGAGCGAAACACGAAAAATGCCGAGATACGGCATCTTTATGCAGTCAATAATTCGTAGCTAGAATCGGCCAGGTTGGTGGATTCTTCTTTCGAGCGCGGTTATAGTCACCAAATTATCGAAAGATAGAATGTCGTAGATTGGTATTTTCTCCGTGTGAGCGCGGTTATTGACCGAGCGAAACACGAAAAAATGCCGAGATACGGCATTCTAACTTCGATAATGGTGCGCCCGACTAGACTCGAACTAGCACAGCCGTTTGAATAGCCACTAGCACCTCAAGCTAGCGTGTCTACCAATTCCACCACGGGCGCAATACCCGTATTATAGCACACAATATTTTACGGCGCAACTTTTACTGTCGCACGCTCTGTCGCCCAGTGAGAAACATCCGCAAAGCGATCCAGCGCATCCGTCATGCGCAAATCTTCAGAATAAATACGCGCCGAAGTGTTGTAATAATAGCCCGCCGTCGACTGGTACAAAGCAATTGCTGGCACCTCGTCAACCCAACGGCGCAGGAAGCTCTCATACTTCGCTTTGCGCAAAGCCATATCGGTCGTCGTACGGCCAGACAACAAAGCGTCATCCGCCAAACTACTCTTGTAATTACTTAAATTCCAACCCGACTCATTTGCCTGGCGCGAACTGTAATATACGAACGGATCCGCACTCACGCCCAAATCAATCTCATAGAACAAGATGTCGTAATCGCGCGGCTTCACAACCGTCGAGAAGAAATCGCCCGCCGCCTGATCTTCGTCATAGCTATTCAAAACCGCATCGATACCAAACTCACGCAATTTAGTCGTAAAATTCTCCGCTACCTGGCGCATCTTGCCGCGATTCTGCACCGCCAACTTAAGCGACAAAATCTGGCCATCCTTCTCAAACTTACCATCCGCGCGCTCCGTATAGCCCGCATCGATAATTAGCTGTTTTGCAGCCACAGCATCAATCGCCGGCAACTCCGGATTCGTCAAATTCTCGCCCTGTTCCTCCAAGAACGGATAATCAATGCGCAAACTAGACAAATCCTCACCCAAGACCGCATCAATATCGATAATACGACGGATCGCTTGGCGCACTTTCACATTGCTCGTCGCACCATCGCTCGTATTCATGAAAGCAAACACGCCACCATTAATCCGGCTTTCACGATAGCCCACCGCCTTCGGCAAATCGCCAACGCCATTATCCAGCTCCGCCGTCGCAGTCACATCCAAACTCTTTAGCGCCGACTCGATATCACCCTTCGTCTCGAAAGTCTTCAAGGTAAAGTGATTCAAAGTTGGCTTCACGCCATAATACTTCTCATTTCGGTTCAAATAAATCGTCTGCAAACTATTCACATTTGGCGAACTCGCCACTTGCACCGCATTCAAAACAAATGGGCCAGACACAATCGGCTGCGTCGAGAAATCGTTCTCATATACCAAAGCCGGACTCACACCTTCGAAAGCATGCTTCGGAATCAACGGAAATTCCAAAGTATCCGCAAAATCCACGTAGACAGACGGCAAAGTGAACTTCACACTCTTCTCGTTAACCTTTTCGATCTTCGCTCTCGAGAAATCAGCCGAAATCGTCGTCTTTGCGTCCGTATCCGAAATCAAGCCAACCGTATAAATTACATCATCGGCCGTAATCGCTTCGCCATCCGACCAGTAGATACCGTCGCGCAAAACCACAGTCCAGACCTTCCCCGTATCGTCCATCGTCACACTCTTCGCGAGCTCGCCTTTGATATGACCAGACACATCCGGCGACACCAAGTTCGCAAACAACAAGCGCGCCAAAGTCTTCTCCGAGCTCGTCGTTGCGTAAAGCGGATTCATCGAATTCACCTTGCCCAAAGTCGCCTCAGAATAATCGCCGCCGCGCACAAAAGCCTCACGCTCGTACGATTCGCCATACCAGATTATCTGCACAATCGCCAGCAAAAACACCACTAGCACCAAGAGCGCCCACTCGGCCACCCATAAGCGCACCTCACGCACGTTCGCCAAGCGTCCGACGAAGCGCTCAGAAAAATGCTCACCCGCCTTCTCGCGCGCCTCACGAACCACACGCAAAGGCGTGCGTCGCTTTCTTAATTGCCCACTCTTTACTAATTTTTTTCTCATTTATCCAATAATTAATGTCGATAGAATCGATAAAATAAACACCAACGCGACCACAATCGTCACATTGAAAATCGATTTTTCTAGACCACGGCGCTCAGTGTACAACTCGCCTGAACCACCCATACCAGCGCCCAAAGAAGCACCGCGCTGCTGCAACAAAACCAACAAGACCAACAAGATTGCCGAAACAATCGTAACAATATTACAAAACACACCTATATTCATATGTCTATTTTATATCAGCCACTACTAAATTGACAAGATAGTTGATAATCGAAATCACGATACAACTCTTAAGCGCACCGATAAAACCAATCTGCACTTCTGGCACTAGCCAAACCGTAATTCCCACCATCGCCGCGTTCACAATCAGCGTAAATAAACCCAGAGTTATAAAAATAAGTGGCAAGGAAAAAATCGTCATCAGTGGCTTTACGAACGAGTTTACTAACGAAAAAATCAAGCCTACTACCGCGTAAAACCAAAACGAACTCTGCGCCGATTCTGCGCCTTCAACAAAATGCCCAAACCAGTTCAAACAGATCCACATCGCCACACTCGAAACGAGCCAGCGAAACAAGAATGACCCCAATTGCTTCTTTATCATAACCTTATTTTAAAACCTCTCGCGCTTTTCGACAAATTGCGCGCCCTATTTCAGCGCATCACGCCGCTTTAGCAGCGTATGATACTGAATCGCAAAACGATGGCTTTCCTCATCAATTCGCGCGATCAGCTTCGCCACGTGACTATCCGGCACCAGCTCAACCATGTCATATTCTTCATCGCCACGCGGAATCACAATTCTTACACGCGCATTCTTGCCATGATCGCCGCTCTTATCACGCCCAATCACCGGAATCTGCGCCGCCTTCAAGATATCTCGCACCGCCGACAACTGCCCCACCGAACCGTCCAGCACAATCAAATCCGGGCAACCCCAATCCTTCAAATGATTAATTCGGCGCATCAGCACCTCGCGCATACTCTCTGGGTCATTATTCTGCTGCTTGCGCAACTTAAAGCGTCGATACTTCGTCCGGTCCGCCGCGCCATTAATAAAGCAGACCATCGAGCCAACCACATTCGTTCCCGACTGGTGGCTGATATCATAACCTTCAATCCGCACTGGCGGCTTCGCCAAGCCCAACATATCTACCAAATCAAACAGCGCCTGGTCTGACGAAATATCCAAAAACTCCTTATCCGAAAAGATAATCTTCGTCCCCAAACCCTTCAAGCCAAAAAACTGATTTCGATAGGCCGCCGCGCGCTCATATTCGCCATTGTCTGCTGCTTCATACATTAGTTTTTCCACGTCGCGCACCAACTTTTTGCGATTCCCTTTCAGATAACTAATCATGCGGCGCAAGCTATGTTTGTAATCCTGCGGCGTCATCTTGCCGACTTCAATCCCCGGCGTCAGCCCCAAATCCGTATTCAGCGTCTTCTTGCCATCATAAGGCTTATCGTAATACGGGAAAATCTTCCGCAACACGCGTAAGGCCCGCACGATCGCCGTCTTGCCATAATATGGTCCGAAATATTCCGCCCCGTCATCTTCTGGATTGCGCGTCATCGTCACGTACGGCACCTCAGATTTCATATCAATCCGTACATAGCAAACCGTCTTGTCGTCGCGCAACAAAATATTCCACTTCGGCATATAGCGCTTAATCATCTCGCTCTCGAGAAACAGCGCATCCATCTCTGTATCGACCACAATCCAGTCCGTATCATCAATCTCCGCCACAAGCGCCCGCGTCTTCGCGTCCTTCCGCTCCGGCGCTTGAAAATACTGGCGCACGCGATTTTTCAGAATCGCCGCCTTGCCAACATAAATTACCTCGCCCTCGCGATTCTTATGAAAATACACCCCAGGCGCAGCCGGCAATTGTTTCAGTTTTGCACGCAATTTCTCAGTTATCGATACACTCATGCTTACTATAAGCATATCAAAAAACCGCCCTTCTGAGAGAGCGGTTTTCGTTTAGTTCTTAATTAAGCCGAACAACTGATAGAAGTAGGTATCGCCAGCGTCATTCACGCTCTTGTCTATCCTCTCGTACCACTGTTTAGCACATTCCGTCTCAACGGTTCGACATTCGGAACGAATATCGGAATAGGCTGCATTATGCAACAGCTGCCTGCGCGGTTCTTGCAAGGATTCGAGCAAATCCTCGTAGCTCTTATGCTTCGCTGAGTCACTAATCGCCAACTCCGCATCATCCTTCACGGCCGCATTAATCTTCACGATACTCTTGTCGCTTTCAAGCTTTACGTCGACCGAAGTAATCTTATCGTTTGACACCTTCGCGTCAATAGTCACATCGTAATCTCGCCAACAACGCACGAAGCCATCTTTCGCTTTCGAGTCGCCCAAATTCGTAATCAGATTAGACCATTCTTCGCTCTTATAGCTCAGCGTAAAATCTTTCGCTTCCGTTACGCCAAAGTTAATCTTCGCAAAAGTTTTTCGAAAATCACTATTCAAGAAACCGAGACAATCAATCTGGCCGCCATAACGACTGTCGAGTTTTTTACGCAACGCTTTCAAATTTGCGTCGCTCAAGTTATACCAACGACCTGTAATCTGATCTTCGAGATGCCTCACGAAGCTCTGCTTGTCTTTCTCAGAAACACCGCCGCTATCGCCGACACTCATCGTATTTGCAATCTCAGTAAACTTCGACATGTCATCGACCTTAATGCTAACCGTACCATTATCCTGAATGCTATAATCCAAGCCTTCGCGCCAAATATGCATTCTGGCACTGCTCTTAGTCCAGGCCATATCAAACTTCGACTCATGTTCGCCACTTAAAGTCTTCACGGACGAGGTGCCAGTCATTTCCACCGTCGCATCGCCACTAATGAAGGCCGCCATCATATCGGAGCCTTTCGCAGCATCGTCAGTTTTCTTCTTCAGGACATCGCCAAAAACAATACATCCGATCGCAATAACGATTACCGCAATAATCGCAAAAGCAATCCACTTATTCATTGGCTGATGGACCGTAATTGGATAAGCCGGCATCAATTTATCGTCAGAATGTGTTTCTTCCGGCACAACCTTTGCCGCCTCATCGCGATCCGCGCGACTAATCTCAATTGGCTTCTCGGCAACTTCGCGCTGCAACTGATGCATCACCTCATTTTGCGCTTCAATCTTGCGACGAGTTTCCTCCTGTCGCAAAGACACAAAATGAATCACAAACGGACGCTCGAACTTTTTGCTCGACAAATCAATCTTATCGGCATAATCAACTTCAAGGCGCTTACCTTGGCGAATGCTCGCTGCGCGCAAAGTCGCCTCAACGCCAGAGCGCTGCATATCGGTAAATTTATTCTGCTTCAGAACATCGGACCAATTCGTCGCCACAGGCTCAGCATTAACAAAACCACTCTTTGGCAAAACAGTTTCATGGCGTCGCACCAATGATTCAGTATCTGCCGCCGTTGCCGCTTCGGCCTCGCGTTTTCCTGCGCGAACTTCACCGGGATTAATCGCGTCAACTTTTTCTTGTTTTTTCGCCGCGATGTGCTCACCGTTCATTGAAATCTCGAAACTGAGACTCTCCTCGAGCATAATATCGTCGCGCGGATGCGGATCCTGCGAAGAATTAAAAATACGCTTCTCAATCGAAGAATCTTCCTCCGAAATCGGAACATCAGACTGCATTTTCTTTGAACTATCTGGTGTTTCAAGATAATTCGTCTCAACCGCAATCTCTTCCTTTGCTTCCGCGACCGGCTCAGAAACCTGCGCAGCCTCCGGCTCGGTTTCAACCTTCGGCTCGTCATTTACAAATCTACTCGGTGGCGTAATTGCCCCGCCCAAGCGAGAGAGGCGCATCACTGGTGCGCCTTTTTCGCTCTCGTTGCCACTATCTGGGCTCATTCCAAACTATTCCTCGTTGTCTTCAACAATAGCTTCTTCTGGTTCTTCTGCATCGCCGCCATTGACTCTAACTTCGCAGCTAGCACCAGTCGTACGTGCACAAGCTTCAATCTCTTCATACTTGTTCAAAATGGTCGATGCAAAGTAGAAAAGATAAACACTCGTAGCGGCAAAAATCAAAGTCGTACAAGCAAACACGACATAAAGATATGCAAACTTACCAGATGGGCGCTGCTCATCGCGAAGAAGCGGAAGAGGTAGCTTTTTACTCGAACCACGCTTTGCGGTCGTCGCCTTCTTGGCGGTAGTTTTCTTGGTAGTAGTTGCGGCGGCTTTCTTGGTTGCCATCTTTTATTGCCCTCCTTTTATGGGTTTTTGTAAAATGCTCTTGCTTAAAATAATACTACATTTTTCAAAAAATTTCACTATTCGCCGGGCACGTTTTCCTCCTCCGCTTGTGCTATAATTTTGACAAGGCAATTATTTTTCATTGCACAAAGAAAGGTTTAAAAGGCATAAACATGCAGAAAAACGATTTCACAATAAAAACCATTAAAGCCCGCCAGATTCTTGATTCTCGCGGCAATCCTACCGTCGAAGCTGACGTGATTCTCGAAAGTGGTCACGCCGGCCGCGCAGCCGTTCCGTCCGGTGCTTCTACTGGCGCAGGCGAAGCTCTCGAGCTCCGCGATGGCGACAAGGCTCGCTACCTCGGCAAAGGCGTTCTCAAGGCTGTTTGGAACGTCAACAACAAAATCGCCGATGTTCTTATCGGCAACGATGCTAGCGACCAGCGCAAAATCGATCAGCTTATGCTCGATCTCGATGGCACCGAAAACAAATCCAATCTCGGCGCAAACGCGATTCTCGCCGTTTCCCTCGCCGCAGCTAAGGCCGTCGCACACGCCAAGGGCCTTCGCTTCTACGAATACGTCGCAGAAATCGCCGGCACGACCGACCAAATGTGCCTCCCAATGCCAATGATGAACGTCATGAACGGCGGCGCACACGCTGACTGGTCTACCGATTTCCAGGAATACATGATCATGCCAATCGGCGCCGGCAACATCAATGACGCCGTCCGCATGGGCGCAGAGGTCTTCCATAACCTCAAGAAGATTTTGAAAGAACGCAAGTACGCTACGACTGTTGGCGACGAAGGTGGTTATGCTCCATTTGTTAAAGATGGCAACAACGAACCACTCGAACTCATCAAGCTCGCTGTCGAAGCCGCCGATTACCGCCTTGGCGAAGATATCGCCATCGCTATGGATATCGCCAGCTCCGAATTTGCCGAAGGTGACCACTACGAGCTCAAGACCAACGGTGAACACAAGACTTCCGAAGATCTCGCCAACTGGTACCAGTGGATTCTCGATAATTATCCTGTCGTCTCTATCGAAGACGGTCTTGGCGAAAACGACTGGGATGGTTGGAAGATGCTCACCGAACGCTTTGGCGATTGCCTCCAGCTCGTCGGCGACGACCTCTTCGTAACCAACTCGAAGCTTCTCCAAAAAGGTATCGACATGAAGGCCGCCAACGCTATCTTGATCAAGCCAAACCAGATTGGTTCCCTCACCGAAACCATCGACGCCGTTTTGCTTGCCAAGAAGAATGGCTACAACTGCGTCATGTCTCACCGCTCCGGCGAGACCGAAGACACGAGCATCGCTCACCTCGCCGTCGGCCTCGGCACCGGCCAAATCAAGACCGGCTCTCTCAGCCGCTCCGAGCGCATCGCTAAGTACAACGAGCTCATGCGCATCGCCGAAGCCAACAGCACGCTTGGCCTCACCAATCCGTTCAAGAAATAATCAAAATTCAACGAACGAAAAAACCGCCCCCGAAGGGGCGGTTTTTGTTGGTTTTTCTCATTTCGGTCAATCCCAGCTTCCAGGTTTAGTCTCTTCATAGTACGCCTCCGGAGCCTTGCCGCCATTGTTCTGGCAAGCCTCCAAGAAACGCGCCGGGTTATACTCCGACACCTTATCCTTGTAAAATCTCGGACGATGGCCGCTGCCTGGATCACCGAGCTGCTGATATATATAGGTGCCGTTACTACTCTTGAATAAGGCCACAATATCGAAACCAATACGCTCTTCAAGGCCGACATAACCGATAAAATCCTTGGATTCCCAGTCGAGGAATTTCGACTTGCCGTTCAGGGCATCATAAACAACAACTCTCCTCGCATCATCACTGCCATAAAATGCCAGCTTGCTGATTGGAGCACCATCATCATTCACACGGCCACGAGCGACAGCGGCAACCCTTTCGCCATACAATCCGTGATGAAGACGAGGCGAAGATCGATAGAGATCCCTTGCGGTAATCTCCTGTACCTCCAATGATTGATTAAGCGCAACAACGTATTTCGGCTGCAGCAGCACAGTCTTATTCTCTTGGATTTCCAGCATAGAAAAATATGATTCGCCAGCGGTCTTATCCTCAAAGAAAAGCAGCCAATAGAATATTTTATTCTGCCGCTCATCAAGGTTAGACTTCGCAATACTTATGCGGAATTTTCCTTCCTTTGGCCACCAAAGCGAATTAGACGAATCACTCTCGCCGCTCGACGCCGTCGCAGTACGCTTTCCGGACGCCGACAAGCTGATTGTCATCCCAGCTTCCTTAATCGAAAACTCTGTCATGCGCATCATCGACGGAAGAGCTTCGCCGTCCGAATGCTCCTTAATCAGGTCATCGCGACTAAAAGCGCTCTGAGCGGAAACGTTCGTCACGTATTCCGGCACATCATCAGCCGTCGCACGCTTCTTCTTAACCAGTTCCAGAACACAAGCCGTAGCTGCGGTCGCCAATGAACCAAGGATTGCACCAAATATAATTTTTTTCATGAGAAATACCTCCTCGATAGTAATGAGCCCCCCTGCGCCGTGTTGCACAGAGTAATACCTATATTATACCACAAATCGCGCCAAAAATCAAGAACCGCCCTTCCCAGAGCGGCTCTCTTCGCAAAAATTCGATATCTATTTCTCGTAGCCAGGCTTGCCAAGCAACTCAAACATACGCGTTTTATAAGCCTCAACGCCAGGCTGATTGAACGGATTCACGCCTAAAACAAAACCACTCAAAGCGCAAGCCATCTCAAAGAAGTAAATCAAACCACCGAGCGAACGCTCATCCAAATCCGGCATCACAACCTCGAGAATAGACACGCCGCCCGCCAAATGCGCCTCGCGCGTCGCCTCGCAAGCCGTCTTATTAATCCAATCCAGCTCTTTCCCCTCAAGATAAGCCAAACCGTCCAAGTTTTCGCCAAACTGCGGCACGGTCACGCCATTTTTATCTGCCGCCAACTCCACAAAGGTCTCAAATAGCGCACGGCGCCCCTCCTGAATGTATTGCCCCATCGAATGCAAATCGGTCGAGTCAATCACGCTTGCCGGGTAAATACCCTTCCCCTCTTTGCCCTCACTTTCGCCATACAACTGTTTCCACCATTCGTTGAAATACATAAAATCCGGCTCAAAGTTCGCCAAAATCTCAATATCATAACCCTGCGCCAACAAAGTATTGCGCACTGCCGCATATTCCGCCGCCTTACCGCCATCAGAAATCGTCGCCGCGCGTTCCTCCGCTGCACCGTCCATCAAGGCATCAATATCAATACCGGCAACCGCAATCGGCAACAAGCCAACCGCCGTAAATACCGAGTAGCGACCACCAATATTATCCGGCACCACAAAGCTCTCGTAGCCATTTGCCTTCGCCTCATCGTGCAAAGCACCCTTCGCCGCATCGGTCGTCGCAAAAATGCGCTTCGCTGCCTCTTCTTCGCCGTATTTTGCAATTAATTTCTGCTTAAACACGCGAAACGCCACCGCCGGCTCCGTCGTCGTACCGGACTTCGAAATCACATTAATCGAGAAATCCGCATCGCCCAATTCAGCCAAAGCCTTCTCCAGCGCACGCGCACTCAAAGAGTTGCCAGCATACAAAATTTTTGTTCGGCTGCGTTCGCCACCCAAAGCCTCAATCACAGCCTTATGGCCAAGGTAGCTACCGCCAATACCGATACAAACCAAATAGTCCGAGTCTCCATTAATCTTCTTGGCTGCCGCCTTAATCCTTGCAAACTCGTCACGATCATAATTCACTGGCAGATTCACCCAGCCACCAAAATCATCCTCTTCCGCACGCTGCACAAAAGTTTTCGCCTTCGTCAAATAATCCGCATAGGCATCCCCGCTCACGCCCTTCGCAAGATTAAACTTAAAATCAATCATCTCCTACCTCCTTTTCCTCTAGTATAACATCTCCAAAGCCAACAAAAAACCGCCCCGCAGGGCGATTCTCTATCTTTACAAACTCACTGCAATATCATGCAAATCGTCGACCGTCAGCACGCCAGAAGCGTCATTAATCACATAGAACACACCACCATTTACCCAGGCCGCATTTGAGCCGCTCACGTAAATCGTCAAGCCCTGCCCCTTCGTAACTGAATAATCGTTCCATTCACGACGCACATAGTTTGACAAAACTGCATTCGAATCCCAGCTCGATTTCTCCTCGCGCAAGGTAAAGGTCTTGCCTTCATTATTCTTGAACGACATCGTAATACAACCACCATTCTCCTTTACGAGACCATCGAGGCGATAGCTATTCGGCACGAAGCCAGGATAAACCTTCTCGATTCCGCTCTGCATCGCCGCCACACGCGCCGACAAATCCGGCAAATTTACGTAGGTCATATAGCCAAGCAAAGCAATCACTGCAACAGCAGCCGTCGCGAACACGACAAACTGCTTCTTCTGCCAAAAATGGCGCTTCACTGGCTGAATTTCGTCATATTCTGGGCGACCATCAACCTTCGACATCTTCTTCAAAGCTTGCTGAATCGCGCGATCTTTAATCTCGCGCGCCGTCATTTCTTTCGGAGCCGGCGCCTGGCGAGCCATCATGCGCGCACGCGCAACCTTCGCAACCTCTGGCTGCATGACAACTTCTTGTTGCGCAACCACACCGCTCCTGCGCTGGGCGACAATTCTTGACGCCGCTTGCGCCGCGCCGCTCTTCTGCCTTACAGTAATCTTTTCCGAATCATTTACCGAAATCTTTGTACTTGCCGCCTTTGCAACGGTCTGCTGTTGAACCTGCTGCCTCACAATCGGCTGCAAACGAACGCTATTTTGCTTCGTCAAAACCTGCTGACCTTGGCGTTGAGTACTAATTCTAGCAGTCGCTACATTCTTTTTCGAAACGCTCACATTCTGAATACGCGGACGCGCAACTGGTTTCTTCACAAACTTACGATTAAGCGTAGAGGACTTCTGAACAATGCGATGATCAACAGAGCTGGCATGATGCGCCGTCGTTCTATTCACAGTAACTCTCTTTACTCCGTCCATTGTTCCCTCTCTTATATAGTGCTAAAGCTATAATAAAACATTAGCGTCTACTTTTCAATATATGAATTTTAATTTTTGTTCAGCCCTGCGCTCATTTTTTAAACGTAAGCCAATCAATGCTATAATTATATTACTCATGGATAGGCAAAAGCACAAGAAGATTCAAAACGCGCGCATTATCGCGACCAACATCTTTATGGTCATCTGCGTACTAGTATTAGTATTTATTCTTATTTTCGTCGCACAAGGCTACACTTACAACTACCGCAGCGGCAGCATCGAACAGTCTGGCCTCATTCAAATCAAGAGTCACCCGAGCGGCGCCACCGTCAAAATCGACGGCGAAACCCAATTCAGCCATACCGAAATCGAAAAGATGCTTAGCGCCGGCTCACATGATTTTGTTATTACGAAAAAAGGCTATGACACTTGGAAGACGACCGCCGAAGTCGATGCCGGCCTCCTCACCCGCATCGAATGGGTTCGCCTCTTCCCGCTCAAGACCACCATTAGTGAACTCAAAGATTTCACCGAACTTCGTGTCGCTAGTGCCGCCCCAAATCGCAAATCCCTCCTCCTTTCCGAAGTCAATTCCAACAAACTCCAGCTTGTCAATCTCCAGAGCAGCAACCTCAAAATCACCGACATCGACCTCGCTAGCCTCCTTGGAACCGACAGTGAAACCGCCAAAACCGCCCAAATCGCCATCAACTCCTGGAACACCAATTCCAATCGCGTCATCCTCCAGTGGTTTCACGACGACACCACGACTTGGTTCATGCTAAACCTCGATGCTCCAGCCAAAAGCATCAATCTGAGCAATCTTTCCCAGCTTGATATCGCTCAGGCACTCATCGCCAACGATTCTGCTTCAAAATTCTGGCTACTCGATACTGAACAAAATTTGTACTCAATCGAAAATAACAGCTTGCCAGAAAACCAACCCCTTAAAATCGCCGACAACGTGCGCAAAATTGCTAACAACAAAGACGTCGTCGCCTACACTCGCTTTGAAAGCACCGAGGACGACCCAGATCAGCTCAAGCGCATGCTCTATATCCGCCGCGACGGCGAAACGGATTCTATCTTTATTAAAAACCTTGGCTCCGCCGAAGCGAGCGCCACCTTTGCCCTCTCGACCTACTGGGATTCCGAATGGATTCTTTATAGTACCGACAAAAACGTCGAGGTTCTCAGCGGCAAATACCCATCCCTCGACAAGCCAAGCCAAAGCCTCAAATCCCTCTTCAAGACCACGCTCGATTTCACGCCAAAGCAAATTTCCGTCAACCGCGAACAGCGCATCATTGCCCTATCTGCCGACAGCAACTACTTTAGCTACGACATCGAAAATCGCCGTCCTTTTACCTTCTCAGCCGACATCCCAATCACCCGCATCAACTGGCTCGACGACTTTCTCGTTTGGCATCGCAATGACGATAAAATCGTCGTTCGCGACTTTGACGGCAACAACCGCCGCGAACTCATCTCCGACATCGACAACGACCTTCCCGTCATCATCAGTGCCAACAATAAGTGGCTCTACTACTTCGATGTTTCCGAAAAGACCATGAGCGACACTAGCGGCCAAAATAACAGCTCCGACAGTACGCCAGAAGACGATTCGTCTAATCAACCAATCGATACTGAAACCACCACTCCGTCCGCCCAAATCATCTACACACTCAAACGCTCAAATCTCTAAGTCAAAAAGCATGAAAATACCGCCCCTGTTACCAGGGGCGGTTTCAATTGGAGAAAAAACAAGACCTTAGCACTCTTCTTCGTCACCGGCATCATCGCCGCCGCCAACATCTTCAGCGAATGCGTCGTCAGGAACAAAGCAGTCGTCTTCCCCGCAGTCTTCATCGGGGTCATCATAGAAGTCATCTTCACCACGCAAGTCCTTTGCGGCCTTACAGAATGCAATGGTCACCACGGCCGCGAACGCTGCTGCCAGCAGTCCAACAATTACGGATTTCTTCATTTTTCGTTTCCTCCTCAAAAGTACTATCTCGCCACAGCGAGACGATAAGCCAATTCTACAATCAAAAAGACAAAATGTCAACAGCGCAACCAGAAGGCCAGCCGCCGCAGATCTACAGATCTACTCGCCGTTGCCAATCAGCCAGTTCCAGAACTGCTCTAGCGGCGTTCCGTGATTCGAAGGCATCGTCTCAACCGCACCCTCCGACTCATTATCCTTCGCCACTTCCGCACCAGAATAATCCGGATAAATCTGCTCGCCAGCCACCAACAAGCGATATTTCGACGAACCCAAAGGCGTACAGGTAATCAGCGTAATCATCGGCTTGCCGGGATTCTCATTCGTAATATCAATCAAGGCCTGCACATTCGTTGGCAGCACCTCACGCGTACTCGTAATCCGATAAGTATAGCGCACACCATTATAGTCCATATACACCAAGTCGCCCTGCGCCATCCTCGTCAATCCAGAAAAGATAAACTTATAGTCCGACGCCTCATAAACATTACCGGCCGAATGCCCGGAAATCACAAAGTTGCCAATCTCGCCAGGCTTTGCCGAAGCGCCATTAATCGAAAAGTTCGCCACGCCATTCGCCATCGCACGGTTCATCGACTTCACATCCGTCTCTGAGCCAAACGTCACCGGCACCTCGACGTTAATCTTCGGAATAATCAGCGTCGGCACGTCATGCACTGCCGTCGTTACCGTCGGATCAATCGCGGTAATTTCATTTACTTCCGTATTATTCGGCGACATATAGGCCACAACATTGCTCACAATCGTCTGGTTGTATTGCAACAATAAACCCAAAATCAACACAATCGTACCAGCCAAAATCGGAATAAAATGCCTCGATTTTCGAATCTTGCGCGCATTTTTACGCGTCTTATTGCGAATTCGCTCACGGAAAGAATTCTGCACTTCAAGCGATTCTTCGTCTGAGACTTCCGGCGCTGACATAATCGAGCTGCGACCGTCTACATTCTGCGCCATCACGATTGCTGGATTTTCGCCCGCCGCATTCGCACCAAAGAAGCCATTGCTCTTCTGCTGACGCGCTTCCAAAGCCTTTATTTTATCAGCATTCTCGCGCTCAATACGCATACGCTCACGCAAAACATAATCACGTGCCGCCTTACCGTAGTATTCACCGTAGTATTTCTGGTAATAATCCTGCCAAGCTGAATGATACTTTTTCCAGTCCGCCGCCTGAACCTGCGGCATCGGCGAATCAGCGCTCGGCGAACGATAATTCTGTGGCGCCTGCGCATTATAAGTCTCCATTACTCTTTGGCGAGCAAGCTCTGACGCTGTCTTCTGCTGACGCGCCTGACTACTTAGCTGCCCACCACTTTCAGTATCCATTAGATATATTCTAGCATATTTCGAACTTTTATGCTAAACTGATACTATCACTCGGGCGAGTGGTGGAACTGGTAGACACGCTAGACTCAAAATCTTGTGGCAGCAATGCCGTAAGGGTTCAAGTCCCTTCTCGCCCACCAAGAAGTGCAAAAAAGACCCGCAGGGTCCTTTTTTATGCTTCGCCTACTCGCCAAACACTCTATTCACTAGCTCAACATACTCACGGTGCGCAAAAGTCTCACCCAATTCCGGCGCCAACAGCTCCGCAATCGTACCATAATACCAAGCGTGTTCGGCCTTATCTTTCTGATTAAAACGTTTCCATAGCTTATCGCCAAGCTCGGCATAATCCCGATTCATCGCCCGAATATTCGACAACTTATCACCAAGCGCAATCATCTTCTCTTCCCTAGTCGCCTTATCGCGCAGATAATCCAATGTCTCCTGCTTGCGCACGCGCCAAGTCGACTCAGCCGGCAAATCCTCGCGCTTATCCTCGCTCTCCGCACCAACTAGCTGCGCCACCATGTCACCAAACTCGCACCGAATATCCTCAATCGTCGTCGGCGTATCCTCAACAACATCATGCAAAACTGCCGCCGCTAAAACATCCGCGTCGTTCGTCATCGTCGCCACGATCACCATCGCCTCCATCGGATGTACGATATACGGAGTCTGCGTACCTTTCCGAAAGCTTCCGCTATGCGCCTTAACCGCAAAATTAATCGCTTTATCGATTTTCTCCATTTTTACCTCCTTTTAATAAACAAACTCAAACAACGCGCAGCAGGCAAACTATCTGCGAGCGCGACATATAACGACCGCCAAACCAGCCATTAAAACCGGTACAAATCCAACAGCGACCAACCCACCATCAAAGGTATCCGGATTCGCCACCTCTTCCTCATCAGGAATCTCAATCACGCGCTGAATCTTATCGAGCTTTGGGAACATCGCTTCGTACATTGCAACCGCATGCTCACGAATCGCCGACACACTCACGCCGGCCGAATTCTCACCCCAAACACAAACCGCACCGCCAAGAATATTCTCGTGATTCTCAAGCGTACTCGGGAAGTTATAGTTCCAGCTCTCCAGCTCCCAGTTCTCTTCGATGTCACGAATTGAATGCGCGCGGTTCTCTTCCGTCATATTCTCCGTCGACGGCACCGAGAAGAGATACCAACGGTTTGTAATCAGCATCTTAAATCCCGCCGCTTGAAGAGAAGGCACAGACGCGTAGCCATCAATCGCCACATCATCCCACCAGCCCCAATAAATCAGCTCGATATTCCTATTCAAGTTCGTCAAATTCGTCTCCGTCAAAGCGTCGCTCCACATGCGCACCTTAAAGCCCTTCTCCGCCAGGTATTCATAAACCTCATTCGCGAAATCAATCTTCTCGTCATTGCGTAAAGTATATTCATCGAAACCCATATGGAAATATTCGCGACTGCTAAAGAAATCCGTATATTCATCATAAATCGCCTTCCAAAAGGCCGCGCCCTTCTCCGTCAAAAAGTCCAAATGCCCAGCCTCATCGCCGCCAGCCCAGCCAATCCCCGTGCGCCACTCATGTACGTAGTCATAGCCAAACTTTGCTTCCGCCAAATCAAAGAAGCCCTTCATGTGCGCCGGAATATCAATCTCCGGCACAAAGCGCACGCTCTTCGCATCGGCATAATCCATCAACTCCTGCACCTGTGCATAGCTCAAAAACGGCTTGCTAGTCGTCGGATTCACATAAACACCATCCACAAAAGTCGCATTCTCAGCCGTCTGGTCCAGATAATCGCACTCAATGCCGACATTCTCATCGTCCGTAAAGTGCAGCTGTAAAGTCGAATTCTCATGCGCCGCCAACGCGTCTATATATTTCTTAATTTCATCCACCGGATAATAGCGTCGCGCCACATCGAGCATAATCATGCTCTCAGTATTTTCTTCAATTATAATTTGGCGCGCAAAAGCCGATCGTGCGCAAATTCCGCCGCACAAAACCGCTGCAAAAATCGCGCAGCTTACTCTTTTTAGTATTTTTGTTTTGACCATATACACTTTAATAATAGCTTATGTTTATCCTCACTGCAAGCAATTCCACCAAAACATGCCTAAACTATTGACATTATAGCCGAATTGTGCTATAATCAAAATATCACTACGACGTACGCCGACGGGCGATCCGACGGGACCAAAAGGTAGCAACGGCTACTTTCGAGAAGCAAAAACACGCGTAGTTCGCAAAATATTCTATATAGAACAACAAAGCATTTAGCCGCCCAAAACAGGCGGCTTTTTGCATCAACCAAGGATTGGCTTCGGCCTGCCGTCAGACCCAATTTCAACCTTCGGTGCAGCTCCCGCATCGCTAGCGCTACTGCTCGTCGTACTCGTAGACGTGGACGCGCTCTGATCATAGCTCGCAGTATAGCCGCTATCCTTCATCGCATTCTGCCGCTCGCGCGCAAGTCTTTCCACCACCTCCGAAGGGCGCCTCAAACCAGGCGTCTGGCCGTTTTTTCGCACTACCTTCGTAATTACAAAAATAATCAAAAATACCGGCAAAAGATTCATTATCGCGCTAAATATCGCCATCATAGTAACGAGAAAAATGCCTACAGCTGAGTCCATATTATCCCCATTATACAATACTGTATGCAGGCAAGCAAAAGCCGAGGATTACTCCTCGGCCATTATGTAGCTCAATAATCTCGCACCGACAGACTGTCTGCACGCGATGCAGCGAACATTACTCGCACGTCATACGACGGCGGCACTCTCGTTTCCGTATAGCATCCGCTACGATCACAAAAATCCCGGATTCGGTACATTGCCATCCAGATCGCCATCTCGCTTTCATTCGGATTCGCGCTTCGCACGTTCACCAAGAGCTCCATATCATTCGCTCCGCCATTTGCGCCACACAAGAACCTTTTTACTGGCACATACAGCATCAAATTGCCATTCCCTATTGCATGAAACTCCGGACCGTCGCCACCCAAACTCAACTTCACTGCAAGCAAATCACGACGTATTGCTTCGGAGCCCATATCGCCCGCGTCCTGCGCAACACGATAGCTCATCCAAGCCGGCTGACAATCTTCCGCTACAATCTTGCGATCATTACATCCCAGCACCCATTCGCGCGCTTCGTCCGAGCATGGCTGCACGCCAAACCCGATACTACTCCACGCTTTCGCATGTGTGGCAAGATCATTCAGGACGCTTTCTGCCAACTTATCGATTTCAGTCGCATAACGATGCATAAATCATACCTCCTTGCGGTCTTTTTGCTTCGTAAGATCATCGTTCCTTCTGCAGAATTATTAGCTACATCTTAAGGAACAACATGCCTTCATTATACCATGGCAAACCCTCTTCCACCCCTATTTACCACCTTGTCAAACCGCAATTCTCATTGTATTATAGCCTCATCAATTCTGTTGCATTTCGCAGCAAACCTCACACAAAGTGCGCAACAGATCGCACCTTACAAAGAAGGAGGAGAAAGCATATGATTACGAAAACTATCAAGCGCATCTACCTAGGCTATCGTTATCTATACCCATACAGTTTTGCGATGCTTGTTGTCGGCCTTGTTAGTATCATCGAGACCGCAGTCAACCTCTACGACAAAAGCACAGCACTCATGCCTCTGCAGTATTACAACGTCATATACCTGCACGCACTCTGTGTTCTGTCTGACTTCATTATTCTCTATTGCGCCGGCACTTTCCGCAACGTAGAGACATTCAGACTCGACACACGCAGACCAGGAAGCATCATCAAAAAACACTGCTTCGCACGACTCATTCTGCTAGTTCCAGACCTATTCCTTTCCACTGGAGCTTTCGTCGTAAAAAACTGGGAGGTCGCCACGCTTTATCACTACTGCATCCATTATGCAGCGGCCGCACTTAGTATAGTATTTGCCGCCGATTTCATCCTTGTCGCCGCACAAAACCACGATCCAAAATGGCTCAAAGGCAACAAAGGCCAAATCGGCCTCGCGAATCAGATTAGTGCTATCCGCATCGGTGTCGCCCTGCTCGTCCCGCATATCGTTATCGCGGACAGCTTCGCGCCTTACAGCCGCATCATCATTAGCGCAATCTTGACGCTCGCCATCGCCACCGACAAGCTCGACGGCACTATCGCACGCAAAACCAACAGCACCACTCGCGCCGGCATGGCTCTCGATCCAATCGGAGACAAAGCCCTATTCTACCCAGCTGCCATCGGCTTCGCTGTACTTATGTACCGCGACATCCCTGACAGCGACACCTTCCGTCTCTCCGTCTCCGTCGCATCCATAGTCATTATCCTAGCCCGCGACGCCCTAATCCTAGCTTGGTTCAGCATCTACGGCCGCAAAACTCACGACGACATCAGTGCCACCCGCGCCGACAAACTCCGCATGGTCGTACTCTGCGTCTGGATTCTCAGCACCGCCTACTACCTCAGCTCCAATGGCCTCTTTAGTAACATCATGAAGCAAATCAGTTTCTATAGCCTCGCCGCTTGCGCCATTGCTAGCATCGTGTCGGTCATCTCAGATTTTCACAGTACTGGCATTAAGGAAAAGTTCTAATCCTTCAAAAATCCCGCTCTCACCAGCGGGATTTTTCATACCTTAATCGCAAAAACTTACTGTCTTATCGTAAATCCGAACCGGCATTACCCAATCCGTCAACATATCCTCCTGCGTCAGGAAAGCCGACGGCGAAGTTTTTGTTTTTACACGCTCTCTCGACACGCACTGCCCTTCGAGCGGGACTTCTCTAATAATCGATAACACCTCAGCCATTTCGCGTCGATAATTAATTTGCCAAACACCATGAATCACCATCAATGCTGCGGAAACACCAACAATCGGCAAAGTTACAACCACCCAGCTTAGCCATTTCGCTTCACGCATACTGCGCAATACGGCCGCAAAAATCGTCAAGACCACAATCACTCCCGCCACATAGGCCGGCGAAGCCAAGCGATACGGATAGTTAATCTGCGACATCATCAAGGTATAAACAATCGCAAAAATCGTCGCAAAGCTAATCACGCGCCTTGCACGCCAAGTTAATTTTGCACGATCCGCCACACCTACAACACGCAAAATCACATGAAAAACTAATAGCGCCGCTAGGACTAACGCAATCGGCATCAAAAGCCTGCCAAAATTCGATACTTCATGCGCCCAAATCTTCGACAAATTGCCAAATATCTCCCCGAAAGGCACGTAGTCGTATGACTCCGCATAACCACCATTTGCATAACCACTGACACCGCCACCGACAAAGAACGACAAACAAATCCCTACAATCGCGCCTAAAATACCCGTCACGCGCCACAATTGCAACCACTTTCGCCATTCAATCTTGCGGCGACGAATCTTATCCCAAATCGCCAAAACAAGCAAAGTACCCAAAACCGCCAGCGGCACGAGATTCGAAGAAATTCCAAACGCAACACCACCGACCAACATCACAATCGCCAAAAGCCAGTCCCACGCCCGCTTGCCGCCACGCATTCTCCGATAAAACGGCCATAGGAACAAAAGCGGCGCCAATAGAATAATCGTATAATTATGAATCAACGAAAAACCGACATACAGCACGCGCCCAAACGGCGTCGCAAACAACATGATCGCCGCGGCATTCCACAGCAAAGCATCCCCCAATCGCAAACGCGGCCTCCTGCCCAACGCCAAACGCACAATTAGATACAAAATCCCACAACCCATCGCTAAATCAACCACGCGAATAATCGTATCCCAGCCAAAATTAAACTGATAGTCCACGAGCTTAATCGCAAACCACGCATACATATCACTCAGACGACCGTTCACCGAAAATACTCGCAATGCGTCCGCCCACGCCCCCTGATGCGTCGCCGCCCCTTGATACAAATCTTCGCCGCTCACCGTAATCAGGAAGTACGAAATAATCAGAAATGCCACCGGCAACGCATAGGTTGTCGCTAACAGTAATTTCGCTAAAAAACCTCTCTTTTTCACCGCCATACCTCTCCAAAAAATGCGCCCCACCCCCAGAGCGCATATTTTTTAAATTACCTAGATGCTACTTTCTGACGTCCTCTTCTTCGTCATCATCATCGTCTTCATCGAAGTCTTCTTCCTCGTCTTCGTCGTCATCGTCTTCATCTTCATCGTCTTCATCTTCATCGTCGTCATCTTCGTCATCATCATCGTCTTCTTCATCATCGTCTTCAGACTCATCAGATTCTTCATCATCATCTTCATCGTCTTCATCCTCGGACTCGTCAGATTCTTCGTCTTCGTCGTCTTCTTCCTCGTCTTCGTCGTCATCATCTTCATCGTCGTCATCGTCTTCAGACTCATCAGATTCTTCGTCATCCTCTTCGTCATCCTCAGACTCGTCAGATTCCTCTTCGTCGTCGTCGTCTTCGTCGTCTTCGTCATCGTCAGAAACGACGGCAGCGGCGGCAGCACCAGCAGCAACAACGGCGCCTTCCTCGTCTTCGTCCTCGTCATCTTCGTCGTCATCATCATCGGACTCAGCAACAGCATCGCCAGAAACGAATTCTGCCTCAGCCAAGCGAACCGCCTTGTTTAGGCCGGCAGCCTTCGCATAGCTAACCGCCAAAATTACAATATAAGCCACGAACAAAATCGCGAACAAAACAATGCAGAAGCCCTCCAAGGCTGCACTGCGCTGACTCTTAATCAAACCACAGAGAGCGCAAGCCAAAGCTGCAAGCACGGACGCACCGAGCACGCCACGAGCAACCAAAGTTGCAACTGCGCGCATGAAACGATTCTGTTTTACTGTTAGTTCAAACTGCCCATCACTCATCTGAAATATACCTCCTATAACTCTTTATTACCCCTATTATACCCCTAAACGCTAATCTGTCGATAGGGGTTTTCAAAAATCTTAACACCTACGCATCGCCACCAACATTGACCGAACAATACAGATATGACATAATATCGCAATAGTCGTCCCGTACTGCGACTTGCTCTCTAGGGCTATCTTACGATGAAAGGAATGGTTATTCATGTCATTCATTCAGCTTATCAAACGTCCGTTCTGCTTTCTTACTGCGCAGGCGAGCCTGCCTGCCCTTCCGCCAGACACCACCCCGCCAGATTATATCGTCGCCACCAAAGACCTCGTCATTAAGGGCGACAACGCCAGTTCTATCGAAGCCATCAAGCGAATCGTCAAAAACTTCGTCGATCGCGGTCGCGGCCATGCCGTAACTCATCTTTTCATCGGCGCGCTCGAAGAACGCTTCGGTTGCCGACTGTTTATCAAAAGCAACAACAAAGACGTCGACTGTGGCACTATCACCGCAATCGGTTTCGTTGATGAAAGCCAGCGCAATACTTTCTTCATCAAAACCACCGATCAGCGCTGCATTCACGTCACCACCTAAAGCCCACCAACAAAAACACCGGCTCATCCGCCGGTGTTTTTCTATTCCAAATTCAGATTAAATGCCGTCGCCATACTCTTCTCTGGCCCAGCAGCCGCATTCCAAATCCTCAGAATCGCCGCCCGCGTCAGCAATACGCCATCCCAAAGCGTAATTGGCGTCCATTTCGTATCTGACAATTCCTCCGAAATCACCTCACCATTGCGCGCCAACACCAGCTGCCCATTATGAAAAGTCGTCACCGTCATCTCAAAACTCAGCGTAAACTTATGCAAAGTCTCAATTAGCTGATTCGTCGGCATCGACAAAGTAATCACTTTCGGATAATACATCGCACGCAAAACTTTCTGTAGCTGCGGCATCGACAACAGCATCGTCGTCTCGCCTTCACGCATCGACCACGCCCCCGCATCAGCCGCCACAACATCGATCGTATCTCTCGTCATAAAAATCGGCTTCTCGCAACGATTCAAAAACTCCGACAAAACCACCGAAGTCTCCGCATTCTTGCCAAAATCACCAATCAAAAGCACCGCGTCTGCCCACTCCGCCTGCTCCATCAGTATCGGCAGCGACGCTCGCCCAAAGGCTCCAGAAGTTTCCGCTTCCGCGAAATACACCTCTGGTGTCGACGGTACCTTTCCGCGCAACGAATCCGGCAGTAACGCCCGTGCCTCGCCAACCCCCATGCGCCCCGCTTCACTCATCGCATTCGCGACCGCAAAGAACACACCCTTATTTCCACCAATAATCAATAGCTTCCCCGCGAAGCGTCTTTGCTCCGGCGGGAAAGTATCGATTTCCGCAAATAATCCTTTTGCGCCCTGCTTGCGCCAATACGCAAAATCATTCATTACTATTTCGTCTCGCGATAGCTATCGGCAATCCAAGTATATTCAGCCAACTTGTCGCCACCCTCGATCGAAAGATAGTGTACCTTGCCATCATTGGCTTCGAACCAATAGGTAACCAAGTAGCTACCATCGCTTGGATAATACATATAGACCTGGTATGCTGTATAGCCATTTTTGCCGACCTTAACCGTCGCACCAGTCACGCCGCGCACATCCGAATCTTCATTCTTCTTCGCCGCGTAGTTCTTCGCTATTTGCTCCGCGCTCAGGCTCGTATCCTTAACGACATTCAAAGACATAATATAAGTACCGGAAACATCAGAATACTGAACCGAATCATTACCATCAACATCCCTAAACTCAATCCACTCAGTCGGCACCTCAACATAGCCGTATTCCGCATTACCGACTATCTGACGGCTAGCAGTCGTCGTATCATCGCTAAATGGATTACTGCTGAAGTTGTCATCACTATCATCTTCATCTTCGTCTTCGTCGTCACGGCTATCAATATTAATCTTAAGCTTCGATGTCGAGATCTCACACTTCGAGCCAGAATGCGCATCCTCGTACTTTTCAACATATTTCTTCAAAAAGCCTTCCACGTCACGCGCAGACTCAATGCCAGACTTCAGCTCACTAATCTCCGAATTCTCATCCATATTCGAGAATGATGTACCTTTAATCTCGTTACCATCGTAATAAATACTGAATGATCCGGTCGAAGACGTACAGCTAATCGAGCTAGCGCCATCAATGAGGCTAGTCGCCGTCTTCCAAACCGTCGAAAAGATAAGCACAAAGAACAGAATTGGCAAACCGGCCAGCACTACAAAAACAATCACGATAATTAAAATAACCTTACCAACACTGCCGCCGCTCTTCTGCGGCGCGCCATAACCACCCTCTGGCGTCGATGGCGTCACATTCGGCGTACTTGGACCATAATCACTCATTTTCACATCTCCTTTACTTTTTAAAAATTATAGCATAAGCGCAGTACGATTATTAGCGTAGCTCAACCATCACCGGGCAATGATCGGAACCCATCACGCCATCCAAAACCTCCGCCGCCACAATCTGTTCGCGTAAGCGTTCCGAAGCTAAGAAATAATCAATCCGCCAACCCACATTTCGCTGACGCGCTCCACCCCGATACGACCACCACGAATACTTCACTTCGTCGCCATGCAACTCACGAAACGTATCAATAAATCCAGCCGCCAAAAAGTTCGTCATTCCCTGACGCCCAGATTTCGTAAAGCCCGCATGTCCCTCGTTCTGCTTCGGTCGCGCCAAATCAATCTCTTCATGCGCCACATTAAAATCGCCGCAAACCAGCACCGGCTTTTCCATATCCAACTGTTTCATATATGCCAGCAAGGCCTTATCCCAAGTCAATTCGCGATATTTCAAGCGCCCCAAATCATCTTTCTCATTTGGCACATAAACATTCACCAAGAAAAAATCCTCGTATTCCGCCGTCAAAACACGCCCTTCTTTGCGCGCATCGCCAAAAGCATCCTCCCAGCCGTCTACCGCCGCCTCAATCTCTTGCGGAAAACCAAAACGCACCGACAGCGGCTTCTGCTTTGTGAAAATCGCCGTCCCAGAATAACCAGCCCGTTCCGCCGAATTCCAAATCTCCTCATACTCCGCGAAATCCACTTCCGCCTGCCCCTGTTTCGCCTTCGTCTCCTGCAAGCAAATCACGTCCGGCGCCTCATCTTCAATAAATCTTTGCAAAGCGCCCTTCCCAAGCACCGCCCTCAGTCCATTCACATTCCACGAAACAATCTTCATACCTCAAATTATACACAAGAAAAAGCCGGAGCATATAGCTCCGGCCATCGTTGAGGCGTTAGTACATTGCCGAAATCACTTGCGGCAACAGTTCGGTCATTTTGTCGAGCGCGAGGTCAAACATGTCTTCTCCGTTTTGGTCGCTAATCATCATGAAATAAAGCTTAGCAATCTCCCCTTCGGCACTCGACAGCGTATACGGCTTGACCTTGACGATTGCGGTCGCTCCATTGTTGTCCGACAACTCATAAGACCCAACTTCGGCGACTTCGCCAGGATACTCTCGACTATCGTTCAAGTATCGAATCAGAATATCCCGAAAATTCTCCCCGTCGTAAAGCTCATTGGCTCCAGCACTTTCGATCCGCAGGGGCACTCCGCCAGAAATCGGCGCCATCTTCTCTTTCGTGACTCGTTTTTCGTTCACGAAATCCGTGGCCAAATCCGGCTCACTCTCAGCTCTCGTCCGGGGATTGATATCCCTCATCCAGCAATCAGCTCGCCAGTTAATTGGCATAAAGCCAACCGCGGCAGCCTGAATATCCTCTCGCGAAATCATCGTTGCCAGCAGCCTTCTCAGAAATATCTCAAACGTCAAATGTTTATCAGTCATATATAATCCCTCCCGAAAAAATAACGTAGCAAAAATGAGCATCCCTAATCAACGCCTCAATTTTAAGGTACACTCACTATTAAAATTATAGCACAAAACATGCAAAAAGTCAATCACGTCACCGCTTATACTCTCTCCACTCTTGCCAATCACGCAACTCTTTGTTATAATCAACGCATTGCCGCGATAGCTCAGTCGGTAGAGCGCATCCATGGTAAGGATGAGGTCCCGGGTTCAAATCCCGGTCGCGGCTCCATTTTATGAAAATCTAAATCGCTACGGTATTCCCTAGCGATTTTTTGGACACTTTCGCGCAGTCCTTCTATACTAGAACTATGATTATTTTCTGCGACATCGACGGCACGCTTTGGCGCCATTCCGACCAAGATTTCTCCGAGCTCAAGCAAAATATCGCCGCCGTGCAAAAATGGCGCAACGCCGGCCATCTTTTTGCTATCGCCAGCGGTCGCAGTCTCGCCAGCGTTCGTCGCCTCTTACCAAACTTCACCGATTTCACAGACTTCCTCGTTGCCGACAATGGCGCCTTCGTCTACGACCGACAAGCCCAGCCGATTATCCAAAACATCCTCAGCGCCCAGCAAATCGGCATCATTCAGCAAGCTCTCGCCAACCTCCCGCGCGACCAATACGAATTCTCTTATTATGCTTCCGATGCTGAACTCCAAACGCCAGACGCCGCCATTGGCAAAATCCGCATCTGGTTCAAATCGCCAGACCTTATCGAACCCGCCACGCACGCGCTCAATGCCGCTCTACCCGACCAGCTCAAAATCCATGCCGAACGCCATGCCGTCAAATCATCGCTCGCCTGGGTCGACCACAGCTTCGTATCTTTCATAAACGTCGTCAGCATCAAGGCTGGCAAAGAAATCGCCATCCAACAACTTCTCGCCCTCACAAATATCCCCGATTCCGACACGCTCTCCATCGGCGATGACGCCAACGACCTCGAGATGCTCCGCCTGCACCATGGCCACATCATGGCCGACGCCAACCCAATTCTCTTCCCGGAATTCCCGCCAGAACTCCGTCACGAGACAGTCGCCAGCTTCATCGAATCAATGCTCGCCGCCCACAACTAGTCGCAAAAATGCTAAAATAAAAGCAATAACTTAACGAAAGGTAAGCAATGTTTGCTTTTAGTATTTTTCTACTAATCCTCACTGTCGTGTCGCTCTGCATCACGATTTATTACAAAAAACGCAATTATAGCAAAGGCGCCGTCAATCCGTCCAAGGCCTTCACTGGCATCACGGCAGGCCTATTCGTTGCGACAATAGCCGTCGTTCTTGCCGGCATGATTTACACACAAGATCCAGGTCAAGCCTCCGTTCTCGTCTCCTTCACTGGCGAAGTCGAAGGCATTAATTATGACACCGGCCTCCACTTCAAGACTCCATGGTCGCACCGCGTCATCTACGACATTCGCAATAATACCCTTAGCTACGTCGGCGAAAGCGGCAACACTTCCGACCATGCTGGCGGCAACGTTACTGGCGCCCAAATCACCTTCCAGGATGCCAGCGGCGTGACCGGCAATATCGATCTCGTTGTTCGCTACTCTATTCGCGGCGAATCTGTCGGCAACATCTACAACGAGTACAAAACTCAAGCCGAATTCGTTAACGCTACCCTCGCCCAAGACGTCCGCTCTGAAACTCGTTCCGTTCTCAGTAGCTACGAAACCCTTCAGGTCTACAGCAACCGCGAAGCTGTCAAAGGCGCCCTCTTCGAAAAACTCAGTACTAACTGGGAAAAGCTCGGCGTCGATATCGAAGACATTTACCTCCAGGAAATCCGCTACTCCAATGAAGTAAAGGCCGCCTTCGATGCCGCCCAGACCGCTCGCACCCGCGTCGAAACCGCCAAAGCCGAGCAAGAACAAGCTAAAATCGAAGCCGAGACTAACAATATCAAATCCGCCGCCCTCTCCGACGCCATCTTGCGCGAAAAGCTCATTGATGCCATCAAGAACGGCACCGGCACCTACATTATTGACACTAATAATATTTCAATCGGCACCCGATAATCCAATACCCATCGCCCTCTTAAAGCTCCGCCCTTCGACGGGGCTTTTTGCTGCTTTTCTAAGCAAAACCACTAGTATTTTTTGCGATTTTATGATATAATATATTATCTAATGCGGAAACGCATTAGTAATTTACGAGACCATATGAAAGGAGTTGATATCCATGAAGTCGCGACCGCGCAGTCACACTTTCCTCGACCCTCACCGGTCTTGCGCCTCTCGCCGCTTCACTGCGAGAAGTGATCCGATTCTATGAATTTCGCATCACCGACCCCATACATTAGAGCCAAGACGTCCGATAACCCTAAAGACCAAAGGCTCCTTCATGTCTAAGCATTACGTCTCACCAAATCCAACTTCGACGCACGCGCTTGTCGTTCGTCGCGCAACTTAATACTACTACCTTCGCACAACGACTGCGTGCGCCCCAAACCGAAAGGAGTTTTATCCGCATGCAGCAATCAGTAAGCTCTGCGCTCATCATCTTGGACGCAGTTGTATTCATCGCAGGGATCAGTTCTCTGTCTCTGTTCTACTACTTCATCAATCTTAGAAGAAAGTGCTACGCACTCATTGACAAGATGTCAGAGTTCGAGAAACTGCTCTACCTGTACCGCCAAGATAGCGAGACCTGCAGAGCCGAAGAACTATTCGTCCGCAATCTCGAAATCATCGAAGAAAACCCAGAATATGCAGCCTTCATGGACAAAATCCTCGCACAGCAAATCTACCTCAAACATAAAATTGCCGAGGAAATCATTATGAGGGAAAAGGCGGCCCGCGCGCTCTTCAACGGACGCTGGGATACGCCGAAGCACAAGGGATTCGAAAAAGCACGACGCGTCAATTTCTTCACCGGAATCCATCAGACAATCGTGTATCGTACCGAGCTCGAGAGCGAACTCGCAATCGCAAAAAGCCAGCTGGAAAAGCTGGAACAGCTTCGCGAGGAATATAGAAATGCAACCATCAGCGCAAACGGCATCATGATCATTGGTATCATCGGCGCTAAATGTGCTATTAGCGAAGCGTAATCGTACCTTTCTTTACTTCATCTAGCCCCGCCATCCCCGTAATGACGGGGCTTTTTATTGCTCTATTTTTATGCCACAAAATGCCAATACCTCTCCCCTATCTCGACCTTATGCTATAATATCCTTATGAGCAAACCTTCACCTCGTCTCAAACAGGCGATCGAGGTCGCCACTAAAGCGCACGAAGGTCAATTACGTAAGACCGGCGAGCCCTACATCATTCACCCGCTTGCCGTTAAAAAAATTCTTGAAGAATGGAACATGGACGAAGATTCCATTATTGCCGGAATTCTCCATGATACTGTTGAAGACACTGATTTGACCCTTAGGGAAATCGAGGACCAATTCGGCCTCGATGTTGCCTTTCTCGTTAATGGCGTCACCAAGCTTAGCAAAGCCCGCAGTGGCATGAAAGACCTCGACGAATATCTCCCAGAGACTGGCGACAACCTGCTTAAACTCCTCATCGCGACCGGCCAAGACGTCCGCGTTCTTATTATCAAGCTCGCCGACCGCCTCCACAATCTTCGCACTCTTAGCGCCCTACCGCCAGAAAAACAGAAGAAAATCGCCCGCGAATCACTCGAAGTCTTTGCCCCGCTCGCCGACCGTCTCCAGATGGGCCACGTCCGCGTCGAAATCGAAGAGACCAGCTTCCGCTACCTCGATCCGCGCCGCTTCGAATTCCTCGAAAACCTCACCAAAGAGCGCCTCAAACAGGCTGACAAGAAGCTCAAGAACGCTCAGCATGCTGTCGAGGATGCCCTCAAGCGCGAAAAAATCGATTACGAATGCGACGGCCGCGTCAAATCCATCTACTCACTCCACAAAAAACTCGCAAAGTATAATCAAGACATCAACCGCATCTACGATCTCATCGCGCTTCGCTTCATCGTCAAAGACATCACGACTTGTTATCTCGTTCTCGGCATTATTCATTCCCTTTTCCGCCCGATGGAAGGCCGCGTCAAGGATTACATTTCCCTGCCAAAAATCAACGGTTACCAGTCGCTCCACACTACCGTTATTACGCCAGATAAACAAATCGTCGAGTTCCAGATTCGCACGCACGAAATGCACGAATACGCCGAGCGCGGTCTTGCGGCCACTTTCTTCTACAACGAGCAAAAACTCACCGAGGCCTACGCCGAAGGGCGCGTCAGCAAACTCCCACCGCAGCTCCACTGGATTCGCGAACTTCAGGAAACTTCCGCCAAGCTTGCCAAGGGCGAAAAAGTCGACACCGACAAGCTCAAGCTCAATCTCTTTGCCGACAAAATCTTCGTTCGCACGCCAAAAGGCGACATTATTGATCTTCCTCGCGGTTCCATGCCGCTAGATTTCGCCTACCGCCTCCATAGCGAGATTGGCGCAACTTGCACCGGCGCCATCGTAAACGGCAAAATGGTCAGCCTGAACACCAAACTCAAGCAAGGCGACATTGTCGAAATTATTACTACCAAGAACCAGAAACCGAACCCAGGCTGGCTCGATAAAGTCTTTAGTAAGCATGCGCGCAGCAAACTCCTTAGCCAGCTCAATGCTGCTCTGCCAAATTTCTCCGCGAAAAAAGAACCAAACCCAAACCAAGATCTAGGCAAAAACAAGAAAAAAGCCTAACGACACATCCCCCTACCCGCGCCGCAAAAGCGCGGGTTTATTGACATCGCAAAAAACTTGTGATATAATATATGACAATAGGCTTCGTCCTAAGCATTTTTTACATTCTGTTTTTAGATGAAGCCTAATCTTATGCTCCGGCTCGTTCCGGAATCCGCCTCTTTGTGAAAGGATGAGAAATATGAGATTCAAACCTATGACGAACTACCAGATCGCCGGCGAAGACGCCGCCGAAGTCCGCGCTTTTCTCCGCGCACACGAAATCTGCACCGTCGGTTTCGGTGAAGACTCCAGAGGCTGCAATGCTGATATTATCGGTATAGACCGTGACGGCGACCTCGCCACCACAAGCCCGATCACCGGCGCCGGACGCTATGCGGACGGAACCATTCATGTTTGCACGGCGAGCGGAAGCGAATACGTTCTCCATGAAAAAGATGAGCTGACTAACAAATACGACATCGAGGTGTCCTATTTCGCACTGGTCCCAAATAAGCTCATCAATGGGAGGGCCGGCACATTCAATCGGAACGAAGTCGCGAGCAATCCGATATTTCAGTCCAAGCAAGAAGACATCCGTCAGCGTATTATCAACACTTATTCCTACAGCGAGTACGCTCGCGTCGATCTGCCCGTCAATACATGGGCAATCGCTTACCGCTGCGCCAAAAGACCTCTCGACCTGCCAGACTGGCTGTACAAGGTCTGCGCGGTAACCGGCAGCAACATGAGAGTCATCCGCGGCGTTACCGCCATTGAGCGACTCACATCCCGCACTCTCGCTATCTACTGCGGTGACAGTATCTGCTTCTACGGATACACCGAAAACTTCGACATGATGGAGCGCGGCGCCTCTTCCAAGGCTTATCATGACGAATACGAAACCGTCCGTGCGGAAGTCCGCCGATAATCTCACAAAGGAGGTGAAATATCATGCGTCGTGGAAAATCTTTCGGTACACTCGTTCATTGTGAAGAGTGGGAGTATCCATGGGGTGGGGACCCGGACTATGACGATTCAGAAATCGAAGATGACTTCTGATGAACCGGCTAAACCCTCGCTTCGCAAAAACAGAAAAAGCCCGCACCGCCAGTGCGGGCTTTTTACCATCAAAAATCCGCCCTTTCGAGCGGATTCTTTTTATAGCTCTGCAATCTTTACGCGCACCTGTTCGGTCGTATCGCGATCACGAATCGTCACAGAATCGTCCTCGAGCGAATCGAAATCGACCACAACACACTTTGGTGTGCCAATCTCGTCCTGCTTGAGATAGCGCTTACCGATGTTGCCGGAATCATCCCAAGTCACATTACCATACTTCTTGCGCAGCAAATCGTAAACCTCACGCGCCTTCGCGACGAGCTCCGGCTTGTTCTTCAAAAGCGGCGATACGCAGAAACGATATGGCGCCAAATGCTCCGGCAAAGCCAAAATCGTGCGCTTCTTGCCATCTTTCTCTTCTTCACGATAAGCGCAGCTCAAAACCGCCAACAAAAGACGCTCGACACCAATCGAAGGCTCAATCACATGCGGCACAAAACGCTCACCGCCGCCCTTTGGAATATATTCCATGCTCTTGTTGCTGGCTTTCTGAATATTCATCAAGTCAAAGTCAGTGCGATAAGCCAAGCCCATCAGCTCTTCCTGACCGTTCGGATAGTCAAACATAATATCAATCGTATGCTTCGAATAGTGCGCGCGATCCTCTGGTGCTACCTCGAAATCATGAATCAAATCTGCGTCCAAGCCCATTTCTTCGGTCAAGAACTTATGGTAAGCATCATGCAAAGCATCAAAGCTTTCCTTCCAATCGGCCGGATTGACGAAATACTCAATCTCCATCTGTTCACATTCGCGATCGCGCAAAACGAAATCGCGTGGCGAAATCTCATTACGGAAAGCCTTACCCTGCTGGGCGAGACCAAATGGCAGATCCGGATAAATCGTATCAACAACGTTCTTGTAGTTCGTAAAGATACCCTGCGCAGTTTCTGGGCGCAAATAGGCAATCGAAGAATCGTCATCGACTGGACCAACGTGCGTCTGGAACATCATGTTAAACTTGCGAATATCACTCCAGTTTACCTTGCCACAAGTCGGACACTTCGCATTCCGAGCCTTGAATTCTTCGGTCGAAATGCTTTCGTTCGCGCCTTCGACAAGCTTATCGGCACGGAAACGACCATGGCATTCATTGCACTCTACGAGCGGATCAGCAAAAGTTGCCGTATGGCCGGAAGCTTCCCAAGTCTTTGGATTCATAATAATCGCCGCATCGACACCATACATATCGTCGCGACCTTCAACCCAATAATTCCACCAAGTGCTCATAATACGACGCTTCAACGCGACGCCTAGCGGGCCAAAATCCCAGGTTCCCGCCATACCACCATAAACATCCGAGCCTTGCCAAATAAAGCCACGACGCTTACAGAGGCTAACAATGTCTTCCATTTTTCCTGCCATAATATCTTATTATACCCCCGTTAGGCCAATTCGCAAAATACCACCACTTATATCGCCGTGCTTTTCTCGACACACTTCGCGATATAAGCCACTTCGTCAATCAAATCCGCCGCCCCACGCACCTTCAGTGCCGCCTCTGCCGGCATCGCATACATTACGCGCATCAGCTTAATATGATCCGCGCCAATTCGCCCACTCCCCGCCTTCGCCAAAGCCGCCTGCTCTTCGTCCCAAAAGTATCGCTGCTCCGCTTCCAGCTTCTTTCCGTCCGTATCAAAACGCAAATTCACATCCTCACCACTCGCCCGCACCAAATTAATGCCCCACCAGGCTCTCAGAACGTCCTTCCAGCGCGTTTCTGGCGCATCATTGATATGTTTCTGCATTGCCGCAAAAGATTGCCTCACAATGCCAAAAAACTCGTCCGAATCCGCATGCTCCGCCCGCGCACTTACCGCTCGCATGAGCGCCCCACCTTGCTCAATCAAATCCAAATCCCGCACCAAAGCATCATAATATTCAATCAAGCGCGCACTCGTCAGCACGCCCAGCTCACCGCGCCCCGCATGGATCACCACATCCGACACCGAGAACAACTCAATCCCGCCCGCTAAACGCGATTTCTCTTTCCTCACGCCGCGCGCAATCACGCTCCGCTTGCCATCCGGCGTCAACAGCTGCAAAATCCTATCCGCCTCGCCATAATCTGTCCGTCGCAGCACAATCGCCCGCGTTCTCGTATCACGCTGCATTTACCGCCTCCTCGATTCGCGCACGCAATTCTCGCGGCTCCATCGTACTCTTGTCTAGAATCGCCACCACGCCATAATCATCCGCCAGTTCCGCCCGCATCTCCACGCTCGAAACAATCACCACCGGCACCTCAGCCAACTCCGGATAGCTCCGCATCTCGTTTAGCACCGCAAAACCCGTCGGTCCCGTCAATAAAATATCCAGTACAATCGCATCTGGCCGCAGCTCATCCATCTCTGCAATCGCCGCCACGCCATCATGGAAAAACTCCAACTCATAGCCACGCAAAACTCGGCGATAGTAATCCTCCCACATCCCATCATCATCAATTACATAGATCCTCATATCAAACTCAGCTGCCTACTTACCGGCAAATCGATATAAAAACTTGTTCCGTCCCGATGACGAATCAAGCCAAACTCCGCCTGCATATAATTCGCAAAACGCGCCGCAATATACAAACCCATCCCACTCGATCCAGGCCGCATCGCAATCTCTAGCGGTCGATTCACGAAGCCATCCTTAATCTCGCGCCAAATCTTCGTCGGCACCGCCGGACCATAATCGCGCACCGCCACCCGAATCTTCCCGTCTTTCCGATCCGTAATCATTACCTCGCTCGGCAGCTCCTCGCCGCCGTAATTCATCGCATTGAGGCAAAAATTATAGACCACCGAATACAGCAATTGGCGATTCGCCACCACCAAATGTCGCCGATTTCGATAATCAATCCTCAGCTCGCGCCGATTAAACGCAAACAAATGCCACAGCTCGCTCACCACGTCGTCGCAAACCGCCCGCGGATTGACCGGCTCCAGCTCAAACAAAGCATCTTCCAAGCGCGCTACCTTCAGCAAATCACTCACCTGGCGCAAGGCCCGCTCGCTCGTCGCCACAATCTGATCGCCGACACGCTGCACGCCCGCCATATCTTCCTCAAGTTCAAGAGATAACGCCAGCTGCCGCACCAAACTCAGCGGCGCCTTCAGCTCATGGGCAACCGTCAGTACGGCCGAATCAATCATCGCCTCCGCCGCAACAAAATTGCGCCTCGCGCCACCCGTTACCTCACTTTTCATACCTTCATTCTACACCACCAAAAAAGCCACCGCAAAGCAGTAGCCTTTTTGATTTTTGCAGATTAATCGTAAGTTTCCGTGACCGACTTAATAATCTTCTCGTAGGCACCCTTGTTATCGTTGCCGTCCGTGCGCATAATCGCCGTCTTGCCAGTCGTACCAACCTTAAAGACAACCACCGAGCTCATCCCAAAGCCGCCATATTCGCCGTCGTAGCGCATTCCCTGAATGCCACTGTCTGTCTGCATAATCTGCTTTGTCATCTGATTCTTGTCAACCAACTTATCAAACTCCGCCTGCACGGCATCCATGCTCTTATTGACGACCTCTAGGCGCAAAGCATAGCGCGAAGTTTTGTCACTCGTCGGTGGAATAAATTCTGGATTGAAATACACCTGATAAACCACGCCGCCAGAGCTGGACGAGCCCGTATTCGCAATGTGCACGTTCCAATCCTTCGGATAATAGAAGTTGATCATTGCCAACTCCGTCGGGCCAGTAAAGGTCTTCAAAGTTTCACTCGCTTTGCGTTCAAAAGCTTCATTGTCGGCCTCTTTCTGGGCCGCCTTTGCGCTGCTAATTTCCTTTTCTTTGCGCACTGCGATCTCATTTGTCAAACCGTTCAAAAGCATCTGCTTCTGTACCGCGAATACCACCGCAACCGCCGCGATAACACACGCCGCAATCACACCAATCACGCTCAAAGCCGAAGATGGCTGATCCTTATCCTTGCTGCTACTGTTCGCAATTGGTGCCGTCGACATCGGATTCACGCTCGGCATCACCGGATTTGTTATATTCATACCATTCTGCATAGAATTCTGGTCCATATTCCTCCTAATCCGATATCGTCCGCTTTAATGATTTCAGAATCTTCTCGAAATCGCTCTTATAGATCGTCGCATCGCTCTGGAGAATCGCCGTCTTCTGCGAGTCGCCAAGTTTAATCAGCACTACCTGGCCGACCATATTCTTCTCAAGCGTGCCGCTATAGCACCACCATTCCTCAGAACTAGAGCCCGCAAAACTTGCGTAATCCTCATTACAGCGTTTCCTACCGCCAACCTTCTCATAGGTAGGCTGAACCGACTCGATATCCTTACTCACAATCGTCAAGCGCAAAGCAAAGCGCTCCGTCTTATCAGAAACCGAGCCAACATAATCTGGCCTAAAGTAAGCTAGATAGTCGCCCTCCTTCTCCTTAACGACTAAAACGCTCCAAATCTTCGGATAATCAAAGCTCAACGAGCCCCACTGACCAGACACCTTCCAGCTGTTCGGCGTACCCCATTTTTCTTTCTCGAGATTTTCTTTCTCGTCCGCATCTTGTTGCTCAGCCTTCGCTGCCAAAACCGCCTGCTCAATCGAAAAATCCGCCGAGGCTTCCAAATTCTTGTAATTCAAACTATTCGAAATCGCAATCACGACCGCGACACCCGCCACGCTACACGCAAACACAAGACCAACGATACTGAATAGCGGGAAATGCACCTTTTGACGTTTTTCCTTCTGAATTGGCGCCGCGCCATTCATATCAACCATGCCAATATTTGGACGCACAGTCGGGTTCTGCGCCGGCATTGCACCTTGCATAGCCATTGGATTCTGTTGTGCCGCCATCGGATTCGGCATCGCAACCGGATTCGGCATTGGCGGAACCGCATTCGGAGACGGTGCTGGCCCGAAATTATTATTATTCTGACCCGGCATCGGATTCATACCGCCCGGCATCGGATTCATACCACTCTGATCCATAGTTATCTTTATTTTAGCACAAGCATAATCATCGCGCAAAGCGACTATTCTTTGCTAAAATCCTCAGCGATAACATTAATCTCGTTTTTCATCTCCGCCAAATCCGTCTGAATTTCTTTTGCCAAAGCCGTCAACTCTTTGTACTTTTCGCTCGCGAGCTCCAATTTAAACTCGTCCGAGTAAAACCAGTCCACACCCGCTTTCAGTTCGCTAATTTTGTCGCTAATTTGCTTTGCCATTTTCACTCCTTTCCAAAATCTTCTCAATCTTTGCTTCAATTTCTTTATCAATCGTTGTAATCTTCACAACATTGCCAATCTGTTGCTCACCCGTTATCAAGGCATAGCCGCGCCGCAGTACTTGCTCCGGATTCAGCTGTTCCAACACCTTACAGAGCGAATCGACTTCCGACTCAGCCGTTGTCATCTTTACAACAATATCATTCCTAATTTGCTCAATCGTTCTTCGATTCTCACGCACGATTTCGTCAATCTTCGAATTGAACAAATTTTGTACTCGGAGCACATCTCCGTTAATTTGCCTCGAAACTTCGCGCCTATCGCGTGTCAACATTTGCGCCGCATTGCTTGGCGTCGACGCTACTACATCCGCCGCCAAATCGCACAAGCTCTCGTCGACTTCGTGCCCGATACCCGTAATCACCGGAATCTTTGACGCCGCAATCGCCCGCACGAGCGCCTCGTCATTAAATACCGCCAAATCATCCGCCGAGCCACCGCCGCGAATCACCGCAATCACCTGCACCTCGCCACGCTCGTTAAAATAATTCAAAGCCCGAATAATCTGATCAGCCGCCACCATGCCCTGCACTTGCGTATGCGCCACTTGTACTTCCAAGCCACCCCAGCGCTCGTTCAAAATCTTACAAAAGTCCGCATAACCTGCCGCCTGCGTACTCGAAATCACGCCAATCTTCTGGATTTCTGGCGGCAAAGCACGCTTTTTCGCCGGCGCAAACAAACCCTCCTCGGTCAATTTCTTCTTCAATAGCTCAAAGCTCTTCTTTAGACTTCCTTCACCTACCGGCGTCACCGCCTGCACTGTCAAAGAAAACTTGCCCCAATTCGTCAACTTCGGCAAAGCACGCACACGCACACGCATCCCATCTTCAAGTGGAAAGCGCATCGCAAACTTCATCATAAAACAGCCAACGCTCGACTGATCGTCCTTCAAATCAAAAAAGACAAACTTCCCCTGATTCACCTTGAAGCTCGCCACCTCGCCTTCAATAACAACGCCAGAAAAAGCCGTCTCTAAAATCTGATTGCAAACCGCTTGAAAATCCGAAACACTATAAACTTGCGTTTCGTTATTCTGCATTTTTTGACTCCGTCGCCGCCTCTTCAACGGCAACCGCATTCTCCGCAGTAGCCTTCGCGTCAAACTTATCGTCACGCTGCATCAAAGCGTGTTGATAGAAGCCCCAACCGCTCACAATCGTGCCCAAAAGCACACAAACGCGCGTCACGGCCACGACAATAATCGCCACCGACAAATCCACGCCCGTCGCCGCCATCACAGCAATCATCGCACCTTCGTAGCCACCAATACCACCAGGTGTTGGCATCACCAAACCAACCACACTCGCAACGCCTTCCGCGATCATAATCTGCGGCAAAATCTCCGGGTGCCCCATCGCGATACCAACTACCCAATAGGTCGCCAATTCCAAGAACGAAAAAATACCACTCCAAACAATCGGCTTGCCCAAAATGCGGCGATTCCTACGAATCCACAAATAATCCGTCCTCAAATCACCAAAGAAACGCGTGACCGAATCTTCACTCACGAAACGATGGCGTTTCTTGCCGGTAATCTTGCGCAAAAGCTTATTCACGAACTTCGTCGCATTCGTCGAAAGCCAATCAACCGTCTTTTGCTTGCGCACCAAGAGCCAACCAGTCACCAACAAAGCCTGAATGCCGACCGCAATCGCAACCGCCAACCAAATCGCCCAATAATTCCACGGATCTACACAACCGACCGCCAACACAATAATCACCGCAATAAAGGTCTGCACCGTATTCGCAATTGCGCAAAGCCCATAACGCAACGCATGAATGAAGCTAATCTGCCCCGCCGTCACGTGCAAATCCTTCAAACGCCAAATCAAATATGCCAAACCACTCGCACCACCACTCGGCAAAGCATGATTCACAAAGTTAATCTCGAGCGAAATGCGCGTCAACTTCGTCTTTGACACGTGGAAATTCTTTTTCTGTTTCAAGAATGCGAAATAAATCTGCCCCGCCGCATAATACATCGCAATCTGTTCCGGAATCAGCGCCAACAGAACAACGACATTCATCTCTTGCCAAGCAAACAAAGTCGCGCCAAGAAAAGTCAGCTGTCGCGAATCGACAATGCCATCCTTATTATCATCGACTTCCTTACTAAAACGCTCAGAGCCCCAAAATTCTTCAACCCGCTCGCCGTCAACCACGCGACCGTTTTCATTCACAATCAATCCAGACGGAGCCGACAGCACGCCATAGGCAATTACGACTACAAGCACGGCCGTCACCAAACTCACGATCTTCTTAAACATTTTCCTCAGTTTTCTCCAAAAAAATAAGATGTCTTTAATCATTGTATCACATATAAGCTTTTGCATATTCCATAGATTTTTTACTTGCAAAATGGTATAATTATTTTATTATGCAATATCTTACCGTTCTCGGTCGCGAAGCAAAACTTTCCCTCGCTGAACTCGAGGCGCTTTTTGGCGGTAAAAACGTCACTTCTCTCGGTCACCAGCTTGCCAAAGTTACCGCCGATTCTTTCGATTTGAACCGCCTCGGCGGTACCATTAAAGCTGCGCAAATTCTTGAGCAGCCACTTGCGGATTATCTCGCCAACCTCCCCGTCGGCAAAATCACGCTCGGCTTCTCTGATTATTCCAAAGGCGCCAACACCAAAAAGACTTGGCTTCTCGCCCTCAAATACAAGAACATTCTCAAGCGTCACGGTCGCAACGTCCGTCTCATTCCTGCCACCGACGCCGTCATTAGCTCCGCCACCGCCCATCATAATCAGCTTGGCGAAAAACTAAATCACATCGAAATCATCAAATACAACGATATCTTTGCGACCAGCATCGGCACGCAAAACATCACCGCCTACGCCAAGCGTGACCAACAGCGCCCTGCTCGCGATGCTTTCGTCGGCATGCTCCCACCAAAGCTCGCACAGATTCTCATCAATCTCGCCACCGAAGGCAAATCTTCCGGCACCGTCCTCGATCCATTCTGCGGCACCGGCGTCGTTCTTCAAGAAGCCGCCCTCATGGGCTATTCCGCCTACGGCAGTGACCTTTCCGAAAAAATGATCAAATACAGCCAGCGCAACCTCGATTGGCTCACCGAAAAGACACCAAAACTCCAAAAGTCCGCCGCGCCGGCTGTCACTCTCGAAGAAGGCGATGCTACCGATCATCAATGGCAAAGCACCGATATTGATTTTGTTGCTTCCGAAATCTACCTCGGCCATCCTCTTTCCGCCGCGCCAGCCGACATCAAATTTAAGGAGCTCAAGCAAGATGCCGAGACCCTTTTGCGCGCCTTCCTCAAGAACATTGCGTCACAAATCAAGAGCGGCACCCAGCTCGCTCTCGCCACCCCTTCCTGGCTTCGTCACGACGGTAGCTATAAAGGAGTGGATATCCTTGACGAAATCGAAAATTTGGGCTATAATTCCATAAAGTATCTAAATGCGACTCAATCTGACCTCTTGTATCATCGAGAGAACCAAATTGTTGCGCGTCAAATAATAGTATTAAGGAAGAAGTAAAGTATGTCACATGTCAAAGCTGGTGGTACCAGTAAGAACATCCACAACA
>CAMJQQ010000006.1 GCA_946408075.1 uncultured Candidatus Saccharibacteria bacterium | reverse complement strand
TGAATAAAGGCGGTAACGCACCATTCTTGCCAGAACCATACACTTGGAAGACTTATGGCGATATGAATGTTGAATACTGGAAGAAACACCAAAAGACTTCACTCGAAGATTCTAGAAAGATGTTTGAGAAATCCCACAAAGACGTCATGAAGTTAGCCGAAAGCCTGGGCGAAGAACAACTATTTACAAAAGGCATGTATCCTTGGGTTGGCGGCTCAGTACTTGGATCATATTTCGTAAGTTGCCTATCTTCCCACTATGACTGGGCAATGAAGAAACTCAAAGCGCATAAGAAAAACTGTTCGTAAAAAATAAGAGCCCTAGAGGGCTTTTATTATACTTATAATTTGGCTGGGCCTGCAGGATATAAACAATGCGCCGTCGCAAGCAAAGCTTGCCGGGCATTGGGCGAACCTGGCTCTCATCCTGCAGGCGCGAGATGAATCTCGCTCTTGAGCGCAAGCGCTCAAGCCAGCCAAATCTCATCATAAAAAAGGAATCCTTGCGGATTCTTTTTTATTCTTCGATTTGGCTGGGCCTGCAGGATTCGAACCTGCGAATGACGGGACCAAAACCCGTTGCCTTACCACTTGGCGAAGGCCCAATCTCTACCAATCATAGCACGCCAGCTCCGCTTTGTCGATGTTATACTAATAGCATGACAAAATACATCTGGCATAACGAAGCAATCCCGCAAGAACTCGAAATCAAGCAAATTCACGCCGTCCTCGTTACTGCCGATGGACGAATTCTCCTCCGTATCAAAAACGGCAGCTATCGTTTAACTGGCGGCCATCCAGAAGCCGCAGACACCGACGCAAACGCGACTATCCGCCGCGAAGCGCAAGAAGAAGCCGACGTCGAGGTCGACAAAATCGACTACATCGGCTATCAAGAAGTTTTCGAAGATAACGGCGACCATTATGCGCAGATGCGCGTTGTTGCTCGCGTCACAAAAATCAATCCCGCCACGCCAGATCCGGACCGCAGCGGTAGCTGGACTTACGGTCGCATTCTCGTTGCGCCAGACGAAGCTCGCCGCGATTTGCCTTTCGGCGAAATGAACGCGCCGCTCATCGACAACGCCATCCGCATCGCGCGAAGCAACGATTATTTCACCGAGCCAACTAACGTCAACCGCGCGCTCATCAACGAAGAAGACAAGCAAAGCTCCGACGCCAGCTAATTTGCGCAATCCCTCATATGTCGAACCCGCGCCCAACCGCGCGGGTTTTTCTTGCCAAAAAATTCGCTATAATAACATCATGCAAGCCAAGAAAAAACCAGAAAAAGTTTGGGGCTTTACGGTCGCCAGCTTCTTCGCGCTCATCGGCATCCATATCGCCAAATATTTTGTCGATTTTCACCTCTTACCGCACCTGTTTCCAGAACTTTTTCCGCTTAGCCTCGGCGCCGTCGGACTCTGGCTCGCGAGCTCGGTCATCATCTCGACTCTCTGCATGAAATTCATCTCGCGCTTCGGCTACTTCTATCCCATTGCTATCTTTTTCTACGCCCTCTGCATCGTTTTCTGGCCGATGGGCGCCTACGGCTTCGGCGACATTATTCCGTCAATTCTCGGCGCAATTATCGCTGGCGTCGCACTTGACCTCATTCAACGCGGCATCCTTTGGATTTTTATCATTATCGGCTTCGTAACAATGTAAGGAGGAAACATGCAAGAAGGCCAAACACCAGACAATCAAACTCAAAACACACAAACACAAGAAAACCGGCAGCCACTGAGCAGAAAAGAAAAACACGCTGCAGAACGCGCCAAGCGACTCGCAATGCCGCCCAATTACGTCGACATCGCCGTCACATTCCTCGGCGCTGCATACATGGTCAACGCCACCAAAACCATCGTCCCAAACGTCCTTCATGGCGGCGACATGGTCTTGCTAGCTTTCGGCCTCATCATTGGCCTACTCGTACTCATGGCGGGCGGCAGTGCCGGCGAAAGCATCGCGAAAATTTGGCACAAAAAGGGCAAAACAGGACCGCTTTATCCAGTTCTAACCGTCTTCGCGCTGCATGCAATTATCTTGGCTGCTTTCTGCCTCATCTACCACAATGGCTTCACGGCCGTCTGGAGCAACCCAACCGAAGTCAGCCTCGCTCGACTCATTCCAGGTTTTCTCATTTTTTCGACTCTCTTCCTTATCGCGCCATACGCGGGCACCATCGTGACCGCTCTCGCACTCAAGAAGCAAGACAAAACTACTCTTGAGTAAAAATCTTCTTCAAATCTTTGTTATAAAACTCGGAATGGTCCGCAAAATCCACCCTCGCATATAGCGGTTGCAAGCTAATCGTCTGCGCCGTCACAGTGAGGGTTTTTCCGGTCAAAAGATTATAGAGCGTCGAACTACCGCCATTTTGAATTCGTACAAAAGTGCTATAACGATCCGTCAGCATATTGCCCGTAAAATCAACCACCGTCGCGCCATTCGAAGTATCCAAAATTGCCGTTTTCTCACCACGCTTCGCATAAACATAATGCTTGCCGCGTGATTCCAAATACGAGCGCAACTCGCCGTCAAAGAATTCAATCGAATCCCACTGGCAAGCAATCGCCGAGCGCTTGCCGTTCATCAAACCAACGCCAGTATCGCAAATCGTCGTCGAATAATCTTCCGGCGCGGTCGTCATCTCGCGCACAGCCGGTCGTGCCGCCAACTCCTTCATATTAATGTCGTAATACTTGCCTTCGACCGACCAGTAACCGCCATTTACATCAAAATAGACATCGCTCGCAAAATCTACCGCCACGATCTGATTCTTTTTACGATCAATAATCTGGTAATTTTCCGCACCCTCCGCGCCACGATTCACCAAAGCGTAATCGCCATGAAAATCTCGCGCATAAGAAAACTCCGGCTCAATCACCATCTTGCCATTCAAGTTAATATAGCCATACAGGCCATCTTGCTTCACCGCAATCAAAGCATCGTTCCGATAAATATCCGCCACGGCTGGGTCAAGTTTTTTGCCGCCAAACACGCGAATCGCCACAATCCCCAAGACACAGAGCAAAGCAACGCCAAACAGCGCCGGCAAAACTACTTTACGCTTACCAAGCAAGGCCCTTTTCCCACGCGGCTTCGCTATTGTATTTTCACGCTCAGACCGTTTCTGCTCAATCGCTTTCGCCACAATACGTTTTCGTGTATTTCGGCGCGCAATCGCTTTTCCAGCCGCCTTTTTCGTTGCGGCGCGCATCTTTTGCTTGCGACGTTCAGCCGTCGATTCAACTAAATCTTCAAGCGACGGCGCAAATGGGCGAGAGTTATCCATGGCCTAATTATAGCATAAGCATCTTCATTTGACGACTGCACGAAATTATGCCATAATACGCCAATCTACTCATGCTATAATTCATCTTATGACAAACCAAACTTTACTTAGTACGCATGGACTTCGCAAGAGTTACGGCAAACGTGACGCTAAGTTTGAAGCTCTACGCGGCATCAATCTAGAGATCAAGCAAGGAGAGTCTGTTGCTATTGTTGGCAAATCCGGTTCCGGCAAATCTACTTTAATGCACTTGCTTGCTTTACTCGACCGCCCAACCAAAGGCGAAATTCACCTCAATGGCGAAAATACCAGCAAGCTCCGTCAACGCAAGCTCAATCACTTGCGCAACAAGGAATTCGGCTTCGTTTTCCAGAGCTTCTTCATGAACGCAAACGATAGCGTGCTCAACAATGTTATTTTGCCACTCAAAATCGACGGCGTCGGCCGCCGCGAACGCAAACAGCGCGCCATGCACGCCCTCAAAATCGTCGGCCTCGAAACCAAGGCCAAGAATAAAGCCAAGGATCTCTCTGGCGGCCAGAAGCAGCGCGTCTGTATTGCTCGCGCTATTGTTAATAATCCGAAGGTCATCTTCGCCGACGAGCCAACCGGTAACCTCGATTCCGCCACTGGCGCCAAAATCGAAGACATCCTCTTCAATCTAAACCAAGAGCACGGCATCACCCTAATCGTCGTCACGCACGACCAAGAGCTTGCCGACAAGTGCCAGCGCCAAATCCATATCGCCGACGGCCACGTCGCTTCCGATAAAGAAGGCGCGCTCATCGAAGACGATAAAGCAACCCGCGAAATCGAAGTCTATGAGGAAGAACCAGATGAAGAAGAGGGCGACGAAGAATATCACGAAGACGACGATGATGACGAAGAAAACGAAGAAATCATCGACCGCTTCCTCGACGACGAAAATGCCGACAGCGACGGCGACGGTTTCATCGACAACAATACCCAGCCGCACATTACTCACGTTAAATCGAAAGGAAGTAAATAAATGAAAGCGTTAGACATTATCCACGACGCGAACGCGAACCTCTTGCGCAACAAAATGCGCAGCTTCTTGACGATTCTCGCAATCTTCATTGGTAGCTTCGTAATTATTCTTAGCTCCGGCATCAATGCTGGCGTCAATGATTTCGTCGACAAACAGATGAACAGCGTTGGTGGCGACGGCTATCTTGAAATGATGAACACGGCCGCCAGCGAGCAGGTCATGCAAATGTTCAGCCAAGAAGTCAAAGAATACAACGAGCCAAACAAAGACGAGAATACCGACTTCTTCATCACCGAAAAACAGCTCGAAGAAGCTCGCAAAATCGACGGCGTTAAAAGCGTCGACGCCTTCAAGAGCGCCAGCGTCGAATACATCAAGCTCAAAGATGGCGATAAGCGTTACAAGCTCAATCTTAATCTCGTCCCACGCGGCAATCTCGACATGGATCTCAGCGCCGGCCGCAAAGCCGACCCAGACGCGAAGGAATACGAGATTATCATTCCGCAGAATCTCGCCAAGTCCCTCGGTTTCGACAATCCAGAAGACGCCATCGACAAAACTGTTCAAATCGGCGTTCCAGGCACCATCGCTTGCTACACCGCAATCAAACGCGCCGACTGCATCACACTTCTAGACGCCAAGGTCGTCGGTATTCAGGCTCCAGGCATCATGGCCATGGGCGGCAGCCGCGCCAACCTTTCGCTCTGGAATAAGATTAATGAAATCAACAACGAAGGCATGCCGGCTGAAAACAACAGCGCCACGCAGGCTACCGCCGACGTCGATCCAGAAAAAGTTGACGAAATCAAAGAGAAACTCAAAGACATCGGCCTCACTGCCATGTCTGTCGAGGATGAAGTTGGCCAAATCAAGACCTTCTTCGACGCCGTTCTCGCCGTTCTTACTATCTTTGGCGGCATCGCGCTTCTCGCAGCAGCCATCGGCATCATCAATACGCTCCTCATGTCCGTCCAGGAACGCACTCGCGAAATCGGTCTCGACAAAGCTCTCGGCATGAGCAACTTCCGCGTCTTCTTGAACTTCGCGCTCGAAGCCATCATGCTCGGCTTCTGGGGCTCCGTCTTCGGTATTGCCGTCTCAGTCGGTATTGGCCAAGCCATTAACGTCTTTACCCATAACGGCATCCTCAAAGATCTCCCGACCTTTACCTTGGTAATCTTTACACCGCAAAACCTCATTACGATTACGCTCATCATCATGCTAATCGCACTAATCGCCGGCGTCTTACCGGCCCGTAAAGCCTCCAAGAAAGATCCAATCGACGCCCTACGTTACGAATAAAAAATACCCCGCCGAAAGGCGGGGATTTTTGTTGCTTAGCGCACGAAGGGATATGCAACAATGGCCGCGAAGGCCATCAGGGCCATAATCCCCGGAAATCCGCTCGCGACCTTATCGACCACTCGGCCAAATCGCTGCAGCTTGAAGTGCTCGCTGATAATATATGCTCCCATAAGAGCAAATGTAATGACCGCGAGCACGCCGCCAGTGAGCAGCAGAAAACCGAACAAGCCGACGATGAAGCGAACAAAGCCCCAAAGCATTTCCGCAATGCTTGCAATGATGCCGCCCAGGCTGTTCCGAGCACCAGCCTCCGCGCTAAGCAAAAAGAACAAGAATGCCTTCACGATGAATCCCCCCTTCAGTATGAAAAACGGACAAACTTACTCTTTAATTATATCATATTTTCACCATTTTTCAATCGCCAGACTGGGCAAAGCCCCGCCAATCTGTTAAAATTACAACATTATGCAGGCAAAAATCGAACAAATCGTCCCAGGCGGACAGGGAATCGCGACTCTCGAAGACGGCAAAAAAGCCTTTATTTGGGGCGCACTGCCGGGCGAGACTATAGAATTCGAAATCACCAAAAACAAGCGCAGCTACTGCGAGGGTATCGCCACCAAAATTCTTGAAGCCGCGCCAGAACGCATCGAGCCAAAAGACGCCTGCTACCTCGCCACCAGTCCATGGCAAATCTTCGACTATGACACTGAGCTAAAAATCAAATCTCAAATCGTCCGCGACTGCTTCGCGCAAAACCATCTTGATATCGAAGTCCTACCAACTGTTACCGACGGCAAAGATTACGGTTACCGCAACAAGATGGAGTACTCGCTCTACTGGGATAACGACACGAACAAAATCTTCCTCGCTTTCCATCAACGCGGCACGCATCGCAAAATCCCTATCACCCAGAGCAGCATTGAGCGTCCAGAGATTTTCGCCGCCGCCCAGAAACTCGTCGACCAGCTCAATGCCGAGCACGCCGAAGCCCGCAAATATCAGTCCATCATGGTGCGCTGTGACCAGAACGGCAAGGTCAGCATCGCACTCTTCGAAAACGGTAAATCACATCCAGTCATGGAGACGCTCGAAGACAGCCTCCTCGACCAAAGCTACTCCTATTCGCCAAACGGCTTCTTTCAGATTAATTTGCCAGTTTATGAACTCGCGCTCAAACAAATCGCCGAAAATATCAAGGGCGACAAAATCCTCGACCTCTATTCCGGTGTCGGTAGCATCGGTCTCTCCGTCGCACGCGATAAAGACTTGACTCTCGTCGAAGTTAATGGCGCCGCCTTCGAAGAAATGCAACACAACGCCGCCGGCACGCACGCCAACTGCGTTCTCGCCAAATCCGAAGACGTCACAGATTATATTACGCCAGATTGCACCGTCATCCTCGATCCGCCACGCGCCGGCTGCGACACTAAGCTTATTGAAAAACTCCTCGAAATCCAACCTGAAAAAATTATCTACATGTCCTGCAACCCAATCACGCAAGCTCGCGACGCCGCCATGCTTGCCGAAAAATATAATCTTTCCGCTGCTCAGCCATACAATTTCTTCCCGCGCACACCGCACATCGAAAACATCATCGTCTTCACGCAAAAGTAACAAAAATCCCGCCAGACGCGGGACTTTTTGATGTTACTTCATTAATTTCGGCTTTGGCAAATTTGTCTCAGACACAATGTAATGCGGGCGATTTTTTACCTCAAGATAAATTTTTGCCACATACTGCCCAATCACGCCCAGGCAGAACAGAATCAGACCGCCGATAAAAATCATAATACAGACCGTCGACGCCCAACCAACCACCGGATCGCCAAACATCAGATAGCGCACCACAATAAACACTAGCGCACAGAACGCGAAGAAGGTCATAATAATGCCGAACCATGAGGCAATATTCAGCGGCGACTGCGAGAAGTTAATTACGCCATCAATCGCATACTTAAACAAGCCCCAGAAGTTCCACTTCGTTTTGCCCGCCACACGCTCGGTATTTTTGTACGGTAGCCAATAGGTCTCAAAGCCAATCCAGCCAAAAATGCCCTTCGAAAAACGGTTATATTCCGTCATCTCAACAATCGCATCAACCATTGGGCGCTTCATCATGCGAAAATCGCGCGCACCATCCTGAATGTCTGCATCAGAAATTTTATTAATCAACGCATAGAACCTGCGCGCAAACCAACTCCGAATCTTCGGCTCACCGTCACGGTTCTCGCGGCGCGTCGCCACACTATCATACTTACCTTCACGCAAAATCTTCACCATCTCTGGCAATAGAGCAGGCGGATCTTGCAAATCGCAATCCATCACCGCCACGTAGTCACCGCTCGCATTGCAAAAACCAGCATACATTGCCGCCTCTTTGCCAAAATTACGCGAGAACGACAAATATCGCACATGTGAATCTTTCTTACCAAGCACACGCAACAGGCGCAAAGTCCTATCCTTCGAGCCATCATTCACAAATAGCAGCTCATAATCACATTTCATGCCCGACAGAACCTTTGTCGCCTCGTCATAAAACAGAGGCAAAGCTTCTTCCTCATTAAAGCAGGGCACAATAATCGAAATTTTCATACTAAGCTCATTATACCGCACTGGGCAGCCAACAGATAATCTAGGACAGGCCGTTTACGACAGTAAACACTATCGCGCAAATGACATAACTCAAGAGCACGGTCACTATCGTAGCACCAAACCTTATCACCAACGCATTCTTACGCAAAAGCCCCGCACCTAGCAAAAGAAAACCAACAGCAAAAGGAATTGGACCCAAGATAAATTCAAGCAAAGTCAACGAAGCATCAATCTCACTATTCGGAACATAGCCAATATTGGCGCCAAACAAATCCGAAGGATGATATATGCCAGCACACCCGCCAGAACCGTTGCATACGGCGTTTCGAATCGTACTATGCTCGCTCTGAACAGATAGTCCTCGCTCCCGCTCCACCAGCTCATGCATCTTTACCGGTATGCGGTTTACCCAAACGCCAACTATCGCCCATATGACCAAAGATATTAGCGCAACAATCAAATAATATATTTTCCCGGCAGCTACTTTCTTCTGCTCAACGGCCGCCTTCTTACCTTTACTATCACTTTTCTTTTTCTGAGTCATCACCTCCTATTATTTCGATGCCACTTTTACAAAAATCTCATGAATCGCCCGGCCATAGCTCGCCTCCAGAGCCACGTACATAATCGGGTATAGCGCCAATACGAAGCCAATCCTCGCAATCGTGCGCTTCTTTGTAATGCCGCCAATAATAAACATGCCGAGACCTAGCGGGAAAGTTATAAAGCTACTAGCCGTCCAGATTAGCGTGCCGGCAACTGTCTCGAACGGTTCGCCACAATCTTCAGTATCTACGCCAAAAACGGTCGGTGAAGAGCAAAGCTTCTTATGCGTATTGCCACCCTCCATCAACACCGTATCGCTTAGAGCCACGCCCATCGACGCGCAAGCACTGCCAGTAGCACCCCAAATAGCAACATCAGCCTTTTCCCCATTCTGCGTCACAGTACTACGACCGCAAAAATTCAGATATTCACGATCGCCGCCCTCGACCACCAACGGATCATCCTTGCTCAAACCGCCACGAATCGTTATTCCGGACTTCTTACGCCAGTTCAAAACGCTTTCTTTGGCACTATCACTCCCCATCGAATCAAGATCATACACAAATTGCAAGGTAGGGTAAGTATCCTGGGTTTCCAAAGACCGCACATAATCCTTATCCTTCCGAGCCGCTTCCTCTCGAGTTGTATCCATTGCGAGAATATTTGCCGTAACGCCAACAATATTCCAAAACACAAACATTGCCGCAACCGCAATTGGATAAAATAACGCTTTTTTATGGTTATCTTTTGTTTTTTCTGTTTCTTTTTGTTGCGCCATAAGACCCCTTTATAAGCTTATCGTTATCCCTAGTATAGCCTAAATCATTACCATTATCTATGCTAAACTATTGATATGAATATTACGGTTTTAGGTGCGGGCGCATTTGGCAAAGCCCTTGGTAAAGTTTTGGTCGATAACAAGCATGCAGTCGTTTATTACGATCCGTTTTTGTACCCAGATTTCACTCTGGATGCCGCCCTCTACAACGCCGAAGCCGTAATTGTTGCCGTGCCTTCCAACGCGCTACCAGAGCTCACCGAAAACTACCCACAGCAAGCTAAAGAACTACCCACCATCATCGCCACCAAAGGTCTAACCAGCCTTCGCATCTTCAACGGTTTCTCGAAGCTTTCCGTCATTTCCGGCCCAGCCTTCGCTAACGAAATTATGGAAAATAAGGGCGCCACGCTTACCGCCTCCGACCCATTCGTGCTCGACATCTTCCAGAACGGCCAAATCTTCATCGAGCTTTGCGACGACATCAAGGGTATTTTGCTTTGCGGCACGCTCAAAAACATCTATGCCATCGGCGCCGGCTATCACAGTGAATCCGAAAACGAAGTCGCCGCCTTCATTACGCGCGCCCACAACGAGAGCATTCGCTTCCTTAACGACCATGACGCTAATGGCGACACTGCCAACTACGTTTGCGGTCTCGGCGACCTCATTTTGACTTGCACCAGCGAAACCTCGCGCAACTTTACCTGCGGCAAACGCCTCCGAAAAGGCGAACAGCTCCGCACCATCCTCGACGACCTCAAAACCGTCGAAGGCGTCAGCGCAATCAAAGATATTACCAATATCAAAAAATACCCAGTGCTCGCTGAGATCGCAGAAATCGTAAAACCGGAGGTCTAAATGGAATTCGAAAACGCCTACAATCATCTCAATGACGCCCAGCGCGCCGCCGTCGACTATATTGACGGACCACTTCTTGTTATCGCTGGCCCAGGTACCGGCAAAACACAGCTCCTTTCCGTGCGCGTCGCCAATATTTTGAAACAGACCGATGCTAGCCCAGAAAACATCCTCTGTCTTACCTTTACCGAAACTGGCGCCAGCAACATGCGTCACCGCCTCGCGGATTTCATCGGCCCAGAAGCCTACAAAGTTCAAATCCAGACCTATCACGCCTTCGGCTCCTATTTATTGCAAGAACATCGCCCAGATCTCAATGCTGCCATCGATGAGCTTGAACGTTTTACGATGATTCGTGACATTCAGGCGCATCTCCACCCGACCGATATCCTCTATCCAGAGCATTACACTAGCGATATTGTTTCGACGATTTCCGATCTCAAGGCCGCCACGCTCTCGCCGGACGACATCCGCAAAATCGTACACCGCAACGAAACCGACGAAGCGCTCATTTTTGCCGCCATCGACGCCGACATCAATTCCACGAGCGGCCTTCGCTGGCCAAAAGCGCGCGAAGTTTACGGCCGCATTCTGGATAGCCTGCAAACTTTCGTTGAACGCGCAGATTTGCCGGAATATATCTGCAAACACGTCGAGCCTGTCGCGAAAATCTACTACCGCAGCCTCGCCGAAGCCATTTTGACCGAGGAAAACGCCGAAAAACCGAGCACCAAAGCCCTTGGCGAATGGCGCAAAAAGTTCTTCAAGAAAGACGAGAACAACAATTTCGTTTTTGGTGACAATATCGCAAACAAAAAGTTGCTTAGCCTCGCCAATATCATGGAAGAGTATAGCAAGCGCCTCGCCGAACAAGGCCTCTTCGACTATGACGACATGATTTTGAACGCCATTGATCTCCTCAAAAATGATGACGAAAAACGCTTTAATGCCCAGGAACGCTTCCAATATATTTTGCTCGACGAATTCCAAGACACCAACGATGCGCAAGCTCAGCTTGTCTCGCTCCTTACCGACAACCCAAGCAACGAAGGCAAGCCAAATATCATGGCGGTCGGCGATGACGATCAGGCGATTTATGGCTTCCAAGGCGCCAACACTTCCAACTTCTTTGATTTTGATGAAAAATATCATCCACAGCATATTTTCCTGACCAAAAACTACCGCTCCGGCAAGGCAATTCTCGATTTCGCCCACAACGTCATCGAGCAGAGCGACGACCGTTTCTGTAAAGCGCCAAACGTCAACATTGACAAGCGTATTTCTGCCGAAAACCCGCCAGCCAAAACCAATATCGAACTTCGCGAATTCAAGGCCTATCAAGAGGAATACTCCTACATCGCGCGCAAAATCCATCAACTCATCGCCGCCGGCACGCCAGGCAACAAAATTTCCATCATTGCGCCAAAGCACAAATATCTCGTCTCGCTCCTGCCATATCTACACGCGCTCGAAATCCCAGTTTCCTACAGCCGTCGCGAAAACATTCTCGAAACGCCAGAAATCTGTAGCGTCATCGAATTTTGTCATCTCCTCATCGGCCTCGCCGACTCCCCAAGCGCCGCCAACCCATATTGGTTCCGCATCTTAGCGCTCCCATGTTGGCAACTCAAGAGTAAGGACATTATCGACGTCATCCAAGCCGCCAAGCGCAGCAGGCGCACTGTCATCGAAGAGATGTACGACCGCGAAGATATGCAGGAAATCGCCGATTTCATCGCGCAGCTCGCCGCCAAAATCGACACTTTCTCGGCCGAATATATCATTCGCGAAATCTGCGCCCGTATTTTTGCCGATTCTGACAATTATGAACTCTTCAGCAATCTCAACACTTTGCGCGACATGCTCGCCTCAAAGAGCAACCACTCGACCAAAAAGTTTAATATTCGCAATTTCTGCGCCACTATCGACGCTTACAATACCGCCGAAATGTCAATTCTAAACAAGTCGCCATACCACGAATCCGACAGTGCTGTTCAGCTCCACACCGTCCACTCATCGAAGGGTCTCGAGTTCGAGCACGTCTTCATGATTGCTTGCGACAATAAAAACTGGAGCGATGCGAAGGGTAACACCGACCGCTTCACGCTCCCGCGCAACCTCGAGCACATCCGCCACACCGGCGACAGTGCCGCTGAAAAGATCCGTGTTCTCTTTGTCGCCATCACGCGCGCCCGCGCCAATCTTTACCTCACTTATAGCCTCTCAGATTTCGCCGGCCATGAATGCGACCGCCTCAAGTATTTCGATATTCGTGAAGAAAAAGACGAGGAGGGCAACGAGTTTGCCGCCAGCCGCACACTCCCAGAAGAATTCAGAAAAGTCATCAAGTCGGAAGCCGACGAGCTTACACCAGACGATATTTCGCCAAACAAATGGTTTGACGATTTTGAGCCAAGCGACGAAATGCGCAAAAACATGCTCAAGCCTTACGTCGAGCATTTCCGCCTCTCGCCAACCCACCTCAACACCTTCATTGATCTCGCCCATGCCGGCCCAGAAGAATTCTTGCGCCGCTATATTATTGGCGTGCCGAGCGAGAGCAGCTTCGCCATCAAATACGGCGTTTTCGTCCACGAAGTCATGGATGAATTGAACAACGAAAAATTCGACAACAACACCGCACTTGAACATTTCCGCGCCAAAATCGCCGAAGCGGACGCCACCGACGACGAAAAACAGACCATGCTCCAACGCGGCGAAGCAGAGCTTACCAAGTTCCTTGAGGCGCGCGGCGACCAACTCCGTAATACGAAGGCCGAAAGTGAACGCAGCTTCTTTAACGAAAACATCGTTCTTGGCGAAGTTCCTATCATGGGTGTCATCGACCGTGTCGAAATCGACGAAAAGAACAAGACTATCACTGTTGCCGATTTCAAGACTGGCAAACCAAAAACCAAGTGGAGCACCGCCGACTCAACCTTCACTTACAAAATCCAGCTTTACTTCTACAAGTTTCTCATCGAAAATTGCCGCGCCTACGCTAACTACAAGGTCACGCACGGTCGCCTTGATTACGTTGCTGCTGACGACGAAGGCAAAATTTCCAGCCTCGAGCTCCAGTTCAAGGACGACGAAGCCGCCCAAATCCGCGAACTCATCCAAAAAGTCTACCATTGCATTGTTTCGCTCGATTTACCAGACACCACCGAACTTGCCAAAAAGAGCAACGCAACCAAAGCCTTCTACGATTATCTGCTTTCAGAGTAGTACGATAAAATGCGCCGCCCACGCGGCGTATTTTTACCAACATCAAAAAACTCCGCTCGATATTTCGGCGGAGTTTTTAAGAATTAGCGGCCATCTTTGTGGCGAGCGTGCTTGCGCTTGTCGCTATGCTTGTGATTATTGTTGCGGTTCAACTTTGCAACCTTTGTCTTCTTTGCCATATCTTAGAGCATATCATAAAAACCGCGCTTTGACAAACCTCAAACCACGATACTATACTTATGCTTAGATAATAGGAGAAAACTATGAAAAATAAAAAAGGCTTTACGATTATCGAGGTTGTCTTAGTACTCGCTATCGCAGGTCTCATCTTCTTAATGGTCTTTATTGCACTACCGGCCCTACAACGCAGCCAGCGCAACGCACAGCGCAAAAACGACATGAGTCGCTTCATTACAGCCGTAACAACTTACGCCTCAAACAACAGCAATCGATCGCCATTCATCGGCACAACCGGCGAAGAGACCGGCAAATACGCTCCGCCAAGCACGGATCAAATCGCAAACTTCGTTAATCGCTACATTGACGGCGGCTGCGGTAGCTTCACAACCACATCAACCGCTGACGGCTATAGCCGCATCTATCACGCATCTGGCAATTGCGGCGCACAGTTCCAAGATCCTGATGGCGAAACTTACGGCCTTGATATCCGTATTGAAAAGTACATCCAAGGCACCCGTAATGCCGCAACCGGCGAAATCGCAGTCAAATATCCAACCGACCCAAACGGAGTTAATCGCTACTCCGCCGACGCTAACATCCTATCGCACCTTATCACTATTTTCTCCGCCGCTAAATGCGGCATGACTGAAGGCACCGTCATCCAAACCAATGGCAAGAACGATATCGCAGTCTTCTATGTTCTCGAGGGCGGTTCTGTCTCCTGCGCAGACAACCAATAATCACCTTCTTAAAGCACCGCGTCGTCGGTGCTTTTTTGTTTCCAAAGATAGCTAATATACTTGACATATTCATTTAAATATGATAATATACAACCAATCGCTCCGGCGACGCCCTTTTCAGTTAGTTGATTTTTCCTTCGACAAGCAGAAGGCGTCGCACTCAGCGCGATCTCCATCATTTTTTCACCTACGCCAAACAAAACAAAGGAGGAATTGTTATGGCAGGAGACTATAGCACGTGCAGAAACTGTGGCAACCTTCAGTATCTCAATTCAAACAATCTGTGTCCGACGTGTGCATCTCGGCTCGGATCGAGCGGCAACCCCCCTCCGAAGTGGGGTACCTGCACTAAATGCGGCAAGCTGAAACCCGATGTCAATATTGACGGAGTGTGCGGTAGCTGCAATACCTGGAATAACCGAGGTTGGTGATTTAAGGATACACGGACAACCGTCTGCGGGTTGGCGCAATAGCGTCAGCAAAGTCCAAATCTCCATCAACTAACGCAACACGCAAGCCGCCCATCACGGGCGGCTTTTTCTTGCTAAAATGTAACCATGGAACAAAGCGAAGAAAACCGAAATCTACACGAGCCAATCGATGTCGATGCGACTTTTTCGCGCTCAATTCTCGGACATTGCAGACCGATCGCTTTTCGTACCAAGAGCGGCAGAGAAGTACAGATCACCCAAATCGGCCTTATTCACCCAAAATACGACGGGCTCAAAACTATTTTTGCTTTCGACGTCACTGATGGCGCCAGTGACTATCGCCTCAGCTTCGACACCGAAAGTCTCAACTGGTTCCTTGAATTCGAGGGCGACAATTATGACACATCTATGATATAATGCAAGTATCGGCAGATAGAGACTTTCCACCTCTTTCCTAGGCCGATTGTATATATAGCTCGCTTGGCGAGTAGTTCATTGAGAGAGGAGGTGCTTCCAATGGATACATAGGATTCATTGACTCTTCAAATGCATGGTTATCCGTTAATGCTCATCGATGAGGGGTCGGTAATATCTTTTGAAAGCATTGCTGATTTTATCTGCTCTTATTTTCGGGTCGTTTCGCGGCCCGCTTTTTTGTGCTAAAATATTTTTATCGAGTCATGCTTCGGCCCCTGACTACGATTCATAAATTTCCGACGCCAATATTGCGTCAAAACATCATTATTAACGCAATCTTGAAGGATTTTTATGAATCAAAATACTCTTTATATCGACTTAAATTCATGTTTCGCCACAATCGAGCAACAGGCCCGACCAATGTTGCGTGGGCGCCCAGTAGCTATCACAAATCGTCTCACGCCCAACTCGTGCATTATTGCTGCTAGCTACGAAGCAAAAGCGCTCGGCATTAAAGTCGGCATGCGCCGCAGGGAAGCGCAAGCAATCTGCCCAGACCTCGTCTATGCTGAAACAGAGCCGAGCAAATATATTTTCGTGCACGAAAAATTCCGCGCCATCATGGCAGATTATTCTGCCGAAACCGTTATGAAATCTATCGACGAAGGCGTCATCGATTTAGCCGAAGCACCCGAATCGGTTCGCAATCGCTCGCGCATCGAAATTGGATACGAAATCAAACGGCGCCTTCGCACCGAAATCGGCGACTATATGCGCTGCAATGTCGGCATTGCTAGTAATCGTTTCCTTGCCAAACTTGCCGCCGAGCTCCACAAGCCAGATGGACTCGACGAAATCACCCCGCAAAACCAGCGCGACATCTTCGCCACGCTCAAGCTTCAAGATCTCCCAGGCATCAATGTCCGCATGGAGGCGCGCCTAAATGCGGTCGGTATTTTTACGCCACTGCAATTTCTCGACGCCGACGCCGAAACCCTAGCAAAACTCGTCTGGAAAAGCATCGATGGATATAAATGGCACAAGCGCCTCCGAGGCATCGAGGTCGACGACGCTGTCTCAGACATTAAATCGATTGGTCGCCAATACGTCCTCGAAAGCAATCGTCTTAGCCGCACCGAAATCGAAGCACGCATCCTCCATCTCGCCGAAGATGCCGGCTATCGCCTTCGCAGCAAAAATCTTTACACGCGCGGCATTTATTTATGGCTCCAAGATTATCGTGAATGCATGTTTCATACCAGCGTCATTCTTCCAGAAGCGATTCATAGCGACCAAGACATCCAACGCGTTGCACGAGAGCTCTTCGCAAAACTCCCAGATCGCGCCCGCGTCATTGGCATCACGCTCTACAAACTCCAACCCAAAGCAAACTCGCAACTATCACTCTATCAGGCCACCCTCGACCGCCAAAATCAACTCTGCGCCGCCGAGGACAAAATCAACTACCGTTTCGGCGCGCGCAAAATCCATTCCGCCGACACCCTTGGCACCGCCCAAGTCAAAACCAAAATCCCGTTCGGCTCGGTTCGCTATTTTGACCACGCCGTAAATTGACGCAAAATCAAGAATAATTCAGCTTCACGACAGACGGATGCTATAATATACTTATGGATAATTTTAGGCCAAACCGTGGTGGCTTTAAAAACCGTGCCGACGCCGCCAACGCGGCTTTAAAGAAAGGCACGCTTTCTAATCTTTATCAGCAAAGCGAACTTACGAAGGAAGATAAGGCCGTCGCCCAGGCAGACGACGAGCTAATCTCACCAGCACCAAAAATCGAAAAACCAAAAGTCCAGAAACCAACCAGCGCGCTAGCCGCAGAGCAGGCTAACGACGATAATCTCCTCGACGACATCGACCTCGACGCCAACCTGACCGACTTCATCGATAAAACGCCCGTTCAAGACGAATCTGAAACGCCGCTCAAAAAATCCGAGCTAAAAAAGCGCGCCAAGGCAGACCTCAAGGCTGCCAAGAAAGCAGAGCGTGCCAAGCATAGCGGCAGGACTAAACTAATTATCTTCCTCGTCATTCTTTTTGCCGGCCTAGGCACGGGTGCATACTTCTTCTTTAAGCCAAGCCTAAGCGACGAACTCGCAGACGGCAGCTCCGAAAATCAGGGCGCACAAGCTGATCAAATTTATTACTCAGCCCTAACTGGCCGCGAAGTCGCCAATGCTGACCAAGTCAATGTCGCGACTACTTGCGTCATGATCGAAAATAGCACCGATGCGCGTCCGCAATCCGGCCTTAATCAGGCTGGCGTCGTCTACGAAACTATCGCCGAAGGTGGCATTACGCGCTTTATGGCGGTTTTTCAAGACACTAAACCAGACTATATCGGCCCAGTCCGCAGTGCCCGTATCGCATTTGTTGAGCTCGGCAAGCCATATCACTGCACCTTTGCACATGCTGGCGGTTCCGGCAACGCCCTCGAGCAACTTCGCGGCAACTATGGCTACCGCAATCTCGATGACGACGGCAGCGGCAAGACTTTCTATCGCATCCGCGAACGCAGATCGCCGCACAATCTTTACACGAATTTTGAGCGTATCGACGCTTTCAACTTCTCGAAAGGCTATAGCAACTCGGAGTACACTGGCTTCACGCGCGTCAAGCCAGATACAGCTCCAGATACGACCGGCGCCAAAGCAAACAAAATCCGCATCGGTATGTCCAGCCCACTCTACAACCCAATTTACGATTACGACGCAGCAACAAACACCTACCTCCGCAGCCACGAGCGCGGCGGCGCACATAATAGCCGCAACCTCGACGGCAGCGAAGTCCGCAACGCACCGAACGTCGTCATCGCCATGAAAACCACCACCGTCCTCCGCGCTGGCCCAGACGGCTACTCGGACTACGTAACCACCGGCGAAAATGACGTTTATGTCTTCCAAAACGGTACCGTCACTGCCGGCAAATGGCGCCGCGAATCGGCCGACGCCGAACTAAAATTCTACGACGAACAGGGCAAAGAAATCGCATTAAACAGAGGTCAGGTTTGGATAACTCTCTATCCTAGCACAACGACCGTGACGTGGGAGTAAGGAGAAAAATGTTCAATCCATCAAACGATAGCACGAGCTACGAAGCAATGCCTGGTCTTAAAACCGGCGAGCTTAGCGAAGAACAACAAAAAACCGCAGATACCTGGGCTGCCGCAATGGCCGAAATGCCACCATTTCAAGGCGACAATTCGGAATCATACAAAGAAATGCCGGGCATTGACGAAAGCGTCGCCGACGCTGGCACAGACATCGGCGAACTCTCCGAGGCCCTTCAAGACGCCACGGAAGATAGCGCCGAAGACGGCTCTGACACTCCAGACTACCTCGTAGCTTTTCAACAAGGCAACGTCGTAACAACCTCCGCCGCACGCGAAACCGTCAGCGGTGCTAGCGGTATCGGTACCGAGGCACTCCGCGATTCACTTCAAGCACAAGGTTTTAACAATAGTGACATTATTCGCTCGGTTAACCTCAATGCCTCAGCACATCGCGACGCAGAGCGCGCCGCCTACGTGAGCGATAATACCGACGAAGCAAAAGACCAAGCCGACGCCGCCATGATTTCGACCGCAGTCACCGAAAATGCCATCAAAGCTACTGCCGAAAGCGAAGAGGTCATCAAAGCCGCCAGACTTGGCGACGAAATCGAAGCCAAAACCCATCTCGCCGGCGCCGAAACTGCCCTACAATACACTCTTCGCCTCGTTGCTGCTGCTAAGGCAGCGAGTCGATTCGTGGATAATCCAGGCCTCAGCTCGAGACTTAACGCCTCTTTCCAAGAAGCCGAAATTGCCGCCCGGCAGGCAGTCGACAAAGCTCGCAACGCCATCACCGCACTACAAGCTGGCGAGCAAATCCCGGATAGCGACCTCCACGAACTAACCCCAGAAGAAAATCTCGACGAGTCCGCCGAAACAGACGATAACGTCGCAACCGAAGCTAATGCCACCGAGGAAGTGTCAGCCGAAGCAATCAGCCAAGAGCCGGCACCGCAAAGCGAGCAGCTCAATCCTGACATGCTTGGCGAAAATCCAGTCGCCGAGCAGCAAAAGCCAAGCACCGAGCAAGAGTCCGCCGAACAGCCAAAGACAAACTCCATTTTCGACAGCGCAGCTGCCGAAGAAGCCCTTTCGAGCATTAATCCATTTTCGCAAGCCGTCAAAGAAATCACGGAACAGCAGGGCGAAAATATTCCAACCATCGAGCAGCTTGGCAATTCCGGCAATATTAACAGCCCAAGCGCCGCTTCCATCGAAAATTCTCTAAAACTCGACACCAATTACGACAACTAATCAGAACTGTTATAATCTAATCAAAGCGAACGAGGGATTTTTATGCTATACAACGACAAAATTCTTATTGGTAAAAACGACAGCGCAGAGCTCGCCATCTTACCAAACATGGCCAACCGACACGGTCTCATCACTGGCGCCAGCGGCACCGGCAAAACCATCACGCTCAAAGTCATGGCCGAAAGCTTCTCCGAAGCCGGCGTACCAGTCTTCATGGCTGACGTTAAGGGCGACCTCGCCAGCACTGCCATCGAAGGCAATCTCGAAAAGATTCAATCCCGCGTCGAAAAACTCAATCTCGACGGTTTCAAAACCAATTTCTACCCAGTCCATTTCTGGGATCTCTATGGCAAAAACGGCCATCCAATCCGCGCCAATATCGGCCAGGTTGGTCCAGAAATTCTTTCCATCATGCTTGGTCTTACCGAAGCACAAGAGGGTAACCTCACCATCGCTTTCGCCATCGCCAAAGATAAGGAATTACCACTCGTCGATTTGTCTGACCTCAAGGCACTCCTCGCACATGTCAGCGAAAACCGCGCCGAATACACCAGCACCTATGGCAACATCACTCCTCAGAGTATTGGCGTCATCCAGCGCAGCCTTCTTTCGCTCGAAAACCAAGGCGCCGGCCACTTCTTCGGCGAACCAGCCCTCGACATTAATGATTTCTTTACAACCAACGCGCAGGATGGCCGCGGCTTCATCAATATTTTGCACGCCGTAGAGCTCTTCCAAAATCCAGATCTCTATGCCGCTTTCTTGCTCTGGCTCCTCACCCGCCTCTTCACCGAATCGCCAGAGGTCGGCGATCTCGACAAGCCACGCATGGTCTTCTTCTTCGACGAAGCACACCTCCTCTTTAATGGCATGCCAGCCTACCGCCTCAAGCGCATTACGCAGGTCGTCAAGCTCATCCGCTCCCGCGGCATCGGCCTCTACTTCGTTTCGCAGGCTCCAACCGACATTCCGGGCGAAGTTCTCTCGCAGCTCAGCAACCGCGTCCAACACGCCCTCCGCGCCTACACGCCGGCTGAGCAAAAGACTATCAAGGCTGCCGCCGACGCTTTCCGCACGAATCCAAAGTTCAACACCGAAGAGGCAATTTCCGAGCTCGGCACCGGCGAAGCCCTCATTTCCTTCCTAGACGAAAAGGGTGCTCCGCAAATCGTCGAACGCGCCACAATTTTGCCGCCACAGAGCCAAATGGGCACCCTCGACGACGCTCTCCGCGCCAAAATTATTCAATACAGCAATCTTCACGGCAAATACGACGAAGCGCTAAACCCAATCTCCGCCCAAGAAATCCTTAACGGCAAGCCAGTCGAAGAAGCACAGCCAATGCTAGAAGTTCAAGCCGCACAGCAACAGAACGCCGTTAATACCAACCTCATGCCATCTGGCGCCGAAGCGCACGTTCCGGCCGCTTCCGTCTCGACCGCAAGCACGACAACCACCGCCGCGCAGCCAGCCGCTCGCCCGATGACCGAAACCGAAAAATTCATGTTGCAAAAGCAAGAAATGGCCGCCCGCAAACAAGCCCTCGCCGAGCAAAAACTCGCCCTCCAAGAACAGAAGCTCGCCAACCAAAAGGCCAAGGAAGAAGCCAAGGCCGCCGAACAGGCTGCCAAGCAAAAAGCCAAAAATCAGGGCAAGATCGAAAAGACCCTCACGACCGGCGTCCAACGCGGCGTCACCAACGCCATTTCTAGCGGCGTCAAATCCGCCATCACCAAAGGCATTAAAGGTCTCTTTAAATAACCCCTGTCGTCCTCTGTTCGTGCTATAATGGCCTCATGAAAGGTCTAAAATATCATTGGCGCATAATTTTCCCAATCTTTTTCGCGCTTCTCATCTGGTTCTTTTCCTCTCGCAATGGCGAACAATCCGACAATCAATCGCTCAGCATTGCGGCAATGCTAGGCCTCAGTAACGTCGTCACGCGCAAGCTTGCACACGTCGTCGCTTTCGGCTGTCTTGGCTACGCTATTTCTAGCTACCAGAAGGGCAAAAATCCAGACAATTATCTCCGCCGTTCCAATCCAATCATCGCCACCATCTTCTCCGGTATCTATGCTGCCATCGACGAAATTCATCAGCTCACCGTTCCGGGTCGCAGCGCCGAATTCCGCGACATCATTATCGATATCTTTGGCGCCATTTGCGGCATCCTGATTTATATCATTATCTTTACCTTCATCCGTCGCCGCCGCCTGCGCAAAATGATAGCCTAAGCAACAATCAAAATCAAATAGCCTCGTCTGAGGCTATTTTTGACGCCACAAAAGCACGAGCACTATCTGTTATTCTCTTGAAAAATCCCCACAAATCTAGTACGTTGAAAGTACATACTAGTGAAGAGCGGTATGTGGCACGGAAGTGCGATTTTTTATTATTGCGCTCGCTGACTCTTCGATCTTTAAAAAGGAGGTAGATACCAATGGCTTATGTAGCATTCACACGACCCTCTTACGCCATCCGCCCTTATCACCTAAGGAGGTGAACCGCATGTTAAGTCTGGAACTTTTCCTCTGGGCTATACTCGGAATTGCGGCCATCGCCGTAATTTTCGTCGTCATCAACTTTGCCACTCTACTCAAGAAGCCGGAAGGCGACAACGACGCAATTGGCCAGGAAATGAAAGCGTTCGCTAAACTGATCCGCGACGGCGCAATGACCTTCATGAAATGCGAATACAAACGCATTCTGCTAGTTGCTGCTATCGTCGGAACGTTAATTACGCTCTTCGTCGAAAAATGGAGCGGCGCGTTCTTCATGCTTGGCATGACCGTCAACTCAATCAGCGCATTCGTCGGCATGAAGGGAGCAACCTATGCCAACGTGCGAGTCGCCAATACCGCCAGAACAACCGGCGATATCGGCAAAACCATGAAAACCGCACTTCTCGGCGGCCACATCAGTGGCTTCAGTGTTCATGCGGTCGTTCTGCTGAGTCTCTCGTTCGTCATGTTCCTCATTGGCGGAATCAATCCAGACGCAGTATCGACCGGCATCATCCCAATCGCCGAGTGCAATCCGAGCTTCCAGCGCCTGTCCACATTCATGCTTGGATACTCACTCATCGCCATCTTTAACCGCGCCGGCGGCGGCATCTTCACCAAGATGATGGACGCTGCGGCTGATTTCGCTGGCAAAAATCGACATAATCTCGACGAGGATTCCAAAGAAAACCCCGGCGTCATCGGCGACAGCGTCGGCGATAACGTCAACGACGTCTTGGGCAACTGTTCAGACCTTGGCGAGTCAACCATGGCAACGCTTGGCGGCGCCATCATGATCGCCTACATGTTCCACAGGGGCTGCGCGCCTAGCTTCATTACCGCACTGGTAATTTTCGCCATCGGCGTCAATGCACTCGGTCTAGTCGGCAGCCTAATCGGCAGCGCTTTCGTGCTGCTCCACAAATCCAGCGGCAAACCGTCAAGAGAGCTCGACCTCTCGACGTGGATTTCCGCGCTCTTCGTGCTTGCCGCAAGTTTCGGCAGCGCCCAGTTCCTGTTCACGAGAGTCGAACTACCAAGCAACTTCAATCCGCTCTCGCCAGCCTTCTGTGCTATGACTGGTATTCTCAGTGGTATAGTCGTCGGCAAACTGACGGAATACTACACCGGACTTACCGGCAAACCAGTCAGAGCCATCGCAGAAGCTGCCCGCAGAGGAACGCCTTTCGTTATCTCTGAAGGCGACGCGCTTGGCTTCCGCTCAGCACTGCTCCCGACCGCCGTCATCGGCTTCAGTATCATGTTCTCGTATAATACATGCGGATACTATGGTATTGCTGTGGCCGCTATCGGTATGCTGTCATTCATCGCAAACACGATTTCGATTGACGCATTCGGCCCCATCAGCGACAATGCTGGCGGCATTGCTTCTGGATGCAAACTCAACGAATCTGTCAGACGAATAACGGATCAGCTCGATGCGCTCGGCAACACGACCGCGGCCATCGGCAAGGGCTTCGCAATTGGAAGCGCAGCCTTTGCATCGATTTCGCTCTTCGTGAATTACGTGAATTCGTATTCGCCGGGAGTGATTTCCGAAAATCTCGTATCCGTAGAGAACATCGTCGCACTGTTCCTCGGTATCGCAACTGTCGGTGTCTTTGTTGATATGCTCACGCGCTACACCAACAAGGGCGGCGAAATCATGACCGACATCATCAACAAGCAGCTCGACGACCCGGCCGTAGTTAGCGGCACGAAAGCCCCTGATTATGCAACCTGCATCGTGCAGGGAACGCAGTATGCGCTCAAGCATATGACACCCCCAGCGCTTCTAGCTCTGGCGGCACCGACAATTCTCGGCTTGTTGTTCGGTCCAGGCTTCGTGGCAGCGTTCCTGCTCGGCTCCATCGGAGTCAGCATCTTGCTCGCTTTCTTCTACGGCAATTCCGGAGGCGCTTTCGATAACGCCAAAAAGTTTATCGAAGCCAACATGCTGGAAGGCGAAAAGAAGGGCGGCGACGCACACAAGGCCGCAGTCAATGGCGACATCGTCGGAGATATCCGTAAAGACGTCGATGGCGTGTCGCTCGACATCCTCATCAAGCTGATGACCACAGTGGCTATCACACTTGCGATGATTTTCGCAGAGCATCACATCTTCTGATGTCATAATTCTACCCCTAAACACAAATCCCTCGGTTTCGGCCGGGGGATTTTTCAAGCACCAAAAAAGCGCCTAAGCGCTTTGGGACCAGGCTCTCACCGTTGCCGATGGAGCCCAGCCATACCTTGATTATATCACACTTTACGATTTTTGTCAATTTTGCTATAATAGAACCATGAAATTACCAGTTGTCGCCATCATTGGCCAAACCAACGCTGGCAAGTCCAGCCTCTTTAATCGCCTCGTTCGCAAAGCGCAGGCAATTGTTGCGCGCGAAGAAGGCACCACGCGCGACAACGTAGTCGGCAAGGTCGAAGACCAGTATCTTCTTATCGACACCGCCGGTCTTAAAGATCCAAACGACGAATTCGAAGCCCGCATTCAGGACCAAATCGACGACGCTGTCGCCAATGCCGACATGATTCTCCTAGCTCTCGATTCTAGCAAATATCCAAACCAAGACGATACTCTTATCGCGCGCAAAGCCCTCAAGAGCGGCAAGCCAACCATGCTTTTGCTCAACAAAGCCGACCTTGGCGAATCTTTGCCAGATGAAGAATTCTACAGCCTCGGCATCCAGAACATGATGCGCACTTCCGCCACCACCAGCCTACATCTCAACGACCTCCGCGCCAGCATCAAGCGCGAACTCAAAGCCGCCGGTCACAAACTCGGCAACTCAGAGCAGAGCAAGGACAACACACTCAAAATCGCCCTCATTGGCCGCCCGAACGTTGGCAAGTCCAGCCTCTTCAACACGCTCGCCAAGAAACAACAGGCCGTCGTCGCTAATCTCGCTGGCACCACTCGCGATGTTAATCGCACCGAAATCCGCTACAAAGGGCAAACTATCGAAATCCTTGACACCGCCGGCCTCCGCAAGCCAGGCAAACGCGAAGTGGGTATCGAAAAGTTTTCCGCCCTCCGCAGTCTCGCCGCCATCGAAGAAGCCGACATCTGCTGCATGCTCATCGATAGCACCGAGCCACATTCCAAACTCGATCAAAGCCTCGCCGGCCAAATCATCGAAGCAGGCAAGGGCATCATTCTCGTCGTTACCAAAACCGACCTCGAGCACCAAGACACTGACGAAATCCTCGACAATCTCGAACGCGATTTCAATTTCGTACCATACGCGCCAGTCGTTATGACCAGCTCCGTCACCGGCAAAAACGTCACCAAGATTTTCGAACTCGCTCAACAAATCGACCAAGCCCGCCACGCCGAGCTTAAGACCTCCGACCTCAACAAGCTCCTCATGGACGCCGTCAACGCCCATCCGCCGGCAGGTCTCAAAAACACCCATCCAAAGCTCCGCTATATGGTCCAGACCGACACTTGTCCGCCTTGGTTTGTCGTCTATGGCAGCAACCTCAGCCTCTTGCACTGGAGTTACAAACGTTATCTTGAACGTCGCCTCCGCGAAGCCTTCGACTTCACCGGCACGCCAATCTGCTTCAGCTTTAGAAATCGCGATTAATCTGTTATAATATCGCGTAACAAAGTGGGCCTTTCATTCGGGCCTATTTTTGTAAAAGCACCTTCACAACGATCGTATCCACCCACACCAAAGGAGGGGATCCTATGAGATCACGAAAAGCCAAAGGAGATAAAGGAATTTGCGATTTACGCAAGCTCAGCCAACACGTACTGTACGTGGTGACGCCGGATTTGCTACTCAATTTTCCCGACGCTCTCTACGCAGACGACACGGACGAACTCGGAAAGAGATGTTTCGTTGTAAGCAATGTTTTAATCAATATCTACACGAAATTCTCGTCCGCAGAAACCCAAAATGGAGAAATCAGCGCCGAACTCATCTATCTCCTTAGCACGATTCAGCAGGACGGCAAGCACTCGTCGTTCACGAGTACTGACGGGCAAGTGCATGATGTGTATACGCTGAATAATGTCTCAATTATTCTTGATAACAGGAAGCATTCGTTCGATCTTGAAACAGATATTGAAAAAGAGGGCCTCAGATACTCTATCGCAACGGCAGAATACTGGAGCGAACAATATCCGCACAAAAAGTTCAAGGACGGAGTAACTCTGCTCACAAATGACCGGGCTATCAGCCTCTATCTTTCAAAAGAACTGCAGAGAAAATACAATCTAACCATACTTGACCCGTCGATTCATGCTGGCTATAGAGTCATTCCTGCCGACAATGAGCTATATGCACTGTGGCTCAATTCGAGAGGGTCGAAAACCCCCGGCATACCCGTCAAAGAATTCCAAGCGGCACTCAAAGACCAGCCGCCGTTGGCTAAGAATGAATATGTCGTCTTCGGTGACGAGTTTAGTCCGAATGGTAACAATATCGGCTTCTATAACTACAGAACTCAGATGATTGAGCCGCTTCAGTATCTGAGCACGCTTCTGACTAGCGCCAAAAGCACTGAGCAGAACATCGTATTTGATATGTTAGGACGAGCACGAGCAAACCCCGACATCAACCCTTATGTTATCGTTGCTGGCCCGCAAGGAACCGGCAAAACCTACTCGGTAGTTTTAGCAATGCTCTCAATGACGGAACCATTCCGGAAAAGAGCACTCATGCAGACTCATCCGCAGTTGGAAGAACCCGACCAGGTCAGAACAAAGCCAGATGGAACAGAGACCAAAGTTAACGGCAAACACAACCCCAAGAAAGATCCATGCTACCAAAAGGGTAGTAAGAAAAAATCAAAGTCAGACCCCTTAGATATCCTTTCGGAACTCAGCAAGGATTCAGACTCATTTAGCCGAATCCTTGTCGTCGTGCCGGATAAACAAATGGGCGCAAAGACCGAAACTTTGCCGGGTGACCGCATGGCTAAAATGGCGCCAAAAATTGCCGCTATGCGAGAACTCCTTGCGCAGGCAATCATGCAAATCCGCAAACAATCCGGCCTCGTCTATAGCGAATCATTGTGCTTCTCGATCGCAGACGAAATCATGACAGGAATTGAATTCGTCACGATGGGAGAACTGAGCTCTCGCAGCCCTACAAACGCATTAATTATCTTGGACGAAGGCCAATTCCATACACCGGCACAGATTAGACTGGCGATTGGTAGACCGGCTGAAGGTTCTATTCTGGTCATTCTGGCAGATCCGTATCAGACCATGAATAGATTTGGTGCTATGGGCAACTCCGTCGCAATGGTTATGCGCCGAGTATGCGGCAAAGCCCCATTCCTCACTATCGTAACCAGAAAACCGGTACGAAACGGTCCGAAGCTAATGGAAGGAATCAGAATCTAAACATAAACGATCGTTGCAAACCCACCAAAAGGGCGGCCCCATTCGGCCGCCTTTTTCATGCTATAATAACAGATATGAAAATCATTGTTGGATTCGGCAATCCGGGTAACCAGTACAATTTCACGCGCCACAACGTCGGCTTTTTGGCGCTCGATTTTTATGCCAAAATCCACAAACTCGACTGGCAGGACAAGCCAAAATTCGGCGCCCTCGTCGCCAAAGACGGCAACCGCCTCCTCGTCAAATCCAAGAGCTACTACAACGAGATAGGGCAGATCACGCGTTCCATCATGGATTTCTATAAGCTCACACCGCAAGATTTCCTCGCCGTTTGCGATGATTTCTCGCTCGAATTCGGCAAGCTCCGCTTTCGCGAACGCGGCAGCGCGGGCGGCAACAACGGCCTCAAATCTATGATCAACCACTTCAGTACTGACGATTTTCCACGCTACCGCATCGGCACCGCCAACGACACACTCCGCAACCGCATCGGCGACACCGAATTTGTCCTCGGCAAATTCACCGACCACGAGCGCGGCCAGCTTCCGCAAATCTTAAAGCAAATCGAGGAATTTATTTCTAGCTATGAGTAAGACTACCCACGAGCGCACTAAAGTCACCGTCATCAAGCACGAGACCCTCTCCGACAAAATCAAAGCACTCTTCAAAAAACACTACGACGTCATCATGTATATCATTTTTGGCGCTCTAACAACCATCGTCAACATCGTCACTTACGCCATCTGCGCACATCTATTCCGCATCGACGAAGTCATCTCGACTATCATCGGCCAAATTGTCTCCATTATCTTCGCCTATGTCACGAACCGCATCTGGGTTTTTCGCAGCGAAGCACGCGGCCTCAAAGCCATTACGCGCGAAATTTTTAGCTTCGCCATCGCTCGCGCCGCCACTTTCGCTCTCGACGTCATAATCATGTTTATCTTCGTCAAGCAACTCAACTTCCCAGACATGCCAGTCAAAATCGCCAGCAACATCATCGTAATCATCATTAATTACATCGCCAGCAAACTCTTCATTTTTGTCAAACCAAAAAAGCAATAGCGCGATTTGATTTACTCTTTGCTTGTAGTACAATATACTTAAGCATTTTTATAAATATTAGAGTAAACGATGAGCAATAAAGACGAGGCACCGAAGGGCACTGACCCACGAAAATCCATGAGGCTACAGGCCGAATTCGCGAGAGAACGCCAAGAACGCTCCGAAAAAGGCCCGCTCGAAGCCATACGCGCCAGAACGCAAGCCGCCGACGCCGCCCGTGTCGCCGAAGCTGCCACCCATGCCGCCATGATTGCAAATCCAGGCCTCTTCGCCGGCCAAATCGCCGCCGTCGAAGCACAGCCGCAAACTAATACCACGGAAGGAGAACAAGTGGAAAACGGCATACAGTCAGCCGAGACAATCACAAATGAAGCAAATGATGGAATTGCCTCCACGAGCAATATTTTTGACAACGCGCCCATTGCACCAATTGCGCCAGCTGAACCACCATACGATACTCCCGCCGAAACCACCACGACCGCTCCCGCCGAATCAGTAATTGTAACGCCAACTGAAAACCCAGCCAGCTTCGAACAGTCAAGCATCGAAGCAAACGCCGATTCCTTCGATGACGACACTGTCCTAGCAGACACTGCAGCAACCGATGCTGCTATCGAAAATGGCAACCTAGAAATGCCAGACATGGCAGATAACGTGGGCGATGAAATAGTTGACACTACTGCAGATAGCGACAATTTCAACACCGACAACACTACCATCGCCGGCGGCAATCTGGAGATTGAAAACGAAGGCGAAACTATCGCTAACGATGTTAATTTTACCGAATCAACAGAGAGCCCAGTTAGCGACATGGAGCCAGAACTCAATGCAGATGCCGGCGATAGTCTCGACGCCAAACCAATCACAGAAAAAACCGAAACCAAGCCAATCGAATCCGAGCAAAACGCCGAACAATCCAGCGAAATCCTCGATGACGACGCTGAATTCCGCCGTATCGTAGAAAAACGAATCGGCATGCTACAGCTTCGCCGTCAAGACGCCATGGCGGAACTGGAAAAGATCGAAGCAGAGCGCATGGAACAATCCAGCGACAACAACAATGACTATACCGAGCAAGCTAACAAGATAACGCAAACCATCACTAATACGACCGACAGAATTCATAAATTTATTGACATTTTGGCGGCATAAAGGAGTAATCTAGAATTATGAAGAAGAACAATCAAAAAGCTTTCACGATCGTTGAAGTAGTGCTCGTGCTCGCAGTAGCCGGCCTCATCTTCCTCGCGGTCTTTATTGCCATTCCGGCACTTCGCCGCTCTCAGCGCAACACGCAGCGCAAGAACGACATCGCCCGCATTATGTCGGCCGTCGTCGAATACCAGACCAATAACTCTGGCCTCAACCCATTCATTCCGCGCACTGATAATCAGACTAATGTTGGCGGCAACCGCATTAATCAGTTCATTAAAGAATACGTGGATCCAGAATGTAACAATATTGTGCGCCACGACAATTACGATCCAACCGCGCCATCAGGCCAACAGGGCCAAAACACTGTACATCTCATGCGCCCAACTTCTTGCGGCTCCAAGTTTACCGACCCAGACGGTGAACCGTACGGCTTCGATGCGCGCAGCGATACGCACACGAGTGGCGACGTCATCGTTCCATTCAACGATGCAGAAGACGGTAGCTCAAATGTCAGACAGGACTGGTCAAACAATGTCACTCACTATATCGTCGTCTTCTCGAAAGGCCTTTGCGGCACCGGCGAGCAGACCTTCAAATGGACTCAAAGCGATCGCGACCTCGCAATGTGGTATCGCCTCGAAGGCGGCGCGTGGTTCTGCGTTGACAACTCCTAGTTAAAATCCGACAAAAATGGCGCCCACCGCGGCGTCATTTTTTATGCCTAATTTTCTTGCAAACACCCAAAAATATGCCAAAATATAGTGTTTATGGCTATTTTTATAACACATTTTTACAAAATTACCACAAGCGGCTTGACCCCTGTTAAACAGCCAAAAATCGCCGAAAAATGCCACGTTTTGCCATTGATTTTATAAAAAAATAGTCAAAAACTATTGACTATTTTGCAAATTCGTGCTAAAATCACATTAGTTTTGATCGAAAGATCAAAAAACCGCACCTAAATAAATTATTCAAACTTTGCTAAATTTATTTTAGCAATTGTTGCGTGCTTTAGAAACCCTTTCGGCCTTTAAAGTTCTCCTATGCTTTAAAGTGAAAAGTATTACCTCCACTTAGAATCGCGTTTCTAGAGCTAGCAATGCCTTTAACCGGCGGACCCCATGTGTGAGGTGGGTCACGCTCCTGCTATCAGGGCCATGAGGTGCGTTAAAGGCTCAAATAGCCCCAGGTGATGCCCACCCTTACCTGGGGCTTTTTGATGGCAAAAATTATTTGCCCAACAGTTCTTCTTTGTAGCTCTTGCCGGTTACGCCGTTATAGGCCTCAACATCCGGCATCGCATCCAACATTGCAATAATCGCACGATCCGTTTCGTCGTTTTGCATCGAGCCTTTTGCCTTATTTTTGTGCGAATTTACGTGCGCATTCTTATAAACAATTTTCTTGATGCCGGCCTGCAGCAAAAAGCGCAAGCAATCTACGCATGGAGCATAAACCGAATAGCAGGTACAGCCCGTCAAATCACGGCGCGCAAAAATAATCGCGTTAATCTCGCTATGCATCGAAAAATAGTATTTCATTGGACGTTCAGATAAAGTCAGTTTCGATTCGTCCGCACCTTGAATCAAACCGTTATAACCAAACGACACCGGGCGATGACGCTCATCGACTATGACTGTACCAACTTTCGTCGAAGGATCCTTCGAGCGCAGGGCAACAGTCTCAGCAATTTTCAAAAAATATTCATCCCAATCCATACTCCTCCTTTTTCTTCATTCTATCAGTCGATCACAAACAAAACAAACATTATTGACAAATCAAGCAAAAAGTAGCATAATATAAGTACCATTCTTTGGCGCCCTTTATCAAGAAGTCTGCAACACTGTGTCCAAAAAAGGAGGTCACGAAAAATGACAATGCATAACTCTCGCGTCATCACTCGGAAACTCGCGGCATATGAAGACGACGAAGCGCCAGGCAAGTGGGGAGCTTTCCTCAGCGCCTGCCCAAGCATCAGGCTTGGAATCTTCGGAGTGTTCGAGCACAGCTTCAGAAGTCCGGTCGAGGCATTGATGGCCACTAAGGCCATCATGGACAAACCGGAAAGCTTCAAACTGGTATTAAACCGGAAATACATGGCAATTCCGCGCATCCTCACGAAGGAAGACACTATTCGCGAGTCGCAGAATCTCATGAGCGAGTTTATCGACCTGCTCAAGCAGCACGCTAAAACCATCTCATCATGGGCCGAAGGCACAGCTCGCGACAGCACCGTTGCGTACAGCCTACGACACCTGAGAGGCAAAAAGGCGCTCAGAAGGGCGGCCACCAAATACGCCTTGATGGATGAGACAGACAAGGAGAAGTGGGTTAAGGCCTACATCGCGACGAATTTCGCCGCATAAGCCCACTCGACATCACCCCCCGACTTCGGTCGGGGGTATTTTTATGCTCTTGCTTTTATTATCTTCGAAAATCTGCTAGTCTAATACAAGTCTAAAATGTTAATATAATATAATATGGGCAAAAATCTAGTAATCGTCGAGTCGCCTGCCAAGGCGCACACAATTGAAAAATACCTCGGTAGCGACTATCAGGTACTAGCTTCGGTCGGCCACATTCGCAAAGACACCAAGGTCGACAAAAACACTTTTGATGTTACCTACGAAATCGACCCAGGACACAAGTCGATTATTTCTGAGCTCAAAAAAGCCGTCAAAGCCGTCGACAAAGTCTGGCTTGCGACGGATGAAGACCGCGAAGGAGAAGCGATTTCTTGGCATCTCTGCCAAGTTTTGAAGCTACCAGAAGATACCGCCCGCATTACTTTCCACGAAATTACCAAGCCAGCCATTGAGGCTGCCATCAAGGCGCCGCGCACGGTAGATATGAACATGGTTTCCAGCCAACAGGCTCGCCAAACCCTCGACATGCTCGTTGGTTTTGATCTTTCCGGCGTCGTACGCAAAAAAGTTCCGGGCGCCATTTCCGCCGGCCGCGTCCAGAGTCCAGCTCTCCGCCTTATCGTCGAGCGCGAACAAGCAATCGAAAAATTCGCCAGTAAATATACCTACAAAGTCACCGGCGATTTCGGCTTTGCCGCCAAACTCGACCATGATTTCGACGACGAAGAATCCACCAAATCTTTCTTACAAAGCCTAATTGGCGCCGAGTACAAAGTCGCCAGCGTCGAGACTACTCCAGGCAACCGCAAACCACAGCCACCATTCACAACCGCCTCAATGCAAATCGAAGCCAACAGTAAGCTCGGCTACAGCACCAGAACCACCATGACAGCCGCTCAGAGCCTCTACCAGGCCGGTTTGATTACTTACCACCGTACCGACAGTCTAAACCTCTCCAAGCAGGCCATCGCGAGCATCGCGAGCTACGTCGAGGACGTTTACGGCAAGGAGTATGTCAAAGTTCGCAACTTCAAAACCAAGAATGATAGCGCACAGGAAGCGCACGAAGCTATCCGCCCGACCGACATCCATCGTGAAGTTGCTGGCAAAAACGATTACGAAAAACGTCTCTACAACCTCATTCGCACTCGCGCCCTAGCTACCCAGATGGCCGACGCCAAAATCGAAAACACTACCATCAAGATTACCACCCCAAGCGAATATTTCTTCGAGGGGAAGGGCGAAGTTATCACTTTTGACGGCTTCCTCAAAGTTTACGGTCGTATTAAAGAAAATGAATTGCCGCATCTCGCTGTCGGCGACAAGGTCGAAGCACAAAGCATCGTCGCCAAGCAGAATTATTCCAAGCCGCCGGCACGCTACACTGAAGGTTCGCTCGTCAAGAAGCTCGAGGAGCTTGGCATTGGCCGTCCGTCCACTTATGCCAGTATTATGACTGCCATTCAAGCGCGCGGCTACGTCGTAAAGGGCGAAAGCGAAGGCGAAGAGCGCCAAGTCCGCCAGTTTACCCTCGAAAACGGCCAGATTAAAGACGAAGAAGTCACCGAAAAATTCGGCGCCAACAAGGGCAAGCTCATGCCGTCCCCAATCGGCGAACTCATCTCCGGCTTCCTCGTCGACAACTTTAAGAACATCGTCGATTACAAATTTACCGCTAACATCGAAAAAGATCTCGACCTTATCGCCGAGGCTAAACTCGATCGCGTCAAAATGCTCCGCGATTTCTATGGCCCATTTAATGATTCCGTTCTCGCCAGCGAAGGCATCGAACGCTATAACAATGCCCGCCTCCTCGGCCATGATCCGGAAACTGGCAAAACCGTCTATGCTAAGGTTGGCAAAAACGGCGGCTTCATCCAACTCGGCGAAAATGAAAAGGAAGCCGGCGAAAAGCCACGCTTCGCGCCATTGCCAAAACGCAAATCCGTCAAAACCGTCACGCTCGAACAAGCGCTCAAGCAGCTCGCACTTCCGCAGTTGCCGCGCAGCCTCGGCAAAGCAGAGGATGGCACAGAAATTATTGCCGCCGCCGGCCCATTTGGTCCATATCTTAAGTGTGGTAGTTATAACGTTCCAATGAAAGACTTCGACCCGTACACGATTACAATCGAAGAAGCCGAGCCACTCTATGTCGCCAAACGCGATTCCTATATCGCCAACTGGGGCGACATCCAGATTATTAACGGCGCCTACGGCCCATATGTCAAAGGCCCAGGCCGCCGCAATAACGTGCGCATTCCGAAAGACGTCGACCCGAAGACTATCACGAAAGAGCAGGCGGAAGAAATGCTCGCAAACAAGCCAAAAACCGCTCGCCGTCCAGCCAAACGCACCCGCACGACAGCCAAAAAGGCCGCCAAGAAATAACAATTGCCCCAGATTAGAACTGGGGCTCTTCTCTTATGCTATAATTTCCGCATGAGAAAGAGTAATTTTGAGGCCCTCCGTATTCTTGCCATGCTCGGCGTTGTCCTTGCGCACATCATCGGCTGGTCGCCAAACGTCGCAAGCATGTTCGAATCCCCAAGCAAGCAAACTCTCTTCCTGACTATCTTGTCGCCGGCCGGCAAAATCGGCGTCTTACTCTTCATTATGATTACGGGCTTTTTTCTCTGCAAAAAAGATTTTCATTTTGGCCGCATCAAGCGCACCGCCATTGAAACAATTAGTTATTCAATCGTCGTCAGTCTTATCGTAATGCTTTTGAGCCGCACACTAAGCCTCAGCAGCGCCATCAAATCCATTTTCCCGCTCAATACTAACGTCTACTGGTTTCCAATTACCTACATCGTCATCATTCTCCTCATGCCAGCCCTCAACCTCATTGCGGCACATTTCGCAAATCGCAAATTCCGCCGCCGTTTCTTCGCTGTCGCCCTTGCGTTTTTCGCGCTCAACACAATTGGCAAATACCTCGACTTCAACCTTGAACCATCCGGCGAATACCGCATCCTCACTTACGCTTTCGCCTACCTAACCGGCGCCACGCTCGCAATGTCAAAACGCCTTCAGAAAACGCCACGCAGCTACCGCATCGCCTTCACGATTCTGAGCCTCGCCGCCTTCGCAGCCTCTCGCTTCGTCAAAGTCTACATCCTTCGCCAGCAATACCTCGATCTCTGGGTCGGGAGCGAGAGCAACATTTTTTCCTACCTCGTCGCCACTAGCATCTTCTTCCTATTTGAAAGCATTAACATTTCCCAGAGTAAAATCATCAACACTATCAGCGCCTCAACTTTTGCTGTCTATCTAATCACCGAAAATAACTTTCTGCGACCATACATCTATGAGCAGCTCACGCTTTCAAACTATTTTGGCTCACGCAAATTATATGTCATGACTTTTATCTATACGGCAATCATATTTAGCACTTGTGTCGCTTGCGATTTCTGCCTAAAAAAGTTGTCCAGCAAAACCAGACAACTTATCGCGACGCGCAAAGAAAATTAATCTTTACACAAAATCTTTTCGATATGATAACGTGGACGACGTTTGGTTTCCATGTAAGTTTTGCCGATATATTCACCAATCAGACCAATCGAAATCATCTGAATGCCACCAAGCAGCCAAATCGAACAAATCGTAAAAGTCCAGCCGCTCACAGCGTTACCAATAATCTTCACAATCAGCGAATAAAGCATAATTAGCAAGCTCACGAAAAACACCACCACGCCGAAACCGAGCACTGCACGAATCGGCTTGATACTAAATGAAGTGACGCCATCCCAAGCAAAATTCAACATCTTCTTGAGAGGATATTTGCTTTCGCCGGCAAAACGCTCCGCACGCACATATTTCACAATGCCAGTCTTAAAACCTAACTTCGGCACGATACCACGCAGGAACAAATTCACTTCGCCATACTCCGACATTGCATTCAGCGCCTTACTACTCATCAAGCGATAATCTGCGCAGTTATAAACCACTTCCACGCCCAAGAAATTCATCATCTTATAGAAGCCAAGCGCCGTATTACGTTTGAACCAAGTATCGGTTTTACGCTCGCTACGCACACCATAAACAATCTCACAGCCGTCATTATACTGTTCAATAAAGCCGTCAACCGCGTCGATGTCGTCCTGCAAATCCGCGTCCATGCTGATCGAGATGTCACACTTCTTGCGCACATACATCAAGCCGGCCAACAAGGCATTCTGATGACCAGAATTGTGCGCTAACTTCAAGCCAATCACCTGCTTCGGCATCGATTCGATCAATTCCCAAGTTTTATCCTTCGAACCATCGTCAACCAAAACAATCCGGCTCTTTGCGGAAATTTTCTCCGCCTCACGCAAAGCCTTCATCTTTTTTTGCAAGCGCTTAACAGTCTCCTCGATACAAGCCTCTTCGTTATAGCAAGGCACTACGATATATAAAACTGGCTTCTTTACATTTTCAGAACTCATTGTTTCCTCCCATATCCAGGCAACTCAACCAAGACACATTCTTTATTACCGGCGCCAATATAATCGATATAAGTTTTTGCCACCCAAATCATCTTGCTTTCACCATTCTCATCCTGATAGTAATAGAAATCTTCTGCATTGGCGCGCAACAAAATCGGCAATTCCGGAATATAGATCACCTCGTCATCACTCTCCAACTGCGCCTTTACTGACCAATCACGGTAATCATAAAAATGTCGCCTCAGCGCGAGCGGACGAATCGTACCGCCCATATTCCACACTACCGCCACGCAGGCCAAACAACCAAGCGCCGCCATAGAATATGCAAATGCAGACTTCTCGGTCTTAATCCGACCAACGATCAAAACGGCCAAATAGAGCAAAACCAAGGTTGCGCAAATACTCGGCACCGTCAAAACGCGGTAAGGCATATAGCCCTGCGAGTAATTATTAATCCAAAACACACCATAAGTACAAATCAAGCCGAACGCAATCACGAAAGGCAGATACTTAAACTTGAACGCACGCTTATCAACGTAATGCGCCGCACACAAGGCGACGAAAACGAGCAGGACAATCTTCGCAACACTTGCATACATGCCAAATACCATCTCGTAGCCGCTCAAAGAATCAACAAACACATATTTCGCGTCGAATTCGCTTGTATTCGCGGCGCGGCGCTCAATCGAACCAGGCGAGAAGTAGAGCAGTGCAAAACCGCCAATCAGTGCAAGACACATCACAATATGCAACCAAAGCTTGCCACCGCGATCTTTCTTCACAACAATACGCCAGGCTCCAAACAGAATCGCGAAGCCAATCATCAGCATCGACGTCGGCTCCGAGAAAAGCGGCGCCATAAAGGCGGTCAAAGCAATCAGCCCCAAACGCCAAACATAACTCTTCTTATTCTTTGCCAAATAGAACTCGTTACACTGCAGAATCAACAAGAGCGCAAAGATAATCGACATAATGTAAGCCGCCGCCGAATCAAACCACAAGAACGAATCAAAGATGCTCGGCAAACAAAATAGCAAGGCGCCCCAAATCAACATACTCAGCGGAATCGACTTCGTAAGCTTTTTTACGAGCCCCGTACGCCACAAAATCACCGCCGACAGCCCAGACAACACAACATAAGCGACCAACGGAAAAACGCGCACAGCATTCTCGCCAAACAGCTTAACGAAAGCATAAATCGTACCCCACTGTCCAATTCGCCCCGTATGAAGCATGCAATTATGCAAAAAATCAAACAGCGACAATTTCTGTGCCGTCAGTACAAAGCCGATATCATCTGCAATTGGCGCATTCAAATACGACATCATTATGACCAGTGCCGCGCAAATCGCTGCCGCCGAAATCATCACGATACTCAAAATACTACTATTCTTTCGAACTATCTTTTTCATATCCTTTCACACCTTGTTCATTCTATAGTAGCGCAGTACTGCCAACTGCGTCAAACTAGCGCCGCACAATACGACGAGCTAGCGCACGCGCTTTTCTAACCGCGCCGCTATAAAACTTCACGCCACACTTCCGATATTGCTTCCGATGCTCGCGTTCAAAAGCCCAGGTAATCTTCATTAACTCCTTCCGTTCCGCAACGCCAGAAACATTCTTTCGCGCCATCTTTTTTGCGCAATCAAAGACGCGCCAATATTCCACCTCGCGCTTCTCAAGAAAACCATTCCGCTCTAAGCAGTATCGCAAGTCAAACACGCCATACATCATATCCAGAGCATTACGAGCGCCAGTACCATCAACTGTGCAGACCGCTTTATTTTCGAAGAAATAATTACCACACACGCCACAGTATTGCAGCACAAAGGCCGCATCGATATCCCGCCTATCTTCCGCGAAACGAATCTTGCGCCAATCCAAAGTCTCCTTACGAAATAGCATGCCAGAAATCGACTTGGAAGCCGCAAAAACAATCGCTTTCGCATTTGTCTCGCACATTCCCGCCTCAGCCCTCGAATCATCAGCACAGAGCACGCCATCGGCCTCATTCTCGCGAATCAGGCGCAACATTCGCTCCGCCGCATCCTCGCTAAACTTTTTCACACCATCACAAAATACCAAGAAATCGCCATGCGCAACAGTAATCGCCACATTGCGGTACTCCGCCACACTCGCTTTCGCCTTGCTAGGCAACAATCGCAAACGCGCATCAGCACCCGCCAACTTATCCAACGAACCATCAAGCCAGTCACCGACACAAATCACCTCAATCCGCGGCTCGGTCTGCCTGAGCAAAGATTTTATACACTTTTTCGCCGCTTCCGCGTTACTCGCGTCAGACAAAACGAAGCTCAAAAGCGGCTTTTCAGCCTGCTTCTCAGCACCTTTCGTCGCGCTCTTATCTTTCATAGTCTTCTCACTACTCATTATCTCTTTTCACTATAGCATACAAAAATCCATGCCTCTGATATAATCAAACTAGCAATGGCCAAATTCAAGAATAAGATTCAAGATTTTCTCCTCGCCCGCAGAGGCCTTAAATATAGCGCCAAGCGCCGCCTTCGCAATTCCGTCAAAGAACCGATTCCGCTCTTTTGGTACCGCGACACGCTTGACGGAATCAAAAACTTTGGCGACGAGTTGTCCAGCGAACTCATTCCGGAACTTTTTGGCTACCGCGTCAAAAACGCCTCGATTGCAGACTGCGAACTGGTCGCGATTGGCTCTAACGTAGACTATTTAATCAATAACCGCCCCGAAGATCGCCCAGTCGAAATCTGGGGCAGTGGCTATATCCGCCAAGACAAAACCAAATCCCCAAGTGCAAATTTCCATTTCTGCGCCGTACGCGGCAAGAGCACGCTCAAGCGCATCGGCAGTCCCGAAATCCCACTCGGCGACCCCGGCATCCTTGCCAACATCATTTATTCAGTTAGCGGCCGCAAAAACGGCAAAATCGGCATCATTCCACACTATGTCGACCTCGATTCCGAATTCGTTAAACGCGTCAAATCGGACGACCGCTTCGTAATTATCAGCCCACTCCAAAGCCCTAGCGCAGTCGCCGAGCAAATCTCGCAATGCGATGCTATCTTTTCATCGTCGCTACACGGCCTTATCTTCGCGGACAGTTTCCAAGTACCAAACGCACACATTTGCCTGTCCGAAAAGGTCATTGGCGGCTCATACAAATTCAAAGACTACTGCTCGGGCGTAGGGAAAGAATACCTTACCATCGCACCGGAAGACATTTTCGACGACAAAATCGTGCGAAAAACCCTCGAACAATACCAGCCAATCGAAAATCTCGAAGACAAACAGCGCGCCCTCGTCGCCGCCTTTCCATACAAATAGACAGCAAAAGCCCCGAGCATCGCGCCCGGGGCATTCGATATTTTTCAGATACGGCGTCATCTAACTTAGGGACTAACGTACAGTTTTCTTTTACTATTGTCTCCCACGTAGCTTGTCAAGGCCTGCAGGCCGTCATAGATAGACCGCTTAATGAAATTGTTCGTCGCCAGAGTATCGCAACCAGCGATAAAGACCTCGCACCAAGCCTTTTCGCCAAGCTCATGCTTCTCAGGCGGACTAATGCGAATCTCTGCATAGGAAACCGTACCAGTACGCAGGAATTCATCCATCGTAGTAGAGGGAACCGGAGAACGATAGTTTTTCTTCTCTTTAGAAGAAGCCGTCGCATAGCGAACGAGTTCACCGGGCAGATCGCCAAGAGGGAAATGGACCTTGCCGACACATTTCTCAATGCCTACTTCCGTCGAGCAGGAATAACCCATAAGCTCGCCCAGCTCAAGGCCAAGCGCTTTGGCAGCCGAGGGCAGAACAGGTCTAACGGCAATATAGATTGCGGTAGCGCCACCCCTGCCAAGCTTACGCGCCTGACTCTCAATAATCGCGTCCTCGATTGCTGAAATCATTTCTTTGTATTTCATCGAAACCTCCTCCTTTCGGATTCTCAGACTACGCCGTATCTTTTAAGGTGCAACTCCTTCTAGGATACCACTCATCCAAGGCAACGACAAACACGAACATTTTAAGATAGTGAACTATTTCTTCAAAAGATTTTTCAAATAGGCACCTGTTGCGCTGGCTTCATTGCGCGCAACATCTTCCGGCGTACCAGTCGCAACGACCTGACCGCCGCCTTGGCCACCTTCTGGCCCCATATCAATAATCCAGTCCGCACTCTTAATCACATCAAGATTGTGCTCAATAATAATCATCGAGTTGCCGCCATCGACGAGCTTTTGCAAGATATCCAATAGACGCTTCACGTCAGCCGAATGTAAACCAGTCGTCGGCTCATCGAGAATATAGAGCGTCTTGCCAGTCGAACGACGCGCCAATTCGGTCGCCAACTTAATGCGCTGCGCCTCACCGCCAGAGAAGGTCGTCGCCGGCTGGCCAAGGCGAATGTAGCCGAGGCCAACTTCCTGAATCGTCTTGAGCTTGTTCGCAATTACCGGCAAATTCTCGAAAAATTCCACCGCCTCATCAATCGTCATATCGAGCACGTCAGAAATCGTCTTGCCCTTATACTTCACTTCGAGCGCCTCGCGATTATAACGCTTACCATGGCAAACATCGCAAGTCACAAACACATCCGGTAAGAAATGCATCTCGATCTTCAAAACGCCATCGCCCTGACACTTTTCGCAGCGGCCACCCTTCACATTGAAGGAAAAACGACCAGATTTGTAACCGCGCACCTGCGCCTCTGGCTGGCTCGCGTATAGCTCACGAATATAGTTAAAGACACCAGTATAAGTCGCCGGATTCGAACGCGGTGTACGACCAATCGGCGACTGATCAATCACGATCGCCTTATTTAAATGCTCGATGCCATCGATACGCTCATGTGCACCAGCAACGGTCTGCGCGCGATGCAGACGAGCAAGCAACTCATTTGCCACAATTTCATTCACAAGCGTCGATTTACCCGAGCCAGACACGCCAGACACCACCGTCATGACGCCAAGAGGGAAGCGCACATCAATATTTTTCAAGTTATTTTCGCGCGCACCAATCACATCGAGATATTTACCAGTCAACTTGCGACGCTTTTTCGGCACCGCAATCGATTCTTTGCCGCAAATAAAGCGACCAGTAATCGAATTCGGATTCTTTGCCACCTCTTCCGGCGTTCCTGCAGCCACCACCTGACCGCCATGGACGCCCGCCCCAGGACCAATATCGACGAGGTAATCCGCCGCCAAAATCGTGTCCGTGTCATGCTCGACCACAATCACGGTATTCTTCAAATCGCGCAAATGTTTCAAAGTCGCAATCAAGCGGTCATTATCGCGCTGATGCAAACCAATCGACGGCTCATCCAAAACGTAGAGCACACCTTGCAAACCAGAGCCAATCTGCGTCGCCAAACGAATGCGCTGCGCTTCACCGCCAGACAAAGTTGCCGCCGAACGGCTCAATTCCAGATAATCCAAGCCCACATCCTTCATAAAGCCAACGCGCGAACGAATTTCCTTAATAATCGGCGCCGCAATCTTCATCTCGTTCTCAGTCAAACCCAAATCCTTACCAAGCATATCGTAAGTCTGCGCAACATCCATCGAGCACATATCCATAATATTCAAATCGTGCACCGTAATCGCCAGCACGACCGGCTTCAGGCGCGCGCCATGGCAAGCCTGGCAGACTCGCTCACGCATAAAGCGCTCGATGTCCTTGCGCACAAACTCCGACTCAGTCTCCTTGTGGCGCTTTTCGAGGTTCGGAATCACGCCTTCATAAACCGCGTCATATTCATAGCCGTTACTCAAACGCACGCGATATTTTTCTTCGCCCGTACCGTACAAAATCTTCTGGATCGCGTCCTCGGACAACTCGCGAATCGGCACGCGTACCGAAAAACCATGGCGTTCACCGACCGCCGACAGACGCTTTAGCCACCAAGAATCCTGATTAATGCGGTTGTATGGACGAATGCCGCCCTCCGCAATCGTCAAATTCGGATTCAAAACCAGTTCCGGATCAATTTCCATGCGCGTGCCAAGGCCTGTACAAACCGGGCAGGCACCCTGCGGCGCATTGAAGGAGAAGAGGCGTGGCTCGAGCTCCGGAATCAACTCATCCGGATGATCTGGACAGGCATAACGCTGCGAATAGGTCACCACCTCAGCCTCGGTCGTATTGATGCGATTCTGACCAAGCGCTGTCGAATTATCTACAATGCGCAAAACTTTCATTATGCCATCACCAAGCTCCAAAGCCTGCTCGACCGATTGCGAAACGCGACTTTCCATATCTGGCGCCATCACAAAACGGTCAATCACAATTTCGATATCGTGGCGCATGTTCTTGTCGAGCTCCGGCCACTCATCGAGCGCATAAATAATACCGTCGACGCGAGCGCGCGCAAAACCTTTGGCAAGATACTGGTCGCCAATGTGCGCGAAGGAGCCCTTTTTCTGCGAGACGATCGGCGCTAGCAAAATTAGCTTCGATGCAGTCGGCCAAGCCATCACCTGGTCGATAATATCCTGCACCGTGCGGCGCGCAACCGCTTTATGGCAAATAGGGCAGTGCGGCACACCAATGCGCGCGAAGAGCAAACGCAGGTAGTCGTAGATTTCCGTCACGGTTGCGACGGTCGAGCGAGGGTTGCGCGAAGTAGACTTCTGGTCAATCGAAATCGCCGGCGACAAACCCGTAATCATGTCGACATCCGGCTTATCCATCACACCGAGAAACATGCGCGCATAGCTCGAGAGCGATTCAACATAGCGACGCTGACCTTCGGCATAAATCGTATCGAAAGCAAGGCTCGATTTGCCCGAACCAGACAAACCAGTCAACACCACCAACTTGTCACGCGGAATGTCCAAGTCGATGTTTTTCAAATTATTCGCGCGCGCACCACGAATCCTAATGCAATCTCCGTCCATTTAACCCCTTTCAACCTCGCTCAAAAGAAATATCATTTATCCGCTAGTTATATCAAAATTTCCGCAAAATGTCAATGCCCACCAAGCCGGCAGCCGGCCAGCAAAAGCCCGGGCGCATATTTAAAGATCAATCACCTAAATCTCGCGGACTCCAAGACTCTTCAAATACTCATATGTTCCGTTATAAAACTCAGGCAAGCGCGTGCTATCCTCCCAGAAACCATTCGGAGTCTTATTATCGTTTCCTTCCGGAACACAAATGACCATCCCCGCACGAGCACGCGTAAGCAACACACGATAGGCGTTCAGCATATACTTTTGCTTTTCACGATTATTCTCGGTATTTCCAAGCTGCTCATTCCATTTCGTATTGCCATTAAAAGAATAGTAATGCCACTTTCCATTTTCACAACGCATATCCGCATCCCAAAGCAGACAAGTATAATCTAACTCAAGCCCCTGAACTTGAATCTCCGTCGCCGCATCTTCAAGATAATTCGACGAGCGCGTATCGGTTTTATCTTCCAAGAACCAGTGGACAGCATTCTCATCTCCTTGCGACAGAATATGAATAGCTAGAGGCTTAAATCTTGCCGCCTCCTTCGTCACAAGAACGCCAGTACGCTCGGTACCGCGAGCTTTATCGCGCAACCATTTTCGCGCCTTAGTCATATCACGCGTCAAAACAATCGGATATTTATCCTTGATTTCTTCATAAAGCTGCGAGGCATTTTCATCAAAAGCTAATAGCGCATGCACAAAAGCCGCAACTTTTTCAGAACGGTACGAGCGCAGAGAAACGCTCAAATGTAAATCTTCTGAGTAGGTAACTTTTGGATTATTTGCCAGAAGCTCATTTACTTTTCCTTCAGCATATTCCGGCTCAGTCAATTCCGGAGAAATATAAACATTCCAATGCTGATACTTTTCATTCAAAGCCTTAATCCATTCCGTAATCCCAGCTTCGCCCGTATTAATCTCCTGACCACCACCAACCAAGCAGACAATCACCGCCCAGTCTTTACGCTGATCGAGAGACCAGATCAAGAAAGCCGCCTCTGACATCGGAAAATTCGGTACTTTCAATTTGTTTCCATAGGTACCGCCCCTTCTCAAATAGCTCGCCAACCTTTCGTGCGTCCACGATCGCTGAGCCTCGTCAAATATCGCCACATGCTCAACCTCACCAAAACCAGACATCCCCATCTCGACGGCTTTTGCCGGATCTATTTCGAGCACACCATTCTCGACGGGATTCTTAATCTTTGCAAGCATGTTGTCGCGATAGCGATGAATCATTTGAATCGATTTGCGTACCTCGCGACGAGAATCCGATAGTTTCTTTCGCTCGCCACGCGCCTGCGCCTTCTTATAGTTATCCTGCGCCAAAGCCTCATTCAAAACCGCCACGAGCGGACCATTCCCAGACAAATAAACAGCACCGTCATCCTTCGCTGGCTCGTCAGAGCCTTCATGATAAGTCTGCTTAATCGCAACATCCAAACCAACCAAGGTCTTGCCCGCCCCAGGAACACCCGTCACAAAACAGATACTCTTCTCGCCTTTTTCTTCGCTATCCCGAATAACATCCAAGATATATTGAATCGTCCTATCGGTCGACACATCGTCCGCCTCATGGCGAGTAATATCTTCCACAGAGTGATTCTCGTATAGGGAACGCGCCGCCTCAATGATTGTTGGCGTCGGGGCATAGGGACTAATCGGCCATCTATCATCAATCGGCGATTCGTTTGGATAAACATTCAAAACATTACAAATTACGCTCGCTAAACTTTCACCATTCGCGACGAGCGGATTAACAACCTTGTCGTCATAAGCCGACATTTGCACTTCCGTCGAATAATTCCGATATTTCGTCGCAACAAGAATTGGCGCAATGATTTTATCCTCGCTAAACTTATGGAAATTCTTCAAATCTAGCGCATAGTCAAATACCTGATCAACATCCGCCTCAAGAATACTCGCTTGACCAACTTTAAACTCAATACAAAAGATAATGCCGTGATAGAGCAAAACCACATCCACGCGCTTACCTAGCCGCGGAATGTCATATTCGAATATTATTCGACCGTCTTTATTATCTAGAACGGCAACAAAATCCCGCATGATAGAGATTTCTTCTTTCCATGCCTCGATCTGAGTAGTCTGAACTTGACCATTATAACTCTCAACAAGAATGCCTAAAATTGATTGCTCGCCATCCGCTAAAAAGCCGCCAAGGCTATTCTCATACAAACAACGTGGGCTTTTTCTCATTTCTCGCTTTCCTACATGCGTCGCTATCTTTTCTTAGATCTTATCACGCTCACGCGAAAAACTGCAGGCACCAGTAACGGATAGCGTCATCATACTCATGCTTTCAACATTCACAATAGTTGTTTTAATTGTCATATGAGCTTACTTCAGGAATTTCAGAGTCACGAAAAGCTGTTAGGCCAAAGAAAACTTGAGGCTTTAGATTTTTATATCAAAAACATTAGAAAAGACCTGAAGTACGGAGAAATTATCTATAACAAACAAAATTTCAAAGAATTCGAAAATTGGTATTATTCAATCGGTGCACCAGATAGGTGCTACAATCATAGCATGGATGAGGTCTGCAAAGCTGTTGTAGATTTTACGCACGAGAGGGATTGGGATCAGTTCCACTCACCGGAAAATCTAGCAAAGTCTATTGCCATTGAATCTGGCGAACTCCTCGAGTGTTTCCAATGGAATTCCGATTTTGATAAAGAAGAAGTTTGCAAGGAGCTTGCCGATGTAGCTAATTATTGCATTCTTTTAGCGGACAAACTCGACGTTAAACTCGAAGATATTATATTGAAGAAACTAGAAGAGAATCACAAAAAATATCCGGTCGAAAAATCTAAAGGTAGAAGCACTAAATATACAAAACTATGATAGTTTATCAAGATACGAAGAAAAACTTCCAAAACGACGTCGACTTAAATCGGATCACTCAAATAATTTACGATAAATATCAGCCTCTTTTTGGCCACGTCAATCAATCGCAGTGGAATGCCTGGAAAAACTCAATGCAGTACATGCATAACGTCCTAAATACGAGCGAAATCCCAGACGACGCCGGCGTAGCAATCGAATACAATATCCAGCCGACCTCAAAACGCATTGATTTTCTCCTCTCTGGAAAAGATGAACAGGGAAATATGACTGCAATTATCGTCGAACTTAAGCAATGGGAAAGCTGCGAAGTCGTCCGCGACGAAGATGGGGTAGTTGAAACATTTCTTGGTGGACACAATCGCAAAACCACGCATCCAAGCTATCAAGCAATGAGCTACAAGCATCTCATTCAAGACTACAATGAGGCTGCCCAAGAAGGCCCAGTCTATCTTTTTCCATGCGCATTCCTACACAATTATCGTATCACTCCAGATGACCCAGTTGCTGACCCTCAATACGCAGAATACCTCGAAGAGGCCCCGGTATTTGGCGCAGACGATTTTGAAAAACTTCGCAATTTTATTAAAAATCACCTATCTACCGGTGACAAAGGTGAAACAATTTTCAAAATCGAATACGGACGCATTCGCCCATCAAAGATGCTTCAAGATTCCATTGTTCGCATGCTTCGTGGCAAAAAAGAATTTGTCTTAATCGATACCCAAAAAGTCGTCTACGAACACGCCAAGCGCATTGCGAGAAAAGCCGAATTTGACACCAAGAAACATGTTCTTATCGTAAAAGGCGGCCCCGGAACCGGTAAAACAGTCCTAGCCATCAATCTACTCTCGGATTTTCTAAACGAGAACCTTTCCGCATTCTACGTAAGCAAAAACCAAGCGCCGCGCGCAGTCTTCAAGCAAAAACTCAAGGACGGCGGTTTTAGAAAAATTTTTATTGATACTTTATTTCAAAGCTCTGGCAGCTTTATTGACTCCGCAACAAATGGAATTGATGTTTTATTGGTAGACGAATCTCATCGCCTGAATGAAAAATCCGGCATGTTCTCCAACAAAGGCGAAAACCAAACGAAAGAAATTATTAATGCCGCAAAATTCTCCATCTTCTTTATCGACGAAGCGCAGCGCGTCACTCTGAAAGACAAAGGCACGATTGCGGATATTAAAAAATTCGCAACAGAACAAGGCGCCATAATTGAGGAAATCGAACTCGATAGCCAATTTAGATGTAATGGCTCCGATGGATATCTAGCATGGCTCGACAACCTCCTAGAAATCCGCAAAACCGCAAACGCGGACAGTCTTGAGTATGACTATGATTTTCGAGTTTTCGATGATCCAAATGAATTATTCAATGCAATCGTAAAGAGAAATACCGATAATAAGGCTCGTATGGTCGCCGGTTATTGTTGGGACTGGAAGAAAGATAGTCAGAATAATCCAAATTCTTTCGATATCGTTATTCCGGAATATAACTTTGCAAAAAGCTGGAACCTTGGCAACACTTCAACTTTCGCAATCGACCAAAGCTCAATCGATCAAATTGGCTGTATTCACACTACGCAAGGACTCGAGTTTGATTATGTTGGTGTAATTATCGGGGACGATATGCGCTACGAAAATAGTCGAATTATTACAGACGCAACTAAGCGCGCCAAAACCGACTCATCCCTAAAAGGTCTCAAAAAACTAATTGCCGAAAATCCAGACGAAGCTACGGAAATTGCTGACAAAATTATTAAAAACACTTACCGCACTCTCATGACGCGCGGCATGAAGGGTTGTTATGTTTTCTGCACAGACAAAGCTCTAAGCGATTACCTCAAGGCTTGTATCGCTAAGCTACAGAAATGATTATTTTCGAATATAGCATCACGCCAATATACCGCGCATCCGGCACGCCAGAGTGTATTTTCCGCATCGCGGTTATGGACGACGAAAAAGATAACGTTGAGACATGGTTTCGCGACAAGAAATATCTCCATACAATCCCAGCCACCGAAATCGAAAAAATCAAATCTATCATCAAAGCGCATCCCGAACTCTTCAACATACCAGCACACCTTGAACCGAACAATGTTTCGGGCGGCGAAGAATATTCATTTACATTTTCGGACGGTCAAAATTCAGTTTCTTTCTCTGGCTGCAACATCTTAGATTATGGCCGTAAGCTGCGCCGGAATGCCACGCTTGCGCTACGAGTCTCGCGCGAAATCAAAGAAACTGTACTAGATTCAAATAGTATCAAGACAATGATCTCGACTCGGCTTCAACACTGGCCAAAATATAAGACACCATCCGACCGCATCAAAATATAATTCTTTGAAGATTAAAATTGTCTAGATAGGTATTTTTTCTTATTGCAAATACGGTTATTGATCGAACATATTTTCGTAGGTAGAATCGTTCAGATGGATGTTTTCTAGATGCCTCGCGCGGTTATGACAAGTTCGCGCGCATGGAGCTAATGGAATCGTCCGTCCGTGACGCGATTCACAAGCTGAAGACCTATTCCCTAGAAACACCAGCACAGTGCTTCGATGTACGCCCTTTTGGGCGCAGTAAGCGCGTTTTTGCGAGGTAATGGTACTACTTTCCCTCGCACGTATCCCACGCGTGCTAAAAAACCGAGACGTGAATGATGTGATAGTCCAGATGTTCTTTTATCGGAAAGGGCGCGTTCGCAAGCTTTCGCTCTGGGCCGAGCCGGAAGACATTAACCACCATGTCGACGATTTTAACAACATAACTTGGGGATACCGGTTAATAGGTGTTAACCGATTGGTCGCAAGCGGCCTTTGAAAGATAATGTACAAGAAACATGGGTAGAGATTTTTCTTGGCAATTAACAATAAAAAATTATGGAGTTGCGGATAAATGCCGACTTTATAGGCACCTTTACTGATATCGACTAACAATCTAGTTCATTCTATAATAAAAGTACTAAATAGAGCATAGAGATGGGCATTATTGAAGCGAAGAATATATGTAAAACATTCGGAAAAGAACAAGTATTAAAAGGTATCTCTATTGAGGTTGGCAAATCCGAGTATCTTGCAATCGTCGGCCCGAGTGGAAGCGGCAAAAGCACGCTTTTGCATATCTTGGGATGCATGGATACTCAAGACTCGGGCGAACTGTTGTTTGACGGTCAGGACATAAAACGACTGTCGAATCGGCAGATTGCAGCAATACGGAATAAAAAATGTGGGTTTGTATTTCAATTTTTTTACCTTGAACCGCATTTAACAATTGCCGAAAATCTAGAAATCCCGCTATTTTTAAGTAAGCTCACAAAAAGAGAGCGCAAAAATAGAGTAAAGGCGATCGCCGTGGCTGTTGGCGTAGAGAAACTACTTAATAAATTTCCGCGCCAGCTTTCTGGCGGCGAGCAACAGAGGGCAGCAATAGGGCGCGCAATCGTCAATTGCCCAGAAGTTCTCTTCCTCGATGAGCCAACCGGCAACTTAGATTCCGTAAACACGACAAGAATAATGAACTTATTAAAAACATTACAGACAAAATATAAATTTACTATCATAATGATTACTCACAATCTAAGTATCGCTAAACTAGCTGACAGAGTAATAAGTATAAAGGACGGTAGAGTATGTTGAATATTTTTGACGCAATACTTCTATCAAAATCTAAAATTCGCTCGCATAAAATATGGTTTACCGCCGTCATTATAATAGAGTCGCTTCTAATAGCGGTCGTGCTTTTATTATTAGGCACGTCAAACGCACTTGAAAACGATTTGGAGCGATACAGTTCAAATAGTCTGAGCGGCAAATATCTCGTCCGAGTGACAAGCCCCCGCTATACATATAACTCGGCATTAAATAGCAATCATGAAATATGGGACTCGTCAGAAAAACTATACAAAGAATCAGTAACTAACAAGTCTAAAATTGCGAAACAGTTCGATATCGAATATGACGAGGCTACAGAAGAAAAACCGACTGAATATGTCGAAGGTGAAAGGGTTTTTCGCCCTTGGACAAAATACGGACAAAACGCGATAAGTAATTACATCGACAATCTAGGCCTAGACGAAGGACGCGAAGCGCTCGAAAGAATACTCAACGAGTATGATTATAAAAGTATCTATGAATGGCACAACCTGGTCGCTAACGGGACAATTACGCTGCTCAATGACGGTAAAGAAGACCTTACAAAATACAAAACAGCTTCTTCTCCTAGCGAAGAAAGCACTCTTAACGGCTTTCAGGTTTTAGACGAGGCCATATATGAGGATTTCGTTGGCGAAACAATAGATCAGGGGAGCTCTGCAATTCCGATAATAGTATCACAGAAAATAGCCAAAAAGTATCTCGGCATAGAAAACTCGGAGGGGACAGACGACTATGAAGACGTAAAGAAAAACATAATTGGCAAAGAATACGAAGCTTGTTATCGGAACAATGCATCGAAACAATTATTATTCAATGTCGAACAATCAAAGAATAATGAATTATCAGGCATAGTGTATGAAAACCCAGCTATCGCTTGCGGTCCTGTTTCTGTTAAATCCGATAAAAGAAGTTCCACGGAAAAACAATACGATAATAAAAATATCGCATACCAAAAGGCACTTGACGAATACGAAGAACCAAAGCAAAAGAAGGTCGTTTTCAGGGTGATTGGAGTCATTCCAACCGACAATAGACAAGACGATGATGCTACTAGTCTATTTGGTTTGATAAAAGATTTAGGAAAAATCGACATCAGTACTCCGCTAATCCCAAAATCATATTACACGGCCAACCAACAGACGTTGAGCGAACTTTTTAACGACTACAGTAAGATTAAGGATATATATGGAGTATCGAGTGGTTATCTTGTAGAATTTAACGACGCGTATACTACGGAGCGATTCGTAAATGAGCGGTCATGCAAGGATAGCTCTACGGGATGCCTAGATAGAAGCGCTCCTTTTTATTTAACATACGATAACAAAAGCCTTATTCTTGCAGATATTTCATCAATAACTAGAACAATAGTACTAATAGTAGCAATAGCAACCGTGACACTAGCAATCGCAACAACCATAATAATAATCCTTCGATCTATAAGCTCCGAAAAGAAAGAGATATCAATTTATAAAGCAATAGGCTTTAGAAGAACACATCTTGTCCAAGTTTACTTCACGCAGACATTAATAGTCTCTGTCATAACCATCATACTTGCTACTATTATTGCCCTATTAATCGGTTGGCTAGCAAATGCTATGTTTAGCAATTTATTAGCGCGTGAGTTGACCTCAATTTTCTCGATCTACAATCGAACAATCGAAACCAATATCTTTGCCGTCAATATATGGCCTTCAATTGGAGTAATAGCCTTATTTATTAGCTCCACAACAATAGCTAGTATTATAACTACGGCATTATCATCAAACAACAATATCGTATCTGGCTTACGATACGAATAGTGAAGACCAACGACTATAACGTTGGCTTAGTGGCTCGAACAAAAAACACCTCAATTTACTACAAGGTAAAGTCGCCTAGAAAGCGATTAAGACTTCTGTAGGGAAAAATCTATGGGATGCTTTCCTAATTATTCATCAAATAATTAGATCGAACATTCAGTAGTTGTGGAGTAGAGAGTGTTCTGTTCTGAAAGGACAGAATTGATGTGGAACCGGAATTCGCAGAATCAGATAGTCACGACGGCGTAGCAAACCTTGTCCAATCGAATTGGAATATCCTCGTAGAGGACTTCTACCGAGTGAGGGGGTATTATCAATGTTTTATATACCCCCGGCCTCAGTGGAACTAAAAAATAGCAATATTCTCATAATGGACTCTTAAGCCCCTTTTAAGCTTTGGCAGTATAATTGATAGTAGATAATAAGGAGCTTATATGCAAGAAACAAGGACAACAACCAGGGGCATGCCACCAGACGGTGACCCAGGTGGAGCACCTGGCAAACAAGGTTCAAGTAATGTTTCTCATAGTGGCGCTACTGAGCTAACTAGCGACACTACTTTGTCAGATCAAAGTTATTCTAGCACCAATTCAGCCCAGAATGCACTTTTAGTTTCTGGTGCTACTATCACTATTTCTAATCCTACGATTACCAAAACTGGCGACGATAACGGCGATAGCTCTGATTTCTACGGTACCAATGCCGCAGTTTTTGCATATAGTAATGCAACATTGAATATTACGGGCGGCACAATTACTACCAATGGCTCACACGCCAATGCTGTTTTCGCCTATGACTCTGGCACAATAAATATTACCGACACAAAAATTACCACTAGCTCCAATAATTCTGGCGGCGTTATGGTTACTGGTGGTGGCACACTTAATGCAACTAATCTAACCGTAGAAACTTCCGGTAACTCCTCTGCACCAATCCGTAGCGATCGTGGCGGCGGTACACTTACGGTTGAAAGCGGTAGCTATACGTCCAATGGCATTGGCAGTCCTGCGATTTATTCAACTGCTGATATTACCGTTAAGAATGCTAAACTTGTCGCAACTGCGTCTGAGGGTGTTGTAATTGAGGGTTCAAATAGCGTTACACTCGAATCCACTACTGTTACCGATACAAATAATACCTTGAACGGTAATTCAGAAACCTATAAAAATATCTTCATTTACCAATCGATGAGCGGCGATGCCGAAACCGGTACTGGTACCTTTACGGCTAAAAATAGCACATTTATTACAAACAAAGGCGACCACTTCTTTATTACTAACACAACTGCAGTTATTAATCTATCCGGTAATAAATTTACAAATAATGATACTACCGGAGCATTCTTGCGCGCACAGAGCGGTAAATGGGGTAACTCTGGTTCAAACGGCGGCAATGTAACTTTAAATGCGACTTCACAAGAGATTATTGGTGATATCGTTACCGATAGTATTTCTTCGCTAAATATGAACCTAACTGGGAGTTACTATAAAGGCACTGTTAAGAACGGCGGAAATATAAAACTAACATTAGACGCAGAGTCTGTTGTCGTTTTGACTGGCGATTCATATGTAGCTTCATTAGTGAACGCTACATCTGATAACTCAAATATTTACGCCAATGGCCATAAGCTTTATGTCAATGGGGCTGAGATCTCTATCAACCAAGGGGCAGCACCGAGATCATTCTTTAATAATAGTACGGAAGCCACTACTGGCGAAGTACAAGATGTTTCTAATAGCGACGCTAAACCGAGCATAAACATTCCGGTCCTGGTTTCCTGTATTATTGGCGGAGTCTTAATTATTGGCGCAGTAGTGGCGATAATCATAAAGAAGAAGCACGACCGTAAACTAAAAACACCTGAGATTGTTTCTGGCGAAAGCAATCAAAACTCGGGCCCAATCAACCCAGCGCAGGAACTATGATGGCTCAATGAATAAAAACAGCCCTACGGGGCGTTTTTTATAATAAATTTTTGAAGAATAAAATTGCCCAGTTGGGATTTTCTTCTTGCACAGCGCTATTATCGATAGAGCAAGCAAGAAAAAATGCCCAAATGGGCTATTTTAACTTCAAAATGGTGATCCCGAAGGGAGTCGAACCCTTGATTTTCTGGATGAGAACCAGACGTCCTGGACCACTAGACGACGGGACCAATACCAGTATAATAACAAAAAATCCACCACTTGTAAAGCGCCCGCCACAGCACAACTGAACCATCCACCAAAACCGCAACCAAACCGGCCCATCCGCCAGACATCAATCACCCCACCATCCCCATGCTATAATTAAAAGCATGAAACCGCAGCAAGCTAAGTCAACATCTTTGAATCCACATTTTCTTCAGTCCGAAACTTGGGAGCAATATCAGAAACTCGAAGGCCATGAGACCTTCTATCTCAAAGGCGACGACTTTATTGCTTCGGGCATCATTACAAAAACTAAACTCGGTAATTATCTTTACTGCGCCTATGGCCCGGCCGTCACTGACGCGAAATCTCTCCAGCACGCCCTCGAAGCCATTATGCCGCTCGCGAAAGAGAAGAATGCGCTCTTCATTCGCATCGAGCCAACCATCGTCCTAAAAGAAGAGCAAATCGCCAAAGTCGCGCAAAAGCTCGGCAATTATTCTATCAAGAAAACCCACGACCTTGACCCAGCCAACACTTGGATTGTCGATCTTTATGACGACCTCGACCAAACTCTCGCCGGCATTGAGAAAGACAAAGTCCGCGTCTGGCGCAACTATGCCAAGAAGGGCATTACGATCCGCACAACCAAAAACCCAGACGACATCCCAGCCTTCATCAAGCTGCTCAAAAGCGTCGCCAACCAAGGCAATTATGTCGCTCAGGAAGAAAACCACCTCAAGAATCAGCTGCGCTCTGACTTCGGCACGCTTTACCTCGCCGAGCTAGAAGGGCAAGACGAGCCAATCGCTGGCGTTCTCGTTTTCGATTACGACGACACGCGCTACGCCATGCACGCTGCTGCCGCCTACGAGCATCGCCGCCTCAAAGCCGGCGCCATCCTTCAGGTCGAAACCATCGTCGACGCACAAAAAGCCGGCCGCCACAATTACGATTTCTGGGGCATCACCACCTCCGAGGATCCAAAGCATCCATGGTACGGCTTCACGCAGTACAAAAAGACCTTCGGCGGACATCAAGTCGACTACACTGGCACCTACGACATCATTCTCAGCCCGACCAAATACAAGGCTTATACAGCGCTCCGCAAAGTCAATCGCGCCAAGCGCCTCCTCGTTTCCAAGCACAAAAAATAGCGCCGCCCAAGACTTCCATCTCGCTAAATGCCACCTCCGGCCCGACCACTACAATCGGGTCTTTTTTCTGCCTACAAATTCCCAAAGCAAGAGCAAGGCACAGCCAAAGGCATAGCAAGCAATATCTTTCCAATCAAAAGTCCCGCCAATCAGCACGCGCATAAAACGATTGTCCGACAGCCCGAGCAGGTGCACGATTCCAAAATATTGCAAAATCTCCACACAGACCGCGAAGACGAAAATCCAAAGCGGCAACAGCCGGCACTTCTCCGGCATAAAACTCCGCAAGAAAGCATAAATCACCACCACGACCAGCATATCGCCCACGTACGGCCGCACGAAATTATCATGCACAAACAGCGCAATCAAAACTTCAACCACCAGCAAAACTAGCGTCGCGACCAAATAGGCGATTCGTCGCCTCATTCAACCTCGCAAATCACACAGAAATGATCCGACAAGCTCTTGACCATGTAGGCCTCAGCCTTCGCATCCTTGCGCACCACGACATCATCAAAGCTCTTGCCGTCCACCGTCGTCACGTCATCAATCGTGCGGCGATAACCCTTCGAGAGCGCCGGCGTCAAATCCATGAAATCTTCCGTGTTAAAATCGCCCGTCACAATATCTGGCGCAAATTTCTCAATCTGCTCATTAAAGAAATCAAACACTTCCTGATGCTCGCGCGAAGACGAATTGAAGCGGCGGAAAGGGAAGTTATGATGCGTCAAAATCCGGCGCGACTGAATATCGCAAATCAAAATACCCTTGTCATAAGAATAGTAGGTATTACCAGAATCGGTCGTTTTCGAAAGATTCGGATTCGGGAAGAACATTTTCTCGACATTCTCAATCGGATAGCGCGACAAAATCACCAAGCCGCAATTCGTGTCCTGCACCAAATTGCACGGGCTCGTCTCGAATTCCGCCCAATACTTCAGCTCGGTTGCATCAGCAATCTTCTGAATATAGCCAACCTCTGGCGTCGTAATAATTTCTTGGAACGCAATCACATCCAGCTTCTCGTCGTTAATAATGCGAACGATGTCGTCCAACAACTTATTGTCGACAGACTTCGCTGCCGCGCGATCAAAATATTCCGTCGACTCATCGCCGCCATAAAAACCACCGCTAATATTGAATGATGCAACTTTCATACCTCAATCTTACTATATATTTCTTATTGTTGTATAATAATTCTTATGAATTTCAAGCTCCACAGCAAGTATCAACCGACTGGCGACCAGCCGCAAGCTATCGCTCAGCTTTTGCAGGGCTTGAAAAATGGCGAGCGTGAACAGACCCTCCTCGGCGTCACCGGCTCCGGCAAGACTTTTACGATGGCCAACATCGTCGAGCAATACAATCGCCCAACCCTCGTCCTCGCTCACAACAAAACTTTGGCCGCCCAGCTCTACTCGGAGTTCCGCGAATTCTTCCCAGAAAACGAGATTCATTACTTCGTCAGCTACTTCGATTACTACCAGCCGGAAGCCTACATTGCCAGCACCGACACCTATATCGAAAAAGACAGCGCTATCAACGAAGAAATCGACCGCCTACGCCACGCCGCCACCGAAGCACTCCTCACGCGCCGCGACACCCTCATCGTTGCCTCGGTTTCCTGCATCTACGGCATCGGTTCGCCAGACAACTACAAAGCCATGGCTATCCGCCTCGCCAAGGGCGAAATGCGCGACATGTCACAGTTTATTCGCATGCTTACCGAAATTCAGTACCATCGCAACGATATCGCTTTTGAGCGCGGCAATTTCCGTGTCCGTGGCGACGTTGTCGATATTTTCCCGGCCTCTGGCGACCGCGCCTACCGCCTCGAGTTCGATTTTGACACGCTCGCGAACATCAAAGTCATCGACCCACTTACAGCCGAAGTTCTCGCCACGCCCGACGAAATCGGTATTTTCCCAAACACCCACTACGCTACGCCAAAAGAAGACCTTGACCGCGCTATCCGCAAGATCAAGGCTGAATTTGACGACCGCCTCGATTGGTTCAACAAACAAAAGAAATATCTCGAAGCCCAGCGCCTCAGCCAGCGCGTCAAGTATGACCTCGAAATGCTCGAGCAGACCGGCTTTGTGAAAGGCATCGAAAACTACTCGCGCCACCTCGAAGGCCGCCTTATGGGTCAGCCGCCAGCTACCTTGCTCGATTTCTTCCCGAAAGATTTTCTCGTGCTCGTCGACGAGTCGCATATGACCCTTCCGCAAATTCGCGGCATGTTTAATGGCGACCACGCCCGCAAAGAAACCCTAGTCGAATATGGTTTCCGCCTCCCATCCGCGCTCGATAACCGTCCGCTCACTTTCGCCGAATTTGACCGCCATATTAATCAGATTATTTATGTTTCCGCCACACCGGGCGATTACGAACTCGAGCATAGCCCAGAGCCAGCTCAGCAGGTCATTCGCCCAACCGGCCTCCTCGATCCAGAAATCGAAGTTCGCCCGAGTGACAACCAAATCGACGACCTCGTCGCCGAAATCGACAAAGTTATTGCCAAAGGCCAACGCATTCTCGTCACGACCCTCACGAAGCGCATGGCCGAAGATCTCAGCGAGCACCTCATCGAGCTCGGCGTCAAAACCGCCTACATCCATTCCGACATCGACACACTCGAACGCGGTGACATTTTGCGCGACCTCCGCGCCGGCACCTATGATGTGCTCGTCGGCATCAACCTCTTGCGCGAGGGTCTCGATTTGCCGGAAGTCTCTCTCGTCGCCATTCTCGACGCCGACAAAGAGGGCTTCCTTCGCAGCGAATCCGCCCTTATTCAGACCATTGGCCGCGCCGCCCGCCACGTCGAAGGTCACGTCATTATGTATGCCGACAATATGACCAAGAGCATGCAGCGCGCCATCGACGAGACCAACCGCCGCCGCGAAATCCAGCAAAAATACAACGCCGAGCACAACATTACGCCGCAAAGCGTCGCCAAGGAAATCAGCCAGGGTCTCCGCGCCATCATTCCAGAAAAAGAGAAGAGCAACAAGCTCAACCTCAAGAAAATCCCGCGCGAAGAACTCCCAACCATCATCAAAGAGCTCTCCGCTCAGATGCAGCTCGCCGCCGCCAACCTCGAATTCGAACGCGCCGCCGAGCTACGCGACCAAATCGAAGACATCAAAACCGCGCTCGCGCACAAATAGCCCTTCAAAAAGCCCCGCAACTCACGGGGCTTTTTCCTATGCCGAGCGGCGCAGTAACCGCTTCGCAATTAGCGACAGCACATAATATCCTACGCCAAAGGCCAAAATGACGAGATTCGCCATCAACACATCGCGCCACTGTTCGGCGCCGTATTCAGTATAATCCGCAATCCGCTCAATCAGCTGACAATACCAATACGTCGGAAAGGCTTTCGAAATCACCACAATCCCATCCGTCAGCATCGTAACAGGGAAGAAGACACCCGAAATAAAGCTAAGACCCAAAGGAATCACCGTCTGAATGCCCGAGAGCACCTCGCGCTTGCTCACAAAGGTCGTAATCAGCATCGCCAAGGCACCAAAAGTCAGCGCCAAACAGACCATACTAAGCAGCATCATGCCCGCCGCAGGACCAAAAGCCGCCTCCGGCATCATAATGCCCGCTACTACCCACAAAATCGCCACAAAGCCCAAGCAAAACAGCACATTTCCCAAGGCTAGCTGAATATTCATCCTTGTCATCGGCATCGCAGAAATCGCATTGCGCTTCCGAATCATCTCCGCGTTAAAGACGCAAGCAATCGTACCGACTACCAAAATCGTCGACGCCATAATCGGATAGGCCGAGAAATTCACATAAACCTCAAGTCCATCCATCGCGCTTTCTGTCTCAACTTGGTTTACAACCGACACTTCCGTATCGACCTCGTCACGCTTCTTGAGTTGCTCGAGGATTTCGTCTCGCGAGATTCCACCGCGCGCCAGAGCATTTAAATTCTTCAGATAATTCGCCGCGTAAAGCTCGGACAGCTCGCCGATACCGGCGATAGAATACTTCTGCTCCACCTTCGCTTCGCCACGCAAAGCGGCTTCCTCGAAACCTTCCGGAATAATAATCACTACGCGTAAATAATCATCGAAAACGAAATCCTGAATCGCATGCCACTCATCCTCGACCTCGAGCAAATTCTCATGCTCGGCCATATAATCGCGAAAATCATGCGAAAAATCGCTATCATCACGGTCAATCACCGCCACATCGATTTTTTCCTCGACGTACGAATCTTCCGCTGGCGTATTTGAATAACTTAGCGTAATCATCAGAATCATAATCCCGACGTAAAGCGCAACGAGCGCAATATTACGCAAGAAAATCTTCAGATAAGCCTTAAATACTGTCATAGCGTTTCCTCCGTGAAAGAATTAGCGACAATACAAGCATAATGCCGGCAAAAATCGCAATGCGACCAAGCGCCACCCAATAGTATTCCATATCTCCACCGTAAGCAAATAGAGCATAGTGACCATCTGAAATATTATTAATCGGATTCAGCTTCGACAAGGTCGGCATTAAATTGTCGAAAATAGCACGCATGCGCGGATCGCCCATCATGCCAGAGAAGAAGCAACAGAGCATTGTTACGCCAATCAGTAAGCCATTCTTGAAGCCTTCCGACTTCGAATTGGAGGCCCCGACAAAAATACCCAAACTCAGGCCCGCCAAAACACCAACCGCATTGATGAGCATCGTCTGCCAGAAAGCACCCGCCAACTCAATGCCAAGCGGATACTTAATAAACAGATAGAGCGCGAGCTGCTGCGCAAAGCAAATCACGAAACCTGCCGCCATATCCGCCAACATCACCAAAGTTTTATCTGTTGGCGCAATCGCCGCGCGAGCACCCTTTGTCGAAAGGTTTGCCTCATTGTTCTTCGCCAATTCCAGACCAATCAGCGAGGCATAAAGCGCCGCCATTGCCATCAGAGTGAAGAAATAATTAATCGTAAAGTCGATTTTCTCGTCAGACGCATCGCTCACAAAATCCTCTTCGAGCACCTTCGCGAAACCGTCTTTACTGATCAGGTATTCCAGATTCAACTGCGCAATCACGCCCGCCGTATTTTGCAACTCCGCATATTGATCGAGCGCGTTCTTGATCAACATCTGCTGCATATTGTTGTTATTAATGAAAAGATGTGCCTTCTCGCCGTCGAACTCGATATAGCCAGCCAATTCGTCAGCCGCAAGCTCACGTTTCGCATCTTCGAGACTCATATAACTAATCTCGTAATTCTCGTTCTCATTAATTCCACTGAAAAATTCGCGCCAACCGCTCTCGGCCGCAAGCGACTTTTCGACGACCGCCACCTTCGCCGGCTCTGCTTCGCGCATCGCATTAAAGTTACCAAAAGCCGCCTTAAACATAATCGCCATAATGAACGGAAAAGCTAGCACCCAAAACAGACAACTTTTGTTGCGCAGTAGCACCCTCAGCTTTGCTTTAAAAACATGCCAAAACATTAATCGCGCAACTCCTTACCGGTCAATTCAAGGAAGACATCATTCAGGCTCGGCAACTCCGAGAAAATGCGCTCGTAGCTCAGCTCGTTTTTCTTCAAATAATCGATCATCGCCGGCAATTTTTCCTTACCGCGCGCAAAAGTCAACGTCAGCTTGCTGTCAGCGTATTTCGCATCGAGCACATCCGGCATTTCTTTAAGCTCCTCCAGATACTTTTTATCCAGATTCGCAATCTCGACCGTAATGCGCTCGCCCATCGTCGTCAATTCCTTCAAAGATTCCTTGGTGCCTTTCGCGATAATCTGACCTTTGTCCAAAATCACGATACGGTCGCAAATCTGCTCAACCTCTTCCATATAGTGCGAGGTATAGACGATTGTTGCGCCAGCCTTATTGAGCTTCACAATCCCCTCGAGAATTGCGTTGCGACTCTGCGGATCGACCGCTACTGTTGGCTCATCCAAGAAAATCAGCTTCGGCTTATGCGCGATACCGCAAGCAATATTCAAACGGCGCAACAAACCACCGGACAACTGTTTCGGACGAAACTTTTTGAAATCCTGCAAAGCCGTCAACTTAATCGCATCCTCGACATACTTCTTACGCGTTTTCTTGTCGCGAATGTAGAGGCCGCAGAAATAATCAATATTATCATAGACGCTCAGCTCGTTGAAAACCGCCACATCCTGAAACACGACGCCAATTTTCGATTTCAACTCATAATTATCCGGCGACATCGTCTCGCCAAAAATCTTAATCTCGCCCGCCTGATATTTCAGCAAAGACAGAATACAGTTAATTGTCGTACTTTTGCCGCTCCCGTTCGGGCCAAGCAAGCCAAAAATGCGCCCTTTCTCGACATAGAGAGACAAATTATCAACCGCTTTAAACTTGCCGTAAGACTTCGTTAGGCCTTCGACTTCAATCACTTTTTCCATATATCCATTTTATAATAAAAGTAGAAAGGTAAGAGAATATGCAAAAACAAATTTCAGTCAACGAACATATTGAACTACGCGCCGCCGACCCTAGCGTCGCGCAAGAAAAATACGAGGCCGCCATCAAGTCGCGCAACCATCTCCTACCGTGGCTTACTTGGATTCGCTTTTACGACAACGCCGACGCCGAAGCGATGACTGATTTTCAAAAGCTGAAAGCCAAGGAATTCGAGGAAGGCACAAACTTTACTTATGATATTTTCTATGATGACACCTTTGCGGGCTGCGTCGAACTCATGCATCTCAATCGCCAATATCACAGCTGCGAAATCGGCTACTGGCTCAGCATCGGCATGACCGGGAAGGGTATTATGACAAGCGCCGTCAACGCCATTACGCGCACCGCTTTTGATGATCTCGACATGCACTGCGTCGCAATTCTCGCCGCCGAGCAAAATATCAAATCGCGCGCCGTCGCCGAACGCTGCGGCTTCAAACTTGACGCAATTCTACCAGAACGCATCCTTATCGAAGACGATTTCCAGAACGAATGCGTCTTTAGTAAGATTAATCACTAGGCGAACAAAGATACATACAAAACCACCAGCCAAGCCGGTGGTTTATTTGTATGATTGTCGTCAGTTTTCTATTCGGAAATCTTCGACCAGCCGTTCGTCAGCATATCTTTAATAATGCCAGCCGCCTTAACTTCACGCTGAAGCATTGCGTCATCATTCTGAGTTGTCGCCGATTGTGGGCTCGTGTAGCAAACCGTCACCTCATCGTTCGCATAAATCTTCGAGCAACCAGAGGCATTCGGTGTCTTAGTATACTGCTCGTAGTCTGCATTTGTCATAAAGCGAACCTTACCGAGACCGTATGGGTTGCCCAAGAACGATCCATAGTTCGGATACTCAGCATCCTTCACGCTAGCCGCACCAGTCACGCGACCAGTGAAAGCTACTTCACCAGCATCAGGAACATAAGAATAAGCAAAGTCAAGCAAGTCAGCCGTATAATCAAGCTTCAAGTTCCAAGCCTGGAAATAAATGTAACGACCAGAGCGCAAAGTATCGACGAGGCGGGTGTTTTCGTTCGTAATCGTACCATCCTCAATTGCGCCGTATTGCTCAACAATCGCATCACGAACCGTTTCCGTATCAATACCGCTCAATTCCGCATACTTCGCAACTTCGCGATTTGACTGCGTCAACTTGTTATTCAACCCCTTAACTTCGTTATAGAAGTAGCCGATACAGACCGCCAAACCAATCGCGAGTGCAAAATTCAGCACAATCGCTACAACCATCGCCGGCGACACTTTCTTATCCCTTAAACCAGAACTCATTTCGTTCTCCTATTAATTATTTATCTATACCTCTATGATAACAAAAATGCTTATGCTTGACCCTACTTTTTAAGAAATGATAGATTTGGTTTAGCTAAACATAGGAGTTATATGAAAAAGAAAACTTTAGCGGTGGCTGCAATTATTTTTGCAAGCATCTTGGCGATAGCGCCGGCGGCCGCACTCAGTATCGATACGCTTATCGATAATCAATCAATTATCAAAAATAGCGACGTATCCGCCTTGGAAAGCGGCGAAAAATATTGCCTCGCCAACGCAACCGTCGCTAATGGCAAGGCGATTATTAATTATTACGAGCGCGTCGACGGCGAGTGCGCTTACAATTCAAACGTCGAAACAAAGAGCATCGAGCTCCCGATTTATGTCGAGAACGAAGAGATCATTGAACGCTACGCCGAAAGTGGAGTCGAAGAAGGCTCAACCATCACGGTCGAGGATCTAGATTTTGTTAGCGCTGCTACCGAAGATTCCATGCTCGAAGACGTTCCAAACTACAATCACGACATCAAAGCAGTTAACGAAGAACTCGGCACCACACTCGAATACGATTATCAAAGCTTCGAGAAAAACGAGAATTTCGATTTCGAACTAAACGGCAACGTCATCGCAAAGCAGGGCGACATGCAAATCGACGCCATTTCAAACGTCAAGCTCGACATTCGCAGTGTTATTTATATTCCAGAAGATACCGAAGATAGCGAAGCTGCCTACGCCGACGCCGCACAACTACGCGCTCAGAGCATTACTGACAAAAGCATCAGCATTGAGCATGCAGGCAAAATTGCCAACATTTGCGAAGAATTAGAACTTGGCAACGATTGCCGAGCGGAATCTGATCTCGCCGAAGAACTTGGCACCGAAGATTATTATTTCTTCATAATCGAAGACAATGGCATTAAAACCATCATTCTCGTCATAAAAGACGACGAAAAAGTTCATGAATTCGACAGTGCCTACAATCTAGGCGGCAAGGGCGACGAAGAAGAGCAACCAGAAGAGCAGACCGAAGAAATCATCGTCGCAACCGCCACTAGCGAAGAAAACGCTATTGAACCAGTTACTCAGCCAGAAAGTGTTAAGACAGCCGCCGTCGCCAACTCTCAGACCGCGCCAGTATATAGTTATAATGCATCTATCGCAAAATCCGAAGAAAAAACCGAGGAAAAGACAGAAGACGCTAAGCCAGCCGCGACCGAAGAAAAGAAGAGCGAGGAAGAGGAGGAGCGTAAGAATAATCCAGCACCGATTATTGTCTGCGGCGCAATCTTCGTAATCGCAATCGTCGCGCTCGCACTCAAGCGCAACGGCAAGAAATATAGCAAATAGTAATCCTACAAGAGCCGGACAAACCGGCTCTTTTTGTGGTACAATCAAAACATATCTTGCTACAAAAATCAAAAAAGCACTAGCATTATCACACAAAACGCTTATATTTAAACTTTTATGTAACTTTTTACTAGATTTTTCAAAAATATGATAAAATAATAGTAACAATGATAATAATTTTGGTAGTTGACAACCGCCAGAAATAATGTTACTGTATAGTAAATTAAAGATATTAACCTAACGGACGGAGAATAAGGACGGCAAGGGCATGAACAACGCAGACACGATTGCAAAAGCAATCACGAATAGTCTCAACATTATCGAACAGGATCGCGAAAGGGAAATTATTTCGCGTCGATTTGGACTTAACGGCCATAAAGAAACACTTGAACAAATTGGTGAAATGTTGACTATTACACGTGAGCGTGTTCGTCAGCTCGAGAAGGCTATTCTTATTCGCCTTCGCATCGCAGCAGAGGAAGGCAAAATCGCCGAACTCGCACCTGCGGAAAAGATTATCATTCGCAATCTTACTGAAATGGGCCGCATTGCGCGCATCTCCGACCTCGCGCAAAAGATTCTTGGCCGCGAAGCTACTGCCGTCGAAAAGGCGAACTTCAGCTTCCTCGCCGAAATCTCACCAGCTCTTACCATCGTTTCCGAAAACGATAAGTATCATAACGCTATCGGCATCGCCGACTATGGCACCGAGAAAGAAATTCGCGGCAAAATCGACGAAATCGTTTCGCTCGTCAAAGCTAACAAGAAGCCAATCAGCCTTGATGACCTCGACAGCCAGCTTAATTACGAGCACCCAAGCCACATCGAAGCTGTCGCTCGCATAAGCAAGCTTCTCAGCACCCTCAATAATCAGTGGGGTCTCGCCAAGTGGCCAACCGTTAATCCAAAGAATATTCGCGACAAGATTTATGTCGTCCTCGAAGAGCACAAAGAACCGATGCACTTCTCGGCCATCGCCAAAGCCATCAGTAGCTCCGATTTCAAGCGCAAAGACGTCACTGTTCAGGCCATTCACAACGAGCTCATCAAAGATTCTCGCTTCGTGTTAATCGGCCGCGGCATCTACGCACTCGACAGCTGGGGCTACAAGAAGGGCACCGTTTCCGACATCATCACTCGTATTCTCAAAGACGCTGGCGACGAGGGTCTTTCCCGCAAAGAAATCGTCAAGCGTGTCCTCAAGGAACGTAAAGTTAAAGAGACGACTGTTCTACTCAATCTCCAGAACAAAAATCTCTTCACCCGCGTCGGAAAAGATTATTACAAAATCGCCGAATAAATTTGTCTATAGATCGCCAGCCTCAAAACTGGCGATTTTTGATACCTTGCATGACATATATTTGACTAATACGTAACATTATTGTAAATAGCAAAGCATCATCTGTAATAAGTTCTTTTACACACGCTTTTTCTTAAAACAATGGCACTATAACGAAACGCCCTCCGTACAGGAGGGCTTTTTGAGCATAATTATATCGGTAGTTTTATGATAAAATAAAAGCATGGGAATTATTACTCATCTCTTAAGAGCACCTCTGTTCTGGATTGCGTTAATCGTAATTTTTGTCATACTAACCATCATTAATCTGCGCAAGAATAATCGCGTCAAGGCGCTTAATGTCGAATCCGTCCTCCTCATGATCGAAATTCCGAAGGATAACGACAAGAAGGAGCTCGCCGCAGAGCAACTTTTTGCCTCTTTGCACGGTATTTTGCGCGACAAGCAAGAGCTCAAAAACTCCGGCGGCGTCCAGGAACATCTTTCCTTCGAAATCGCTTCAACCGGAAATCAGATCCGTTTCTTCGTCTGGGTGCCAAAAATCCTTCAATCTTTCGTTGAAGGCCAGATTTATTCCCAGTATCCAAGCGTGCAAATCTATCGCATGAACGAAGATTACGTTGATCGCCGCACAAATTATCCAGTCAGCTACAGCTCCGAAATCACTCTCGTCGATAATGAAGTACTGCCGATCCGCACCTTCGAAAGCTTCGAGGTCGACCCGCTCGCCGGTATTACCGGTACGCTTGCCAAGCTCAATCCTTCTGGCGGCGAAGAAATGTGGATTCAAATTCTCATGCGTCCAATCGCCGACAATTGGCGCAGCAAGACCGACGTCTGGGTCAAAAAGGTCAAATCCGGCGGCAGCAGCGACAACTGGATTACCGCTTTTCTCGGCTATCTCGTACAGATCGTTCACGCCCTCTGGGAACCACCGACAAGCCCAGAAGATGCTGATACCAAAGTCGAGCTTTCCGAGCGCGACAAAAATCGCATTACCGCCGCAGAAGAGAAGGCCAACAAACTCGGCTACGAAGTCAAGATTCGCCTCGTCTACGTTGGCGACAACGAAATCAATGCCAAGCTCAATATGCAAGCACTCGTCGGTACTTTCAAGCAGTACAACTCGACCAGCATTAACGGCTTCCGCATGATGGGCGCCACCACTAATCCGGCCGCGCTCGACGCCTATAAAGCTCGCCAATTCACTGACCACGGCTTCATTTTGAACGTCTCTGAGCTCGCATCGGTCTATCACTTGCCACACTCCAGCGTCGAAACGCCAAACATCGTTTGGGCTTCCAGCAAAACCGCCGAACCGCCGGCCAAGCTCCCAATGCTCACTGGCAACACGAGCTACGACGAGAACATTTCTGCCTTCGGCCTTACCGATTTTCGTGGCATCAAACATCAGTTCGGCATGTATCGCCGCGACCGCAGCCGCCACGTCTATATCATCGGTCAGACCGGTTCCGGTAAGTCTGGTCTTTTGACTCTCTTCGCGCTTAGCGACGTCTTTCATAATCAGGGCTATTGTATTATCGACCCACACGGCGACCTCGCAACCGACAACCTCAAGTTCGTGCCAGAATCACGCATAAACGACGTCGTCTACTTCAATCCGGCCGACACGCAATACCCGATGGCCTTCAATCCACTCGAAGTCTACGACCCAACCCGCAAACCAAACATTTCTTCCGAAGTTATCGGCGTACTGAAGCGCATGTTCGGCGAATCTTGGGGTCCACGCCTTGAACACATTTTGCGTTACACCTTGCTCGCGCTCCTCGATCGCCCAGAAACCACCATGCTCGACATTTCCCGCATGCTTACAGATAAGGAATTCCGCAAAGAAACCCTTAATTACTGCCAAGACGTCACAGTTCTCCAGTTCTGGAAGCAAGAGTTTGGCTCCTGGGGTGATAAACAGGTTACCGAATCCGTCGCGCCAATTCTCAACAAGGTCGGCGCCTTCACGGCCAACCCAATCATTCGCAATATTATCGGCCAGCCAAAATCTAGCTTCGATGTCCGCAAAATCATGGACGAAGGTAAAATTCTCGTCGTCAACCTCTCGAAGGGTCTCATCGGCGAAGATAACGCCGCCATTCTCGGCTCCTTCCTTGTCACCAAGATTCAGCTCGCCGCTATGAGCCGTTCCGACATTCCAAATATCGAAGATCGCCGCCCATTCTACCTCTACGTAGATGAGTTCCAGAACTTCGCTACCGATTCCTTCGCAGTCATTCTTTCCGAGGCGCGCAAATACGCCCTCAACCTTACCGTGGCCAACCAGTACACCAGTCAGATGACCGATTCCGTCCGTGACGCCGTCTTCGGTAACGTCGGTACGACCATCTCCTTCCGCGTCTCCGCCGACGATGCACCGATTCTTTCGAAGCAGTTTGAACCAGTCTTCGAGGCACAGGATCTCCTCAATCTTAATAACCGCCACTTTGTCGTCTCCATGATTATTAATGGCGAAAAAACTCCAGCCTTCTCAGCAACTACCCTCAGCATTCCAGAGACGCCAGCCGACCATACTGCGCAAATTATCCAGAATTCACGCCAACTTTACGCTCGCCCGCGCGCAGAGGTAGAGGCAGAAATTCGCCAAGTCATGGAAGCGGCAGATAAATACAAGAAGGAACTCTCCGACTCTGGCCGCGCCGCCGGCGAACAGGGAAGTACAAACTCGGAAAAACCGGCCGTCAAAGAGAAGCCAATCTTCCAATTCCAACCTACCCCGCAATACGAATTCAAGAAGCAGAAAATTTCCCCGAACAGCGCACAGGGCGAAACCGAATCCGCCGGCAACGGCCTCAAAAATCTCGGCGCATTGCTTGCTGCCCGCACGGCTGAAGCCGCTAATGCTCAAAATGCCACAGAAGCCCCTCAGAAGGCCCCAGAAGCCGCAGAAAGCACAGCAGAACATAAGCAAGCTATCATGAGCGAACAAGGTCAGAAACGCTCAAATAACCGCCGCCGCAACAATAATCATCGCGGCAACAATAACCGCAACAGGCCAACGCAACAACAAAAATAGAGCACCAAAAATCCGCTCAACCGAGCGGATTTTTTACATGCGTTTCTTGCTAACCTTCGCACCAATCACTATACCCCCACACAAAACCAAGATCGCAATAATGCCTTTAATTGCAATGGCGGTCGCACTATCCGCCTTTTCTTCAGGAGCGCCAGAAGCATACTTAGCCGTCACACTCTTCTCCTCTGCGCTTTCCTCTTCGGGCTCTGACAGCTCTGTCTCTATATGCCCCTCATAGCTATCCCGACCGCACTCATCTAATTCATCTGCCGCCACGCTAGACATCAAACAAGCCTCCGCATCCTTTCCCCATATTTCATAGGGCTGCGCCTCGCCATTAATAGCCAAAGATCGCTCAAAACAGAGTACAGGATATCCTTCAGGCGCCGCTTTCTCAACATTCATCTTAATAAACTTTAACGACGGAAAACTCTGCTGATTCTCCGGCTCCGTGCAAGGTTCAGCTAAAGCCGACCCATTAAGCATCAAAACAGCCGCCACAGACGAAACAATAACACTTACGCTTCTTTTCATACAATCATTATAACAAACAAAAAAGCTCCGCCGGAGCGGAGCAGTGCAGTTCTCTGAACTAGTTACCCATCATCTCGAGGACGAAGTTGACGATAGCGTAGGCAAGAATTGCGATTACAAGACCAACGATACCGTAGAGAATCGTATCTTTACCCTTCTTGACCTTAGCAGCGTCACCCTGGGAGGTAGCATAGCTAATACCGCCGAGGATAATCATGATAACAGCGATAATGCCGATGACATAGATAATCGTGTTGATGATAGTCTGAACAATGCTGTTGAGGGTCAAATGACGCTCAGAACAAATGCTCGAGTCGGAAGTTGCAACACCGGCGCTCGCACAAGCGCTCGCTGTCTTACCCCAAACCGTGTAGTTGTAGGTATTATTATCTTTCATAGAGCGCAACACGGAAGTACCACAGTTTGCTGGGAAGCCACCATGGCCCGTGTCATCAGCAGTGGTTGTCGTCGTAGTATCTTCAGCAGTACTCTCCTCTCTAACAAACTTCAATGTAGGATAAGATTGCTGGTTCTCCCAGTCACAATCAGTATCCGATGCAAACGCAGAGCCAGCAACGATCAGACCGGCCAAGACTGCGATCATACCTGCTTTTAATATTTTTTTCATATTTTGTATATCTCCTTAGATATTATTCCTGAGAAAATTTTAACATAAACATAAGCCACATTGCAAACAAAAAAGCTCCGCCGGAGCGGAGCAGTGCAGTTCTCTGAACTAGTTACCCATCATCTCGAGGACGAAGTTGACGATAGCGTAGGCAAGAATTGCGATTACAAGACCAACGATACCGTAGAGAATCGTATCTTTACCCTTCTTGACCTTAGCAGCGTCACCCTGGGAGGTAGCATAGCTAATACCGCCGAGGATAATCATGATAACAGCGATAATGCCGATGACATAGATAATCGTGTTGATGATAGTCTGAACAATGCTGTTGAGGGTCAAATGACGCTCAGAACAAATGCTCGAGTCGGAAGTTGCAACACCGGCGCTCGCACAAGCACTCGCGCTCTTACCCCAAACATTATAAGTAACGACACCAGTCTTATTATCAGAACGACCAGCAAGTTCATATTCCTCGCTCGTCATTGGACGCAAAGCTGCGGTACCACAGTTCGCTGGGAAGCCTTCATGCTTAGTGTATTTTTCATTAGCGGTGCCTTCAGGTGCGAACATAAGCGTCGGATAAGTCGTCTGACTCGACCAGTCACACTTCGGTTCATCAGCAAATGCAGAGCCAGCAACGATCAAGCCAGCCAAGACTGCAACCATGCCTGCTTTTAATATTTTTTTCATCTTCTTCATATCTCCTTAGATATTATTCTTGACACAATTTTAGCATAAGTAAAAAGCACTTTGCAATATCCCGCCACTAAGCTCCAAAGCCGAACAAACCCGAACAGGGAAGGGCAAATTCATTTTTTCGATACCCTACTTTTCCTCCTTACGAACTTCCCTTTTTCTCTATTATATACCACACTACAATCAAGAGATGATCAAAAGTATCAGAAGCACAGAAATAGATCTAGGCCACAAAATCGCGCAGAACGCGCCAAAAGCATAAACACGATAAAATACACGGCAAAAGCGCAAAAATCGCACACGCACGCAAATAGGGCGCAAATACGCGAAAAATCCACCAGACCGCAAAAACACAAGTATTTTAGGACGTACAAGCAATCGACTTTTGCTTAAATATTTAATGTCGCACAATGTATATTTTACGACATTGCAGTATGAAACGACTGGATGCATA
>CAMJQQ010000005.1 GCA_946408075.1 uncultured Candidatus Saccharibacteria bacterium | reverse complement strand
GTAGCTCAGTTGTTTAGAGCGCTTCCTTGCCAAGGAAGAGGTCGAGAGTTAGAGTCTCTTCACCCGCACCATCAAAAATAAGCCCAAGCGGGCGATTTTTTATTGTTTCGAGCAAACCAGAAAAAGGGCCTAGCGGATGCTATCAGCATTTTTATATCATTTTTCGCGTCTTTTTCAAGGGGAGTTAATGTAGACACAATGCCCTACAATAAAAACTAGCCGGAGCTTGGCGCAGTGGTAGCGCGCACGTCTGGGGGACGTGAGGTCGCCAGTTCAATCCTGGTAGCTCCGACCATTTTTATTGCGAGAGATTTTTATTATAATAAATATAAGCACTTATTTTTGATTTGAACGAGGAGGAAAAATGGAAAATGCTCCAGCTAAAGATAGTGGGCAAAGGCAGAGACAGATTTCGCCAGCGCTTGGCGTGGTTTTTATCGTAGCCGTTTTCGTCGCGATTGTGGTCGCAGCAATTGTAATGAGTTGTTATGTGAAGCCACCTGTCGAGGAAGAATGCAAAGGAATTGTATGCCAAAATTCCATGCCAGGAGAGTATCTCGAAGAGGAGGCCTACGGCGAGGGTGAGCGTATCACAGATTTAACAATTACTTCTATTACTCTGCGGTATTATGCTGGTTACAATATTGCGAGCGGCAATGCTATTTCGGACATTATTCCACTCAATACAGTCGAATTAACGGGCTATAACCTATATGAAGTTGCCAGACAACTCGATCGGTTGAGATTCGTAGATATAGATAAGAATAGCGAAGAATACGAGCACTTAAAGTATGATAATATATTCGACACATATGAGCTCGTCATCAATGATGAGATGACTCTCTATATCGGCAATGAGTATGGCGCAATTGCAAGCACTGGCAACCCCGACGGAGACGCTACGATTATTGAAGATAGCTATTTTAAGGTACCGCTTACACTCTTCCAGAAGATTACAACAATCGCAAATGACTATAGCAACGAAAATCTCTATCAGAAACTCAATAGCGCAAACTTCGAGATTGTGCACGACGGCGAAACGCGTATTCTCCTGAGCGACGAATACATTAGGACTTTGTCAGCTTTCCGATATTACATCATCAATGACACGCCAGAAAACTATAAGGACGAAGAGGTCGCATATTTAGTTATGATTGATGGCGACAGAACCGTTAAAGTATTTCGTGCGAGCTGCCTGGGCTTAATTGAATACCCGGACGGCAAGGTCGAGGTCGTTTATATTGACGGGCTCGAAGATTATCTCGACGGATTGTTCGAAGTATAAAAAATCCCCCGGCCGAATCGGCTGGGGGATAATTTGAATTAGCGCAAAGAGGAAATTTTGTATCTTTCGATTTCTTCCGGGGTGAGCAGCTCCACTTCATCGACGTCGAGCTCGCGCCCGATCAGAACAAGCGGTTTTTTGTACTGGCCGGGCCGGTACTCTGAAATCGGAATCAGTGACGCCTCGAGGGCGCGACAAGCATCCTTGAGCTCAAAGATATCGTAATGCGTTCTCTCTGCCGGCAGATTCCTCAGGAACTCATCAAGCCCTTTCCAATACACGTCCTCGTCAATAACGAAGATATTATTGGCATACTTGGGTTTGATTTTTACGGGGAAGCCGCGAGTAATCAAGTCCGCTCGACTAACTTGCCAAGCCTTCTTCTCCTCGTTGAAATATCCGGTACTGGCGCGGAAGCACCAAATGAAGCGCCCCCAGAGATAGCGCAAGTCGTAGCCCCATTCGGGCTTCCAATTAGAGAAATATAGTCTTTGCAGATTGTCGATAGCGTCCTTCGGCGACATAGCATAGGCCTGCTCGCTAAGGACGGCTTTGCGGCGCTTGACTTCTTTTACGTGCTGATATTCTTTCCACGTGCAAAACGCGAAAAGATCGCTTCTGAGGGGCGATTTGAACTTGACCAGGTTTTGCGTCTGATGAGCATTGCGATTGAATACCGGCTTCCGAATCCTCTCGATTCGCGCGGCAGCTACGCTCAAGTCCCAAGCGATTCTACGCATAAACTCGGCGGCGTTGATAGTTTCTGAGGGCGTCTCGTTCCATCTGAGACCTTCCGGAAGCAAATCGACAGTCTTCCACTTCTTTCCCGCGAGAGTCTCGAAGCGCTTAACAGAGAGGCCAGACCTATCGCAAGAACCATAAAGGCTGCAAGAATCATCCGATAAAAAGCTAGTCTTATCCCTCTCCCAGTCGTCTCCGGTGTACAGCATAGCATTAACGCTGCAATAGTCCGCATAAACTTTTATCGCGCGTCCATTAATGCGAATCTCTCCGGCCACGCACGGCCTGTCGTAGCCATCGCCACGGAGGCGGCGGCAGAACTCGATCGTCAAATCCGGACCAGTAATAGCCCACACCTGAACATTTTTCCGCTTTCCGGTCAGATGCCTCGACCACTTAATCTTGTAGCCTGGCACATCCCAGTTGCGTCGCCAGAGCGCTCTTAAAATGCGCTGAGCAGGCTTATCGAAGGGGTATTCATCAGCGTTTTGAAGCATCAAGCGATACTTGAACGGAGTTGGAGTCGAGGTCTTCGGGTTTTTCTGGGCCTTTTGAGCCTTCTTCTGAGTAGCAGACATGGCATTTCCTCCTATACAAAAGAACTTAAGCGCTCACCTCAAATGCGGTGGCGCAATACATACTCTATTATTATAGCATATTTTGTCAGTTTTTGCAAGCGTAACAGTAGTAATGCCACCTTCGGACAAAGATTGCTGACCCTAACTATGCTATCATCTAGTCATGAAGCGGATTTTTCTCTATTCTCACGGTTTCGCAACGCATGCGGATGACGGCGGCATTTTCGAAGATGTGCGGACTTTATTTCCGCAAGACGAGCATGTGCTTTTCGAGTATGACCAATGGGATGAGACCGGTAAGATTGCCATTGCGGCAAGTTTTAGTGAGCGCGCCGAAAAATTACGCGCAAAATACGCCGAGCTACGCGATGCTAATCCAGAGGCCGAGATTAATCTAGTTTGCCATTCGCAGGGTTGCGCAATTGCGGCTTTAGCGCAGCTAGATGGGGTCGCGAAGACCATTTTGATGGCGCCAGTTGTCGCCGACAGCAAGGAAAAGGCTTACGCAGAGACGATTCAGAACCCGCGCGCGAGCTTGCGCGAAGACGGGGCGATTATTCGCGAGCGCAGTAGCGGAGATACGACAATTATTCCGGCGAGCTACTGGGATGACTATGCCGCGATAGTCGACCTGCCACATAAATACGACGAGCTTAATGATAAGACCGAACTGATCATTCTTGATGCACTAAACGACACCATAATTCCAAATAGCAAGGACTATTCTCTGCTGAAAAGCGAGATTCGGATTGAGCGACTCGATACGGATCATAACATGGCGAAAGACGGTGATCGTGCTGAAATGATTGCCCTACTAAAGAAACTATTCTAAATAACTCTTGCAACAAAAATCGTCACGCTTCGCATACGTGACGATTAGAATATAACTCTCTTTTTCGTGCGTCGATCGTGCTTTGATTTTTGCAGACCCGACTGGATGTACTGGCGCTCCGGCGATCTCTCAACTTCCGTCCGAACGTTCTACTTATATTTTACCGCAAGCGTATTCTGCGTCAACATTGATTTTCATAATTTTTATGGTTTGATTTTCAACCATCATAACAGGGGTAAACCGAACACTTTTGACTTGACGAATTTGCGTTTTATTTTATCGCTAGATGACGATGAATTGCGATTTTCGGCATAAAGCTTTAGAATAAAATTAAGGAGGAGGTATATTTTGTGGGCGAGAAAAAGCCAAAAAAGCGCAGCGTTTTCAAGAAGCTGAAGCAAAACTGCGAAGCCTTTACAAATAAGGCAAAATACGCCGTGGTCGGCTGCGGCTATTGCGTGCGCAGACCAAAATACATTGCCCTATTCGTGGCTAGCTTTTTGTTTTTCTTGTTTTTTCTGACCTTCTTCCGCGACGGGAATGGAAACTGGCAATTGCTCTGGTCTGGCCTATCATTCGGTTACAAGATGAAGGTATTGGGCTTAGTCTGCTTGGCGATGTTCGGGAATTTTGCGAGCCTGTATGGTATTTCGTTAATCTTTCTTTCGCTGTTACAAGCACTTGCAATTGCTCTGATTGTCTTTGCCTGGCGCAACCGTAAACGCGAGGCGGCTCTAGATGGAGCCAGCGCAGGTGGTTTCGCTTCCCTATTAGGCTTTGCAACGCTCGGCTGTCCAACTTGCGGAATATCCTTCCTGACGCCAATCCTCAGCGCATTAGCAGGTGCCAGTGCGACCATGCTCGCCGAGCGTATCGGCACGGTTTTGAGCATCCTCGCTTTCGCGCTCTTGCTTTATGCAATCGTTAAACTAGGTTACACTGTTTATATTATCGTCGGTACGAGCAAAAAGGAGGAAAAGTGAAAAAAGGTATCCGAATCGGTCTTATTGTATTGTTTATTGGCTTTCTGTTTGCGTTGGCGAGCTATAATTCGCTCCATCCCGCTGAGCAGGGATATACCGTTTGGAACGACGCGATGACGATGGGTGATAAAGAGACGGCAAAACATCACTTCATTATGTATACCGACATCTTTTGTCCATATTGCGACAAGTTTTCCGATGCCGTGACGGCAAATTTAGATGATTTCAAGGAACAGTATATTGACGGACAGAATATTCTATTCGAGATTCGCGTGACTGATCTGAATTACCTTGCTGGACATTCAAATAATAGCTTGCCGGCCGGCGAGGGAGCTTACTGTGCTGCTAAGCAGAATAATTTCTGGGGCTACTACCACTCCTTGCTCGATAAGCTGTTTGAAGATTACCACTCCAAGGGTATCGGCGTCGATCGCAACTCTGAGCATATTCCAGACCTCAATATTACGTATTTTTATGATGCCGCCGAAAAGGGAGGTCTAAACCGCGAGCAATTCGTTTCTTGCATGGAAAAGCATGAAGGCAAGAGCGAGCTCGACAAGAATACAACCCGCACCGCGAACACACTCAATGGCGGCGTCCCGTACTTCGTATTCGACAAGTTTACTTACAATGGCTTTATGGGCGAATGGAATCCGACAACTGATTATATCAACGTGCGCATCTTGATGGATGCAGGTCTCGAGACTGGCAAAGAAAAAGAGTAAGCACAACCGTCATTTCTTGACTTTTATACTTTTTTGTGGTATAATTTAAACGATGACCCCACTTGAGGTGGTAGTTATTTAAATTTTTGTCGATTCCGTCTATACGGAAGAAAGGAGAACCCCATGGAAGTGAAGAGTTCTACCGCTACGATCCCCGGCGTCACGAATGGCAACTATAAGTCCATCACCGAGCTTACCGTCTATTACGGACACAGCATCGCACTGACTCTGCACTGTCCGGAAAACGCCGATTTGGCGAAACATGATAGGGGAGCCTATGGTCTACCCTTCTGGTTTTCCACTGAGCTGGACGACTTCTTCGAGACAATGAACTTTGACTTCAGAGGCGAACCGAGCGTCTTGTTTGGCAAAAACGACGATTCCGGTTTCTGGATCACGAGCCCAGACGAAGCTACACACATGCTGATTCTCGTAGAATGCGCGCCGTACTACTGCAATAATTACAGCGGCCGGCTCAAAACTCAAGTGAGCACACTGCATGACGTTATCTCCTTCACGCGCAAGAAATGCCTCTTGACGAGAGCATTCGAGTATGAAGTGGAGTATCGCATCATCAACTGCTACATTCTTCCAGCCGGATGGTTTAATTGTGAAGAACCCGACGCCCAAAAACGCGCTCAGTTCTACAGGGAGCGTGCAAAGATTTGGGGGAGCAGGATTGCGCAAAAGAACAATGAGGCGATTCGCCGAGATGAGCTTTTCGCGCAGCGCTGCAAGGAATCGCGCGAGCAGCGCGAAAAATACAAGCCTGCACTGGAGCAAGTCGCACGAGGACTGGAAACGTTGCTAAAAAGCAGCAAAGATCAGTTCAATTTCACCTTCAACTACAAGGTTATCTTCAACGATGATTACTTCTATCTCTGCGAATATGGCTACATATCGCAATCCGGCGAAACGATGTTTTATTGCCAGGAGGATCTCGATAAGCTGAGAGTTTATCTCCAGGAAAAGCAAAGACTTTTCAGAGATAAAGTTGAGCAGAGAGAACGCCAGGAGCGTTGCAAGCGTGATTTTCATGCTTACGACGAGACCGTGAAGCAGCTGGGAGGCCACATTAGCACCGCTTACGGCGATGCGGTCATCAGCGGCATCGATTCCGATTGCAAGCTGCCCGATGTTTGGCACGGAGGAACATATCCCCTGACCGAATCCGGCCTCGAAAGCTTCAGAAACGACCTCGCTAATCGCGAGAAGCGGAGGAACGAAGCGGAAAGGCTGGCGAAAGAAGAAAAGCAGTACAAGCAACTCGTTGAGCACATAGCAGAGTCTATCTGCCGCCATTCTGAAGAGGAAGTTATCTGGGGAGCCTTGGAAGCGATTTTTAATGCAGGTCGATACACCGAAGAAGAGATGCGTACTATTAACAGCGCAATCCTTCGAGCGGCCAATACAAAGAAGAAAGCACGACAGCAAAGATACCTCCTGTCCAACAAGGAAAGCCAGCGCACCAAAGCCATCATCGAAATTTTGCGAACCCACGGCGTTGACCTGGGGACAATAAGAAAGAATGGCGAACTGCCATTCGATACTCGCAGAATGGCCTTCTTCTTGGCGGACGACAAATAATATTCACCCCCGAGCATTACGCTCGGGGGTATTTTTAGCTCAAAAAGACCTCCACGTGGAGGCCTTTTCTGTTTGACGGCTAATTATTTGCCGTGGACAATGTTGCCGAGACCCTTGAAGTCGTTCGGAAGCATGATGACAGTCTTCTGAGAAGGAGTCGAAGAAATCTTCTCGAGAGTCTGCAAAGTACGAATCTGCAAACCACCGTTCGTGTTGGCGAGCAAGTTAGCAGCGTCGGCGACGGCCTGAGCGGCGGATTTTTCACCTTCTGCGGCGATGATGGCGGCGCGGCGTTCGCGTTCCGCTTCGGCCTGCTTTGCCATAGCGCGCTTCATATCGTTTGGAAGCTCAATGTTCTGAAGCTTAACGTTCTCAATATCGATACCCCATTTGTCGGTTTCTTTGTCGACGATTTCCTTGATCTGGGCGGAAATTTCATCACGCTTGCTCAAGAGCTCATCAAGTTCGAAGTTACCAGTAATATCACGAAGGGCAGCCTGCGCGAAGTTCGTCGTCGCATAGACATAGTTCGTGGTTTCAAGCAAAGCCTTAGCTGGCTCAAGAACGCGGAAGTAGACGATAGCATCGACACCGACAGTAACGTTATCCTTCGTAATAACCTCTTGCTTCGGCACGTCGATTGGCGTAGAACGCACGTCGACACGAGTCATACTCTCAAAGATAGGAATAATGACATGTGGGCCAGGGCCTAAAATTCTTTTATATTTACCAAGGCAAAATACGACGCCACGTTCAAACTGGCGAACGACCTTGATGTTTGATAGAAGGATGCACGCCACGACAAATAGCATGAATCCACCGAAGACACCGAGTCCTTCCATTTTTTCTCCTTTAATTATCTATTTATCCGCATTAAAGCCATAAAGACTTTGCTTGGATATTACACATAATTATACAACATTTTTCTGGGGTAAAAAAGAACCGCCGATTGGTTTGGCGGTTCAATTTTTAGTAACTATTTGCGCTCGCTTGCGCGCTGAAGCTCGTAGCCATATTCAAAGACATAAGCAAAAGCGTAGACGATGAGGGTCGCCATAATGCCAACACCATCAACGACCGCGATTAAGCCACCCGAGAAGAGCGAAATAATCGTCAGGATAAGGCAAATTTTTGCGATTTTCTTGAAGAGGCGCACGTTGCCTAGCGTAAATGGCGTCGTATTGTTGACGAAATTATCAAAGAGACGCGCGATATTATTGCAAAGGAAGAACGCAACGACATTAAAGGCGATAATCACAACCGACGCAAAGGCGAGCAAGCCGCGTACCCAGTCGATTGACAAGTTCGGCATAGCGAGATCCGTACTGGCAGCCTGAATGAAGTCCATGCCGGCCATGTCGGTTAGCAATTCACGTGCTACCGTCATCGCCCCGCCCTGCTCGGGCGCAAAAATCGCAATGCCGCCGCAGACCAAGGCTATCAGGGCCAGAATGACAGTACCGGCCTGAGCGAGACCCGCAAAGAAGCGAATCCATTTGCTAATGCGCACGAATTTTTCTTTTTTAGCTGGAGCATGTGCTTGAAGCTCCTGTTGTTCTTTTTTCATTTCTTCTCCTTCTTTCTTATTCTTGAAGGAGGCAGCGTCCGAAATCGAGCTATTAATTAGATCCGTGATTTCACAATGAAATACTGTGCAGAGCGCCATAATGTTATTCATTTCCGGATAGGCCTCTCCGGTTTCCCACTTTGACACGCTCTGGCGCGACACGCCGACTTTTTCGGCTAGGCGCTCCTGCGAAATTCTTTCTGCTTTTCGCAGAGCTTTTAGGTTGTCGCAAAATTTCATTTGACTTTTGTCTCCTTTCGTGTTGTATTATGGGTCAAATCACGCAAAATCACTACCAACTTTTGGTTGCGCAACCGAAAGTTGGCAAAACTTAAGCTTATTATATCCCCAAAAAGAGACTTATGCGAAGTCGAGAGATGCAAAATGCCGCCCCCGAAGGGGCGGCTTGCGCATTTTGGTAGGGGTTTACTTATTGTCATTACCGACCGGACTGTCAAACAGTGCCGCAAACGGCATTTCAGCGGCGAGCGATCTCTGAGCATCGTGCAGAGCACGTGCATCAAAGATCACAGGAGTCTTAACGGCAGGAGCCGGAGCCTCAGCGACAGGATTTGCATCGGTAGCAGGAGTCGGAGTTGCTTCAGCGGGTGCCAGGGTCTCAGCGGGAGCCGGAGTTGCTTCAGCGGGTGCCGGAGTTGCTTCAGCGGGTGCCGGGGTCTCAGCGGATGCCGGAGTCTCAGCGGATGCCTTAGGATTCGGTTCTGCAGCAGGCTTTGTATCGGCCTTAGGGTTCGGCTCGATAGGCTCTGCAGGCATCTCCTTGTCCGGAGTCTCAGCGACAGGATTTGCATCAGCGGCAGGAGCCGGAGTTGCTTCAGCGGGTGCCGGGGTCTCAGCGGATGCCTTAGGATTCGGCTCTTCAGCAGGCTTTGCATCGGCCTTAGGGTTCGGCTCGATAGGCTTTGCAGCAGCTCTCTTTTCAGCAGCTCTGCGATCCTTGTCACGACCGAGATCTTCGGGCTTGCAGTATTTTGCGACTGCCGCAGCAATCTCTGCATCTGTCGGCATCAGCGGGACGTCAACTCCAAAAGTATCAAGCAGGGTCTTGAAACCCGTCTTCATATCTTCGAGAGTGGCGAAACGGATTACAGCAATACTGCTCTCCTCAGCTTCACCGTCATGCACGGTAATGTTCTGAGAAATAGCAGTCTTTGCGCGGGCAATCGCAGGACAACGAATAGCTGCAGTATTATCATCGATCTCTCCAAAGAGAACGAGCTCGCAGCTTTCCATAACGCCGGCAAAGATTGGGGTGTCGGGCTTCTGAACCGCAAAGATCGTCTCGCGGTTGGCAACGATGCCGAAATTGATGTTGTTTGCATAGCCGAAGAAGGGGATGCCAGAGATCGAAGCCGTACCATTAGCTGCAACATCGATAGTAGCAGCGAGAGTAGTGAAGCCTTCGACCTGAGTGCCAGCCAGAGCGGCAGCGATGGACGTTACGTTCAGCGGGGCGGTAAGTTCGATGGACTTAAGAAAACGTGTCTTCATAAGATTTTCCCTCCATAAAATGATAAGGTTCGTCTCGCGCAGGATTGCACGAGAATGTTGGATGAGGCGGCGATATCAGTGCGCCGCCATACTAGCACCTCTCAAGCACTAGATAACTATATTTTATCACAAAGATGCATTAATGTCAACTATATTGTCCTCTTGGCCGTTTTCTCCGTATTTAGGGGTGTAAAATGCTATAATTAAGACAGAATGGGCCGAATTTTGACATTAGAGGACAGTCGCGATCCAGAGAAAGTCGGTACGCTCTGTGCGTATTTGGCAATTTTGGCGCGCGCAAATATTCCCGTGGTCCCCGGCTTCGTGATTCCGATAGGCGAGGCACTCGAGAACGGCCTAAGCAATGAGATTTTGCGCTACTTTGAAGAATTGTGCTGCGAGAGTGCAGTTTTACGCACATCGCCCTTCTCTCATGATTTAGATGGCGAAACTTTGCGCGACGTTAAGCGCGAGGCGCTGATTGATGCGGTGCGCTATCTAAAAAATAATGTTCTGCGGCGCGGGCGGCAAGCAGCGATTCTGATTCAGCGAAATCTCGAAGCTGAGCTATCCGGCACGGCACACACGATTAATCCCGTAACGCGAAATACTGGCGAATACTTGATCGAGTCGCATCTCTGGATGAATGAGACGGTGCTTGGCGGGGCAAGCGAGCCAGATATTATCATCGTGAACCGCCGGACCGGTGCACTCGTATCAGAGATGGAAGACGAGGAAGAAACCCTGTTGGATGCTGGTCAGATTGAGGAACTATTTACGATTTTACGCAAGATCGAGAAGCATTCTGCGATTCCACTAAGCGTCGACTGGGCCTTCGATAATCAGCGACTGTACATTTTGCGCGTGCGCCCAATTAACAAGAAAACCGAGGAAAGATACCAAGATGATAGTGACAACTAGCGTATTTCTACGCAAAGACAACAAAATCCTACTCGCGCTCAAAAAGCGCGGTTTTGGTATGGGAAAATTAGTGGGCGTTGGTGGCAAGCGGGAGGCCGGCGAATCGATTGAGCAGGCGGCGGCGCGTGAAGTTTTTGAAGAAATCGGCGTGCGAGTCACGAAGTTAGAGCGTATGGCGACGGTCGTATTTGACGACTTACGCTATAAGGGCGCGATAGAAAAGACGCCAATGTATGTTTTCGTGGCGACCGAGTGGGAAGGTGAACCGCAAGAGAGCGACGAAGTGAAGCCAGAGTGGGTTGCCCTATCCGATATTCCTTATGAAAAAATGTGGAGCGATGCGAAAGTATATCTGCCACGAGTGTTGCGTGGCGAGAAATTCGAGGCATATTTCCGCTATAACGAGCGCAATGAATTTATTGAAGAGCGGATTTTGCCGATTCCAGAGAAGGTACTAGCGCGGCTAGCCGAGGGGAACTGCCCGCCAGACATGAAACTAAACAATTTTCGCGTGTCGGCGCGAGCGGTTTTGATTGATGAAAATGAGCGATTTTGCATGGTACATACGAAATCGGATTATTATGGCCTGCCTGGTGGCGGCGTCGAGGATGGCGAGCTGCTAGAAGAGGCACTTTTGCGGGAGATTGCCGAGGAGACGGGATATAAAGCAACCATTATTGCGCCACTTGGTAAGATAATTGAGGATTGCCCACGCAAAGACAGACATCAGATTAGCTTTTTCTACCTTTGTCGTGCTAGCGAAAAGGTCAGTCGTAATGCGACCGATGAGGAAAAAGAAATCGGGCTGGAGCCGGTCTGGCTGGAGGATTTCAACGCGACTTTCACAGCAGCACACAATTCGAGCTGCGTTCTCGAGGAGGAGAAGCTGCAGCTGATTACACAGCGCAACCTTGCGGCGCTTGCTGAGGCTGGGCGCGTTTTGAAGATGCGCAAATTCGGTAAGGCCGGCGCGAGGAGTTTGCATGAGTAACCGCGTTCCATTGGCGGAGCGGATGCGCCCGCAAAAGCTCGATGAAGTGGTTGGGCAAGACGATATTATTGGCGACGGCAAGATTTTGACCGAGATTGTGCGCAAACAAGAGCCGGTGAATATTATTTTTTGGGGGCCGCCTGGGACTGGTAAGACGACTTTGGCGAGAATTATTGCGCGCGAATTCAAGGCGGAGTTTATTGAGATTTCGGCCGTAACGAACGGTAAGAAAGATGTTGAACGTGTAATTGAGATTGCGCGCCAGAACTGGAATTTGAAGTTGCGTACAGTGTTGTTCGTAGATGAGATTCACCGCTTCAATAAGGCACAGCAGGATGCGTTTTTGCCGCACGTCGAGAGTGGTTTGATCACTTTGATTGGCGCCACGACGGAGAATCCGAGTTTTGAGGTGATTTCGCCGCTTTTGTCGCGCAGCCGAGTCGTGGTAGTTAATGCGCTAAGCAAGGAGAGCATTTGCGAGGTTCTGCGGCGGGCAATTAAGGCCGAGAAGGCCACCAAACGTGTCACGAAGAAAGCGATTGATTATTTGGCAGAGCTGTCTGGTGGCGATGCGCGGTCGGCATTGGGTGATTTGGAATTAGCCTTGAGTCTTTCGGAGAAAGTAGATGTCGACCAGGTGCGCGAAGCGGCCGGGCGAAAGGTCCCTGGCTACGACAAGCAAGGCGATGCGCATTATAATAACATTTCGGCGTTTATTAAATCGATGCGCGGTGGCGATGCAGATGCGGCGCTCTATTATCTGGCACGTATGGTTCAGGCCGGCGAAGATCCGAAATTCATCGCGCGACGCATGGTCGTGTTCGCTTCGGAAGATATTGGCTTGGCCGGAAATGGCGCGCTAGGATTAGCCCTGAATGCCTTTATGGCGATTGAGCGCGTCGGTATGCCAGAAGGCGGGATTATTTTGTCGCACGTGGCGGTTGCTTTAGCAAAGGCAAAGAAATCGCGCGAGACCTATGATGGCTGGGCGCGAGCGCAAGAATTAGCGAGTCGCACAATGGGCTTGCCGGTGCCAATTTGGCTGCGCAATGCTTCGACGAAATTGATGGCCGACCTCGGCTATGGCAAGGGGCAAAAATGGGAGGCCGGTTTCCATCTTGATAAAAATTATTTGCCAGACGAGATCAAGGACGAAAAAATTCTATAAAAAATACCCCGATGCACTCGGGGATATTTATTAGAATGAGATGGTTTTGTTGCGCGACTTAGCACCAGCGACGATATTGATGCTAGTTTTCGGAATATGAAACTCGTGGGAAATTAATTCAAGTAGCGCTTTGTTTGCTTCTCCATCATGCGCGCGAGCATGCAAAAAGGCGACATAACTGCCGTCTTCTTGCTTTTCAAGGCGCGTCGCACCCTTGACGCCAGGTTTGACGCGCACGGAGATTTGCATTATTTACCGCCGCAAACTACGTTATTTGCGTGAAGCCAACCAGCCTCGGAACCACCATCGAGATATTCGCCCTGAATTGGCTTGACGTAGATTTTTTCGCCAGCCTTAATATGATCGATGATTGGGTCGGTAATGAGATATTCCTGATCGCCAGGACCAAAATCATGCGCATGGCAATAATCAACGATACGCTTGAGGAGCGCAGGAGACATGATGTATTTGCTAATATTGATGAGGTTGCTTGGAGCCTCTTCTTTCTTTGGTTTCTCGTAAATGCCAGTCAAGATGCCATTATCTACCTTGAGAACGCCATATTTTTCGACATCATTCGGATCGATTTCAGTAGCAAGCATCGCGGAATCAGTAGACTCCTGAATGCACTCCATGAGGCGAGCGAGGTCAGAAGAGCCGTCGGCATTATATATGAAGTCGTCGCCCATAAGAACAACCGTAGGCTCATCGATGCCATATTCTTCAACAACCTGCGCGACTGGACAGGCAGAGCCATAGCGCGCATCGACGTCTTTCTGACAGAAGAAATGGATAGTCATGCCTGGACGCTGCGTGTTGGCAAGCGGAACCTTGTCAGCCTTGCCGCGCGCGACGAGATAATTATTGAGCTTCTCGTTTTCGCTATAGTAGGCCTTGATTTGCGAAAAAGGTTTTTCATCAATAACAATATAAACTTCTTCGATGCCAGCCTTGGCGCAATCCTCAATGACGTAATCAACAAGCGGGCGATTGCCGATTGGTAGCATTGCCTTTTCGATAACTTTCGTGACTGGCAAACGGCGCGTTCCCCAGCCAGCAACCGGTACGATTGCTTTTTTGATTTGCATAAATTTCTCCGTGTAATTGCGTATATTATACGCTATTTTTCCCTATTACGCTATTTCAGGTCGATGATTGGCGGGAGCCATTCTGGGTCAGGCTCTTCGCCGGCGAGCAAAGTGATGGTCGAAGCAATGTTAGCGAGGCCAAAATCACCTTCGGCGAGCTGATATTTGTCGGCATTCGAAGTATTGTCGACAAAGATACATGGGACGCGGTTAGTCGTATGCGAGGTCTTCGGCGTGCCATTTTCATCTGCGAGCTCTTCGGCATTGCCATGATCGGCAGTAATGACCGTGATGCCGCCAAGCTTATTTACTTCCTCGACAACGCGCTTAATGGAAATATCAATAGACTCCATGGCATTGATAGTTGGCTCCATTTCAGCAAAATGACCAACCATATCGCCGCCAGGATAGTTAATGCGGAGAACTTTGTATTGATTGCTACGAATCGCATCGACGAGCTTGTCGGTAATCTCAGCCGACTTCATCCACGGGCGCGTATTGAATGGCTCAAGATAAGAATCAACCTCTTCCTCAACCTCGCCTTCTGGCACGATGTAGCTATTGCCGTTGAAATAATAGGTAATGTGACCAAACTTAACGGTTTCCGAAATCGCATACTGTTTCAAGCCGCACTCAGAGAGATGCTGCGACAAAGTATGACGGAAGACCGGCGAACCAACCAAGACGTGCTCCGGTACGTGCAAGTCTTCATTATACTCAGTCATGCCAGCAAAGTAGACATCTGGGCGATTGCCGCGATCGAAGTACGGAAAATCATCATAAGTGAAAGCCTGCGCCATCTCGACGGCGCGGTCGGCGCGGAAGTCGATATAAATCACTGCGTCACCGTCAACAATACGACCAATCGCTTCGCCGTTTTCCGCAACTACAAATGGAGGCATGTACTGATCCTGAAGATCCGGATTGTCCTTACGGTAGGTTTCGACGGCTTCAGTCGCGCTAGCAAACTGGCGGCCTTCACCGTGGACCGAAGTATGCCAACCGAGCTCAACCATACCCCAGTCATTCTCGTAGCGGTCAGCTGTCATAACCATGCGACCACCACCAGACGCAATCTTGTAATCCGGGTCACCGAGTGCATGGACTAGGTCCTCAAAGTGCTGGATGTATTTTGGCTCACTCTGCGGCGGAACGTCGCGGCCGTCGATCAAGGCATGGACGCGCACGCGATTGATGCCATCTTTTTGCGCCTGAACCACCATCTTCTCGAGGTGAGCAGTATTAGAGTGGACGTTGCCGTCACTAAAGATGCCCATGAAGTGCAAGGTCGAATTATACTGCTTAATACGAGCGACGATATCTTTCCAAGTTTGCGTTTCGAAGATTTTGCCTGTATTCACAGCGTCCTCGACCGCAGCACTGCGTTGCAAGACGATTTCGCCGGCACCCATAGCATTGTGGCCGACTTCGCTATTACCCATGTCGCCGTCAGGAACGCCAACGTATTTGCCGGCTGCGCCCAACTTTGCGCAAGGATACTTTTCCATAAGTTCATTAAGAGTTTCAAGATGCGCCTGTTTGACAGCATTATGCTCGGTCTCATCCGAGAGGCCGACGCCATCCATCACAACCAAGACGATCGGACCGTTATAATTTAACTTACCCATGTGATTATTGTATCATTTTAAGACTGTGGATTGGGCGGCTTTCTAGCGCGATATTTATGGTATTAACATTGACTTTTTCGACGTTTTGTGATATAATCATGGTATATGCGTTTATACTCTCAGTCGGATTTAAAGAATGCTAGCGCAACGCTTCAGCGTGGCGGCATTTTAGGCGTACCCACAGAGACCGTCTATGGACTAGCCGTGCGCGCCGATAACGAAAAAGGCATCAAAAAGTTACTCGAGCTCAAGGATCGCCCAATTGATGGCGAAAAAGCACTTACAATGATGCTTGCCGATGTCGACCAAATGAAAGATTACGCCGTAGTCGAGCGTCGCAATATGAATTTCGCGCGCCACTACTTCCCTGGAGAATTGACGATTATCTTGCCTAAGCGCGACGATTATAAGAATTATTATTTCGACCGCCGCGATACGATCGGAATCCGCATTCCGGCCCATGAATACATGTTGCGGCTTATTCGCGAAAATGGACCACTTTTAGTCACAAGCGCCAACCCGCGCGGCGAAGTACCATGCCGCAGTGCGCAAGAATTACGCGAGCGCATGCCGAAAATCGACGCAATCGTGCGCGGAACTTGCGGCGGAAGCTTGCCTTCGACCGTTGTTGATTTATGCAGCAGTGAGCCAAGGTCGCTACGTCAGGGCGGACTTTTGATCGTTCACTACGCCTAGTTTGAAATCTACTCCAAATTCCCGAGTTCTTCACTCGGGAATTTTTATTTCATTTCTTCGATGAGCTTTTTGATTTCTTTGAGCTTGTGCCCGCATTTGTCTTCTTTTGGGCGGTCGACTTCTTTTTGGCGGAAGTTTTCTTCTTTGGCTCGCCCTCAGCCTCGTCATCAAATTCAATAGTTTGGATGGACTTCGTCTTTCGATCATACTTCGGTAGAGGCATAAAATTCTCACTAATCCATTCAATAGACTCAACCGTTTCGCCAAACTTCGTCAATTTGTCGTCGCAGACCTCTCGAAGGGCGGCAATCGCAACATCAAGGCGCTTGCGATCGCGGCGGCGATACTGAACGACATTTTGCTCGCCCCAAGCATCAACAATTACGAGACTTTCGGTCTCTACAATTGTTTCAGTGCTGCGTTTAGCTTTGTAGACAGCAAGAATATCATAAACATCAAGCGTATCGAGCGGCCTCTTGTGAATGCTAATTGCGAAAGGCGTAACCGTGATATATCTGTCAGTATAGATCACCTCGGCATTTTCGTGACTACTCACGAGCTCGACATAATTCTCGACTGAACCATAGCGGCGGAAGGCTTTTTCGCGAAGAGGCGTAATTACGAATGAGAGATGCCAGACAATTGCCACAATGCTACCGACCGCGAGGAGCGCAGAAACGATCATTGTAAGAATATCCTTCTCGTTAGTTAGCGTAAAGATAAAAGAAAAGGTAAATAAAGCCGCACAAATCGCAAAGAAAAGCACGCTTTTAAGCCGCTTGAGACGCGAAATGGTGAGAATTTTTTTCGTAGTCATAATTTAATTTTAGCACTACGCTGGCAGAAAGCAAAAGCGCGGTCAAAAATATGAGAGCACTCCTTTCGGAATGCTCTCTCGCTGCTACGCGCCCACCCTGGGGCACATTGGTTTGTTTTAATCCGCTGTTTATTTTTTGTTTTCAGTCTCCACACTGTCCACCTTTTCAGTGGAACCCCGTGAAGCGTATCAGCTTGTCTTTATTAAAACAAATCAAAGCACAAGCGTCAAGCGGTAAAACGTTGTATTTTTTACTTCTTTGAGAATTGAGTTTTATGGCTATCCGTGAAGGCATTGTTCGCAGTCACATTGTAGCTATCATTGCCAAGAAGGAGCGCACCGTTGCTTGTGCGGACCGATCCAGCCGTAATACTGCCGTCATTTTCGATAGTATAGGTATCGTCAGACTGAAGAATAATCTTGATGATTTTGCCGTTGCTAGCACGGCCGGTGTAGGTACCGTAAGCGATTGTATAGTCACCTACACTAATTCCGGCACTGATTTTCGCAGCCTCTTCTGCGGCCTTGCGAGCGTCCTCGGCAAGTTTTTCCTCTTCCTTAGTCTTACGAGAAACATCGGCGCGGTCTTTAATTTCCTTCGAGACACTCTTTTGGACGGCTTCCGTAAGTGGATTAAAATCACCGCTTTGGACAATTTCCTTCAGTGTACGAGCTGGATTAGTGATAGAAAGCGTTCGCTCTTCAACCTCCGGGCTAATTTCAACATAATTTTCATGCAACTCAGCGAGATCCGTGTCGTTCGTAGCACTAACGAAGCTAGGGCTGCGACCAGCTATAATATCGCTAATCTTCGCATAGCGGCCATATTCAGCGTCGCTACCGTTATAGAGATACCAGGTTGCTTCTGGGTTCAGATTTGGCTCTTGTGTATCGTCTTCCGGAATTTCAACACGATACAGAACCGCTAGACGAGCATTAATATAGTTGTCGCTGGCACGAACTTTCTGGTCGGCGTCAAGATAGATGATTTGAGTCTTATAGGAAACACTCGTAGCATAGCTAAGAACAAGTTCCGGCGTACCATTATTGTCGAAATCAATTGCCTTGAGGGTAGGAACGCTCTCTTCTTTCAGATCATTGCGCTCTGCGAAATATTTCGCATAAGCATCGCCCCATTCCGAGTTGGTCGTTTCGACTTTGGCTGACTCGTCTTTTTTGCCGGACGCTTCTTCTTGAGCATCATCGCTCTTCTTCGGGAAAAGAACTGCGCCAAGCGCAAAACCACCAATAATCGACACAACTGCAACGATGCCGATAATGATTGGCATTTTAGACTTGAGGTCGCGCGTCGGTTTCTCCTCATCAGAAACCTTGCGTCGCCTCGCTCCACTCTCACTCTTCATGCTTATATTGTAGCATGACGAGTTTTACAATAAGCGTCTAATCTTCGTCAAAATATTCAGCATCTTCGCCGAGCGCGAGAATCGCGTTGCGTTCGCCGAGCTGATATTTATCGTGATGAGCGCGATGTTTGGCTTCTTTTTCTTCAAGCGTGATGACCGGGAGCGCTTCAGCTTCTTCTTCGACAGCTTCGCTCTGTTCTTCGGCCTTTTGCGCATCAATAATCTGGCGCAATTCGCGCAAAACTTCCGTGAGGCCTTGATGGGCTGAAGATGAAATCGTCATTACGAGAGCATTTGGATTTTGCTGAAGAATTGCGGCGGTCTGCATTTCGATAATTTCCGTATCAACGCCCTCAGTCTTGGTAAGCGCAACGATCTCTGGATGCGAAGCAAGGTCAGCAGAATATTTCTCGAGCTCTTTGCGGATATCCGCATAGGCCTTACCGGCGTCGTCATTATAAACATCAACGAGATGTAAGAGAACCTTAGTGCGCTCGACGTGGCGTAGGAAGCGATCGCCGAGGCCTTTACCATCGGAAGCGCCCTCAATCAAACCTGGAATATCGGCAATAAGAATTGATTTATCATCAACGCGAGCCACGCCGAGATTAGGCGTAATGGTCGTAAACGGATAGTCGGCGATTTCCGGCGTCGCGTTACTGACGACCGACAAGAAAGTAGATTTACCTGCATTTGGGAAGCCAATTAGGCCGACATCCGCAAGAAGCTTGAGCTCAAGCTCTGCATCGTAAGTTTCGCCAGGATTGCCGAGCTCTGCAATGCGCGGAGTCTGGCGAGTGGACGAGCGGAAGTGCCAGTTGCCGTAGCCACCATCGCCGCCATGCGCAACAATCGCGCGCTGGCCATCGTAAGTCAAATCAGCAACAATTTCGCCATCACGTTTTACGACAGTGCCAATCGGCACCTTCACTTCGAGATCCTTACCAGATTTGCCGCTGGATTTCTGGCCAGAGCCAGCCTTGCCATCCTCAGCGATAAGTTTTGGTTGGAAGCGAAAATCAATCAAAGTATCAGAATCTTTGCTGGCAACAAAAACCACATCGCCACCTTTTCCGCCGTCGCCGCCATCTGGGCCACCTTTCGGAATATAGATTTCGTGGCGGAAGGAAATTGCGCCGTTCCCACCTTTGCCGGCTTTTATATAGACTTTCGCTGTATCAACAAACATGCCTCTATTATATCATAATTTGGCATTTTTGCCAGAGGTAGACAGCGCGGAATTAGCGGCCGTAAATATAGTTGTAGCCGAGCGCGTCTGCCCAGTAAATCGTGGATTGGTAGACGTGATTAAACTTGCCGTTCGGACCGGCGTAGTTCATTTCTTGAATCGTAATATATTCGCCTTCAACGACACCGACAACGACACCGACGTGGCCGTAATAACCGCTGGTCGACTGAATGACTGCACCGTAAGCTGGCGTATGGCCGACACCGAAGCCACGAGCGGCAAGATTGCTTGCCCAGCTGCGCGCATTACCGGCAACAGAACCGCCTGGAATCCAGTAATTTTCCGGCATATTATTGCGGCGCCAGTACCATGCGAACCAAGTACAGTTACCAAAGGCGCCTGGGTTGTTCTGCCACTTCGTCGAGTTATAGACGCCGGCCCAGTAGCCATAACTACCAACCTCAATCATGTTATGACGAGTACCAGAGTCGCGAGCATAGGTTGTGTAGGTTGGCGAGCTTGGATAGGTGACTTTTGGTTTTGGTGGAACATATTCAGGACGCTCCTTCTCCGGCAAAACACCGTTCGGAAGCATAATCATCGAATCAGTCTTCAAGGAAGAGTTCTCAAGGTCGTTATAAGCAATGATTTGCTCCTTGTCAGAACCATACTTTTCAGCGAGCGAGTCGACTGTATCGCCGTCCTTAACCTTATAAATAATGCCGGCCACGCTAGGAATATAGAGCGTGTTGCCCACGGTCAGAGTCTCATTCTTCATGTTGTTACTCCAGCGAATCTGATCTTTTGAGACGCTGAAGCGACTAGCCAAAGAATCCATCGTGTCGCCATCTTGAACGGTATAGCTAATAATACCGCGCGTGAGATCGCTCGTATCGATAATAATCTGTTTTTCAGGCAATGCACTAGAGACAGTCTGTGTCGTACCAGTAGTTTCGTAGAGGCTATTGACAGTAATATAGTTCTCGCTAATCTGCATAGCGCTCGGAAGCATCAGGGTACCGGAAATATTGGCCGCAGTATAGAACTCGGAAACCTGATCCGCTGTAACTACGAAGCTAGAATCATCAAGACCGGCCGCGATAGGTGCTTTTACGGTCGCATCATTGTTTTGTGAACCGAAAAACATAAGGCTAAACACTAGCGCAAAGCCAATTACATATGGAAATACTTGTCTAAAAATTAATTGAAATCTTTTCATAATGAAAGAGGATGCCACGATTAATTTATCGCCCCACCCGCAGCGTGGCAAGAAGTACGGACGAAAATCCGCACTTAATACCTATATCATTATAGCATGAGCGCCTATATTTCTACAAATAGCCGCAGAGTTTCTTACAGTATTGCTTAGCGTTGGCGTTGTGCTCCGCCTCTGTGTGGGCATAGTACATTTTCATGTCGTCACCAGTCAAGAAATAGAGGTCGTCGGTGTCGGTTGGGTTCGCGACGGCCTGAAGCGCACCCTTGCCTGGGCTTGAAATTGGCGTTGGTGGGAGACCGGCGCATTGACGAGAATTCCACGGGCACTTGACTGAATTAAGATAAGACATATCGGTCTTGTCACGGTTTTCAGTCAACTGATCAGCGCGATAAGCAATTACAGCGTCAGAACCAAGCGGTATACCTTTACTCAAGCGAAGTAGGAATACCTGCGCGACATGTGGCATATCACCCGGAATAGTGCCGGATTCGCGTTGAACGACAGAGGCAAGCGTAATACCTTCGTAAAGCGACAGCCCCTGAGCCTTAAACTTCGACGCGAGATTCTCGCTCTCGACAACGCGCTGAAGTTCATCGAAAGTGCGCGTCAGGATTTCTTCCACGGTTGCGGAAGTATAGAATTCATAGGTTTCACCGTAGATATAGCCCTCAATGGAGCCATTTTCCGGCATATCTTTCATGACTGGGTGATTGTATTTCTTCGCAAAAGCCGCTTCGATATCGGCTTGTTTGTAACCTTTCTCGGCAAGGCGTTTCTTGGCGTCCATAATCGTGCCGCCCGGCAAGAAAGTAATGCGGAAAGTCGGAGCCTGCACACCATCATTAAACATTTTTACAAGCTCCGAAACACTCAGGCGATCAGAAATATCATAATTACCAGAATGCAAAATTGCGTCACGCGCCTCGAGCTTGAGATAAAGGCGAAAAGCGAAGGCGGATTTGATGATCCCCTGCTCTTCGAGCGACTCAGCAACCGAAGCCGTAGTGGCGCCGTCGGCAATCGCAAAGCTCGTATATTTGCAGTCATCCGTGCAGTGAGTTTTGTTGATAGCCGTTAGCGAATTCTTATACCAAAGCAAAGCGCCACAGACCGCAATAATGCCGATCAAAAATAAGATAATTAAGATGAAGCCGATAGTGCGGCCGAGCGTTTTTCGCCGATGAATCATTCTACTCTCCTTTTAATTCTTGTTCTAGTTGCTGAAAGTTTGCACTCTCGAGAAAATCTTGCAGAATGAGCGCGGCCGCCTCAGAGTCAACTTTGCCGCTGGCGCGATCTTGGCGACTAATCTCGTGATGCTTGCCGCCAAGAATTGCTTCAGCTTGGACAGAAGTCAACGATTCATCCTGGAATTTTACAAGCGGCTCGGGCTGACCATGCTCGATAAAATAGCTTTTTAGCGATGCGATAAAGGCGTAGACCCACTCGGTTTGAGCAGTCGTTTCGCCTTTACTATTACGCGGTTGCCCCGCGACAATAAGGTTGGCCTTCTCGAGGCGGAATTGTTTTTCAATCTCCACGAATTCATTTCCGTCAACCGGAATCATGGCGCGCGGAATGGCTATGCGGACGCTTGTATCCGCAAAAGCCACACCCACACGTTTTTCACCAACGTCAAGTGCTAAAATACGCATCTATTCAACCGTCAACTCAATCTCGACCTTATTCTCGTCGTTCGGAACACTCATGACCCAGAAGTATGAGGTATCGATGTTTACATCATCGACGCCATTAATCGAGAGGAGAATGGTGCGAATCTTACCAATCTTTTCACCGTAGGACTGATCGGCAATCATTGCTTCGTCAACCTTCGGACCAATCTTAGTCGTCGATTTTAGCTTAGCGGTCTTAACGCCGTTTTCATCCTTGTAGCTCTCGAAGAAGGCGAGGTTCTGCTCAGAATCGTCGCTAACGCCGGTTGAGTAGATTTTTTGCGTCTGATCGCCAGTAATCTTTTCGCTCAATTTCGCCGTAATGAATTTGTCAACATCCGAACGTGAAACCGCGAGCATGCTGTAGCTAATTTCCTTGATGATTTTCGGCTTTACATCATCCGCAGCTTCCTCGCCAATGCTTGGCGAAGTGGTGATTTTAGCGTCACCAACAGCAAAGCTACTCTTGATAAGGACGTATTCAGAACCAAAACTATTCGAGAGCTCAGTGCGCATCTCGGAGTCGCTCGCAACTACGAGAGTTTCGTCGGCGCCACGCACGTCTTGCTCGGAAACCTGCTTAGCAATTTTGCTGAGGCCACCAGTAATTGGAGAAACCTTAATACTATAGCTACTCGGGATTGTGGCTGTAGAAGTCCAGCCGCTTGTAGTCGAGTCGGCAACGTTGTAGCTTTCTCCATTTTCCATGGCAACGATTTCGATTTTGTCGGACGAAACCGGCGCCGTAAGCTTGCAGCTAAGATGGAAGCCATGGCGATCACATGCGACATCCTTCGAAAGATTGTCGCCAATATTAAGATTGATTGAGCCGCCTTTTGTCGCAACGTAAGTCTTACCCTTGTAGGTAAACTTAGTGCCTTCCGGAATCGAGAAATTCGCATTCTGCTCAGTAATCACTTCGTCCTTAGGGCGCGTAATCTGGATAGTACCGGATGCCTTGGCGCCCTTGTCGACCTGACCGGTCGCCTCGAAGTTAGCCTCGGCAGTCTTCGGAATAGTTTTACGCTCAACGAAGAACACACCGTTGACTGGGTCGGATTCAGCCTGATTCTCGGTGAAGCGAATGTTTTCGGAGAAATTCGAGCTCGGCGCTTTAACATGGACGGAAATTTTGACAGCCGGCGCAATTTCACGAGCCCAGTACAAGAAGCCGAAAAGGCCGACCAAAAGTACTACACCGACAATGATGAGCGTGCGGATTTTATTGAAGTTCGGCACTTTCTTAGATTTGTCGACATGCTTAATGTCTTTCTTTTCTCGGATTGAGGTGCGATGTTCGTCAATTTCTTCAATGTCAGAGGAATCGGAGCCCTTGGATTCCTTCTTGCTTTTTACGGCTACAGCGGCCGCTTTTTCCGCTTCCTGCTCTTCCGCCTCGTCAATGACAGCGGTCTTACGCGCAGGCTTCCGCTCAGGAACTTCTTCCTCAGCTTCTTCTTCGGAAGCTTCCACTTCTGGCTCTTCCTCGATAGCCTCGGCCGGCTTTTCGCCAAATTCGCTAGCCTCGATGCCTTCTGGAAGGCGCGGCTTGCTTTGAAGAGTTTTTGCTACTGGCATATCAACGGCAGCAGCCAGTTTCAAGAGAGATTCGTCAGTCGTGACGAGGACGATGGCTTTGTCGTCCTTTTTGGCAGTTTTCGCGATAAGTTTGAAGTTTACCGCACTGCGCAATACGCCCGCTTTTTTCGGCGGAACCAAGGCAACGATTTTGTTCTCGCTCTTCTTAATGTTTGCGAGAATATCCGTAATATCATCGTTGGGCTCAATATAGATGACATCTTTTTTATTCATAAGCCAATTATACGAAAGTGGTCAAATTATCGCAAATCACGCGCCATCACGGTCATGCTTATGTTAAAATATTATGGTAATGGGTTTATTTAGTTCTAAGAAGAAAGCGCCGAAAAAGAGCGAAAAAATCGAGATGATTACCGACGCCTCTGCTGGTGGTGGCGGCAGCTCTCATAATCAGCTGAATGAGCAGGTCTTGCATTACATTCACGAAGGCGTAGTCATTATCGCGAGCAATGGACGCGTTTTGCTCGCTAATCCAGCAGCAGCAAAAATGTTCGGACGCAGTGTCGATGAAATTGAAAACTTTACTTACGATACGTCGATATGTCTTTTGGACAAGACCGGACAGCAGATTCCAGACGACAAAAACCCAATTAGTTACGCTTTAAAAACCGGACAATACGGCGAGACGCGCAGCTATGATCTTGTAACGCTCGACAGCAATAAGGTGACGCCGGTTTCGATTATTATCGTGGCCGCCGAAGACAACAGTAAGAACTTGATTGTGACTTTTCGCGATATTGCCGAGGAATTGAAGAAAGAAGAAGAGCGTAACGACTTCATCTCGACCGCCAGCCACGAGATGCGTACGCCGGTTGCAAGTATTGAAGGTTATTTGAGCCTAGCCCTAAACCCAGCGACGGCAACGATCGACCAACGCGCAAACGACTATATTACGAAGGCGCACGAAGCTTCGCAGCATTTGGGACGCCTGTTCCGCGAATTGCTCGACACGACGAAGATGGATGACAATCAGATGCGCGCCCGCATGGAGCCGGTCGAGCTCGTCGCTTTGACGAAACAGATTGCCGATGAGCAAATTCCGAATATTTCTGCGAAGGGGCTTGGTTATCAGTTTGGTAGCACAAATGTTGACCAGACTTTGGGCGGTTCGCGTATGATTGACCAGCTGGTTTACACGAGCGTCGATACGGGCTATCTGCACGAAATTATCGACAACTTGGTCGAAAATGCGATTAAGTACACTCCGGAAGGTTGGATTACCGTTAGCGTGAAAGCAGACGATCGCAATGCGATTATTATCGTTAAAGACACTGGCCTTGGTATGCCGCGCGAAGAACTTGGCCACATTTTCCAGAAGTTTTACCGAGTCGATAACCGCGATACGCGCGAAATTGGCGGTACGGGCCTTGGCCTCTATCTCGTCAAGAAACGCGTCGAAGCAATGAATGGCCGCATTTGGGCCGAAAGTGAGCCTGGCAAAGGTTCTACCTTCTTCGTATCTTTCCCTCGCATTTCTTCGGAAGTTTATCGCCAGCAGCGCTTTGCTTTGGATAATCAGACTATGATGCAGCGCCCACAAAACAAGCAAAGTTCGACGCAAGATGCCCTCGTTCAACAAATTATCGCCTCCGCAACACCAAATCCGAGTGCGCCGACAACACAGGTGACGCCAGAAGAGCCTGTTGAAGATGCCGCGCAGACCGCGCACGCTCAGGCAGTTGCTGAAAATCCAAACGTAGTTGCACCGCCGCAGCCAGTCATGCCAACGCCAATTATTCGTAGTACTGGCGCCGCCCAACTACCGGAAGAAAAGCCAGAAGATCCGGCCACGCCAGCCGTAATGTAATTCTAGAAATTTAAACATAAGCATTATATAATGGAGGTAATATGCCAAAGATAATGTTAGTCGAAGACGATAAGTCTTTGCGAGAAATATATAGCATCAGGTTGGTCGCAGAAGGCTACAATATCGTTTCCGCAAATGACGGCGAGGAAGGACTCCAAATGGCCGTCAATGAGAAACCGGACCTCATCATATCCGATGTGATGATGCCGAAAATCTCCGGATTCGATATGCTAGACATCTTGCGCTCCACGCCTGAGACAGCCAATATCAAAATAATCATGATGACCGCGCTCTCGAGCGAGGAACAACGTCAGCGTGGCGAAAACCTCGGCGCAGACCGCTACTTGGTTAAGTCGCAGGTTGGCATCGAAGACGTCGTGAATACGGTTCATGAAGTGCTCGGCGATCAGGCGAACACGAACGCGCAAGGAAGCCTCAGCGTAGCGAAGGCAATTTCTTCAATTCCGGCGAGCAAACCGGCTGCTCCAGAAGCTGCACCAGAAGCAGCGCCAGCACCGGCACCACAAGCCGCTCCGGCTCCAACACCGGCGCCACAGCCAGCACCGCAAGCCGCTCCGGCACAGCAAAATATTCCACATTTCACGCCAGAGCAATTGCAAGGCTATGTTAATGAGGGACGTATAACCGCGCAGCAAGCGCAGGCGATTTTGCAGCAACAAAATGCACGCGAAGCGGCAGCAGCGCAAGCTCAGGCCGCCCCCGCTCCAGCACCGGCGCCACAGCCAACTCAGCCTGGAGGTAATCCTGTAAATTTTAATCAAGCTCCGGTTGCCATGCCGGCCGCTTCGACTGAGAGCCAACCTGCTCAGGCGCAGCAGGCGGCTGGAGCTTTTCCTATGCCGGCACAACGCTACATAATGCAAGCTCCGCAAGCCCCTGTTGCTCAGCCAATGATGGCTAGCGGAATACCATTGCCGATGCCGCCAATGTATGCGGCGCCTACAGCAGTGACGCAACCTCAAACGATTGACAAGAATTATCTCGATACGCGCGAGGTTATGAATGCGATTTCTTATAGCGAAATTCAGGCAGCAAACCAAACAAACTCAGTTTTGCGTAGCCTTGATAGAGTTATGCCTGGTGGCGCTCAAGCCCAAGCGCAAGCTCAAGCCGCAGCGCCAGTCGTAGCAGCCGCAACGCCGGCGCCAGCGATGATGGCTCCGCAAACGGTCGTCGTCCATGAAGGACGTCAAGGCAAGCGCGTGATTAGGCCACTCGATTCAGAGGACAGTATTGCTCGTCGTGAAGAGATGAGCCGTAGGATGGCCGAGTTGCTCGACTCTCCAGCTCCGGCACCAGCAGTTGCCGCACCGCAAGCCGCACCGACAATGCCGCCGCAAGTATTGAATATTCCGACACCACAGCCAGTCGCCGCGCCAGCACCGCAAGCAGTTGCTATGCCGGCCTCAATGCCAGCCGCCGCGCCAGCAAAGCAAGTTCCGACGATTCAGGAAATTATGGCTAGCCAAGCTGCCGCTAGAGCAAACGAAGCTCCGCAGATTGAAGCAACGCCAGACATAGCGGAGGTGAGTGCCGCAAGTACGGGCGAGCTCGAGATGCGAGATTACCAAGGCTTGCAGGATATTCAAGCGCCAGCCGCTAATGCTGCACCAGCGCCACAAATGGAAGACGAAGCATCGCTCAAGCAACTTGCTGCCGCCGAGGCTGCGGAAGTTGCCGCCGCACGCGAAGAGATTGAAGCCAAGAAAGCCGAAGCAGAAGCGCCGGAAGTCGTCGAATCGATTCAGCCTGGCTACGTTACGGATTTGGCGGAGCAGCTAAACGAAGAAGGCACTGATATTGACGACAGCGACAATTCGATGGCTGCACGTATGGCACGCGAATTGACTGACGATAAGATCACGAAGGCCGCAGAAAAGATGCGTGAAGAATCTGCCGCCGCTCCAGAGGAGAAAGAAGAGGGCTTCCTTGATAATAATGAAGAAGAAAGCGCCCTACCAGAATTCCTACGCGAGAGCTCAAGCAACCTGAGCCCAAACATTAGCTCTAGCGAAGATGAGCCCGCGGAAGGCGATGACGCTGGAAAAACCGACGCCAATTAGCTATAATTAGCGATTATGGAAGAAATTCGTCTAAACAAATATCTTGCCACCAATCTTGGCATTTCGAGGCGTGAAGCCGATGACTTGATTGCGGATGGCAAGGTTTTTGTTGGCGAAAAATGCGCGGAGCTTGGCGCGCGGATTCACGAAGGCGACGTCGTGCGCACAAATGGACGAGTCGTCACGAGCAAAGGCTTTACTTATATCATGCTCAACAAGCCGGTTGGCTACGTTTGCAGCCGCAAACGCCAGGGTGATACGCCGACAATGTATGAACTTTTGCCGGCCGAATTGCAGGAATTGAAGAGCGTGGGTCGCCTAGACAAGAATTCATCTGGCTTGATTCTACTGACGAACGATGGCGATTTTGCCTTTCAAATGACACATCCAAAATTCGTAAAGACGAAGATTTATGAAGTCGAGATTGATAGAGATTTGGCGCCACTACATCAGCAGATGATTGCAGATTTTGGTGTCAATTTGCCAGACGGACGTAGTCAGCTCGGCCTTCTGCGTCGCTCGGACGAGAATCGCCGCGAATGGCAAGTCACGATGAGTGAGGGTCGCAATCGCCAAATTCGCCGTACTTTCGAGGCACTGGGCTATAGTGTCGTCGCGCTGCATCGCACCGACTTCGGCCCATATACGCTCGGCGATTTAGAGAGCGGCAAGTTTATTACTGTAGATAAAAAATAAGCACAGGTTTCGGCCTGTGCTTTTTTGCTGTATTAATTGCGAAGAAGTCGCGCGAGTTTGGCCTTGAGCGAAGTATCGTTCGCCGTACCAATAAGAGTATCGATGCCGACGCGGAGGAGACCCATGGCTGTAATAAAGGTATGGTCGAGCTCGCGGTCGGTCTCATTGACAATGCCAGCAATTTCATCCGGGTCAATTAGACTCACGACCGGACGACGAGAGAATGGCAATTCCTTAAACCAGTCACCAGTGGCCAAAGTTTCTGGAATCTCTGGAAGGCTAGCACCGCCACCACAGAGGAGAACCTGACCCGGCATCGTTTCGAGCTGATCGAATTCTTCAAGAGCAAGCTCAACGCCGGCTTGCCAAACATCAAGATTGCGCGCGATGGCCTGGTCAAATTTCTTACGAATTTCCGGCTTCATATTCGGGTTGTCAGCAAGAAGTTTGAGTTTTTCGGCATCTTCAAAGCTAAGACCGAGACGCTCAGCAATCTGATGCGTGAAGCTGCGGCCACCGATTGAGAACATCTTAGTGCCCTCAACGCCGCCATCGTCGACAACGGCAATGTCAGTCGTACCGCCGCCGACATCAATGACAACACCAGAGAAATCTGATTCGACGTCGTCACCAAGGCAGGCGCGACAAACCGCGAAAGGCTCGACCGCCACCGTCACGAGATCAAGCTGCAACTCGTCGCAGACACGCTCGATAGCCGAAATATGCACGAGCGGCGCGAAAGCATTATAGATCTGCACCTCTATCTCTTTGCCCTTGAAGCCGATTGGATTCGAAACCTTGTAGCCATCAATGCGGAGCGAAACGAGCGCAGAATTAATGAGTTTAACCTCGACATCCGGATTATCTGTCTCGATTGCGACAGCCTTGCGTGCGGATTCGCCAGCCTTCTGTTGGACACGCTTAATAATGCGATCCATTTCCTCGTCAGTAATCGGCTTCTGTGCATCGATGCGGCGATATTTCACACTGCTAGTCTCGCCTTTCACGAGCTCACCAGCAATACCAATCACGACCTCTTTCGCGCGAACGCCAGCCATATCCTCTGCTTTCACGAGTGCCTCTTCGCAAGTCTTCGCGACGCCCTGAATGTCCGCAATCGCGCCAGCATACATGTTGTTTGGCGCCTCATGCGCTTTACCGACACCAACGATTTTCAGTGCACCCTTACCCTTCTTCGCAATCAGCGCCTTGACGTATTCGGTACCAATATCTAGCGCCAACAAAAAGTCGTCTGGATTTTTCTGAATAACCCGCGGTTTCTCATTTTCGTCATCTTTGGCGCGTGAAAAAATGCTCATAGTTATTTATATTATAGCACATTACTCTTTGGATTTTCGCCAGCCGGCCGCCATGGCCTCCGATTCACTACAGAACCAACGCTCGCCTTGCGACTCATCTATTTCGGTCGAGTCATAATACTTTTGCCCCGGAACATGATATATTTTCTGGCCGCCATAATAGCTGATATTGCCCTTTATATTACAGTCGCCGTTGACTCCGTAAACATGTTGAGGCGCGGTTGGCTGAACTGGAGTTATAGGCTGAATCGGCTCGACCGTCGCTGGCGGCTCTTCTATTAACGCGGAATTCTCATCGCCACATGCTCCCCATAAGCCGAGCCCTTTCGCTTGCGCCTGGCTTTGCGCCACGATATAATCGTCGCGCTTCGCATATGGATTATCGTAGGTATACTCACGAGCATAACCTTTACTAATACTAAGAGCACCAAAATCAGCACCATCAAGAAAAACATATCTCAATAGCCGGTCGTAGCTATCCCGATTATCTTGCGAATAGTCACGCTCGATAGCGACCCATTGATTAGTAAGGTATTCTTTTGCAAATTTAGAAGATTCATTGCCAAAGCATTCTTCCGTCGTATACGGGCCATCCACTTCCGGAGTATTAATGCCGATCAACCGAACAAGTTCATCGTTTCCAAAATAATCAATCTTTACCGTATCGCCATCTATTACCTCGATCACCTTGAATGAGTGGCCACTCTCATCCTTTTCAGTTGCATCATCGGAAGCGGCACTAGAATTAGATGATTGCTTGGCGCTATCTTCGTGCTCATGCAAAATCAAGTCGGACGGAGCACCATCTTTCCTAGGCATGACCCCAACCATCAAGAGAGTCGCGAGAACCATGAGGATGGCGAGGAGCCAGGTCTTGGTTCTATGCCCCGCTTCGTTGTAGTCCATCTACTTAGGCACGCCCTTCCTTTTTCATGGCGTCATCGTACATCCCTTCCATCAAATCCGGATCAACAGAGATAGACATGCGAGCTTCAATGAGCGCCCTAGCGGATTCATTGTATTGAGCAATATTCTTTTTTGCGGCACTCTTAGACTTAATGAGTCGTTTCGCTCTTCTGGAGTACGCCTCGAGATGCGACATATCTTCCAGTAAGGCTTTACGCTTATCAGAAAGATCTTCAAGTAGTTCTTCGTACTTTTGCTTCGCGGCAAAGTATTCACGCATATCATTGTCGGTCAGAATCTTAACGCTATCGCGAGTCATAAAACCTGTACCTATATATAGAACAAACTGGACTGCCGCTACGATTGCTTGAGAGACGAATTCCTCCGAGCCAAAAGCATCTTTAAGCCCCAGACTTCCGCCAGCAATGCCCATCAGAACGCCACCGTTAACTAGGCCTGCAAGCAATTTTGCCACAACCAACGCTACGCCAGCTGCACCCCAAAAAGCATATGAAATTCGTTCGCCAAACTTTGTATAATAGCGCCGATTGCCTAGCTGAAAACCAACAAAAGCCATCGAGAAGAAGCAGCCCGCACCTACAATCGCGGAAATAACCCACGTAGAGGTCGGATCAAGATCTCCGCTCAAAGTCTCAAGGGTACCATGCATAAAAATTGCATCCACCACCTCGCTCGCAAAGCCGACAACAAGAAAGAAATACGCTTCCCATGGAAATCTTACGCCAAAGATAGTCTGATGCCACTGTTCGCTAAGTATTTCCGTTACCGTCTTCTCTTCGGTATTGTTATTAGTGACGATTTTTTCTTTTTGTATCATTTCGTAGCCTCCAAGCTAGCCCAATCGACGCCGTTCGATAGCGCTCGAATTTGTTCTTCAATTTTTTCTGAATCATCATAGAGGCACTTGAGGTCAACGTCTACATTCGAATCTGGATCGAGTTTATTGGTTTTTCGGCGAAGGCGCTGGTCTACTTCTTTTATCTCCTCGATCAACTCCTTGTAGCCCGTAAACTCAGCGTTGACGTCGCCTAAGCCCTCGGCGTATTTCCGATCAATAATATCCTGCTTTTTAGCATAGAAAGTCTCAACGTCGAAATCATTCTTATTAAACTTGGCGTCTATGTATTTATGGTAGTAGTAAAGGGTTTGCGGCTTATCGCTATCAGTTGCGCCAAAACGTTGAATGGTGGACGCCTGTAAGGCATTCAATTCATTAATCACCTCTGCTTGCAAATCATCTAGTTCTTTTTTAGATATTACTTCTTGCGGCAATAAATCAGTATTGCGCCAATCGTTTCTGCTGACTTTCCTAATCCGAAGTTTGACCAAAATAATATCGATTATATCTTTCATTATTTCCCATCTCCCATGTCTTCAATTTTATATTTCAATCCATTTACAGCATTTATCTCCTTTATGGCGCTGCTCGTATAGTTCTGATAGCGAAGATAATAATAAGATTTCGCGCGAGAGATTGCATTCTCAATAGTTCTACGTAATTTATCTTTTTGATCCTTTGCAACATTGAGGTCGAACTGAGCCTCATTTATGCGCTGATTAGAATCGTGTAAATCCTTGTCGCAAGCATCGTAGTCCAGTCGTGCTTGGAAGATCGCGCCTGGAGCTATTGCTCCCTTTAGCTGCTGAGCAGCAATGTCGAGCCTTTTTTCCAATGCTGCTCTCGTGACGTTTTCGTTAGCTAAATCCTTCTCGCGGCGTTCAATCACTTCATTTAGACGCTTTTCGCCACGAAGAAGATCATCTTCGAGATGCGAAAGGACGGCGTCTCTTTTTTCGATCAAGTCTCGTACGTGATTGGTAGAAACTTTAAAGTGCCAACGTCCATCCGCCTTAATATTGGCCGCCTTAACTTTATAAGTATCGATGTTATATTTTTGCATAAAATCTTTAAGGATTTTTCTGCGGTCTAAAACGCCAAGCATTGAATCTGCCCACTTCTTGTAATACGCCATCCGATACTCGGTGCTCTGAGTTATGGCGACAGCATACATGACGGCAGGAAACAGCGCTAATGCCACATAAACACACCAGCTATATGGGAGAAGAAAGAAACCATAATAGGTTATTATACCAATGATAATAAACGATACGACTATCGACACGACAGTACTAAAAGTAACATTAAAACTCCTATCCGAGTGTTCTACTTTGGAGAAACTATCCATAGAACTAGCTTCCAATCACCTCAATCATCACCGTGCGCTGCTCTTCTGGCGGCATATCGCTCGAGCACTCATAGGCCTTCCCGCTATTCGATGGGGCTCCCGGCTGCCCATAGACATCAATTTTATCCGCCGGGACACCCAATTCAACCAAAATATTTTTAATAACCGCAGCGCGCTGATAGCCTAGATTCGATCCGTTATGGCAGCCACCGCCGACGGCGATATAGCCAGTGACCTTGAGGCGAAGATCACTACTGCTGTCAAATCTAGCCGCAAAGCTTCTGAGCTTACCCTTTGCTTCTTCGTAATTTAGGAGCGTTGCCTCATCACTCTTGAATCTGCCAACGTCTTCATTCGCGTTAAAACTATCCCCTTTCTTAAGCTTATCTACATATACTTGCCCGACAGAATACTTCGATTCGACGGATTTCTGCGTACTATTTCCCGAGGCACCGATAACGGTTGCATTTGCGCCAAGATACTTCAATAAATCTCGGTAGAAATTGATCGTCTTATTCTTATAATCAGAGTCTAGCGTATCCTGAGGAGGTACCGTTGCTCCCATTTCGTACCATTTAACAGGCACTCCGCTTAGGGCGCCTTGACGAATACTGCTATCCTGCGCCGCAAACATATCGATATCTTGGCCAAGAGAATATTTCCCAATGATGTCATCATGCGCAAAATCAAATACGCCGCGATCGCTATAGCCAGAACCCGTAATAATAATAATTGGGCGAGAATATCCCTTAGCCTTAATTTCGTTTTCTGCTACCTGCAACGCGCCAAAATAGTCAGCGCCCGCCTCCGATGGAGAAGCTTTAATACTTTTATTTATCTCGTCCGCAAGTTTATTGTAATCATTTTTTGAAGCATTTAAATTCTTGCGCGGACGATACTTGCTAGTGAAAGGAATGGCCTGATTCGTGCCTGCAGCAGAAATAATAGTAACGGAACCATCGTTATAAAACACATCCTTAAGAATGCTCGCAAGCTCCTCATTGCCCTTAAAGTCTAAATTAGGCTCGGAGGAATTTCTCGTATTGCCAGTAACAATAATCAAGCCGTCGTAATCTGCATTAGTTGTTAAACAATAGCCCGAACGCTCCGTATCCACGCCATTATCGCCGCAGATATCACTATCGCCTTCGCCAAACGAAATCTTATCTTTGAACAAAAAAATAGCAAGCAATGCTATTATAATCCATGGCCAAAATCCACCTTTTTTCTTTTTTGCCATCACGTCCTCTCCGCGGCTTTTAATAATAAAAACGACACCGCAAGGTGTCTTAAGCCATATCACAAAAATCGGATGTTCGCCGAACTTTGCTATGCGGTGCCGTTTTTGATCGGCGACGCATAGAGAAATCCGACTTTATTGATATAGCTTAAGACAATTTTATTATAGCATTTTTAACACACGACAAGCTACAATTTGACCACCTTCGTCGCGATGGATTCGGCGAAATGTTCGTCGTGCTCAACGAAAATCAGCGTCGGGCGATATTCACGCAAGAGGCGCTCGATTTGTTGGCGCGAGAAGATGTCGATGTAGTTGAGCGGCTCGTCCCAAATATAAATATTAGCCGGCCGCGAGAGGCTTTTGGCGATGAGGAGCTTCTTTTTCTGACCTTCACTCATATCTTCGAGGCGGTTACTGAAGGTCGCATGCTCAAAATCGAGCCTACGAAGCAACGCGAGGAAACTTTTTGAATCCAAATCGTTTTGCGCGATAAAATCCGGCAGACTGCCGCGCACGCCAGAGGTGTCCTGCGGGAGGTAAGAAATCTTGAGACTGCTCGGCACGATGAGTTTGCCGGAATATTCGAGCGGCTCGCCGAGCAAGAGGCGCAAAAGCGTCGTCTTGCCGCAGCCATTGCGACCCTTCAGGCGGACACGATCACCGTCCTCGACGGCAAAGTTTACGCCATGCAAAATCTGTTTGTCGCCGAAACTGAGCGACAAATCCATCACGTCAATGAGGTGGCCGCGACGATTTTTGAGCGGCATCAGATGCAAATCTTTAATTTCCTCAACGTCTTTCAGTAGACTCGTCTTCTCGTCGATGGCTTGCAGCTTATTGCGCTGTGCAATGACCGCACCCTTCATCATCTTAGCCGAGCGCGCGCCGATATAGCCACGGTCAAAGAAACCGCGTTCGGTCGGATGGTATTTCGAAGCTTCAACGCGATTCGCCCAATCGGCCTTCTGCTTAGCCTGGCGATCAAGCTTGGCGATTTGCTTCTTGAGCTTCTCGTTTTCAGCACGTTCAAAATCGTCGCGTTTCCGCTTGTTTTCGAACCATGACGAATAGTTACCCGCCTCGAGCGTAATCTTACTGCGATTCAGCACGAGCACATGGTCAATACATTCGTCGAGAAAGTCGCGATCATGCGAAACCAGAATAAAACCGGATTTACTGCGCAGATATTGCGCCACTTGGCGGCGAGCATCTGTGTCGAGATGATTGGTCGGCTCATCAATGAGCATAAATTCATCATCGCGCACAAAAAGCAGAGCGAGCTGCGCCTTGGTTTGTTCACCTTTGCTCAAATTAGCAAAACGTTGCGCGAGGCGCTCAGTAGAAAGACCGAGCTGCTCCGCTTCAATCTCCAGACGCCAGCGCTCGTAGGGCTCATTTTCAAGGTCAAAAAGCTCATAGGCGCTCAGCTGCGGATTGGGTACCGGGCGCGGGAAATAAGCGAAACGGAGCGCGCTCTCGATTTTACCCTCGTATTCGAGTTCGCCGAGCAAGAGGCGCAAAAGCGTCGTCTTGCCCTTCCCGTTGCGACCAATGAGGCCTAGATGCCAGCTCGCGTCGAGATTTAACGACAAATCTTCAAAAAGCGGTTCCGCGGCACCATGATGCGAAAAAGTAAGATTTTTGATTGTAATAACAGGCATATTGTCTCCAAGTTTAGACTAAGCTTGAAGCGCAAATGCAAAAGAAAATTGCGAATTGTGCACTAAAAACTTAGCATTTATTATTGTTCGTTATTTAGTGCAATCATTCGCATGGGTATTTCTCCGATAAATAGTATATTACTATTATAGCATAAGCGTCGTCAAAAGTCAAGAAAAAGGAAAATCCCCGACTCGCGCCGGGGATTTAAAGTTTGGGGGATTAGTTTTTCAGCATCGTAAGATACCAATCCGGAATGCGGCCGTCGATAGTCAGATAAATCTGCTCAATGAGGCCAAGGAAAACGTCGCGACAAGGCACACGAACGCTATGCTCGACGAAATGAACAACCATAACATCAATCGTGCGCTCAGAACCGCAGACCGAAATGTTATGTTTGTCCTGATCTGTCAGCTCCATGATGGCGCGCTTGAAAGCGAGCGAACCGGGGCGACCGTGCATGGTAGTCCAAGCGAGATAAGTAATAAACTCGAACTTGTCCAGCAAGTAGAGCGGACTCAACTTAGTCTGAAAGATGGCGAAGTTTGTACGTAGCTGACTCCATTCCGGGATGCCACGCATAAATTCCGTAAATACCGCAAGTTCAAATTCATCCTTTTTCCTTCGCCCTTCTTCCGATAAAGATTTATCGTCAGGCGAGTCGCCAAGGTATTTTTCGCCGTAGTCATGAGTTAGAGCGATCTTCACGGCGTCTGGCGGCAGACTCTCTCGCACTTCCGTGAAATAGTCCGACGTCAGTATTGTCGTCTCGGCTACCATGTAGGAATGTTCTACAACACTTTGAGAGAAACAATCGTCATCCCGCGGTTTTTCACAAATACCATGATTGACCACGCCGGCGCGAGCGCGCATCTTGAGGTCATAAAGATCGAATACTCTCGTCAGGACAGCGATATATGGATTCCTTGCCGCCAACATCAGGCGCTCGGAATGGCGCTCGATCGGCGGACAGGTCGGAAGCGGCGGTCTTGTTTCGGTTTCGCGGGCGATAGGCTGAGGAATTGCAATTGCCTCAAAGCTCGGTATTCCGAGTTGAGGCGCGGTTTTTTCTCTATTAAAGCCGTTATCGGGAATCCGTAACGTACACTGGATGCGCATTTCTGTCATTTAAACCCCTCCTAAGGTACTCCCCCAATAAGCCCATTGTAGCATAACAGATAGAAACAGATAGGAAATAGTGTTGTATTTTTAACGAAATATTATATTGCTTATGCAAAATCTAGCCGACGCAACAAAAAGCCGACCCCTGTGAGAGCCGGCTGGTTTTTATTCTAGGATTGCCTTAATGCGACGGACGCCGGCGGAGCTAGCCTCTTCCTTCTGGATCTTGAAGTGGCCAAGCACGCCTGTATGTTCGACGTGAGGGCCGCCACAGACTTCGCGCGAAGTTGGCTTGTCCCAATCGCCAATCGTGTAGACCGTGAGCTTTTCTGGATACTTTTCCCAGAAGCTACCGTGAGCCTTGAGCGTATCTTTCGCGTAGGCCTTATCGTATTCATCATGAACGACAGGTAAGTCGGCCTGAATCCACTCATTGACCTGATCTTCGAGCTTCTGAAGCTCTTCTTTTTCGAGCTTGTGGTCGCAAGCGAAATCGAGACGCATGCGCTCGGCGGTAATGTTGGAGCCGCGTTGGAAGCTATCTTTATCGATGAGTTTCTGAATCGCAGCAAGCAAGAGGTGGGTCGCAGTGTGATACTTGGTCGACATTTCGCCGTGATCCTCGAGGCCGCCCTTAAACATGCCCTTGCTGGCAGTCTTGGAGCGGTTGCGCTGCTCTTCGAGCGCAGCATCAAACTCAGCACGCCAGTTTTCGCTCAACTTGATATCTTGACGATAAGCCTCTTCGACGGAAAGTTCCATCGGGAAGCCATAAGTATCCTGAAGCATGAAGAGTTCTTTGCCGGTGAGGCCGTCTTTCTTAAGCTTGCCAAGTTCCTTCATGCCGCGATTGAGCGTGCGGCGGAAGGCCTGCTCTTCCTTAGTAAGAACCGCTAGGACCTCGTCGCGATGAGTGAGGATGCTATCCGGCAAATCCTTGTAGTTATCGGCAATGATTGGCAGGATGTTTTCAAGGAAGTTCTGCTCGATGCCGAGGTTGAGCGCCTTCAAAATCGCGCGGCGAATGATGCGGCGGAGCGCATAACCGTGCTGCTTGTTGCTCGGCGCAAGACCCTGCGCGGTCAAGAGATAGGCACCGCGGAGATGGTCGGCGATAATGCGCATTTCGGAAGTGTTGCTTTCGTAGCTCTTGCCGGAAATTTCAGCGAGCTTGTCGATGATCGGCTTCAAAAGCGAGATCTGGAAGATATCGAAGGAATCGATGCTGGCAGCCGTAACGCGCTCGAGGCCGGAGCCGAAGTCGACGTTTTTCTGCTCGAGTTCTTCGAAAGTGCCGTCTTCTTTGCGGCGGTACTGCATGAAGACCTGGTTGCCGATTTCCATGAAACGGGCGCCGTCGGAAGCTGGGTGGCTCTGACCATATTTCTCGACATCCTGCTTGTCTTCACCGAAGTCGTAGAAGACCTCGGAATCTGGACCGCACGGGTCGCCGATTGGCGTAGTTTCAATGCCGCCACCGCGGGACCACCAGTTTTCTTTGTCGTTATAGAAGAAGATACGTTCGCCTGGCTTGATGCCGCGTTTGTCACCATTTTCGGCGGTGTCGATTTCGGCGATTTTTGCGTCAATGCCAGCTTCCTTGAAGACCTTTTGCCAGATTTTAGCAGCCTCATCGTCACGTGGAATGCCATACTTTTCAGAACCAATGAAGCAGGTCACGTAGATTTTCTCCGGATTGAGGCCGATTTCTTTGGTCAAGAAAGTGAAGAAGAAGCGGATTTGCTCCTCTTTGAAGTAATCGCCGAGCGACCAGTTGCCAAGCATTTCGAAGACGGTCGAGTGGCGCGGATCACCAATATCATCAATATCTTGCAAGCGAAGACATGGCTGAGAGTTGGTCAAGCGAGTGCCATCTTCGTGCGATTTGCCGAGCAGATACGGCATAAGTGGTTGCATGCCAGAGCCCGTGAAAAGCGTGGTTGGATCATTCTCCAACACCAAGGCGGCCGGCGCAATCTGCACATGGCCATTACTTTTCATAAAATCTAGATATTTTTGACGGACTTCACTTGCTTTCATAGCGGATATTTTAACATAATTTTACAGATATGGCGAGGGGCGCAAGCCTAATCGCGACGGATATATAAATCATATTCGCAAGGATCAAATTCATCACCATGACCATGCGCAATAATCTCGTCGAAGCCGAGTTTTTTGTATAGGTTAAGCGCAGGAGTATTGTTCGCCTCGACACCGATCGTAAATTCATAGTAGCCGCGATTCTTAAACTCATTAATCACATATTGCATCAGACGTAGACCGATGTGCTGACGGCGAAATTCCGGCAAGACGCGAAAACCTTCAAAATAGACGCGACGGCCATATTCAGCCTCTTCTGGAAGAGTTTTATTGGCGCAGTGCGCGGTAATCTCGCCAACAATTTCGCCAGCCTTTTTCGCGACAAAAATCTCCGAATAGCCCTTCGACATACGTTCAGTGCGCTCGGCAGTCAATTTCTGCCAGATTTCGTCATTTGGATTGTTGGCAACTTTGCGCATGAGCGGTAAATCTTCAATGCCAATTTTCGCAAAAGTTACATCGTCTTCACCAACCGTAATTTCCTCGTCAATGGAAAAATTTTCGCGCTCCATGATGCGATTCTCGCGGCGCTTATAGCCCTCTGCTTGCCGCAAGCCCAATGTAGTAGCAAGATAGGCGGGCGGAAATATGACAGCTAGCACGATAGCTACATTAAGAATCGGGATGGACATCAGAAAGCTATTCGAGAAAAAGACGATGAAGATAATTACGAAAGCGTAAGCAAGGAAGAAGAGCGCGATTAGCTTTTTGTCGTTTTTACCGTTACATTCATACTGGCGCTTGCGTTGCTTTTTCATTAGGCGATGATCCCGCCGCCAAGGCAGATATTGTCACGATATAGCACGACAGATTGGCCTGGAGTGAGGGATTTTTGCTGCTCAGCAAAAGTTAGTTCGCCGGTTTCGCGGTTGAGGCTGGCCGCCACGAGCGGTGCGCGATGGCGAATGCGAGCTTGGAGATTTTGGCCATCATTATCGCCGCGAATAATGATATCCTTGAGCTGAATTTTATCGGTCCAGAGACTGAGCGAGTTGAGATTGCGCGAGACATATACAATGTTTTGCGCCATATCCTTTTTGACGACATAGTACGGGAGGCCGGCCTTAAGATTGAGGCCGTGGCGCTGACCGAGCGTATAGAAAATTGCACCGTCATGCACGCCGAGCTTTTCATTGGTTTCGAGCTCGCGAATTTCGCCCGGTTGCGTTTCGACAAATTCCGCCAGAAAATCACGCATATTCGCCTCGCCGACAAAGCAAACACCCATCGATTCAGCTTTGCGCGCGACGGAATAGCCGAGTTTTTCGGCAAGCGCCTTCACGTCCGGCTTAATCATGTCGCCAACCGGAAAAATCGTGCGCGGAATAATGTCGGCCGAAATGCGATACAAGAAATAAGTTTGATCCTTATTGTCATCACGCGCCATCAAGAGATTTTTACCATCAGTCTTAGCATAGTGGCCGGTCGCAATTGCTTCGGCGCCTTGCTCAAAAGCCGTCTCAGCGAAGAGCTTGAACTTGATTTCTTGATTGCACATAATGTCAGGATTTGGCGTATTGCCTTTTTGATATTCAGCAAGCATATAATCGACGACTTTTTGCTTATATTCCTGCTCAAAATCAAAAACGCGAAAATCAATGCCAAGCTTGACCGCGACACGTTTTGCATCAGCCAAATCTTCCGCCCACGGACACTTCATTCCCGGCAAATTCTTACTCCAGTTTTTCATGTAGACACCAACAACCTCATGCCCCTGCTCTTTCAGGAGATGCGCAGAAACCGCGGAATCGACGCCGCCAGACATACCAAGAAAAACTTTCATAAAAATATTATAACATCAGATAGCACTTGCGCCAAATCTCGACGTCAAGAAAAATCTCCGCCGAAGCAGAGAAAAATCCCCCGGGCGGGCGGCTCGGGGGATTGATTGGTTAGCTGTTTTCGTTGAGGAACTTGAGGAAGCGGTGCTTGTAGGGCGGATGCATTTTCAAGCAATCTTCCTTAGTTGCGGGATGCGTAATGTCATACAAGGTCATCAGAATGAAGAAGACGGCGCAAAGGAAGAAAGTCACCCAGTCGTTGAGGTTCGCTGCGAAGGTGCTCGGATGAGCGATTAGGTAAGCGAGCCGCGGCAGACCAAGAGAAGCAATGACCCAGAAGCAAACAAAGAAGCCGCAAAAGTCATGCGCTATTTTGGTCGGCGAATTTGCCGACTCTTTCGGATACTCATGTGCCCCGACATCGATCTTGCGGATTACCAGCATAAGAACCAGATGTAGCAAGCCAGTTGCCAGCCAGTAGCGAGTTTCCAGCAGTGAGCGAATCGGAATCGGATTTTTTACATACATTCCGAGGAAAGCCACTGCAGCGGCGCCAAGAGCGAAGTCGCCCGGCCAGAACATGCGACTCTGGCCCTTTCCAAGATACGGAAAGCGTTTTTCGATGAAAATCGCAGTCCAAAACATCTGGCCCGGCCAAAAAAGCAGCCAGAACAGAAGCACGAGCGGCACCGGTCCGATTTTGCCATAGAGTTCAAGGAAGAATCTCATGACGGGGTTTTCAGCGGACGGCTCAATGTTGGCGAGCATGTTGAGATACCATTCGATCAATTTCATATGATCCCCTCCAGAAGATAGATTTGGATTTTCGGTACAGCTAACTATTAAGCTGCAATGGATATACCATACGCTTTAATTATAGCATAAACGTCTTATTTTGTCAATCATTATGCCATGCGGCAGACTATTTGGCGAGGCGATTGATTTCAGCAGCAACTACTTCCCTAATGTGACGGGCCGCCTCGATGATTGATTCTTCGTCATTGAGTTTGCCCATAGAAATGCGGAGCGAGCCAGCGATTTCTTCATCACTTAGGCCGATAGCACTAAGCGTGCGCGATTTAATGCCCTTGCTAGCTGCGCAGGCGGCACCAGTCGAAAGATAAACGCCACGATCTTCAAGTGCAAAAATGAGACGTTCCGCGTCGAGGCCCGGCAGACAAATTGGCAAAAAGCTCTGGAGCTGGAATTTTGGATTGCCAAGGAATTTGATATTTGGCAAATCTTTAAGCTCCTTCACGAAGCGATTCTTGAGATTAATGAGGCGCTTGCGTTCAAAGGAGATATGTTTCTCGGCCTCCTCGATTGCGGTCGCAAAGGCAATCGTGGCGGCGACGTTTTCCGTACCACTGCGAAGGCCCATTTCTTGGCCACCGCCGACCGTGAGGGGGTTAATCTTAACATTGTGACCAACATAAAGCGCGCCAATACCCTTCGGTCCATAGACTTTCGCCGCATTGAGCGTCAGAAGATCAACGCCGAGGCGATTAACCTTAACCTCAAGCAAGCCGAGACCTTGAGAGGCATCGCAATGGAAGTAGAGCGGCGTTTTTTCGCCAGCAAAAGCACGACGCTCGCGCTCTTCCGCGATAATGCGCGAAATGTCCGAAATCGGCTGAATCGTGCCAAGCTCACTGCTGACTAAGCAAATAGAAATAAACTGCGTATTCGGCGTAAGTTTCGCACGTAAATCCTCGAGCTTAACGCGGCCGTTAGCGTCGACGGCGATTTCTTTGTAGTTGGCGGCGCGTTTGGCATTTTCGAAAACCGAAGCATGCTCGACAGCAGAAATCAATACTTCAGCATTAGGCGCGAGAACAGAAAAAGCAAGATTGATTGATTCGGTAGCGCCAGAGGTCATCACGAGATCGACGCCCTTAGCGCCAATGACGTGAGCGATGCGATCTTTAGCATCTTCGTAATCGCGGCGAGTCTCGACGGCAGGCAGATAGGCGGCGGAAGGATTGAAAAATTTATCCGAAAAATACGGAGTCATCGCTTTTAGCGCCTTGTCCGAAAGAGGCGTGGCGGCTGCATGGTCGAGATAAATCATGTCCTAATTATATCATTGACGGAATTTTGACGACATAACCAGATGCATAAGGGGCAGAATTAGGAGCCCCTCCGCGAAGGCGACTGGCAGAAGCCAATCCTGATGGCCGGTCAAAACGAAGATTAGCAAAAGCCCTTGCGAGGCAATGCGACCAATGCTAAGGAAGATTTCGCTAACCGCTTCCACCTCGACGCGATCGACATCATCCTCGAGATGTTTGCGCAAAATGCCCTGAATGCGCGCCACGGATAGCGTGCTATTGAAGAAGCTCTCGATGACCGATTGTGCGAAAATATAGAAAGTAATCGCCACAATTGGGTCGTGCGGAAAGATAATCGCGACCAGTGGGAGCAGAAAAGCTGGCACCGAGAGCGAGTACATGACGGTTTTCTGGCCGAGCTTATGGAGGCGGCGATAGAAAATGAGCAAAATAATCGAAATAGCCGACGCAACCGCCGTATAGAAACCGAGGTCGAGGTCGGAGCCAGTACTACGATAGATATGAATCTGCGCAACGACGATATAGCCCGCGCTAGAAGCAAGGAGGCCGCGCACGATTTGAAGCACAAGAATCTTGCGAAGCGAATGATGCTCGCGAAAAATGCGGACAATGTGCTTGATGCGATGAGTTTTGCGATGCGACTGCGCGGCGGTCGGACGAAACAGAATCGACAAGAGTAGCTGCATGATGGAAATTGTAAAGATAATCAGGCCAGCGCGCTGATAGCTAGAGCCCGTAATCACAATACCAAGAATGACCGGCATGAGGATTTTGGCAGCTTCAATGAAGATTTGACCGAGAGACTTGTAACGCACACGACGATCATTGCTGACTTCAGTAACATCAAAATACATCTTTGGACGCCAATACAGCACCGATTCGCAGCCGGAAAAGAAAGCCAGTACATAGCAGAAATATGATGCGTTTTGGTCGAGCACCATAATTGTCAGTACCTCAAAGCAGGAGAAAAGGAGGCTGACGCGCCAAGCGGCGAGCGGATAGCGAACAATGGGCTTGAGCAGTGCTATTGAGAGGATTGCGATGAAGAAATAGCGCGTAATATTGTAGGTCAGGAAGCTTTCCGGCGAGCTCGAGAGCGACGAACGCATCAAGAAAGCCATCAAAAAGACGCTCATGAAGGCCGATTTGCTATGCAAGAGCACGTCGACAGCAATTAGGACGTTCTCGTTCGTGCGGAGACGGCGCAATTTCTGCAACATACCGTAATATTTTAGCGATAGCGATTATGCTTAGTCAAGCGCGCGAAGGAGCAACAAAAAGCGCCTCGGCGGCGCAGTTTTTGTGATTATTTATTATAGATATTTTCTTTGACAAGTTTGTTATAGGCCTTGACGGCGTTGCGGAAATTGAGGAGCTCGGAGCCATTGATCTTGCGATAAAGCTCGGAGTCAACCTTCTTATAAACACCATCAGAGCGCACTTCGTAGCGAATCATGCGGCCGTCTTCGTACCAAATCCAGATATTTTTCTCGAGACAGAAGAATTCGCGCATGTGGCCCGGCGTAATGCTGCCAAAAAGCGTGCGACCATAGCGAGATTCCGCATCAATCAAAACGCGTTCCGCCTTGATATATTCGGGCGATTTTTGAGCTGGAGCCTTCGGGTTTTCGGCGACTTTGACGTCGTTTTTCGCGAAGAAACCTAAAACACGTTGCTTAAGCGATTTTTGCGGCATTCAATAATTTCCTCTGACGCAGAACTGAGTTCGCGATAAATTGTTGCGTAATCAAGATCGTCTTGTTGAGCATTGTTTTGAATATTAGCGCTTTGCGGATTTTTCGGCGACACATTGATTGGTGCCGGCGAAACAGCCGTAGCTTGAAAAGTGTTGGTGTTTGATGGCGCGACAGTAGCTTTTGGCGCCTGAACCGGATTCGTATAGCCGGCGGCGACTTGTGGAGCTAAGCTAGAGGTCGGAATAATAAATTTGGAATTGTCTACTTCGTCCATAGCCTTCCCTTTCTTACTAAATTTTGAAGATTTTTTCGACATTTTCAGTGGTGATTTGCGCCACTTCGTCGAGAGTAGTTTGATAATATTCACTTGCCCATTCGGCTATATTACGTATATAGCCTGGCATATTTATTTTACCACGAAATGGCTTTGGTGTCAAGTAGGGAGCATCTGTTTCGAGGATGATGCGCTCGAGCGGAGCATGCGGAATTTTAGCAAAAGTACTGAGGCCGTTGACGCCAGTGTAGAGGCCACGGTTGAGACCTTCGGAGAGGTTTTGCTCTGAGTCGGAGAAAGAATGGAGAACCGACGGCACGAGATGGAAATTGTCGAAAATTGGCCAAAAATCATCGAAAGCGTCGCGAACATGAAAACTGACCGGCAGTTTGCGATCTTGGGCGATTTGGAGCATGTTTTCGAGCAGAAAAATCTGCGCCGCCTTGTCGTAACCGTCAAAATGATAATCAAGGCCAATTTCGCCAATACCGACGAGCTTTTTGCTTTCGAGGAGAGACTTCGTAGACGTCAAATCTTTCTCAAGCTGCGCTTTGTTGCCGTCGAATTCGTTCGGATGATAGCCGAAAGTCCAAAAAACATCGGCATATTTCTCTGCACAAGCGCAAGCTTCGGGGTTATTGCCTGCCGAAGTACCAATCGTGATATATTTTTCGACGCCTCGAGATTTCGCGTCCGCAATAATCTCATCGACCGAAAGATCGTACTGCGAGTCAATGAGGTGACAATGAGAATCAATGAGCATGCCAATAGTATAACACTACTTGCGCGCTAAGCTAAGATAAGCAACATCGAGACCGGCCGAAAGCGCAGTAATCGCAATCAAGACAACAATATTAGAATAACCGTTCTGGAGCTGGATTTCCATCATTAAGTCGTCGTGCTCTAGTTCAGATTCGCAACGCGAGGCCACCTCACTGTCGTTGATATAGGCGCAATCAACCACTCGAGAATCGTTTGCCTTAGTCTTGAGTCGATTATAGGCAAGAATTTCACTGCCAGTAATGCAGATAAGAGCCGCCGTAATCGCAACTAGAATAAGCGGCGCGACGCCGATGACCGAAATAATAGTTTTAGGAGATTTAGTCTTTGTCATAAGTTTATTGTAGTATGATGGCCGGACCACTGTCAAAAAACACCCCTTGCGGGGCGTTTTTTGGTCGGTTTTAGCCGCGTGGCGGTTCGCCTTCTGGCTCGTCGAGCAATTTCTTGCTCTTGATTTCGTAGCGCTTGCCATTGACTGGCGAGACGAAGTAGTCTTCGTTGAGAAGATTAACAAACATGCCAAGATCCTTGTCGTCCATGATGATGATTTTATTGTCATCATCAGTCATGAGCTCGAGCTGCATCTCGTCGGCGTAATCGAGTAACTGATCCTGCTTCATTTCGCCAATTTCGATGTTCTGAAGCTTCTTGACGAGAGGCTTCTTTTCCTCGAGGAGGGCGTTGAGCGTGAGGCCTTCCGGGAAGCTGAGATTGTAGGCTTCTTGGATTTCTTTTGCTTTTTGCTCGGAAATGAGCTGAGACTTGTAGTCGTACTGGAAGAGTTTTTCGAACTTTGACTGATTGTAGATAATGATATTGCCGTCGACGATGGCCGTCTCGTTGCCTTCTGGAACCTTGATAGCAACATCGGCCGTAAGCGGTTCAAAGCTTTCGCCATTCAATTCCCAGCTGAGCTTACCCTTCAATGCGGCACTAGCGGCAAGACCCTTCGCGATATAGAAGCTCTTTTGGCCCTCTTCGCCCGGATAAGTAAAGCGCGCAATGATACCCTTGATGCGCTTGAATTCGTACTCGTTATCGGTAAAGAAAGCAATGTCGCGATATTCATGCTCGATAAGATGAATGAGCGTCTCAGCGCGACCAACTTTCTCGAGGTCGATGCGATAGATAACCTTATCCTCACCGTCACTGAGTTCGTAATCGCGACATTCGAGACCCTTGTCGGCCTCCTTAATAATGTATTCGACCGCCTCAAGCATGAAGAGAGATTTGATGTTCTGCATTAAGACATCAGAATAGCGAACTTTGTATGGGGTGTAGTTTTTGTTAAACAAAAACAGCTCGACAGAAACATTGTTCTTGATTTCGTCGACATTATTAGCCCATTGAAAGACATCAAAATGTTCCTCGCTACTCGTAGCTGGCTGCGATACGGTTTCTTCGGTCGTTTCGGCCGCTTCAGTCGTTTCGGCCGTAGTCTCTTGGAGCACTTCTTCTGGCGCTTCCTCCATATACCTCCTTTTTCTAAAACTTGGTACTAGTATAGCATATCTGTTAAGCGAGCCAAAGCTTCGCGCGACAAAAATCCCACCTCTGAGGGTGGGAGATTTGTCTTAATAATCAAGGGCAGCTTCGAGCTGCGGATCTTCTTCTTTATTAATTTGCTCGAAAGTGCGTTCGACCTTGATATCCGGCTCAATACCTTCGCCATTGATATTTTGACCGTTTGGCGTGTACCATTTGGCGATTGTGACGCGGAGCATTTCACCGTTCGAAAGGTTTTCGAGGGTCTGGACGGAGCCTTTGCCGTAGGTTTTCTCACCGATGAGAGTTGCGAGCTTGTAATCTTTGAGGGCGCCAGCAACAATTTCGGACGCAGAGGCAGTTGAGCCGTTCGTGAGAATGACGGTCTTTACATGACTGAGGATAGCGCCACCGCTAAGCGCACGCGTGTCTTCGTTATATGAACCGCTAGCGGAGCGTTGTGTAACAATATTTTTGCCATCAACCCAGAGCGAGGCAACTTCACGAGCAGCAGAAACATAACCACCGCCATTACCGCGAAGATCAACGATGACCTTATCGACGCCGGCTTGGACAGCTTGCTGAGCGGCAGAACGAGCGAGAGAGCCAGTATCGTTATCGAAGCGCGTAATTGTAATAATTGCGGTTTTACCACGGATTTCAGAATAGACACTCTTGTTATTGATAGTCTCGCGAACGAGCTCAAACTCCTTCTCAACACCATCGCGCACAACTGTCAGAACCACCGTCGTGCCAGCAGCGCCACGCAAATGCTTCGCGACGTCTTCGACAGAAAGACCGCTAATATCTTCACCGTCAGCTTTATAGATGATATCACCAGCAAGCACACCGGCACGGCGAGCAGGATTGTCTTCGGTCGTGCGAAGAACTTTTACATAGCCATCACGTTGTCCGATTTCAACACCAATGCCAGCGCCAACATCACCCTCGAGGTCTTTGCGGAATTCTTCCGCCTCACTCTTAGTTAAGTAGTAAGTATAAGTATCACCAGCAGCATTAACGAGACCGCGTTTGGCTTCCTCGAGCACCTTTTGTTTATCGATTTCACCATCGAACTTCGAGGCAAGCGTTGTGTAGACCTCGTTTAGTTCATCGAAATCAATTTTCTCAGCCGAACCGTTACGATTCGCAAAAAGTGTATAATTCTTAGTCCAAACAATGCCGAGACCAAGACCGATAATCATCGTAATGAACGATGCAATAATAGTCGTCGTGAGCGCAACCTTACGCTGATCTAAGGTCGGCTGTTCATAAATTCTTCTTGTTTCGTTATCTGTAGATGCCTTTGTGGCGGGTTTGTTAGCCGTATGTTTAGCTGTACTTTTAGTCATGCATCTATTGTATCACGATGCTTATGTTAGTGGCCGAGCGAATCGAAGTAGATGTACATGTAGCGACCTTGGTCGACCCATTGCTCGGAATATTCGCCGGCGAGATAGTTCGTCGCAGCATTACGAGAGTTGTACTGCGAAATGTAGACTTGATTGCCGCTGACGCGCTCAACCCAGACAGCGTGACCGTAAGGGCCAGAGTTCGAAATGCCGACAGCGCCTGCTTTTGGCGTAGATGTGACTGTGTAGCCAGCAGCACGGGCGTTATTTAGCCATTGATTAGCATTGCCACGGCCGCCCCAGTACGGCATGTAGCCATAGGCGTCGTAGACACGCCATGCGGTATAGCTCACACATTCGCAGATATACATACCCCATTTGTCAGCGAAGGCGTCTTTTTGGCGCGGGCAACGGTCACTATACGGATAGCCGCCCTTAGCTGGGTTGCCGGCCGTAATGCCAGTGGCATGATATTGACGATCCAAATCGGCCTGGATTTCCTGCTGCTTCTTTTCGAGGTCAGACTTCTCACTAGCGCTAAGATTGCGCATTTGGCGATATGCCGCCTCATTGGCGCGAGTCTGCGCGAGGAGGGTCGCTTGCTCTTGTTCTTTGGCGGCGAGTTCGGCTTTTTGTTCGTTGAGATCTTCAAGAATCATCTCGGCCTCAATCTTTTTCGTCACGAGGTCTTCCTTGAGAGTCTTATTTTCAGTCACGATGTTGGCCAAAGTATCAGAAAAACCGCTATATTCAACCTCTTTATCGACAAAGCTAGCGAAACTTTCCGAGGAAGCGAGACGCTCGACGACAGAGACGTCATTGTTGTAGTAATACTCAGCAATAATGTAGCCGATTGTGTCGGAGTTGTTTTCGATGCGTTTTTGGACCGTATCGATATCAATGACGAGCTGGTCGTGCTCGGCTTGCTTAAGGTCGATTTGTGCGCGAAGATTGTTTTGCTCGTTTTGGAGCTTGGCAATTTGGTTTTGCAAAGAATCCGCCTGCTCTGCGAGCTCCGAGGCGCGCGTTTCGTATTCGTTAATCTGGCGACGAAGTTCCTTGATTTGGAGATTTACCTCATCGAGGTCCGATTGCTTATACGCGGACGCTGGCAAAGTAATAGCGCCGGCAAGAATAAAGAGCGCAAAAATTAGGAGAGATTTGCGAAATGATTGATGCGTTCTCATGTTTACTCCTTTTTATTTAATCTTCAAATACTTACGAGTGGCCAAAAGTGACGAAATGACGCCGAGTAAGATGCCCGCTGTAAGCAAGGCCGCAACAGCAAAATACCAATAATTAGCCATGAGGTCAAGCGTAGGCGTGACGACGCCACCCATGCGTGGGGCGAGCGAGAACATGAGCGCATAGACAATGCCGCCAGCAGCAGATGCCGCAATGATGCCGTAGAGAGCAGCTTCAACAACGAATGGACCAACAATGAAGCCGCGACTGGCACCAACGAGGCGCATCATGTAGATTTCTTCCTTACGGTTGAAGATCGCCATACGAATCGTGTTAAAGACAATGAGGATTGCGATGAGCGCGAAGACGCCCGCAGCACCAAGGCCGAAGACCTCGATGCGGTTAATGATCGAGCCGAGATAATCAATAGTTTTGCGATGCTCATCGGCATAGCTTGGCGTTTTGGCGTCAAGCATATCTTTCATGGAATCATCACTCTCAACAAAGCGCTCAATTTCGCTCGTGTCGCGAAGGTCGCGAACCTTGATATTAATCACCCACGGAAGCATGGTCGGCGCCTCGTAGAGCTCGTTAATCTGCGACTCGTCAGTAATGTTATTCTTTTCGATAATATCTTTGATGGTCTGATGCTGAGCCTGGGTCGGCGAGGTGGCCTTAACGGAAGTAACCGTGCTAAGCGCGCGCATGCGAGAGGTAATTTCATCGATTTGCGCCTGAGTAGCAGAGCGCTTGATGTAGACTGACATATCAACCTGGCTTTCGACCTGCGAAATCGCCGTGTTCATAACATGTGTCGCGATGAGAGTAGCTGAAAGAACAAGCAAAGTGATTGTCATAATGGCGACGGCAGCAATACTAAGCCAAGTATTGCGCACAAAACTCTTCGTGCCGTATTTGATAACGCGGTTAGTCGTGCGAATATGATGACTGCGCGTCTTAGTGATACGCTTGAGACGATCTTTACTTTCGCGGGCGACGCTTTTGGCGTCAGTTGCTTTATTCTCGGTTGTGCTTTTGCTTGACATTTTTCGTATTTTATGATATAATTAGTTTATTATCTTGCGCTTCGGCGCTTGAGCTTTAATTTCTTCGGACTGAATCAACTGGCGGGCGAGCTGCTCGGCTTGCTGTGGGGTCAGACCGGCATTTTGAAAACGCTGGACATTTTGCTGAAGCGTAGCGGCGGCGACACGCGGCGCGGCGGCGACAGCTGGATGTTTGACGGTTTTAACCTTAACGGCATCGAGATCATAGTGACCGCCCTCTTTCTGGTCGCCAACAATCTTACCATTGCGAATCGTAACCACGCGACGCTTGAGCTTGTTCACCATTTCAGCGTCATGAGTCGTAACGAGAATAGTAGTACCAAAATTGTTAATTTCTTCGAGGAGTTGCATAATGCCGCGCGAAGTGTCCGGATCAAGGTTACCGGTAGGCTCATCCGCGATAAGAATCTTTGGCTGGCGCGCCATCGAGCGAGCAATTGCAACACGCTGACGCTCACCACCAGAGAGCTCGGATGGGAATTTGTGACCTTTGTCGGCGAGACCGACAAGTTCGAGAACTTTCGGAACCGTGCGGCGAATTTCGGAGTTCGAAACGCCGACAATTTCGAGCGCGAAGGCGACGTTTTCGTAGACGGTGCGGTTTGGCAGAAGTTTGAAATCCTGGAACACGACACCAATGCGGCGGCGAAGGTGTGGCACGTGTTTCTTTTTCATGTAATCAAAATCGATGCCGCCCACCATAATTTTGCCAGAGGTTGGAACCTCCTCGCGGGTTAGCATCTTGATGAGCGTAGATTTACCAGCACCAGAACGGCCGACGATAAAGACGAATTCTTTTGGCTGCACATAAAGGGATACTCCGTCGAGCGCAGGAGCTTGGTCGCCAGGATAATACTTTGTTATATTATCGAGCAATATCATAAGAACATATTAGCATAAGCAGCGTCGAGCGACAAGTTTTGAGACTGGCGCCTAGTTATCGAGGTAGGCGTTAATGAAGCCGTCGATGGCACCATCAAGCACGGCGTCAGCGTCGGTTTCTTCATATTTTGTACGAGTATCCTTGACGAGCTTGTAAGGATGGAGGACGTAGTTGCGGATTTGCTGACCCCAACTAGCGGATTCACCAGCGCGAAGTTTATCGACAGACTCAGCATTCTGTTCTTGCATCATTTGCTGAAGCTTACCACGGAGAATCTCCATAGCTTTTTCCTTGTTCTGGAGCTGGCTGCGTTCGTTCTGAATGGCGACAACAATATTGGTCGGGAGATGCGTGATGCGAACAGCGGAATTCGTCGTATTGACCGACTGACCACCATGGCCACCGGAATGATAGACATCGATGCGCAAATCTTTCGGGTCAATTTGAACTTCGGAATCGTCGCGAATAACTGGCAAGACCTCGACAAGCGCAAAAGAAGTCTGACGAAGATGATCGGCATTGAATGGACTCAAACGAACGAGGCGATGTGTGCCATGCTCGGATTTGAGACGGCCATACATATTGACACCAGAAAGCTCCATGACGACAGTCTTAATGCCAGCTTCTTCGCCAGTTGAACGATCGAGAATTTGCACTTTGACATTATTGCGCTCGGACCAGCGGAGATACATGCGCTCAAGCATGCTCGCCCAGTCCATCGCCTCAGTGCCGCCCGCGCCGGCCGTAATGCGCAAAATCGCGTCGTCGTGATCATGCTTGCCTGTAAAGCGAAGGGCGAGGCGAAGATTTGCATAGCTCTGCTCCATGGCCGAGACCTGACCGTCGATTTCCTCAAGCAGCGATTCGTCGCCGAGCGACAAGAGTTCTGCGATATCATCGAGCTGCGTACGCAAAAGTACCCAGTCGTCGAGTTCGGAATGAAGATTGGCGGCTTGAATATTTTTTTCGCGCGCCACGTCAGGATTGTTCCAGATTTCCGGCACCGCAAGCTCAGCCTCGACCGCTTCGAGCTCTAGGAGGCGCATGCCAATGTCTAGCTTTTGCCAAGTTTGCTCAAAATCTGCCCTCAGACTCTCGAGCCGCTTCTGGATATCGAACATAATAGTTTTATTTTAGCATAGAGCCGGCGATCACTAGCGAGAATCAACGAGGCCAAGCAGCTCGTGATTCAGATTGCCCGACCAAAGCGCCATAATGCGGCGCTTTGAGTATCCGCCATGCTCGCGGCTACTACGTACGGCAAGCTTATTAAGTTGTTCGAAGATATGCATTGAAAGTTTGCCGTACTGCGCGGAAATTTGCTCCTCGTCGGCGTCAGCTGGAATATTCGAGAAATCCGACCAGAACATTTCGAATTTACGAGAATCAAAAGCATCATCACTACTGATAAGGTCGCGGAATTTAACGATTTCTTTGAAAGTCGGGTCATAGAAAAGCTCACGGCGATCTTTCTCTTCCACTCTACGCATCGCAAAAGTCGCGAGGCGTTCAGTATATGAAAGAGCGCGCACGAGCGAGGTGTCGCAGCTATATTGCCCTGTTTCAGCTTGAAGTTTTTGATTTACGTAAGCTATTAGGTCGCCAATTTCGGACACTTCTACCTTCGGCGTGCCGTCCGTGCCGACGAATATATCAACGTCGCGAAGAAGCTTATTTAGTTGGATGTCATTGCATTCCGGCGGCTCGATTGGATCAGGCTCAGTATTTCTGACAAGACGACGGAGGACGTCGATGGCCGACTCACCAGTTCCGTCGAGCGGCTGTTCATAGCGACTCAAATCCGAACCATAATCATCAAAACCAACCCCATAATTGAGACCGCTTTCAGCGATGATGTGACGCAATTCCGCTTCGCGTTGTGGACGGCCCGCGTCGTCAGCATCATGATAAGCTAGAAGCGCGCTAAGTATCTTGTGCGCATCAGGATGTTCGTCATGAATAAAATCGCGACCCGCAAATAGGACGCCCTGAAGCGCTAACGCATCGACGCGATTCTGTGAAAACTTCGCTTGATCGGATGTCGGCAATTCACGATATCCCTGAATTAGTTCCTGCATATTACGCGGACTAATTGGGCGAACCATGGCGGCAACCGAAAAGTCAGAAATACCATAATGCCCATAGCGCATACCGAAAGAATTGTCATTTAAATCAAGAATTCTCGTCTCCGGGTCGCCATTTTCATAGCGCGCAAACATACGACGAAAGCCCTCAATTTGCGAATCGTCTAGTAAATGCAGTCTGGCGTATTGCTCGAACTGGTGCGCCTCTTGCGAAACAAGTGGCTCCACACTTTTCTCTTCTTTTGGCTCTTCCTCTCTAAAAAGTCGCGCGAGCTCACCCATAACATCCAAGACTTCATCGCTTTGCTGGTCCGTCTCGGGATTATTCTTTGATCGCTGCGCCTCTTGACCGGCTTGTCGTGCCGCCCATTCCTTTTCACGGTCGCTAGAATATAGCCTCGTAATCTCGCTAGCATAGCGGAACCTCTGTTCGTCGGTAAGACATGGATTTTCGCGGAGATATCCCAAGGTGGCCGACAGACTTGATCTATATTCCTGTACGGCGACCGATGACATATGTGACGCCGATTCGTATACATTGGCGAAGTATTCTCTCACGTCCGCGTTGCTCGCGTCATAATCTTTGAGCATTGAGGCGAATAATTCTTTATTGTACGAAACGCCAATATTATCATCTCCCAATACATGGCCAACCTCATCGAGGCTTGCTTGCATTTTTACTAAATCAGCGCAAGCCTCCGTATCGGTGAGATTTGCAAGCGTTTCACCATCTAGCCCCTTAACAAAATCCGGAACCTTATCAATAAAATCACAGTACTCGCCTAGCGCATCGTCACCTAAATCATATACTGCATAATGCTGGACATCAGCCACTTCATCTTGACGAAGTGGCATAATCTGGTTCAGGAATTCTCGCTGAGCCTCCGACGGATTACCGTTTGTTTGCTCTGTGATTTTATCGGATACGCGAAGATAGGAGGAGGTATTCTCTAGCAGTTCCGTAATCTGCAAATCATTAGCAACAGATAATTCACGCAACGGCATCATGCCGTTATTTACAAACATATCGAGCGGATACGCATACTTCAGAATAGTATTCTTTGCGCGTTCAAGAGAAGGATTACTAGCAGGAGCTAATGAATCTAGGCAAGCCTCAAAAGCATGAAATTGGCGCACGCCTTCTATTGCGGCTATAAGATTGTCACGGGCATCCTCGCGCGCCTCATCATTTCCGCCCATTGCCTCGGCCGAAAAGCGACGATAGCGAAAGCCCGCTTCCGAGATACTATCATTTGGATTTGGAACGATATAACTGCGCACTTCGTTTAAGGCTGGATCATCGACATCGTAGCCGGCAGATATAGCTAGTTGGTCAAGCTCGCCAATTGTTTTCGTATAGCGCTCTTCAAGCTCAACCCGAACGGCCGCCGCCATGGCCGCATCCTCAATATCTGGCTTTCTTCTGTCGAGCATTTGTTTAGCGGAACGACGCAGAACATTAAGGGTTTCGGCGTCTGGAACCTCAACTTCCCCGAGCGATTCCCAGGTGACGAATAGCGGGTTTTCTTGTCGTTGCGACGGCGCGTTTTCCATAAGCTTATTATAAGCTATTCCGGCAAGGCAAACAAAGGCAGTTCGTCAAGCTTGTAGTCAGCGATTTGCGTACGGCGGAGTGCCGTGAGATAGGCACCGCAACCGAGCGCTTTACCCATGTCTTCGGCGAGGCTGCGAATATAAGTGCCACTACTGACATGCGTACGAATCTTGAGAGTTGGCGCAGAATAATCGAGGATTTCTAGCGAATAGATTTCGACTTCGCGCGTCGGCATTTCGACTTCTTGGCCTTTGCGGGCGAGTTTATAGGCGCGCTGGCCATTGATTTTGATAGCAGAAAAGATTGGCGGGCGCTGCTGGATTTTGCCCGTGAATTGCGGCAAGATTGCCTCGATTTGCTCGAGCGTTGGCAATTCGGCGCCAGTCTCAGTGACTTCGCCCTCCGGGTCGCCCGTGGTTGAGGTCGCGCCGAGGCGCAACTCTGCTTCGTATACTTTGTCTTTCTTCGTCAGTTCCGGAGCCTTCTTCGTGGCTTTGCCAGCCAGCAAGATCAGCAAACCAGTCGCAAAAGGATCAAGCGTACCAGTATGGCCAACCTTAACCTTGTGCCCTTCCCGCTCGGATAAGAGGCGACGCACGCGCGCAACCGCACCAAAGCTGCTCATGCCAGCAGGTTTATCAACATAAATAATCTCTTCCATTTCTCTTATTATACCGAATGATTGCGCTCATGTTATACTTTAGGCATGGATAGCAAACGCCCTACATATGTTTATGGCACAGAAGCCGAGAGTCAGAATTTCGAAGCCATACCAAGTGGCGAGATAATGAATGATGGGCGCCAGATCATCGAGAAAGGCGGAGAGGCAGCCTTGCGCATTAGCCGAATCGTTGCACCAAAGGACGAAGATAATTTCGTACCAACGGAGACTGCCAACGAAAACGAAGTCGAATGGACCGAGGAAGAAAAACGCGCAAGAAGCGAGTTTTACAAAAACGAAAAAATTCGAGCGGGACGATCACAGGCGGAGCTTTATTCTCGAGATATCGCCGCAATAAATCAGGCTTTCATTGGCCTCGTAAAGAAAAAATACGGCGGCGACCCATCTAAAGTCGGCAGAGAAGAATTCTTGAGATGGGAGGATGATTTTGCATATTCTTGGAGATTGGTCACTAGCGGAATGCGCGATGCGATGATTTTGTACAACATGGAAGAATCGGCAAAAGCACAAGAGAGCATGTTCTTTACGACCGATGAAGAAACTCTACAATACACCGTCGAGGCGCAAGCCGGACGATTCTTTTACGAACGCGCAGAGGCCCTAACCGATGCTATTAAACAAGACCAGAGCATCGACGAAAACGAGCGCAAAAAGCGCAGTGGTCTGCTTGGCAAATTTTATCAAAGCGTCAACCGCCATCTCGAGTTGAAGTACATGACTCCCGAAGAAAAGAAAGGCGAATTTGAAGGTAACCAATACGACACAACGCGCACAATGGTCCACAATAGGACTATCTCGCAGCTCAATGCACTGAACGACTTGGCGCGAAGCTACAAGCTGCGACCATTCACGCCGCGTAATTTCTGGACGAGCGAGAATCAGGACCAAACACCCGCGATGAAGAGGAAAATGCGCTATGATCGTGACGTGGTCGAAGAATTTTACGGCATCGCGTTCAGTAGTATCGAGGAAGCGCAAGCGCGTAAGCTTGAAAAATCAATCGAGCGCATGCGTTATGGCGAAATGAGTTACGCCGGTGAAAGATATCAATCGGTACCGCAAAACCCAGTGCCGCAACGCGACGAACTACCTGGCCCTTACGGTTACAACGATTTCTTGAGCCGTGGCGAATCCGAGGATCAATAGGGGTCATTCTTGACTTTTTGCACGTTTTGTGCTATAATTATGTCATAACTTCTGTCAAAATCTTACCAGAGGAGGTGTTTTGATGACACAAGAAGTTAAGGCCTTTATCAACGACATGGACATAACTACTTTTCGGCGCAAATTCATGACACGAATCTGCAGCGACGATGCTTTCGCAAGCGCTATGGTTAGCCTGAGCCTCGACGGCATTGATGCCGATGCGCTCGGCAGCCTCGTTGCCAAAATGAGACGAGCCGGCATTCCGGCCGAGGAGCTGCAGACAGAGGATCAAATCCTTGAAGCAATCACTGTCATCGGAAGCAAAGCGCCCAGAGAATGGCGCGACAGGTTCAAGAAATAAGGAGGCCTACCTATGTTTTTTATTCCCAACCAGATCCAGAGACGCGTATCGGCCTACTCCAAAGACGAATTGCGCTATGTGCTGAATCAGATCGACAACGAAGACGCTTTCGAGCGTGCTGCCACCGACGGAAAAGTCACGGCGCTCGAGTTCGAAAGCCTCAACATGAATCTGACGAGTTGCGGAGTACCAGTAAGCAAGCCGGTTTCCGAAAAGGACGTCCGGTGCGCCTGCAAGGCCCTTCACGAGCGCGAGCGCGAGCTCCGATAATCCATGCCAAGTTGCCCCGCGATGTGCGGGGCATTCTTTTTACTCAAAAATACCGGCGCGAGGCCGGCTTTTTGTTTAGACCTTATTGATGACTGGAATGACGATTGGCGTGTGGCCAGTAGCATCAAAGAGAATATGCGTGACATCCTCTTTAATTTCATCTTTGAGCGTCTTAATATCAGCGTCGGCGATATTACGATCGGTCTTGGCGCGGAGATAGTGACGAATCTTACCAATCAACTCCTCGGAGTTATCGAGATAGATGAAAGCGCGAGAGACGATGTCTGGAGTCTTAATAAGGCGGCCAGTCTTCTTGTTGATGGTCAAAATCACAACAAAGATACCTTCGCGCGAGATGTGGATGCGATCCTTAACGACGGCTTCGTTGACCTGCTGGTCGGCGTCATCGTAAAGTTTGTTGCCGACCTGAATGCGGCCGTTCTTGTGAATGGTCTGCTCTGGCGTCAACTCGATGATATCGCCATCGTCAGCCACAATAATACGGTCGCGCGGAATACCGACAACGTTTTCCGCCATCTCGGCATTATGCTCGAGCATGTAGAATTCGCCGTGATATGGCATATAGTTCTTTGGATGTAAATCGGTAACAAATTTGACATGGTCTTCGTAGTAAGCGTGGCCAGACAAGTGGAGTGGGCCAATATTCGTAAGGTGAGTCTTGCCATGCTGAATAACCTGCGCGCCTTCACGAAGGAGGCCGTCGACAGTGTTCATAACGCGAGGCTCATTGCCTGGAATTGGATTCGAGCTGAAGATAATCGTATCGGTAGCCTTAATTTTGATAAAGCGGTGAGCGCCAGTGACCATGCGGTTCAAAACGGCGTTCATTTCGCCCTGCGAACCAGTACAGACAATCGTAACCTTTTCATCTGGAAGCTTAATAATATCTTCCATCTTCATAATGACGTCTTTTGGCACCTTGATAGTCTTTGAGCGAAGAGCAACCTCGACGTTATTAATCATCGAATAGCCAGCAAAGGCAACCTTGCGACCGCGCTTGGCGGCTTCGTTGAGAACGAGCTCGATGCGCTTTACCTGCGACGAGAAGCAGGAGACGATAATGCGGCCGTTGGCGTAGTTATCCATGACGCGGCCCATGTTGTCGCCGACGTCGTATTCGCTATGTGGATGCGTACCCGGAACATCAATGTTGGTAGACTCGTTCAAGACAAGCGCAAAACCTTCAGTGTTGGCAATTTCGAGCAAGCGATCGTAGTCGGCTGGTATATCCATTGGATTATTTTCGAAGCGCCAGTCACCAGAAAGGAGAATTGCGCCGTTCGGCGTGCGAACAACAATCGAAGCGTTGCCCGGAATCGAGTGCAAAGTATGTATAAATTCACAAGAAAGATGCTCGGAAAGCTTAATTTGCTTGTGCTCGAGCGGCTTGACAACCTGATAATTGAGCTCTGGGACCTCTGGAACCTCAGACATCTGCTTCTTAATCATGCCAAGCGTAAAGTCAGTGGCGTAAATCGGAATCAGCGGGCCAAAAACCGGCAAAAGATGCTTGCAGGCGCCAATGTGATCGAGATGAGCGTGCGTAAAGAGAATCGCCTTCACCTTGTCACGGTTATCATCGAGCCACTTGGAATCTGGCACCATGTAGTTGACGCCCGGATAATCGCTGTCGGCAAAAAGCGTACCCATATCAATGAGGACGATTTCGCCCTTATATTCGATAGCTGTCATGTTCTTACCAATGCCAAACTCGCCGAGGCCGCCGATCGGAATAATGCGGACACAATCCTGATGTGGACGAGCAGTACGAATCTGAGCCATCGTGAGCTGCTTGCCGTTCGCGCCGTTGTAGCGAGACTTATTTACTGGCACGCCGATAATATGCTGCGTAGCCTGCGCATTGACATCTTGGCTAAGCATGCGCTGATGGTGGACCATTTCGCCTTTGCGGACAGAGACGCCAAGCTGAACGTTCTTCGAGACTGGCTGTTTGGTAGCCGCAGCTTTGGTCGCCTTCGTGGTTTTAGCGGTCTTGGTAGATTTTGCGGCAGCTTTTGGCGCGGCTTTTTTGGCAGTAGTTTTAGTTGTAGCCTTGACCGTCGCGGCCTTGCGTGGCTTTTTGGCAACTAGTGCTTCATCTTTGCCGCCTGGCGCAAAATTTGCATTGAAATTACGTTTTTGATTCTCTTCAAACTGGCGCTTGATGTCTGGAAGGCGCTCCTCTCGCATCTTGAGCAGCCTGGCGCGACGCGCGGCTTCAGCTTCGTTTTTAGAATTCATTAATTTCCTCAATTTTTAAATTTAATAAAAGTTTCCCACACTTTAAGGCGCAATCCTCTCGGAAAGAGATCATTGATAGCATGTTGCGCAAAAAGTAATAACTTAGTAACTATATTGTAGCAAAAAACGCGCGATTCGTCTAGCGCACAAAAAGAAAGGCCCCGACCTTTCGGTCGGGGCGTCCGCAAAATAATATGCATCTTTAACTCAAGCAGGCCTCGATACAAGGCCGGGATCGACGATCGTAGTCAAAGACGAGGCCGCAATCAACGAGCCCCTAGACACATCGCCATCGATGAATACTCGGTCGATCTTGGTGCCGTAAAATCTGACAGCGCAGTTGCCGCAGATATACCAGCCGCTCGACTCGAGCCAGTCAGAAACTTGATCGCGGAGCAAGGTTGTATGAGATATTACGTAGGCATTACAGCCGCCGTAAAACTCAATTCGACCAAAAACCGGATAGGCTTTGCCGTTGGGAAAGTACTGTTCTTTCATCAGCTTAATGTAACCAAGCTTCGTAGCATTCTCCGGAAGGCTGTCTCGCTTAAGCCGGAAGCTGCGAGGAACGTAGAGCCACCATTTCGCAGGCGGAACGTTGCGCTTTCGTGTCAGGTTCAAGAAGATCAATTCAGCGTCAATATAGCTTCCCTGCAGGTTATACCACCTAACAACCTGCTTTTTATATTGTTTGCGATAATAACGCTGCCAGTCGTATGCGACTTCTCCTTTTGCGATCCTGATTGCCTCCGCGTAGCTGTTTTCATCCGCATAGATAATAAAGCATCCTCTGCGAATGACGTATTGCGGCAAGTCGAAAATATGTTTGCCCGCAAAGCCACGTTTTTTCGAGCAAACAATCTGCGTAGCCTCTATAGTTCTCTTTTTACCCTCCGACTCCCCGCCTTTCTCTATAAACAGGGTAGTAAACTGAGGCGCCTGAACAAAGGCACCAACATCGGTTGTAGCCGGAGTATTATGTAACTCCTGCCAAACTCTCGTATCCTCGATTTTACTCATAAGATACACTCCTTTCCAGCAGGTTATATTTCTCCGCATGAGCCCCGTACTCAATGCGAGATTTCGCGCGCATAGGCGTATGCAGGCGGAATCTCGCATTCAGCTAAGACTCTTGAGATAATCAATGCATATCTTAAGGTGCGTTTTACTTATTAGGTATAAAATCACCTTTGAGTTTAGCATAATTTTTATAATTTGTCAATCTGTTAGCTCGGCGCGGTTTGGCAAAAGCTTGACATATGCGCTTTGATTTGCTAGAATAGAAATATACAGATTTTAGCCGGCCTGAAAAGGGACGGTATTTTTAAGCCCAGAAAGGAAAAAGATGGAATTAGACCTCAAGCAGATGATTGCAATGGTTGATATCATTGCCGAAGAAAAAAATCTGCCAAAAGAGACTGTTATTGATGTGATTCAGCAGGCAATTGCTGCCGCCTGGCGCAAGGATAACGGCGACAAAGACATGAATGTTCGCTGTGAATTAGATTTAAATAATGGCGAAGCTGACGTTTTTGTGATTCGCGAAGTTATCGAAGACGGCTTGGCATACAATCCGGCTACCGAAATCCCACAAGGCGAAGCTGGCGGCAAAGAGATCGGCGAATTCGTCGAAGAAAAACACAAAGTCGGCACATTTGGCCGCGTTGCTTCTCAGACCGCCAAACAGGTTGTTTTGCAGCGCTTGCGCGATGCTGAACGCGAAGCCGTTTTGGCCGAGTTCGAAGATCGCATCGGCGAAGTCGTGACTGGTACGGTTGCTCGCGTCGAGCCAAAATTGGTTCGCGTAGACCTTGGCAAAGGCACTGGCATTATGCCACGCTCCGAGCAGATTGATGGCGAATATTACACGATTGGTTCCCGCCTCAAGGTCTACATCAAGAGCATTGATCGTAAAGACAAAGAAGGTGACCGCGGTAGCGCTCAGTTGATTTTGAGCCGTGGCTGCCCAGAATTCATTGAATACTTGTTCCGCCAGGAAGTTCCAGAAATCGAAACTGGTTCCGTCGAGATCAAGGCTATCGCTCGCGAAGCTGGCCGCCGCACCAAGATTGCTGTCGCCGCCACGATGCCTGGCATCGATCCAGTCGGCACCTTCGTTGGTGGCCGCGGCGTTCGCGTTCAGGCCGTCATGAACGAAATCGGCGATCGTGAAAAGATCGATATTATCAACTGGAGCGACAACCTTTCTGAATACATCCGCGAAGCTTTGAGTCCAGCCGAAATTCAGACCGTCGAAATCGATGGCAACCACGCAAAGGTTTACGTCGAAGATAAGCAGCAGTCTTATATCGCTATCGGTCGCGCTGGCCAGAACGTACGTCTCGCATCGCAATTGACCGGCATTGATCTTGACATCGAAATTGCCAAGAAGGTTGCAAAGAAGAAGAAAAAGAACGTCGAGGATTCCCTACTCTCCGCTCTCGAAGAGGACGAAGAGGCCGAGGAAGTCGTCGAAGGCAACAATGCCGAAGTCGACAACGACGGCGAAGAATAAATCACAAAGAAAATCTCCAGCCATTGAGCTGGGGATTTTTTGTTAGTAGTATTATTCGGCTTTAGCAGAGGCTGAGTCGCCGTTTTCGTCTTCGAGTAGATTTGGGCAGTTTAACTCAAGCCACTCGCGCGGAATCGTCTGGACGGCGCGCTTGTCGATTTGTTCGCATTTATCTGGATCGGTTTTAACAACGGCGCCGCCTTTGTCGAGGCGACCGCAAATAATGACAATGAAGGCAATAACAACCATAATTACAACGCAAGAAACAATAATCACAAGGATTCTGTCGGAGGCGCTGTAATCTTTTGGCGTTTCTTCGTTATACATGCACGTTTGGATATTGGTTTTTACCGAAATCTGGACTCTGCTCCTGGGCGCGCATCTGGGCTTCGAGGCGAGCGCGAGCCTGATCTTGGAGCGTAAGCTGCTGTTGTTGCTTGTTTTTCTTGCCCTGAATCATAAAGAAAGCAATTACCCCGATAAGGACTGGCGCGATAACGAGCGCGGCAATTGCAATGATGACAACTGGACCGAGCTCTTTCTTCTCTTTTGGCGCATCGGCATCTTCGGCGTCTGGACCAGTCTCACTGAGATTATATTTGTATTGCGGAATGGACTCGGATTTATTGATGGAGACCTCTTCGCCAGCAACATAGAGGCGATGACCATTGGCATAGATATTCGAGTTGTCCGACTTAGCGTTATTAAGAATGTCGACATAAGAATTATCCTTTAAGACAATAACTGAGTCCTCGGATAGCGTTAGGGTGACTTGCTTAGCATTATCGCTCGGATTGAGCGCACCAACAAAGCGAGAACCCTCCTCCATTTTGAGCTTCAAAGTCGAAGAACGATCGACCGTAATACTACCCTGGATGAGCTGGTCACGAGCAGTCATTTTCACTGCGCCGCCGGTAGTAGAAGAGCTCGCAGCGCCGCGCGTTGGGGCAGCCAAAATATCCATGAAGGTATCCAATTTTTCTTCGCTCGAAGACGAAGAACTGCTATTTTTTTCGAACACGAAACTATTATGCTCTAACGTGATATTTGCGCTCGTATTCGTAATACAGAAAGCGCAACCCTTTTTGGTCGTAATCGTACTGTATTTGGCGCTAAATTGCGTGCCGGTTGCATCATAGCTGTTGTTTGGTTGAAATAAGAAAATACCGCCCTCGAGCTCTGGATATTGTTCAGTGTTACCCGAGACAGATTCGGCGCCAGACTTCAGTGAAACGTGGTCGAGAGAAATTTGACCGCTACCGATAAGCGTGATGCCATTCGAGCCAGTCGCATCGAGGCGCGCATAAGCGGCGCTAATATTGCCAGCCGCCGCAAAAAGGGTCGGAGAATTCGAGCTAGTGGTCTTGAACTGGCCTTTCTCGATTTTAATAGAACCACCATTCGAAGCAGTGCGAGCCGCCGGAGCGGTCGTGCCAGAGGTTGCAACAACGGTTTCAGTTGCCGTAATGCGACCATCATCCGCAACCATCAAGCCGCTCGCACGAGAGCCGCCCGTGAGAATATTAACCTTGGAAGCAGTAATTTGACCGGAGCCAGAGGCGAACAAAGCATGCGCATAGGCGTCATTTGCATCAATTTCGCCACCCTGAATAGCGAGGCGTGCGTCCTTTTCCGCCAAAACAGCCGCGTTTACACCAAGCTCATCGGCGCGCGAATCGTTTGTGGCGCCCATTTTCGTAATATCTGGATTTTTGAGCGTAATAGTGGCGCCTTGAGCAAGAATCGCGTTCTCGAGAGGCGTAATACTGGCATAACTTTCAGCATTCGTATCTTCACTCGATTCATCAAAAACCGTGGCGCCTTTTAGCTCAAGCTCGGCGAGCACCTCGGTAGAATTGTTTTGGGTGCCAGTCGAGTAGTCATAGAAATAATTGGTCGTCGCGCTCGCACAAAGAACTGCGCCAGAAGCGATGATAAGAGTAGCAACTAGCGCGCAAAGAGTCGGGCGCGCGCGTAAAATAGTCGTTCGCGTGCTTCGTTTCATATGCTTAAATTATACCGCTTTTGCTAATTTTATGCTAATCAGAAGACTTTTTGCCTTGCTCGAGCTCGGCGAATTTTTGCGCCATTGTCGGATTGCCACGCGTGAGGCGCTTAATCGTAAGATCGTCGAGCTTCACTTCCGCCGCGGACAAATGCTTATCCGAAAGCATCAACGCGTCGCGCGTTTTTTCGAGATCCTTGATGGCTTTATTGATTTGCTCGATTGCTTCGAGATGCTTTTTGCCAGCGTTCTTCATCGTAGTCGACCAAGAAGCCTTCCATTCGTTCATGTCTTTTTCGAAGTTCGTAATATCAATATCCTGATTACGGACGGCGACGAGCTCTTTTTTATACTTCATCGAATTGAGCGCAGCATTACGCAAAAGCGTAATAATCGGAATGAAAAATTGTGGGCGAATTACATACATTTTTTCGTACTTGTACGAAACGTCAACGATGCCGGAATTGTACAAATCGCTATCCGCCTCGAGCAAACTGACAAGTACGGCATACTCACATTTCTTCTCTTTGCGATCCTTGTCGAGCTCTTTGAAAAAGTCCTCGTTTTTGTGCTTCGTGGCGGTCGTTTCATTTTCGTTTTTCATTTCGAACATGATGGAAATAATTTCATTACCATCCTCGTCGCATTCGCGGAAAATATAGTCGCCCTTGCTACCCGTGCGCGCATCGTTGTCTTTTTCAAAATAGGCGTTCGGGAAAGCCGCCATACGAATTTGGTTGAAACTATTCTGACAGTGCTGCTCCAAAGTCTCACCAATCATCTTAGTACTGAGCTTTGCTTTGAGGTCTTTGAGGCGCCCGATTTCTTCGTCCTTGAGCTTAATGGCGCCTTCGTATTGACTCTTGAGGGAATTTTCACGAAGTTCCGCTTCAGAGTCTTTCGCCTTGAGGCTACTGCGAAGATCCGCCAATTCACGCTCGAGCGGCGAGGTCGCCTTCGAAACAGCGAGTTCTTTGGCGGTTTCAGCCTGAGCGAGCTCAGATTCGAGTTTTTGGCGCTCGGAGGCATTTTTGGCGCTCATTTTATCAATTTCGGACTGTTTTTCGGCAAGAGCAAGCGCCTTGGCGGCATCAGCTTGATCGATTTGGCGCTGTAAATCAGAGATTTCTTGCTCAAATTTGCGTTTGATGGCAAGTTCACGGCGCGCTGCATCAGTCTTGAGCTCCAATTCGTGCTGTTTTTGCTCCGTTTCGACCAAAATAGTCGCCTCTTTGACGCGTTTCTCTAGATCCTGCTCAAACTCGCGATTACGAACTTGCGCCAAAATATCCGCATAACCAGAATCGTCAACCTTGAACGCCTTGCCACAATGAGGGCATTTTAACTCCGACATATTTACCTCCGTTTTCAAGATATTATATCGCAGGTAGTACAGATTATGCAAGATAGCGTTAGCGTATTGACTTTTTTGGCCATTAGTGATATAATATGAGTTATAGCCAAGCACATTTAAAACTTAAAGGAGGAAAAGGATATGGCTAGAAGAATTCAAGCACCCTCAAGAGAAGGACTGAACGCCGCAAGGCTCAGCCAGATTGGCACTGTTGGCGATTACACCAAAGCCGACCGCTCCGGAAACCCGTGGACAAAAGAAGCTCGCCGTGACTGGAATCGCGGTAACCCCGGTGACACCAAGACCAAAAATGTGCTGGAAAGGCAGTTTCCGGCCGCGGGTCGTAATGTCGTCGAGCGCTTCGGCATGCTCATGATTACCTTTCTGGGCTTCTGCATCGCCGCCGCGCTGTTTGCCTTCGTGGCGCACAGTTACCCGACATCACGGTTCCTGTTCTTTACGTGGCCGACATGGAGAAATATCGCCCTTATCGGAGCTATCATTCTGGCGGTCGTCAACTTCTCCAGTGTGCCGAGAGCGATCTACTCTGCTTGCACGGAGTCGATTCCGCGCGTAATCCTGACAGCAGTCGCACTCGCCGTACTCGCGTTTTGGTTCGCGAAGCATTCAATCGTTGTCGCTCTCATTGTTTTCGCGATGTTGGTTGCATTTATTTGCACCTACTGCATCACAAGCAAAGATTACCTCAGAGATAAGTGGTGCAGATTCAAGATGAAACATCTCGAATAACCAAACTCCTCGTACATTACACCTTTTAGGCCGCTACATTGCGGCCTAATCTTTTTGAGGAGAAAAAGCATATCCGGAATATAAGCAATTCCAATCAGACGCAATGGAGGTGTTTAATATGCGTCGCAAGATTCAGCGTACAATTCATTCAAGAACCTACAAGAAGGTTGCTGTCTTCACTGGAGTGTTTGGCGGATTATTCTTTTCGATTTTCCTTAGCACGCTACTCGCAAAAAACCTATACGAGAATGATGATCCGATGCTTGTACTCAAGCAGATGATCGTCCGATGTATTCAGGATTCTAGCCTAGTTATCGCAATAATTTTCATCATCGTCTTCGGCGCAGCATTGTCAGGATTAGTCATCGCCATCTTACTGACAAGATGGGGATGGCTCGAAAGCGACGAAGAAATGGATGCGGCTTTAGATGACGAGGAAGATAAGGAAGATGAGGAAGATGAACCGAGACCACGACCAGTAATAGTATGTCCCCCCGTTGAGGTATTAGACGAAATCCGTAAAAGGAATAATCTATAATTTTTCCTCTGGACTCACCCCGCAGAAATGCGGGGTATTTTTATTTGGCAAGCTTTTTGGCGGCAGCATATTTATGCTTAAGACGAGCGAAGAGCTTGAAGAGTTCGAGAATTGGCAGAATGAGAGCGGCGAGACCAATGAGTTCTAAGACATGAGCCGAATCGATTGATTCTGTGCCGAGGATGGTCGTAAAGAACGGCAATTCGGTCGCGGCGAGCTGCAGACAGAGCGTGGCACCGACGCCGATGAGAATAAAGAGATTGCTGCGGAGTGGCACCGAGAAGGCGGAATGGCGCTCGCTGCGGCAGTTAAAGACATGGATGTTTTGCATGAAAACCATGAGGCACATCGTGTAACTGCGAGCACGAACCGGGTCGAAGCCACGCTCGAGCATGAAGGCCCAGGCCGCAAAGACGATACCCGTGATGATTAAGCCCGAGAAGGCAATGCGCGAGACGAGCGACTTGTCGAAGATGGACTCTTTCGGGTCGCGCGGCGGCTCGCGGAGGATATCTTTTTCGGCGCGTTCGAAGGAGAGAGCCATATCCTGAATACCGTCAGTAACAACATTGAGCCAGAGGAGCTGAATGGCAGTCATCGGCATCGGCATACCGCAGGCGATAGCGAGACAGAAGAAGGCGGATTCGGCGAGACCACAAGAGATGAGGAAGAAAATGATTTTGCGAATGTTCGAGTAGGCGACGCGACCTTCTTCGATGCCGGCGACGATGGAACTAAAGTTGTCGTCAGCGATAATCATATCGGAAATTTCACGGGCAATGTCAGTGCCGCTGCCCATCGCAATGCCGATATTGGCGGCTTTGAGAGCTGGCGCGTCATTGACGCCATCGCCAGTAACAGCAACGAACTCACCTTGGCGTTTGAGAGAATGGACAATATTAAGCTTTTGGAGCGGCGTGACGCGAGCGAAGACCTTCTTTTGTGCGACAAAATTATCAAAGGTGCGCTCACCTGCATCAAAAGCGCGCTCGACATCGACACCAGTAGCGACTTCGTCGAAACGATTCGTCAATTTGAGGTCTCGCGCAATAGAAAAGGCCGTAAGCGGATGATCGCCCGTAACCATGAGAACTTTGATGCCGGCAGTATGACATTTGCGAATGGAGAGAGCAGCTTCTTTGCGAATCGGGTCGATAAAGGCAACTTGGCCGAGGAAGGTCAGTTTTTTGATATCGCCGATACCGTAGCGCTTTTTGCGGGCGATTTTGCCGCTTGCGACAGCGATGACGCGATAGCCATCTGCGGCGAGATGCTCGTTTTGGCGTTCGACTTTCGTAAAATTACGCGTCGTAGAGAAATTGATTTTGCTACAAAAGCCAGCAACGACTTCTGGTGAGCCCTTGACGGTGCAGTAAACTTCCCCGCCCTGTTCATAGAAGACGGCAGAGTATTTATTTTCCGATTCGTAAGGAATGATTTCAAGAACATTAGCCTTAGCGGTGGTAATTTTAAGCTTCGCGGCCAAGATAAGGAAGGCAATGTCGATAGAGTCACCGATTGGCTCGTCACCACTAATGTTCGCCTCGTTATTAATTGCACCGCAGAAGGCGATTTCTTCGGCATAACGCATAATATTGCCCGTGACTTTGCCCTCTTTACTGTAGCCGGTACCGGTAATTTTGTATTCCTCTCCGTTCGGAAGAATGATTTTGCGGGCGGTTTGCTGATTGACTGTGAGAGTGCCGGTTTTGTCAGAAGCAATAACCGTGCAGCTGCCAAGCGATTCGGCGGCTTTGAGCTTGCGAACGATTACGTTGCGCTTCGACATACGGTTTGAAGCAATCGTGAGCGCCATCGTCAAGGCGAGCGGGAGACCTTCCGGCATGGCGGAGACCGCAAAGGCAATAACCGTAATGAGGATTTCCGTGACGTTGAGCGCTTCATTAGCGAGCAGGCTGCGCGAGACCATGAGCGTCGCAACAATAAGGCCAACGACAACAATCAATACACTAATCTGCTTAGAAAACTTCTCAACACGAATCGCGAGTGGCGATTTTTCGTCTTCGGCCGTATTAATACTGTCGGCGATTTTGCCAAGCTCGGTCTCGATGCCAGTTTTGACAACGATGGCACGGGCGCGGCCAGAAACGACCGTAGTGCCAGAGAAAGCCATATTGTCTTGTTCGGAAATGGCTGGGCGCGGTTTATGGATAATATCGGTATTTTTGATGACTTGGAGACTTTCGCCAGTAAGAATTGATTCGTCGACCGTAAAGTTATGCGTCTCGACGAGGCGGAGATCGGCGCTGATTTTGTCGCCAGATTCGAGTAGGACGCAATCACCAAGCACGAGTTCTTCGGCGTCGACTTGAGTTTTTACTCCATCGCGAATCACACTAACTTTGACTTTGACGAGATTCGCCAAGGCTTCGGCGGTACTGTTGGCGCGGTTTTCTTGGTAAGTTCCGACGATGGCGTCGATTAGGATAATGGCCGCGACAACGATGGCGTCGACGATTTCGCCAGCAATGACCGAGGCGGCGATAGCGGCGAGAAGAAGGAAGACCATCGGGTCTTTGAACTCATTAAAAAAGATTTTCAAAATGCCGTCGCGAGGCTTTTTTGGAAGAATATTTTTGCCATATTTTTGCTGGCGCTTACGTACCTCTTCCTCGGAGAGGCCACGAGCAGAAGTTTCGAGATTTTTCTCAATCTCGGCGACTTTTTGATCATAGAACATACTATTAATATTTTAGCACTAGCGTTATGATTTGGGGACTGGAATGCTATAATATATCTTATGAGTAAGACGATACAGCCAGATGAGGATTTCGTAAAAGCTTCGGAGGAACCGAAGAATGATGCTCTGCGCGGTCTGACGGCCGAACAGGTTGAGCAGTATCGAAATGCTGGCTTGTCAAACATTGCCGTCAAGACACCAACGAAGACTGTCAAGCAGATTGTGCGCAGCAACGTCTTTACTTACTTCAACTTCGTATTTTTAGCGATTGCCGGCATGCTGATTTTGGTGCGCAGCTGGCGCGATTTGACTTTCTTGCCGCTAATTATTGCGAATACTTTGATTGGTATTTTTCAGGAAATTCGCGCAAAGATTACGCTCGATAATTTGATTATCTTGAACTCGCCGCAGGCGGTGGTTGTGCGCGATGGTGAGGAGAAGAAAATTAATGCCGAAGAGCTCGTGCAGGACGATATTGTCGTGTTTGAGGCCGGTAATCAGATTCCAGCGGATGCGGTCGTGGTCGATGGCGAGGTGGCCGTCAATGAATCTTTGCTGACGGGCGAATCCGACGATATTAAGAAACAGCCTGGATCAGAATTGCTGTCTGGCAGCTTTATCGTATCCGGACATTGTTATGCGCGTTTGACGAAAGTTGGCGCCGAATCATACATTTCGAAGCTGACACTCGAGGCGCGCAAAGACAAGCATCGCGAAAATTCGGAGATTATTCGTTCCTTGAACCGTATCGTGACCTTGGCGGGCGCCGTGATTATTCCGATTGGCGCGACGCTGTTTTGTCAGCAATATTTCAAAGGCGCCGGCCTACAGCACAGTGTACAGACGACGGTCGGTAGTATTATTGGCTTGATTCCTGAAGGTCTCTTCTTGCTCGCGAGCGTGAACTTGGCTTTGAGTTCGATGCGCTTAGCACAGCAAAAGGTTATGTTGCACGACATGCGCAGTATTGAGACTTTGGCGCGCGTTAATATTCTGTGCGTAGACAAGACCGGTACGATTACGAGCGCAGATATGGAAGTGGTTGATTTTTTTGCGGTCGATAAGGAAGATAAGGCAGAAGTTGAGCAAAAACTCTGCAATTTCGCACGAGCACAAGCGTCGGATAATATTACGATGCAGGCGATGAAGGCATTCTTCCAGAAGAAGGCGAGCGCGAAGGCAAAATCAGTCGTTGGCTTTTCGTCGCAGTTTAAATATAGTGGCGTTAATTTCGAGAACGAGAATCTGATTTTGGGTGCGCCGGAATTTGTTTTGCGCGAGGATTACGAGAAATATCGTGATGAGATTGAGGGACATAGCCGCAAGGGCTATCGCGTGTTGGTTTTGGCGAGCTATCCAGATGAGATTGTTGGCGAGGCGTTGACGAAGAAAGCGAAGGCGCTTGGACTCGTGACCTTGATGAATCCGATTCGCGAAAATGCTCCGGAAACCTTCCGCTATTTCGCCGAGCAGAACGTCGAGATTAAGGTGATTTCGGGCGATAACCCAGTAACGGTTTCCGAGGTGGCGCGCAAGGCGGGAATTAAGGGCGCGGAGAATTATGTCGATGCAAGTACTTTGACGACAGATTATGCGATGGCGGATGCGCTGAAACAATTTACGGTTTTTGGACGCGTAACACCAGATCAGAAGCGCAAATTCGTGAAACTCATGCAGGGCGCCGGCAATACGGTTGCTATGACCGGCGATGGCGTGAATGATGTGTTGGCTTTGCGTGACGCAGACTGCTCGATCGCAATGGCGAGCGGTAGCGATGCGGCGGTTCAAGCGGCGCAACTAGTGTTGCTTGAGTCAGACTTTTCGCGCATGCCGGAAGTGGTAGCGGAAGGTCGCCAAGTCGTCAACAACTTGGAGCGCTCCGGTAGTTTGTTCTTGGTGAAGAATATTTTCTCCTTGCTGACTTCTTTGTTGGCGATTATTTTCAGCGTGTCATATCCTCTCATTCCGGCACAGCTATCGCTGATTAGTCTCTTTACGATTGGCGTGCCGGCATTCTTGCTTTCGCAGGCGCCGACAAAAGATTTGATTCGTGGAAGCTTCGTTTTGAACGTGATGCATAAGGCTTTGCCGATTGGTTTGACGGACTTTATTATTGTAGCCTTGACGATGTTGCTTGGTTATCTCTTTAGCTTGGACTGGGAAAATATGTCGACAGTATCAGCGATTCTCGTGTTGATTGCGGGCTTTATCGCTGTTTGGCGTGCTGCACAGCCACGTACGCCATTCAAGATGGTCGTATTCTGCGGTTGTTTGCTCGGCTCGATTATTTGCTATATCGTACTGCCAGACTTCTTCGGCATGAGCCACATGTCAATTCAATCCGTCGCGCTATTACTCTTACTCGCGAGCGTGATTTGGCCAGTTCTAACTTTGGTGAATATTTGGACCAATTGGTTCCTCAAACACGCCAATAATTACGCACAAAAGATCAAAAAACGCCGCATTTCTCTGCGCGAAAAACTGCTTCAGAGCAGCCGCCAGAGCGAGTAGTTTGACTCTCTAATCGAATGATGTTATAGTATAATAACCGCAACAGCGGAGTACATGACATACATTTCGAGGAAAGGAGATGTTATGGGTGAACGCAAAACAACAGGTCCATGATTTCCTGAGCCACAACGGCAAATATCCGATTGAACTGCCTAAAGAACTAGAGAGCCTCGGACAGGAAACGCTCTTGATTTTGTGTGACGACTTTAGGCAATTCTACAACGCACAGTACGATATGGCGTTGTCGGCGCGAAGATCTCACGATCCAAACTATCGCAAATACGAGGAGAAAGAAGCGGCATTTTTACGTACGAAGAATGAACTGCGCGAAGCCGCAAAGAAGGCCACTCCTTCGGCAATCATACCCGTTCGCTATGAAACCAAAGAGGAGCTCGATTTCAGTAGGCTCGTGATGTCACCGAGCGAAGCATGCTATTTCGACATCTTTCTATTGGACGGAAAGAACGGGCTCGAATGCATTATTGAGCCTTGTTTTCAGTTTGGACGGCGCGGCTACCTGAACTGTATCACTCGAGAGGGGCTATTCAATCTAGCCCGCGACGAGACTCTGCGCAAGCTTTGGTTCGCACTCGCCTTTCGAAACTCGTGCATTTTACGAGCTCATTGCAAGAGTTTTTCGCGCGAGGGAGTCCAGAAGGCCATCGAAAAAGCTCTCAATTCTTTTCGCATATGAGTCCACCCCCGGGAAACCGGGGGATTTTTCTTGTCTTAAAGCGCTCGTGCTTTATCTTTTTGGCGCGGCGTACTAAGATTGAGGAATGCAGGAATTATCATTTTACATTGACGATTCTGGCGTCCTTCATAGAAATTCGAAGGACAACTTTTTCATATATGCCGGCTATGCATTTTCGAAGCGTGACGACGAATGAAAGGCCGAGGGGCTATATCTACAAGCTGAGCGAAAGATTTATTCCGGTAAGCGCGAGTTAAAAGCCTCGCGAATCTGCCAGGAGAAACGAAATTTCCTAAATAAAGCTCTGGGCAAATTCGAAACTATCGCTTGCGTTGTGGATAAATCGCAAATCTACGATAGAATACTCGACGAGAAGCGGTCGATTGTGCGTTTTAAAGATTACTGCATTAAGCTCATGATTAAGGCGAAGATTCTCGAGTGAATTAAGTCGGGCGAGATTAATCCGCGCGCCGAGACGATGATTCGATTGTTTATTGATGAACAATCCACTAAAACGAACGGCTACTACAGTCTGCGAGATAGTATAGAGGTAGAGTTTACGCAGGGCGTCAACAATCTAAAGCTAGCATCGGCACATGAAGCTATCTTTCAGGGGCGGATTCGAACTGAGGTTACGCTTTGCGATTCGGCAAAATGTGCACTCGTGCGAGCGAGCGATTTGTTGGCGAACGCGCTGTATCATAAATATAATTGCGACAGTCGCACAGACGCGATTAATCGTCATCTAACAACGGTCTTTTTGCCGAGTTTTGAGACTTTTTCTAGCGAATGCGACGCCGAGCCCAAACCGGCGGCTCGATCTCGAAGTCGATGATTGGCGTTTCGGAATTAACAACATCCTTGTCGACGCCATAGTAGTAATTGTAGACCGTGTCGACACTACCGAAGTGCGCTTCAGATTTTTCGAAACCGAGCTTTTGAGCAACATCCCAGACCGAATCTTCCAGGTCGCCCTCGATCTCAATATACGAAGGTAGCCATGGCCAGGTGTCAATGCAGATTTCGGCACCATCAAGCTCCCAAACTTCGCGAAAGGTAATCTGTTCAGCTTTTTGATGGAGACCGCAGCCAACCATGAATTTGCAGGCCTCTTCGTAATAGTCGACGGTTAGGTTAACCTCTTTGCAACCCGTAATAACAGTATCGTCAAGATAATTCTTGTAGGTCATCACGATTTTGTCACCCTCATCGCGCACGCGTGCGAAAGAATGCTCGCCAGTATCATAAACCTTTCGGCGCATCTGAACCTCTGGTTTTATTAGTGTCGCATTGAGCTCATTTAGCTTCGCGCGCAATGCATCTTTATCAATATCATAGAAGGTCGCCTCAATCTCGTTACCCATTATTACTCCTTTGTTTTATTATAGCAGATTGACTTTTTGCGCGTTTTATGCTATAATAGACGTATGAGTAAGCCTACAGAGGTGAATAGGGGCTATCATTTTAGCCTATTTTTGTGTATTGCTATCTATGCACTGATCTTTGCAACGCTTGGATATTTGGCATTTTACGCAATCATTTTCGCATAAAACAAGGTCGCTAGAAATTCTAGCGACTTTTTAGGATAATATAAATATGAAGGACGAGATAGAAGTAGACGTCAGTAAAGAAGTCGGATACGAGCCGGTAAAGATTTCGGATCAGATTGCCGGGAAATTTTTTCCAGATACGCCCGTTAAGCACGGCACGCGATGGATTTACGTAGTACTTCTGTTACTCGTGCTCGGATATATCGTTTTTCAGATTTACGAGGCGCTAAAGATTGTCTTTTTTAGCTGATTGTTTGGCTTCTAGTCGCTTGCGAATAGGCGGCAGATAGTAAACAAACACCGGGTCAAGTAGCGCCAAAAGACAAAGCCACTTCGTCGGCGCAAACAACAAACCGCCGATCAACATAATCAAAGCGCCCATGAGCGGCGTTCCACTGCCTTTTTTGAACCACGAAACATAGGTTACGATCATAAAGAAAGCGGCGACGCAGGCGGAAATAACATAAAGTAGAAAGTTTGCAGCTTCTGGCGAGCCAACTGGCAGGCCTGTAAAATGCAGATAAAGATAGTAACTGCCAGCTCCGATCCCCATAATTAGCAGCGGAATGAGGGCTAAATTCATGAAAATCGAAATTATTCCGCGTATCGATGTTCGATTTGCTGGTCTTGATGTTTCGTTTGGCATGGTTTTATTATAGCAAATACGGGATATACATTTCTTCCGAAAAGACAAAAGTCCACCCGTTGGGGTGGTAGGTATATGAAGTATAATGCGAACAGGTCTGAGGAGCCTGTTCGTTATATAAAAGGCCGCGCAATGAATTGCGCAGATTTTTTATTACATAAAAAATCCACCTCTTTGGTGGCTTTTACTTCTTTCCTTCGGAAAGATAAAAAGCCACCCGTTGAGGTGGCCTTTTATATAATTCGGCATCTTGCTAGTTTCCCGCAGAGCAGTATAATCGCCCCTACCAGGCTTGACTTCTGTGTTCGGAATGGAAACAGGTATTTCCCTGGCGGTATGGACACCGAAGTTAGACTCTAAGAGCGCGACGAAAACCTAATGCCGCTGTGTTAGAATCTAACTTCGATGAGCAAGACTATGGATTTTAATTGGCTTGGTGTTTTGAACACCAGTTACTAGTTAAGTCTATACTACTTATCGACTTTGTGCAAGCACGAAATCAATAAGTAGAACATAAAAAGGCAATGCCTCTATTAGTACGCTTCGGCTCCACATGTTGCCATGCTTCCACCTTGCGCCTATCAACCAGATCATCTTTCTGGGAGGTCATAGGGAATTCTTATCTTGGAGTCAGTTTCGCGCTTA
>CAMJQQ010000004.1 GCA_946408075.1 uncultured Candidatus Saccharibacteria bacterium | reverse complement strand
TCCGCGCCAAAGAAATCGGCCTCATTTTCCAGAGTTTCAACCTTATTCCAAATCTCAGCGTCATTGAAAACGTCTCTATGCCGCTCGTCTACTCTGGCTACGGCAAGACTCGCCGCCTCAAAATGGCCGACAACGTTCTCGAACGCTTCCAACTTCGCGAGCGCGAATACTATATGCCATACCAACTTTCTGGCGGCCAGCAGCAGCGCGTCGCCATCGCACGCAGTCTTATCGCCAAGCCGTCCATCATTCTCGCGGACGAGCCAACCGGCAACCTTGATAGCCGCAGCAGCCACATCATCATGGAAGAACTCAAAGAAATCCATGCTCTTGGCAATACTATCATCATGGTTACGCACAACCCTGCCCTGACCACCTATGCCACCCGCGTCATCAACATGCTCGATGGCGAAATTGACACCGACATCAAGACTGTCGCTGACCGCGACCTTCCAAAACCAGGCGATCCAGAAAAAATTTCCGTCCGCATTCTTTCCAGCAGCAAGAAAACCGAGGCCAAGCAGGCCAAAGCTGAAAGCGAAAAAACCGAATCCAAGGCCGAAAAGACCAAAACCGATTCGCCAAAAATCGAAAAGCACCCTCTTGGCAGCACTAGCGATAACAAAGCAAAAAGCGACAAGAAGTCCGACGACATCAAAGCGCAAAAGTCTGCCGACAAGTCCGAAAAGTCCGAAAAACCAGAGCGCAAGCGCAAAATCAGCCGACTCATCAAATCAAAATCAAGCAAGAAGAAGGAGGCCTAAGCCATGGCATCACTAGTTAAAACCCATTTCCACCTTGCTATCGACAGCCTTCGCCGCAACCGCGGTCGCACCTTCTTGTCTGCTCTCGGCATCGCCATCGGCGTCGCCTCCATCGTCCTCATCCTTTCCCTCACCGGCAGCATCGACAAACTCATCACAACTAATAGCGACAAAGCCAACGCGAATCTCATTTTGGTCCGCCCAAGCAACGGCAAAGACACCACTAGCAGCATTATCGACGAGCTCACCTCGAGCAACCAGTATGTCAAATCCAACCTCACCATCAGCGACATCCAGACCATCTCTAAAGTCGAAAATGTCTCTGCTATCGCCCCAATCGCAATTTCTAACGCCGCCATCACCATCGGCGAGCGCACGCACGATTCCGTCAATGTCGTTGCGACTAGCACCGACCTTCCAAATATCATCAATATTCAACTCAAAAACGGTCAGTTCCTCGACAATACTCTTCGCGACAACGTTGCCGTCCTCGGCTACAAAGCCGCAATGTCCCTCTTTGGCGGCACCGAAGCTATCACAAAAACCTTCACCTACAATGGCCAGCAATTCATGGTCGTAGGCGTCCTCGAAGAAATCGACGACCCAATCAACTTCAACGGCGTCGACTTCGATAGCTCAATTATTATTAACCTCGATTTCGCCAGCACTTTCGAATCATCCATTCAAATCCAGCAAATCGACATCCGCACCGCAACCACCGATTCCGTCGACGGTACCATCGAGAGCATCCGCAGCAAGCTCGTCGAAGCCAAGCACAGCAACAGCGGCTTCGAAATCATCTCCAGCAAAGAAGCTTCCCATCCTGCCGGTTCCCTTCTCAACATCATTTCCAATATGCTCACCATCGTCGCATCGATTTCTCTCATCGTCGGCGGCGTCGGCATCATGAACATCATGCTCGTCTCCGTCTCTGAGCGCACTCGCGAAATCGGCATCCGCAAAGCCGTCGGCGCCAGCAGCGGCAATATCCTACTACAGTTCCTCTTCGAATCCATGATCCTCAGCATCATGGGCGGCATCATGGGCTTCGCCTTTGGCTACATCGGCGCCTTCCTCATTTCCCTCATTTCCCCATTCGCACCACATATTTCCTGGGGCATCCTCGGCATCACTGGTGGCGTCTCGCTCGCCGTCGGCATCCTCTTCGGTATGTATCCAGCCATCAAGGCCGCCCGCAAAGACCCAATCGTTTCGCTGAAGTTCTACCGCTAAAAGCCGCACAACAATCCCCTCCTCCGCGAGGGGATTTTTTGATACCACCCCCCACCTATGTTACTTTTCCAAAGCAAACCAGCGCTCGTCTCAATTAAGCCATCAAAAAACCTCCCATTTCGGGAGGTTTTTGTCCGCTTAGGCCGCCATTTCCATATCGTCAACGTCAGTCGGCAATTGCACAAGATTTGCCATCAAAAGCGAACCGAGCATATCGCCACCATTCGTTGCTCTGCCGCTCAAAAGATCGCGACGAACATTGTCGTCCAACGAATTCCAACGATTAATCACTTCAGTCAATCTCGTTACCTCTCCATCAGGCGGCGTTACACCAGCTCCAGATTCCATACGCTTTGCAAGCTTTTCGCGAGACAACACTGGAATTCTCGTATCAGAACTATCTGCTGTAATAACTTCGAAATCGTCTTCCGTTTCGTCATCTTCAGAGCTTTCACCGGGCGTAGGAATATCAGGTGGCGTTTCCGTCTCAGGAGTCTCAGATTCGGAATCTTCTGGCGTTTCCGGTTCAGATGCCTCCGATTCAGGCGTCTCCGGTGTCTCAGGCGTTTCAGAATCACCAGACTCATCTGATTCGTTACTGCTCTCCGGAGTCTCAGAGCTAGGCGCTTCCGGCGTACTCGGCGCCGTACTTTCAGGATTCAATTCATAGGCGCTAATCGGCGGCACTTCAGGAGCGACACTATTCGCCAACTCCTCGCGAGCATAAAGCGGAATACCGGCCGTCATACGCATCGCCGCTTCAGCTGCAGCTCCAGTCGCGCGCGTTGCAATTCTCTCTGTAACCGTCTCGGAAACATTAAAGACTTGCATCGTATTTTCGACGCGCGAAACAATTTCACTACCATCGAAGCCGTCGCCAAAAGTCGTTGCAATTGACGCAATATTGCGCACACCTTCATCATCAAGGCCCATATCGACACCGAGATGAATTCGGCTAAAGTCCCAACCGTCCGCTACTTTCTTCAAGATATCGTCACTTGCATCCATACCAATACGGCCAGTTGCCGCGTCCAACGTTGCCGGAATCCTAAAGCCGAGGCCGTTATTCGCATCAACATCTTCCGTGCGAATAAACCAGAACAAGCGACCATTCATCGATTCGGCCGACGGATCAACCGTCATACGTGCATTGAACGGATTGTTCTTCAACTGTGCGAACCATTGATCCTGGCCCGTGAAGTAAACTTGCGTTTCACTCAAATCAACCTTCGCCGTACCATTGTTGAGCCACTCGGAAACATGAATCTTCTCGGAATGATCAGCAACATAGTCACCCAACGAAGTTTCCGTGAATTCACCAGTGCCAACTTCGCCAGCCAAAGTCATCGTCCTATCCGGATTCCCCTCAACCATCTTGAGTGCTTCTTCGCGAGAAACGCTACCAGCGATTTGCTTCTCGGTAACCATATCAATCGCTTCGCCAGTCGGCGTTGGCGTCCTTCTCAAGAACGCGCCGACCTTATCGCCAAAGGAGCCTTCCGTCGAAATAAATCTACCGCCACGGTTCCAAAGATTGTTCAAAACAGTCTCATCAGCGCCAACGACATTATTATCGCCACGTCCAGCCAAGCGCTCAAACAAACCAATCTTCGTTGGATCCACGAACGCTGTGCCTTCTTGTACCGCCAGACCAACAAGACCGGCCGTCACAGCAGACTTCACGCCAGCCTTCCGCGCCATCTTACGTTTCAACTTTACTGCCACCTTTTCTCTCTCAGAAAGGTTAGTCGAGAACGCATGCAAAGCATCGCACGCATCGGAAACATCACTAATCTCTCGTGAGAAATCAACGCCAGCCTTCTTCAAAGCATCCTTTGCAGAAGCTATGGCAATATCGAAATTCATGCGTTCACGCGGAATCAATTCCGGATCTGCGCCAGAGTATCTAATCAAATCAACGCCATTTTTATCACTAATGTCGCGTGCAAAATGCATGAACGCAAGCTTAACCTTCAACTTCGCTACATTTTCGCTGTTAAGCTCACCCGCCTCATTATACAAATTGCCCACCAAATCCATGACGTCTTTTGAATACTCAGAAGCATTAACAACTTCCTCGTCCTTCAAAACCGCTTCAGACAACTTCTTATTGCGCTCCCCCTTCAGGTAATCCATGCCGCGCGCCGCATCACGACGCATGCGTGTGATATCTTCCTGCGTACGTCCATGCTCCTTCATGCCAGCAATCGCACCAACCGCCACTAGGGACATCGGCGGAATCACGCGCAAAGCACGCTGAACCACACCGCGACTATTCGGGTCTTCGCCACCAATCGCAATCGCCGAAGCAACGCCAATCGCACCAGCCACGACATCCATCGGGATAAATCTACCGAGCTTGCCGCGCGACAATCTGTCCGTAATCTTATCAATGGCGTTCTTGTGCGTTTCCGTACGTACACTACTGCGCGTTTCGGCATTCACAATCGCAAAGCCGCGCAACAATCGCTCCATCGACTCTTCGTGGTCTGCACTCTCAGCCATACTATCAAAGCGCTCTTTCGCTTTCTCGGCAATCTCAAAGTAGTTGTTAGTCATGAAGTTCGACGAAGCATATGCATCCGGAAACTCCATACGCATATCTTCAATCTCTTTATCGAAAGCCTGCCTATCGGCAATTTCACCCTTCGCATAACGCGCAACAATCTCGCGCATACGAATTGCAAAATCCGCCTGTTGACTTGGCGACACGACCTCTACCTCACCATGATCAGGCGTATGCTCGTAAGCATGCAAGTTGCCATCTTCACCGCGTCGCACCGAGTAAGAAACAAAACGTTCGCCAGCCTTCGTATGTATCATCTCATCGAATACTTCATTCGATTCCTTCGCGACCATATGATACTTGACCATTTCCACTCTCGAGGCAACGGACCAGTCGCTCGCCTCAAGCTTGCGCTTGCTATTTCCAATGTAAATATCAGCCAAAGCCGCTTTCCGCTCATCATCAGTCAAACTTGGGTCATCATAAATTGCAGTCGCCTCCGAAATTGCCTCTAGTGCCTGACGCTCATATTTACGCTTTGCTGCTTCGCGGAAATAATTGCCCCAAACCACACGACGGAAAACACGCGTAAACTTCGATAGCTTACTTCCATCGCCTTCGATTTTATCGGTCAGCATCATCTCTGCCAATTCGCGGGCACGCTCCTTAGCGTCATATTCCCTATTCATTTCAATCGCGATTAGCGGATCAAACTCAGCCTCTTCGGCCTCAGTCTCATTACTTTCAGCCTCAGGCACTTCTTCAGTCGGATTTGGTTTTTCAACAACCGGCGTCTCAGTCTCAGTCTCCGCTGCTTCAGCCTGACTTTCAGGGTTCGGAATCTCCGCTGTTTCCTCTGAGGCCATACTCTCAGGCGTAGGAATCACCGACACTTCCGGCATACTCGGCGTAACTAATTCATCCATTGTAGGCGCAGGCATTTTGCCTGGTTTTGGCATCATTTCGACCGTAGGCATCGTCGGCGCAATATCTTCCATCGTCGAAGCACTCGCAGGATTTATAACCTTAGGCACCTCTGGCGCTTCTGGCATACTAAAGATAGCTTCCGGCACTTCGGCTTCATCGGACGAATCGTCAATACCTTCTTCTTTCTTTTTCGCAGCCTCGAGCATATCATTCTTCAAGCTCTCGCTCGGCTGAATAACACGTTCGTGCCTTACGGTTCCGCCCCATAGCCCATTAACCTCTTCATCGTCTCGAAGATTATGGAAAAACTGAATCTTTTCGTGATCCTCTTGCGAAATTCCTACAGTCTCATTTGGCTTAGTCTCAGGTGCAGCCGCTTCCTCAGCAGTCGGCTTCGCCTCAGTTCCGCCCCAGCCGCCATTCGTGCGTTCCAAAAAATCGGCAACGCTTTCTCCGAGCTCCATCTTATTTTTACTTGCCAACTGGATAAAATCATGAATATTCTCGATCGCCCACTTCCTCGCAGAAGCTTCTCTCTCGCTCTCCCCTTCATGACGCTCCGCATACAAATCGCTTGGCTTCTCGCCTTCCTGTTTCGCGGGCTGAGCCTCGGTAATATCAGGCATTCCAACTTCAGCGGCAGTCTTCTCCGCCTTCGTATCTTGCCCAATCTCCTCTTCCTGGACAGAAACACCGTCATCCGGGCCGTCTTCAAGCGAGTCCAAAAATTCCCTTCTAAAGCCAGCCAAAATTTTCGAGTCAATATTCAACTCGTCAACATCAGACGCCATCTCCTCTGCGCCATACCTACGAAGCCTCCAATACAATTCACGCGCAGCGCTAGCTTCAGGAGAAACACCTTGCGTATGTCTCGCCAAGACATCCTCAAAGCCCTTACTTTGATAGATAGCACTCGCATTATACAAGGGCTTACCATCAGGACTCGTACCTACCAAAAAATCAGAGCGCGTCAATGGCTCATCGTCATATACATCTTCCGCACCGTCTTCGGATGCGGCGCCTTCAAGGCGGGAAGCCGCATCAAGCAGCCCCTCGCCAAGATTCTCAAGTTTATCAGGCGAACGCTCCTGGCGTTCAGCACCGACTTCAGCATTAGTTTCGGAAGGCCTTCCCCCCGAAATCTCGGATCTTATCATTATTAACCTCCCAAATTATTCCGTTTTATACAGCTGCGGATTCAGCTGGCGTCTCAGTATTCTCAGCAGAGCCCACTTCAGTCCTAGGCCCCTCATTCAAACCATTCGAACCGGCATCCAAATCTTGTTCGAGCGAATCCAAGAACTCACCACGAAAACTCTTTAATGGACCCTTATACAAATCATGTTGACCCATCATGGCAATCATTGCATCGACGCCATGCCTATTGCGATAATCTAGCAAATCGCGAGCGGTTCGGGCTGCAGTCGTATTGCCCTCGGTATGCTTCGCCAAAACATCGGCAAAGCCCTGCGAAGCATAAATTGCGCTCGCATCATAAATCGGACTACCATCAGGATTCGTTCCAACAACATATTCAGAGCGTTTCGTCGGCTCCTTCTTCTCTTCCTCGGCAGAAGCTTGATCCTGCGCTTCAGCAGTCTCCTCTACCGTAGCTGGCTGTTCGGCCTCAGGAATCAAGCTAGCAGCAACCTCGGCAGCCTGTTCCGCCGTAGCATTCCAAGCATCAAACAAATCGCCGATCTGTGCCAATTTCTTCTTATCTTGTTCCAAAACCGGAAGGCCGCGCTCGCCATTAACGCGAGCTACCATCTCGCCAAAGGCGCGCATACCGCCATTAAAGCCAAGTCTGCGCAATTTCTTCTTACCAGTAATCGTCTTTACGAAATCTTCATTCGACAAAGCCGCAATACCATTCTCTACGCGAGAGTCAAAATCTTTCTTAATCTCTGCACTTTCAGCTGTAGGCTTTTCTTCCTCAGCTGCCGGCTGTTCTGCTGGCGTTTCGGCTACTTTTTCGGATGGAGCAGTCTCTACTTTGACTGTCACAGGAGGATTATCCATCGTGCCCTCATACATGCCAGCATCGTTCAGCATTTCGCCAAAATCATAGCTAACATCGTACTCGCCTATCTTGCCAGGTCCACTCTCTTCAGTATTTTTAACCGTTTCAGCAACTGGAGCAGCCACTTCTTCTGCCTCATCAGCAGTTTCCTCAATCTGCTCTTCGGCGCCAAAGCCAAACTTGCGACCAATGCCCTTCAAAATCGAGCGTGCCTTACCGGCAATACCACTAAAGACTTTCTTTAGATTTTCTTTCGTCAAGAAATTCTTCAAGCGCTCGCGCAAAGAGGCCTCAGGCTCAATTTCGACCGTGTCGCTTTCATCCTCTGCATTATTTTCGGCCGTTTTCTTCGCGCGCAAATCTTCAACATACTGATGAAGCTGCTCATCCGACATTTTCTCAACCTCATCCATCGAGAGTGGGGCTTCCAAGTCAACGAGCTCATCAATCATCTCATCACGAGTCATTTCGCCAGTTTCTGCCGACTCAGCACTGCTTTCACTCTTTACACTCGAATTCATGAACTCAGCAATTTCTTCATTGGACATCGAGCTAAGCTTCTCGACCGTCTCATCGTCCATATCGTCAAGCTCGCCAACAGAAATCGGAGCACGTCGCTCAGCAAAAGCTTCATACGCTGCACCACGTTCAAAGCCCTTTTCTTTTTCTGCCGTAGAAACGGTGCTCTCGGCAGTCTCGCCGCCGGTAATATAGCCATCTTCGTAGCCATTCTTGGCAGCTTCGCGCATATCGCGAATCAACTGCTGGTCAGCTTCAGGCATTGGAGCTGGCGCCATAATCATATCAGCTAGCTCTTCGAGTCTAGCCTGCTGTTCTTCAGAAGGCTTAGGCAAATCTTCTTCGACGTAATTTGCGATAATCTCATTATCACCCGCCTGATGGAAGAAATTAATCTTTTCTCTTTCTGCTCTTTCTCTAGCTTCAACGTCTTCAGTACGGTGACCAGGAATCTGGAAATAATTGCCCAAGCGGCTAATCATCGAATTGCGCCACTGATCATCCGTGGTATCAGGATGCTCTCTCCTTCCCTCCGCCAAGTTTTTCCTCATGTCATCAACATACCACTGCTCGTTCTCGCCCAATTCGCTTCCAGGAGCATGTAATGCCTCTGGACCAAGATGCTCTTTCTTGCCAGCCTCATCACTCTCCGAAGTTTCAGAAGCACTCGGCGCCTCAGCAACCTGCTCAGCAGCAGTCGCCGGCTTTGCAATCTCGATCGACCAAGTCCCTCCGTTCTGCTCGATTTCATCAAGCTTCGAAAAGAAGCCGTCTTCAATCTTCTTCATAATTCCCTGAACGGAGCCATTATTCCTTTTATCAAACGCTGTAACACCTTGCGAATTCTTTTCCGCAATATCTACAAGATTGTCAGTAACTCGACGTGTGTCGAACGCAAAACGTCCCTCTTCTTGCGCCTGAGCAATACGAGAACTTAACTGAGCCTGGACATACTCAGCTACATTCTGCTGCCCCGCAGGAACCTCAACCCCCAAAGCCTTTTGAGCTAAGCGCGCATCGTCGGTCTGAGCGCCAGTAGCTACTGTTGCCAAATATTCGGCAAATTGCGGACTCGAAAACACCTTCAAATGGTCAACCATCTCATTGCCATCATTGCCGACATATTTAAAGTCGGCACTTTTAGGCGTTTCGAGACGGCCACGCTCTTCGGAGCTAGGCTGTTCAAATCGACTTAGCGAATCCCACTGAGTCGACTGTGCCGCACCTTCAGGATTTCCTAGATTCTCTTTGTTCATTTTCTACCTCCTAGGCTGCAACGCTTGCATTCGCGGCATTAATTTTATCTTCGCCGACGTACAATGCTCGGAATTGAAGCATAGTCTTCAATGCGACATCCTGCAAATCCACGCCACTCTGCGTCATGAATTCAGTTACCTGATCATCACCAAAGTTCGGATCATCAAGTTTTTGCGAAAGTTCGACCGCCTTATCCTCTGGCAAAGCATAAATCGCTGCCGTATCAATCTGATCAAGCAAGCGCTGAGTTAAATCAGCCTTCAACTGCTCGCGCACATCCGCATCGAGCGTCGTATAGCCTTTCTCATTAATAATTTGGTCGATGAATTGACCGACGTTGTCCATGTTATTTTGACCTTTCTACAATTAACCTTATGCTAATAATAACATAAACATAATCATATCCGCAAACATCACCTCCTCCCCTAAATACCAGCCAAAAAATATGGTATAATATAGTAAATGCGAATTCTTGGGATTGAATCATCATGCGACGAAACCGCCGCCGCCATTGTTGAAGACGGCGTCAATATTTTGTCTAACGTCGTCGTCTCACAAATTGACATCCACTCATCCTACGGCGGCGTCATTCCGGAAATTGCCGCCCGCTCTCACATCGAAGCCATCAACCCCGTCATCAACCAAGCCCTTTCCGACGCCAAACTCAGCATCAAGGACATCGACGCCATCGCCGTCACTCACACCCCAGGCCTCGTCGGCAGCCTTCTTGTCGGCACCCTCGCCGCCCGCACTATCGCCATATTAAATAGCATCCCATTCTACCCTACCCACCACCTCAAGTCCCACATCTACGCCAACTGGCTCAGTGGCAACCAGCCAGAATTCCCTCTCCTCGCCGCAGTAGTTTCCGGCGGCCACACACAAATAATATATATGGAACGCCACGACCATTTCGAAATCATCGGTACTACTCGCGATGACGCTATCGGCGAATGTTTCGACAAAGTCGCCAAAATTCTTGGCCTGCCCTACCCAGGCGGCCCCGCCATCGCCAAAGCTGCCATAAACGGCGACCCGAAAAAATACCATCTCCCAATTCCACAAGTTTCCGACCTCGATTTTTCATTCAGTGGCATCAAAACCGCTGTCCTCCGCGCCGTCCAAAAAGACCTCAACCTCCCAATCACCACGCCATCCCACGAGCTTGCCGCCAAACTTAGCAACCAACAAATCGCCGATTTTGCCGCCAGCTTCCAAGCCACCGCCATCAACATCCTCATTCGCAAGCTCAAAACCGCGGCCGAAACCCACCCAGCCAAATCCATCGTCCTCGCCGGCGGCGTCTCCGCCAACCAACTCCTCCGCACCGAGCTCGAAAAAGCCTTCAGCAAAACCCACCAAGTCTGCTATCCAAAACCAGAATACAGTACCGACAACGGCGCCATGGTCGCCTCCGCCGCCTACTTCTCCATCCAAGCCGGCGACCAGCCTACCGATCCTTACTCGCTCGACATTTCGCCCCGCTCCGCCATTTACTAATAATTTAGACACCCATAATAAAATTCTGGCTCAACCGCCAGTTTTTTCTTGCCCTGCTCCAGACCCGAATCCCAAAAATCATATATAATATATATAAACAATATGGCAGGTGAAAGTTTAAGCGCACAATTAGTTCGCGAGCAACTCGCTAAAATTTCCGGCACCAATGCCGACGATTGGTTTTTGACACTCAAACAACGCTTCGGTCTCGCCGAAGTTTATCGCGCCATCAAAACCGTCGAAGGTCTCGGCGAAATCATCACTACGCCATACACTTGCATTACGGCCGTCAACCCAATCATCGTCGCCCGCCACACGCCAATCTACGCCGACATCGACCCAACCACGCTTTCCACGACCGACATCCCAGAAAAACTCATCAACAAAAACACCCGCGCCGTCGTCATACAGCATACCCTCGGCATTATTAGCAACCCGCAAAAACTCATCGAAAAAGCCCACAAGCACAAACTCCTAATTATCGAGGATTCCGCCCACGCCCTGCTCCGCTTCGCCCGCGACGACAAAAACGAAATCATTGCAGATATTTCCGCCCACTCATTCGGCGTCGAAAAAATTCTACCAGGCACTAAATTTGGCGGCGCCATTTATATCAACCCCCGCCTCAAAACCGAGCGCCCAGAACTCTACAAAACCATTGTCAAGTACTTGACAACACTTCCGAATCCAACAAAATCGCTCGCATTCCGTGTCAAGCACTATCGCTTCAACAACGCCATCCTCCAGCGCACGCCGGCTAGTATCCGCCACAATCTTCGCAATTTCGCGATCAAGGCCAAAATTTTAGAACCAGCCATTTACCCATTCGAACAGTCCGCGACACAGTCCGAGTCCTATACAACCAACGAATATGTCAATAATGCAATTCTCAAAAATCTTAGCACCCTAAAGCACAACTATTCCCGCCGCCTTGCATCCGTCAAGTATTACAACAAAAACCTCAAGTCGGAGCATTTCACCCCTATCACTACCGAGGAGCAGCCTCTTCTCGCCTACCCTATCCTTTTCGACAATACTACCAAGGCAAATCAGGCCTACGACATCCTCACCTCAAACGGTTACTTTATTCGCCGCTGGTATTCCCCACTTCTCTACCCAGGCCCAAACAGCAACAGCCGTTATAATTTTGATCCCACCCAAACCCCAAAGGCCGATTCAATTAGCTCCCGTACGCTTAGCCTCCCAACCGACCTGCAAAATAAAGACCTCGCCAAAATCATCAAATTGCTTCAAAATTCATAAAATAATACCATAAGCGATATAAAATATCATAAATGATATAAATAAACATAAGCATTGAGATTGCTAAGAGCTTTAGCAATCCAACTTTAATGCGCGAAGCGCAAAAAAAATTTTTTTGAAAAATCGACCCCTATAAAAATGCCCAAAACGGGCTATTTTTTCTTTTTTCGCTTCCCTGCCGGTGCGCCGTCTATTAATTTGAAGTCAACCTTATCATCGTCGAACTCCGACAGATCAAACAAGGAAGTTTTCCCCCTATCCATCACCTGCCGCGCCTTCTTCATTAGCACCTTTAGCTCCTCTTCCGTCGTCGCTGAACCGATATGTTCCGTCCGCACAACTTCCGAGTGCTCTTTCCAGCAAACCTGAACGCCCGTTGCCCCACTCGCCGTGATGAATTTTCTTACAAATGCCATTACCAATATTCTACAACATCCCAGACTTTTCCACACTCTTGACAACTTCCACCACCTTTCATAGCAACCACTTGCTTTAGCATCCCGCTCATGCTACACTAAAACCAAGAAATTAGCACCTTCCATATTTTTGGACGAGACGCATTAATTTTGGGAAGAAAATTTGAATAACGAAGCAAATACGTGAAATTTGCAATATTTTGCAACCCGCGAAAAAATTTCACGTGTAAGTTTTTATGCTTAAATTTCGAAAAAGCAGCCGCGGGGCTGTATTTTTAGATAAAAATAGCAAAAACGCCCAAAATTCACGCCAAAATTTCACGCGAACACAAAAAATCGAAAAAGCAGGGCGGAAATCAAAAATCCGACCGCGCAAAAAATGCAGAGTAGGGCACAAAAAGACAAAAACCATAGCAACCGCCGCGATCCAACCATCGTACTTAGAAAAAACATAAAGTAAAACTAAACCTTTTCCCTAGGCAACCAAAGAACCGATGTCAAGCCAATCATTCCACAACCAACACACCTCAGGCCCACAAACACCAAACCGCCGCCACAAAACCCACAAAAATACCACCTCTCCACCCCTAAACAAACGTCAAAAAATATGTTAAAATATACGCATGAAATTTAGCAAAGCCTACGAGCCAAACGAATACGAGACGGACGTATACGCACTCTGGGAAAAATCCGGTGCTTTCCATCCAAAGACAAACAACAAAGCAAAAAACTACTGCATCGTTATGCCGCCGCCAAATGCAAATGGCAATCTTCACATCGGCCATGGCCTCACCATCGCCCTCGAAGACATTTTGATCCGCTACCATCGCCTCAAAGGCGACAATACTTGGTACATTCCAGGCGCCGACCACGCCGGCTTCGAAACCTGGGTCGTCTACGAACGCTATCTCGAAAGCAAGGGCAAAACCCGCTTCGATTACAATCGCGACGAACTCTACGACCAGGTCTGGAATTTCGTCCACGAGCAACGCGGTAACATGGAGCTCCAACTCCGCGCCCTCGGCGCAAGCTGCGACTGGGACAGCCTTACTTTCACGCTCGATCCAAAAGTTGTCAAAACCGTCTATGGCACTTTCGAGAAATTCTTCAACGACAAGCTCATCTACCGCGGCAAGAAGCTCGTCAACTTCTGCACCAAACACCAAACCGCCTTTGCTGATATCGAAGTCACTCACAAGGAAGAGAAGGGCAAACTTTGGCAAATCGCTTACCCTCTCGTCAATCCTACCGACGATCTTAAAGAAATCATCATCGCCACCACTCGCCCAGAGACTCTCCTTGGCGATACCGCAGTAGCCGTCAACCCAGAGGACGAACGCTACAAGAACATAATTGGGCAGAATGTCAAGCTACCACTCACGGACCGCGAAATTCCAATCGTTGGCGACGAGCACGCCGATATGAGCTTTGGTACTGGCGCCGTTAAAATCACGCCAGCCCACGACCAGAATGACTACGAGGTCGCTCAGCGTCACGACCTTCCAATGATCACGGTTATCGGTTTTGATGGTCGCATGACCGAAGAAGCGGGCGAAGCTTACGCTGGCATGACCACCGCCGAATGTCGCAAACAGGTTCTCAAAGACCTCGAAGCTAAGGGCCTCCGCCGCGGCGAAGAAAACATCACGCACGATGTCGGCCACTGCTACAAATGCGACACCGTCATCGAACCACTCCTCCGCGAACAATGGTTCGTCGACGTCAAGCCACTAGCTGCCAAGGCCATCGAAATCCTCAACGAAGGCAAAATCAAATTCCACCCAGCGAACAAAAAGAAGGTTCTCATCAATTACTTGCAGAACCTCCGCGACTGGAATATTTCCCGCCAAATCCCGTGGGGCATCCCAATCCCAGCCTTCCAAAACGTCGAAGACCCATCCGATTGGATTTTTGACACCCGCGTTGACCAATCCGAAATCGAAATCAACGGCAACACCTACCGCCGCGACGAAGACACCTTCGACACCTGGTTCAGCTCCGGCCAATGGCCATATATCACCACTAGCGAAGACCAAAAGTTCTTCCCGACCTCTGTTATGGAGACCGGTGCAGACCTCCTCTTCCAGTGGGTTGGCCGCATGATCATGCTTAGCCTCTACATCACCGGCGACGTTCCATTCAAAGACGTTTACATGCACGGCATGGTTCTCGACGAAAAAGGCCAAAAGATGTCCAAATCAAAGGGCAACGTTATCAACCCTCTCGATATCGTCAGTAAATACGGCTCCGATGCACTCCGCCTCGGTCTCATCGCTAGCCGCAGCGCCGGTGTCAACCAGGCCTTCAGCAGCAGCAAAGTTATCGCCAGCCGCAACCTCTGCAATAAAATCTGGAACATCTCCCGCCTCGCTCAGCAAATAGTCGACGAGAACAAAGAGAAGGGCGGCAGCCTCGAATGCAAGAGCCTCGGCGAAGACTGGATTTGCGATGAAATCAATAAAACTAGCAAAGAAATCCAGAAACTCGTCGAAAACTACCGCTTTGCCGAAGCCGGCGACCTCGTTTACGACCTCGTCTGGAACCGCTATGCCGACTGGTTCATCGAAAGTCAGAAGCTCTGGAAGAACACCGCCCTCATCAAGTCCACCCTCGAGCAAATCCTTATTATCATGCATCCATTCGCCCCATTCGTCACCGAGACAATCTGGCAAAGCCTCAGCTGGACCGAAGGCATGCTCATCAATCAAAACTGGCCAAAGCCATACAAGGTCGATGTCAAGAAAGCCAACCAATTCCGCGAACTCATCGACATCATCACGAACATTCGCAGCCATTTCCAGGCTCTCCCAGGCAACGATCGCTACCCAGTAGCCTTCATCGACGATCAGCTCATGTACGATAACCAGCTCCTCATCCAACATCTCACCAAGGCGCCAAGCGTCCCACAGATCAAGATCGAGGAAATCGGCGGCCTCCGTCTCGCCGTCCCAGGCCACAACATCTACCTCCAAATCCCGGAGGAAGTACACGCCAAGTACAAGGCTCAGCTCGAAGAAAACATCCTCAAGGTCGGACAAGAAATCAATACTCTCGAAGCCCGCTTGCGTAATCCGAAGTATGTCGAACGCGCGCCGAAGGAACTCGTAGAAGAAACCCGCAACCAGCTCGAAACCAAAGAAGAGCTCCTTGCCAAAATGAAAGACGAACTCAAGCTAGTCTAAACCAAGAGTCCGCCACAAAGGCGGATTTTTGTTACCCAATCATGCTATAATCAAAGCATAACCACATAGGAGAAAATCTTAATGAAAAAGAACCAAAAAGGCTTCACAATCATCGAAGTAGTCTTGGTCCTTGCAATTGCAGGCCTCATTTTCTTAATGGTCTTCATTGCGTTACCAGCGCTCCAGCGCAGTCAGCGCAACACTCAGCGCAAAAACGACCTCAGTCGCTTCATGACGGCCGTCACTCAATACCAGGCCAACAACAAAGGCAGAACACCATTTGAACCAATCAGCGAAAACAATACCGATGCCGGCCAGAAGAGAATCAATGACTTCATCAAGCGCTACATCGACGGCTCCTGTACCAACACGACTCGCTATGATCGTTTCCATAGACCAACAAGCTGCGGCTCACAGTTCACCGATCCAGACGGCGAAACTTATGGTTTCGATGCTCGTACTGACCACACCACGTACACTCAAGGCGACGAAAGTCAAACACCAAACTCTCAAGTCTATTTCTTCTCATACGAAAACAATACGAAGACCAATCTAGGCACAAACCCAGGCAAAATCACTCACTACATCGTTGTCTTCACCCACTCTAAGTGTGGCGCAACCGAAGGTTCAGTCGAGTGGACCACTGGTACTCACGATATCTCGATGTACTATCCGCTCGAAGGCGGCCAGCTAGTCTGCGCAGATAACCAATAAAAAACAGAGAAGCGCTCCCACCGGGGCGCTTTTTGACGCCCCAGCCAATCTTGACAAAATGCTCCATCCGTGATATAATTATAGCATCCGCTATCCGCCATTCATTTTTCATGCATTGGGAGGTGCACCTTATGACAATCCAAGTTTCCCAAAGGAATCGCGACGATTACACCGCAATTCCTTTGCCGGCTACAGCGCTCACTAACGCGCAAAACCACGACATATCGATTCGGCCACTCACTGCCGAAGATTATGCCGCTGCTGCCCTTTGGGCACAAGAAGAAATCGACCAGTATGGCATCCCGACGCCAAACACCGAAATCGACCGGCATATCAAAAACACGCCGGACGCCCTCGGTTCACTCGCCGCCATGTTTGAAATCGATAATGATCATGGCTATTATCGTCACGCCACAATTGGCAAAGACGGAAGCCAGCTTGTCTTGTACAAATACATCACCAACTGGCGGGCAGCCAAAAAGATGTGGCCAAACGAGATCAATCGGCTACTTTTGAACGGAGTAAACTTGTACTTCGAACAAGTAGATCCGACTCGAGCCGAACGGCTTTGGGGAACTCGGTAACACGAGCGAAAAAGCCAAAACTAGCCCCTCCGCAAGGAGGGGCTTTCGCATACAAAAGAGTAGGGCAAAGCTAAAACGCCAGCTTCTCCGCAATCGTCTTAAACTCATCCTCTGTCAACGACAAAATGCGACCATATTCCCAAGTCTCATCCATCGGCATCAGATGCACGTGTGCATGCGGCACATCTGTCCCAACCACCTTCATCACGACGCGACGACCAGTCACCTCTTCCATATGCGTCGCCACTTTCTTCACGGCCGCCCAGAGCGCCTGATAATCTTCGTCGCTCAACTCATAAATCTTATCGACTTCCGCCTTCGGCACGACCAAAGTATGTCCCTTCGTCTCTGGATTTATATCCAAAAACGCATAACACTTCTCGTCTTCATAAATCTTGTAGCTCGGAATCTCACCAGCAATAATACGCGAAAAAATTGTAGCCATATTCACTCCTTTTTCTCTATTGTAACAAAAATACCCCCACCAAAGCAGGGGCATTTCCTCTTAATCAGCCCTAACGACGATTCTTTGCAGCCAATAAAACGCCGCCAGTAGCCACCGTCGCCAATGCGCCAAGCACCACACTCCCGCGAGTGCCAGATAGGCGTTTTCTCTTGCCGCCGCGCCCTATACGAGCCAAGCTAGAAGGCGTCAGCTGAGCGTTTTCTTCGAGCGAAGCGCAAATCCAGAGCCAAGCCTAGGAGTGCCAGATAGGCGTTTTCTCTTGCCGCCGCGCACCTAACGGTGAGCAAGGCATGAAAAACGCCTAGATGGTATTTCTAGGCTTGGCGGAAGCGAGAGGATTCGAACCTCCGAGACATTGCTGCCCACACGATTTCGAGTCGTGCGCCTTCAACCACTCGGCCACGCTTCCACCTCCAATCATATCACATTCCCCCTCTTATTTACAGACTAATGACGCAGCTCCAGATACTTCTGAATTAGCGGAATCCTCCTCACGAATGGCCACATCGAGATATATTCCGAACCGGTCGAAATCTTTACCTTATCTTTCAAATCGTGATCTTCTGCAATGCCTGCGCGCACCGGCCTCTCGTAGAGCGGGGAAGCCACATCGCCACATTTCACAAACGAAGTCCTTACGCCAAACGAATTCACCGGACTATTCGCAATCTCGACATGCGACAACCACGCGCGCCCCCTCTTATCTTCCGAGAAGATATAAATCAAACGCCCATCCAACGATTTAATCGCCCGTTTCGTAATAATGCCGCAAGTCTCATTTTTCTCCTGCCAGCTAGCAAGCATGCTTGCAAAATCCGGCATCGATTCGCTCGCAATCACCAGCTTCTCCGGTCGCGAGCGCAGATTATCGCCCCCAATGCCACCAGCTTTACTCAGCTCAACCGCGGCCGCCTTGTCGGTCTCGTTATAAAGAGCACTCTTACGTACCGTACGCTGATAAGTCGTCGGGGAAGGCACCCTTTGCGCCGTGCCCATCGCTAACAAGCGAATATCCGCCTCACCCAACAAAGCCTTTGCGCCGGAAGCTTCCACGCGCGCCAAAGCAACCTGAATCGGGAAAGGCAACGCAAATTGCTCAACCAACTGCGCGACCCCTACGCCAAACTTCATCGTTCGCCCGTCGCGCGTCATGATGTAATCCGGCAGCAAACGCCAGTTTTCGCGCGCCAAGCCCTTAAAGAAAGTCACCGCACGATAGAACTCGCCATCATTAACATAGCCAATCGCGACAAGTTCGCCATTCAGCATAAACATCTTCGACAAAGCAATCTTGCGCCCCTCGCAATCAAAACTCCAAGTCGGCGCCAAATCCGCCAACTCCAAGATTTCAATCGTCAGCTGCATTTCCTCCTCATCGAGCGCAAACAAGCCACTGCAAACACCGGTATAAATCTCATTTCCAGTCTCTTTCGCCTTCTTCGCGCCCAACAAATTCCCATTTCGCTCCTTATAGAACGCGGCCGCCATCTCATTCGGCTCAATCCTCGTCGCGCGCAAAATCGCCATCGAATCATCTGGCGACAACTTTGTCAAAGCGCCATAGCCATTCGTCTCAATCGGACCCGCCTTCAATTTCGGAGCATCTAACAAACCATCATTTGCCGTCTTCGGCATCTCTTCAGTTTTTGACTCCATCTCAACCTTCGACCGTTTCTCGGCCTTTGGCGCATCCTCTAACTTCGGCTTTTCCTCAGAACCCTTCGGCTTTTCCGCTTTCTTGCCCGACTCCATCAACTCGTTCAATTTCTTCGCATAATCTGGCGTCTTTTTCGCAACCGTCTCTTTAGCTGCCGGCTTCGCCTTTGCTGGCTCATCGACCTTTTTCTTAACCTCAGGTGTCTCTATAACAGATTTACTAGCAGTTGGTCTCGTCGCCCCAAATTTCTTCTTCGCATCCTCGCGCAATCGCTTAAAAGCATGCCAATAATCATACTGGCGCCCATACAAAGCCTTTTTGTAATTCCTCAAAGCCTCAAAATAGTAATCCTGTTCATCTGGCGCCACCTCAGTCCGTACCCACTGTTTGAACTGCTCAGAAATCTCTTCAAAATCAATTACAGAAGGGCACTGCTCTAAAATCTGCACCATCTCATCGGCCGTAACCTCATCGCCATGACCAAAACCACGCCCGGCCATATGCCCAAGCAAATCCTTCGCATCCGCACTCATCCCAGCCAGCACCGTATCAACATCACGTATATCGCATGGCCTCAGCACCGCCAGCGCCACGTCGATACCGTCTTTCATCGAGATGGACCCGTCAAAAATCCTCCGCAAAACACTCTCGCGCTCAACATCGGAAACCTGCACGTCTTTCAGACGCAAATTTCTCAAACTTCCCGTCGAGAACACCCTAATCACGCGCCGTTCAAAAACCCTGTCCACCTCTTTTGTCATTAATTTCATTTTATACTATTTATGCTTTTTTAGCGAACTTCACATCATGATATAATCACTTCAAAGGAGAATATGCACAAAGATCTATTAGGCAAACAAGTTAGCGTCATTTGCGCATTACACGCAGAATCCTCACTCGAATACTTCGGTGTTCTAGAGGCGGAAGACGAAAAGAACATCGCGCTATCAAATGTTACCATCCGCGGCCTCGTTCCTCGCATGCAAAAGAGCATCTGGGGTGAAAATTCCGCCTCCTGGAGCGACATTCACACCGCACTCGCAAAAACCATCATCAACAAAGACCAAATCGTCTCCGTCAGCCACTAGCAAAAGCGCCCCCTAGGGGCGTTTTCTTGTTGCGCAGCGCATCTCATAAGCAAAAATAATTCGAAGACAAAATCGCTCAGGTGGGTGTTTTCTTGTTGGCTCCTCACGATTAAATTCGAGGATGAAAATGCCTAGAAGGGTATTTTCTTGTTGCGCAGCGCGTCTAATGGACGAGCAAGCAACAAAAAATGCCCTAATAGGCATTTTTCAACTCGAATTATGGTATGCCCGATACGATTCGAACGTACGACCTTCAGCTCCGCAAGCTGACGCTCTATCCATCTGAGCTACGGGCACATATGTGGTTGCCACCACCGAAAAACGGCAATTGCATCCACTCTAAAAATTAAAAGTGCATCGCCGCTTTCGCGTGATAGAGAGATTATAACACATTTTCTCTAAAAATGATATACTAATTTTATATGGCGAAGAATAGTAAGAAATCCAGTTTGAAACCAAAACTCCAAAAAGCCAAAGCTAAGTTTTTTTCGACTTATTACAGCAATCCAGCCAAAGACCTCAAAATCATTGTCGTCACCGGCGATCTCGGCCGCGATATAGTCGCTCACTATCTCCAAGAAATCATCAAGAGCAAGGATCCGAAAACCGGCCTCATTATCGACCCGCAAACCACTTCGCAACTCTACAAGGAGCTTTATCAGGTCTGGCGCAGTGGCACCGATTATGCCGTCGTCACCGCCCAGGCTTACACTATTGCTCGCCACCTCTTCTACGGCATGCCAATTTACGCTGCCATTCTCACCGATTCTCAGCCAGAGCAGGCCAGCGTCCTAAATAGCGAAATCTCCGCCACCGATGCCAAGGCAATTCTTTTCAACAAAGAACCAGTCTTCAGCATCCTCAATCGCGAAGATCCAAACTACGAAACTTTCGCCAAATTCCCATCAAAGACTGCCACTCTCACTTACGGCCGCGAACGCGACGCCGATCTCCGCATCAATCGCTCCAAGGTTTACAAAGTCGGCACTGAAGCCAATATCACCTTCAAGGGCGAAACCTACGATGTTGCCACCTATGTAACTAGCGAAGCCGCCGTCAACTTCATGGCCGCCGCCGCTCTCGCCGCCTCCGCCATGGAATTCAACCAAGACGCCATCGTCGACGGCATCTCAAATTACGAACCAAAAGCATAAAAACCAATGATCAATCAAAGACTCCTCGTGTCGGGCGCAGACTTTTTCGCAGACGACCACAAAATCAACCCATACTACTCTGAAAGCGTCATCGACCGCGACAGAGCCAAGCGCGAACACGCCACTCTCATCGACTGCTTCAAACAAGCCGGCATTAAAGTCATCAAAGTCGACCCGCCAAAAGATTGCCAGGACGGCGTCTATACCGCCAACTGGGCTCTCGTTCGCAACGGCATCGCTGTTATGTCCAGCTTGCCTAACGCTCGCAAAGGCGAAGAGGCCTACGCCGAAAAAATCTTGCAAGAGCAGGGCATCAAAACTATCAAAGTCCCCGCCGGCCTCCTATTTTCCGGCCAGGGCGACTCCCTAATCTGTGGCAATTATCTTTTTGCCGGCTCCGGCTACCGTTCCGATCCAGAAGCTCAGCAATTCGCCGCCAAAACCCTCGACCTTGACCTTATCCAGCTCCACGCCCAACCAAAAACCAACCCCGACGGCAGCGAATTCATCAATCCAGAAACCAATCACGCCGACAGCTTCTTCTACGACCTCGACCTCGCCCTCAGCGTTATCGACCAACACACCGTTGCCTACTGCCCAGAAGCCTTCGACAAAGCTTCCCGCGCCAAGCTCGAAGCTATCACGAATCTCGACAAAATCCTCGTCGACCCAACCGAATGCACCGAAGGCTTCGCTTGCAACCTCGTCAGTACCGGCAAAACCGTAATCATGTCCGCCCGCGCCCCAAAGCTCCGAGCCGAGCTCGAATCCCGCGGTCTCAAATGCCTCACCCCAGAAGTCGAAGAACTCAAAAAAGGCGGCGGCTACATCCGCTGTATTAGCCTCTGGCTAAGCTAAAAAATAGCTATTCTTTTCAAAATCGCCAAAACATTGTATAATATCCTCAACCTACGCGGGCGCCCAACCCGCTGGGGGCTCTTTAAACGACCTCTGCCTTTCGCTTCACATAGAGCAACGAACGCCAACCTTTCATACGCGGCGGGAGCCGCATCCACAATCGACTAATTGACCCCCTAGCGGGCCACCTAATCGATTTTCGCGACAAGGCAAGTCGTACCTTCATTCTAGGGCGCCCACGCAAAACCCAGGGCGCCCTTTTCAATACCCAAAAACATAGCAAATCACTCATGCTTGCAGGTCAAACAGGGCAATGCTATACTGAGCTCACGTACGGGGAAATCTTATCTTAATCCTCGTATAGTACATTTGTTCTGCTTCCGGCATAGGCACCCAAAGCGTCGTTCAAACGGAGCCAAAAGGATCAAACAACCGCGGTAGCAATTTCGCCACCCTACCGCAACTATCTCGTGGCACTCGGCCACATCTCCCGATGTAAACCCACCGGAAGCAGAACATCATACCTCTCTGAGGCGCCCACATGGGCGCCTCTCGCATATCTCAAAACGCTCACGCTTGCGGCCTCTCCCCAAGCCATGCTATATTAACCATGCAATCGAGATACCCTTGTCCTATGGTTTGAATCTCCGAGGGTACTTGAGAGCACCTTATAAGCTCTGTTGGAACTAAGGTCCGCCACTGTACGCAAAGGGATCGAAACTCATTCCGTCCTTGCTCAAGGGACGGAAAGCTGCAGTGTTTCTCCCTTTTTCGGCACCTTGCCGAGGCCTAGCGGCCTAAATGCTATTTCACCCGCAAATTTCTTGCCTAGTAACGGTGAGTGAACAGCAAGACACCAAAATGTATACCACCATTTAACCTGGCGGGCATTCCAAAAAAACAGAGCATCGCACACGGGCGCCTTCGGGCGCCCTTTTCCCATGTTCAAAAATCGCAGACCACCACGCACGATTATTGACAGCATAACCTTTTTGTGATATAATTGAATTATCTAGTCGCATTTTTTGCATTCGGCAAAAACGACTGTACCTTCCCAGAAAGGAGAGCATATATGTTAAAACCAAAAGTTTATTCAGACGGCTGGTGCCCGCCAACACACGACAGGACCGTCATCGTTACTGATAGAGAAACAATGAAACCGTCTACCGTATTTGCTATTACGGTTTGTGCCATAGCAAACACACCCGACGGTCACGTTTCCGTCTGCCGCGTCAAAGCTGCAGACGTCTCTTGGTTCTGCAATGGAGCCTGGCGTTTCTCGGAATTCGACAAAAACAACCTCAACTACTCGTTTATGGTAAAAGGGCCAAATCACAAAGACAATATTCCTTATGGCGCAGCAGGCATTAGCTGGTCGATGTTTGGCGAAACGCTCATCAAAAGACTAGGCTACACAGCTTCTATCAAAGAAATCTGGCAAGCCATCGATCAAAACATCGCACTGCAATTTGACGGAATGAATAACATCTCACACGAGCAGGACAACCAGCCCTTACTCGAGAATCCGACAGACGAAAAATACGACGACGTACTCGAGGCACAGATTCGCGCCATGGAGAACTATCTCCGAAATGAAATCGCAATCGCCGCAAAGCCGCTCTAATAATCGCACTCTCCAATCCACCAAGACAGCCGCCCCAAGGGCGGCTATTTTATTGCACAAAGCTATACAATTTATCCTACTTATGCTAATAATAAAATCATAAGGGAGATTAAATTGTGAGGATTAGGTACGGATCGAAGTATTTTAGGCTCGCTTTTTGCGCAGCCGGCTTTTTCTTGATTGCCACAGCAGCACTATTAACTATTATTAACCGCCATAACGACGCAAGCGCAGTCGCTGTTAATCCAGACATCTGGAATCTCGAAATCGGCTACTACGATTCCACCGTCAATAACGGCAATACTTTCCTCACCGACAGCACTTGGCATCGCGCCGCAGAGGATCGCAATATACAGGAGCGCCGCCGTATCACCTTTCAAATCAATTATTCCGCCGACAGCATCGATCGAGACTACAACACAAATCAGCTAGTTATCAAACTCCCTCTCCCTCTTCCACTTGCCAACTATGCCAGCGAAACCGGCTACTGGAACACTATCATGACCAACGACCTTGGCACCACCTACTCCCGCAACGTTTACGCAGTCAACTCTGAGATTGCCGCCTCCACAAATTACAGCACTGATTTTGACTGGAGATACATATGCGAAAAGGCGGTAATTGGCCAACCTCACCCAAACTGTTATTTCTATAACAACAAACCTATCCAGCAGGGCACAAGTTTTCGCGGCAGCATTCAAATCGTCTACGATGTCTACACTCAACCGTCCGCAATGGCAGCTTTATTATTCCAAACCGAATTCCAAGAAACCAACGGTTTCGACGTTACCGCCACCCTTAATGACACCGTCGAAAGTAACCATGCTAAACTTACCTATATTCAAGATGCGGCCGTCTCCTATACTAAGGAAAAATATTCGCTCGGTATTATATCAAGCAAACTCGATTCGCTCGACGGCTTCGGTGCAGATGCTAACAATTACACTTGGGTCCATTATTACTACTATGGCGCCGCAACCTATGGCACCCGTGCGGCAGCCGACCAAAAATACGAGGATCCATACGATGGCCCAGGCTCTGTACCAGATGACAATTATCTATTCGCACAAAGCTATGGCCTCATCCCGGTACGCCAATGGGAATGGACTGACGCCTTCAGTAATGACGTTGTAGTTCTAGACTCCCACAAAAACCCGATGTCGCGCAACTCCGACAATAAATTCGTAATCACGCAATCACCAGCCATCAATACCACCAACTGTAAATATACACCAAATGGCTATTCGAGCATGGTTGAACCAAAAACCTGCTACGAAGTCTATGTTGGCTACCCGAAAAACCTCTATAATGCCGAACTCGGCACGACCTCTGTTACCGCTAACGGCGTTTCAAAAGGTACCTATTTCCAGTCCGAAACCGAAGAGGTCCTAGCCACCGCTAGTAAACTCGTCAACCTAAGCGAATTCAGCATCGAATACCACGGCAACGATATCGGCTTCACCAAAACAGTATCTCCTACATCACTCATGAACGGTAACGGTAGTTCGTATTCCGTCAATGCCGACCAATTCAAGACGAGCGACGGCGCTACAATCTACTATCTTACCGACACTAAAGCCCTCAATGTCTCATCCAAGCCATACACCATAGTCGTTGGCGACGATATTCTTTTCCACGAGAACGTCAATGACGGCGTAATCGAGCAACTTGATGAAAATGACTATAGCTTCACCGAACTCATCGGCGATTATTATCCAATCGTCATGGCTAACGGTACTAGTTTCACCTGCGAAGACCACAGCGACTTCAAAATCTACTACCGCCTCCGCGGCGAAGATCAATATCGCCCATATACCTTCCAAAGCTCGGATTACGCCAAGCCATGCGGCAAGGTCAGAGAAGGCAATCTCATTACCTACGTCCACTGGTCACTTCCGGAAGGCACCGTTGGCTGGAAAGCTGTCCTGCCAAACCTTGACGAAGGCGTCCTCAGCTATCGCCTCCAAACCGCCGTCAACATCAAATCAGACAACCTCCCAGACCACGGCAAAATCCACAACTTCGCCTACATCAACGTCATCGACAATGATGACACAATCGTTAACCCAGCCGAACTATCAAATTATGGCGCTGGCGTCACTCAACAATTTGTCGCCACCTATGACCAAAGCACCTACGGCCGTTACCAGCAACGCGCGTTTAGTAGCTACGAGTACGGACCATTCGAGTTAGGCCCAGTCATTCATAACACTACCGCCCCTGTCGGCCACTCAACCCCAACCTACGTTGCTTCATCAGATAGCTTTGAAGGTCGAGCCAGTCTTGGCATCAGCGCAGAATATTACACGCTCAACCGAGAAACAAACTGGGAAGTCATTCAACGCCATATTCAACCGGAAGACTGGCTCACCAATATCGAAGCTTATTACTTGTTGCCTCGCGGTCAAGAAATTCTTTCTACCGCCGACGAAATCGCGCATTCGGTAACCAGCTGTAACATACACGATAACTCTACCTCCACTTGGCAAATCCCACAATCTCACCCATTCCGCAATCAAGCCGAATGTAATGCATACATCGCCTCACATACTACCGTTGTAATTACTAAAAACTGGCACAATTCCGGCCGTGTCCACATTAAAATCCACATTGACTTCTCTGAAAAACCAATTTCTCTGATAAATCAATACATCACGCTTGCCTGGTTCACGGCTCGCACACGCATTCCTTACGACATCTACGTCGCAAACGAAGCTCTCTCGCCTAACCCCTATGAATACGGCATCGTCGGTTATGCTTTCCAAGATGGCACTTACCAGTACGACCCAGAAAACATTCATAATACTAACCCAACCCCAGACAATGGCCACGAAGGTTTCTACATCAAAGCCGATTATCTTGGTACGCCAGCATTACCAGTCGATATTAACGACAATGGCAATACGACCGAGGAGCTCTACGAATACTCTCAGCCATTCAGGATGCTCGGCGCCGTTTCCGTCGAACAATCCGTTCGCGAAACTCTCTGGACCGACCAAACCAACGCCTTCACCACCGACGATTCTTACGTTAGCGCTGGCGGCGACTACAAACATCGCCTAGCCATCCGCACTGGCGCTAGCCGTGCAACCAACGTCGTCGTCTACGACAATCTCGAAACCGCCTACGAAGACAACGAGCACTGGCAGGGTAGCTTCAATGGCGTCGATACCAGTTACGCCGACGGCCAAACCGATCAAAACGGCAAAACAATCAAAGTCAAAACCTACTATTCCACCAGCGCCACCGCCGGCACCCTTGAAGCCGACCCAAGCAACTGGCACGAATACATCGAAGGCACCACCGACAAATCGATCGTCAAATCCATCGCCTTTGAATATCTCACTACTGAAAATACCCCGGCCGTCATCGCCGCTTCGTCCTACATCTACACAACCATCAACATGCTCGCGCCAACCGACGAAGAGAGCAACATTTTCGCATACAACAAATTCACTAGCTACTGGACCGACATTAACTCCGTCTCGAACGCCGTAGAAGGCTCACAAACCCTCACCTCAAACACCACCCGCGCCCAAATCGACAACAAAATCACGATCCACGTCGTGAAGGAATGGGATGATTTCAATAATAAATACCAAACCCGTCCAAACACCGTCACGCCAACCCTTCGCCGCGGCTCCGAGCTCATTGATAACACCAGCTCAATCAATATTACTCTCGGCGAAAGCACACTCGACTATCCAGATCTCCATGAGTACTACAAAGACGATTACGACGTCACTCTCAGCCCAATCACCAATTACGACACCGTCCGCACCTTCGACCCAGACACCCTTACTTACACCTTCCGCAGTACCCTCAAGACTACCGACATCACCGTCCAGACAATTTGGATTGATAACAACGACGCGTATAATCTTCGCCCAGACAGCGTCGATTACATTCTCAAGCAGGGTAACACGACCGACAGCACCAAGGCCATGGATATTGCCGGCCATCAGAATTCACTCCAGTTCGACACCATCCCAACCCATCTCTTCAATAATTTCACGGTCGCCCAAGAAGACCTAAGCAACTACTCGACCCGCCTCGAAGTTAGCGACGATGGCCACACCTATACCTTCATCAACACCCTCAACGCCACCTTCGATGTCACTATTAATCACGAATGGGTCGACGAAAGCAACGCTCGCAATCTTCGCCCAGACAGCGTCACTTACACTCTCAACAAGAGCGACGTCGCCGAAGACACCACTACCGCCACCTCCGCCAGCTGGACCACCGGCTTCCAAAGCCTCCCACTCCTCGGCCGCGACAGCTACGATATTCCAGATGTCACCGTTGCTCGTTATGGCACTACTAAGAGCTGCGTCGATGGCACCAATCACTCAATCGTCTGTACTTTCACCAGTACTCTCGAGGATAATCTCGACATTAATATCATTCACAACTGGGTCGACGCGAACAATGCTTACCAAACCCGCCCAGCTAGCGTCACTTACCAGCTCCAAAAGAGCAACGTAAATGACCAGACGACTACTTCAAACGCGAACTGGACTGCAGACTTCACCAATCTGCACATGCCAGACCAAGCTCAGTACTCCGTCGTCACGCCAACCATCGCAGATTACGACACAACCGTTGAAGTTTCCGCCGATGGCAAGACCTACACCTTCACGAGCACTCTCACCAAGACCTACGACATCGCCATCAATCATGTCTGGGTCGACGAAAGCAACACCCGCGGCCTCCGCCCACCTTCAACCAGCTACAATCTCTTGAACGGCAACACTACCGAAGATAACACCACAGCCACTCCGACCGCTTGGACTACCAGCTTTCAGAGTCTCCCGCTCCTCAAGCGCACCGACTACTCCGTCCAAAACGAGGCTATCGATCATTACAGCACCACCAAGAGCTGCGTTGATGGCGCAAATAACTCCCTCATCTGTACCTTCACTAGTACTCTCGAGGATAACTTAGACATCAACATCATCCATCAATGGGTCGATGCAGATAACGCCTACCAAACCCGCCCAGCTAGCGTCACTTACCAGCTCCAAAAGAGCAACGTAAATGACCAGACGACTACTTCAAACGCGAACTGGACTGCAGACTTCACCAATCTGCACATGCCAGACCAAGCTCAGTACTCCGTCGTCACGCCAACCATCGCAGATTACGACACAACCGTTGAAGTTTCCGCCGACGGCAAGACCTACACCTTCACGAGCACCCTCGCAAAGACCTTCAATATCACCATCAACCACGAATGGGTTGACGAAAGCAACACCCGCGGCCTCCGCCCGCCTTCAACCAGCTACAATCTCTTGAACGGCAACACTACCGAAAACACCACGACCGCCACCCCAACTGCCTGGACCACCAATTTCAACAACCTCCCACTCCTCAACCGCTCGTCCTATGCCGTCGATAACAACCCAGTCGCACACTACGGCACCACCAAGTCCTGTGTTGACGGCGAAAACAACTCAATTGTCTGTACTTTCACCAGCACTCTCGAGGACAATCTCGACATCCATATCGTCCACAACTGGATCGATGCCGACAATGCCTACAGCACCCGCCCAACAGATGTTACCTACCAGCTCAAGAAGGGCAACACGAACGATCAAACAACTACATCGAATGCTAACTGGACTGCAGACTTCACTAATCTCCACGCTCCAGATCAGGCTCAGTATTCTGTCGTTACTCCAACTATTACCGGCTATGACACTACTGTCGAAATTTCTGCCGACGGCAAGACCTATACCTTCACCAGCACCCTAACCAAAACTATCAATGTTATCATTAACCACTCCTGGATCGATAACGATAACGAACGCGGTCTCCGCCCACCCACTATCTCGCACGACCTAAAGAAAAATAACACCACCGCCGCATCCGCAAGCGCCGCACCAAATTCCTGGTCCACTTCTTTCAACGGCCTTCCGCTCCTTGATAAAACTCAGTATTCCGTCCCAGATATTACCGTCGCACATTACGACACTAGTAAAAACTGCGCCGACGACGCCAACTTCAATCTCGTCTGCAACTTCTCGCACTCCCTTGAGGACAATCTCGACATCCATGTTCAACATGTCTGGGTCGATGCCAACAATGCCTACAGCACCCGCCCAACAGATGTCACCTACCAGCTCAAGAAGGGCAACACAAACGACCAAACCGCCACGAGCAACGCCAGCTGGACCGCGGACTTTACCAATCTCCACGCCCCAGATCAGGCTCAGTATTCTGTCGTTACTCCAACTATTGCCGATTATGACACCACTGTCGAAATTTCCAACAATGGCAAAACTTATACTTTCACTAGCACCCTAACCAAAACCTTCAATGTTGTTGTTAATCAAACCTGGGACGACGACAACAACGCACGTGGTCTCCGCCCAGATAGCACCAGTTACAATCTCAAGAAGGGTAATCAAACCGAAGACACGAAATCTATCGACGCCACCGCGAACGGCAGCACTACTTTCCAAAGCCTTCCACTCCTCGATAAGACGCAATATTCCATCCCAGACATTACCGTCGATCGCTATGCTACTGCCAAATCCTGCGCAGACGACGCCAATTTCAATCTCATCTGCAATTTCACGAGCACTCTCGAAGACAACCTCGACATCAAAGTCGTTCAAATCTGGGATGACCAAGACAACAGCTTCGGCCTCCGTCCAACTGGCGTCAACTACACCCTCCAAAAGAGCGGCTCCGACGTCACGATCCAAGCCGTCAATAGCGATAACTCTTGGACCACCACCTTCAAAAATCTCCATATGCCAGACAAGACCACCTACGCCGTCCCGCAGGTCGCAATCGACGGTTACAATACCGATGTTGCCTACGACCCAGATACTAACACCTACACATTCACCAGCACCCTCATCACCGTCCCGATCAACGTTAAGCACATCTGGGACGATAATGACAACTCTCTCGACACTCGCCCAGACGAGGTGAATAGCGAACTTACCCGCGGCGACAACACCGAAGCAACTCACCCAGTCGACACTGATCAGAACGAAGACGAATTCATCATCGCCTACATTCCACCATCCCTCATCGATGAGTATCTCGCCACCATTCTCCCGATCGACTACTATAACACTGATGTCGCCCACGACCCAGGTACCAACACCTACACCTTCACCAGCACCCTCACCCCAGCCGAAATCAACGTCCGCAATATCTGGATCGACAACAACAATGCTCGCGGCATCCGCCCGGCCAGCCTCGATTTCAACCTCGATTACAACGACGACACCGAGGATACCTACACCCTCGAAACCAACCAAAACAGCGACGAATTCACCTTTGACGGTCTCATCGAGTTCAAGCTCCGCAACTACAACGTCGCACTCGCCAACGAAGTCGCCGAATATACGACCGACGTCGACTACGACGCAACTACCAACACCTACACCTTCACCCATACCATCCTCGCCGACCCAGAAGCCGTCAACACGCCGAATACCGACGCAGACAATCCGCTCCTTATGGCCGTCCTCGCCACCTCCGTCAGTCTCCTCGGCGCAGGCGTTTTCGCCGCCACGAAGCGTCGCCACTAACCAAAAACCAAAACCATCAAAAAGCGCCCAGGGCAGGGCGCTTTTTCGAGCCAAGCTCAACTATTTCTTCACAACCTTCGCGAGCGCCTTCTTAATCTCATCGAGCTCATAGTACGCATGCGCGCCATCCGCCCGCTCAATCGTCTTCTCGTTACCTTTACCCAGGAACATCACCGTATCGCCCGCCTTCGCCATCTTGCAAGCTTCCAAAATCGCCGTCGGCCTATCAAGAATCAGGAACAAGTCTTTGTCGTCTTTCTTACCAGACTCGCGCGCCCCCTCCGCAATCTGCTCCAAAATTTCCATACCGGGCGTGTCGCGGTCATCTTCCTCAGTCAAAACCACCACATCAGCAAATTTGCCTGCAATCTCACCCATCGGTTTACGCTTCGACGGATCACGACGACCGCCTGCCGAGCCAAACATCACAATCAAGCGCCCGCTCGTCGCCTTCTTCATATCAGGGAGTAGCTTCTCAAAGGCATCCGGCGTATGCGCATAATCCATAATCACCGTAAACTTCTGCCCCTCATCAACGCGCACCATGCGCCCCTCGACCGAATCCAGCGCCGCAATACCCGCCGCAATCTCTTCATCTTTCAGGCCCAAACGGCGTCCCACTGCCACGCAGGCCAGAGAATTATACACATTAAACTTGCCCGCCACCTGCGTCCGAATTTTCAAGCCATCCGAGCAAACATACTCTACGCCATCCGCCTTCAGCTTAATCTTCTCGGCCCTCAAATCACCATACTCGACACCATAAGTCGTATATTTCTCGATGTCACTCTCAAAGAATTCCGCCGACGGATCATCTGCATTTATCACGCCAAAACGTGCCTTCTTAAACAATTTGCGCTTCGCGTCGCGGTAATTCTCAAAGGTCTTATGATAATCCAAATGTTCATGCGTCACGTTCGTCATCACTGCCACATCAATTGGAATTCCCAAATCGCGATACTGCGCCAAAGCATGGCTCGTCAGCTCGAGCACTAAAAACTCCGCGCCCGCATCCGCAATCTTCTTAATGCGCTCATTCAAAGGCTTTACATCTACGGTCGTCATATGCTCGACCTGTTCGTGCACTTCGTCGACGCCCCATCCGACCGTAGTCATTAAACCAGCCTTACGACCAGCCGAATTCAACATTTTCCAAATCATGAAAGAAGTCGTCGTTTTACCATTCGTGCCAGTCACCCCAATCACAGTCATACGCTTCGCCGGAAAGCCACTCAAGCTCCCAAAAAGCGCCGCCTTACCATAGTGATACGGCAATACAAGTTTGTCATAAAACGGAATTTTCTCTTTCATACCCATACCCTTATTCTATACCAAAAAAGAAAGCCCCGCCAAACGGCAGGGCAACCACATAAAGATCAAATATGCTCGCTCTCAAGTCTCTCGAGTACCAGCTCGCAAAAGCGCACCATATACTTCGGATCATTCATGCATGCGGGAGGCATATAATCGACCGCATGCTTAGAATTAATGAGACTTTTCATGAATTTACTATACGCATCCGGATCCTCTGCCTTGAAATCCGCAATGAATGACTCCATCGCTTCGCGCAACTCCACAAAACATTTCAGTTCCACGCGACGCAAAGAAGCGCATTTCATTTCTATATCCATCTCTTTCACCTCCAAAGAGAATAATATCTATCTATTATACAACAAACCGCCCAAAAAGTCAATCAAAGCGCTTATGCTATAATTAAACCAATATGGCCATCATGATTCCTATCAACGAAGAGGAATTCAATAATTCAGAAGCCGAACGCAAAGTCTACAACTCCCTCAGAAACCTCTCCGACGACTACTATGTTTTTCATTCCATTCGCTGGGCGTCAACCAATCCTAACGGCACCGGCTACCGCGGAGAATCAGATTTTCTCATCTTTAACAAAAAACTCGGCTTTCTCGCCATTGAAGTCAAAGGCGGCGGTATTGAGTATAAAGCTGCGACCGACCAATGGACTACTTTCAGCAGCAATGGCACAGCGCACCATCTTCGCCGCTCACCCCTAAAACAAGCCCAGGAAAGCGCCGACTACTTCGAGGACAACAACCTCTCAAAATCCACCGATAGCCTCGTTCGCAATCTTCGTATTTATCCAGTCGTTTGGTTTCCAGATATCGAGTCCGCCAAAAGCATCACTGATAGCACTAGTGACTATCAACCAAGCATTACTCTGACCAGACCAAACCTCAATAATCCACAAGAAGCCCTCCAAAAAGCCTTCAATTTTTACCGCGCAAAGCCCTTCGACCGCGAACTCACCAATAGCGATATCCTCAAAGTCATCAATCTATTTGCCAAAGATTTCAAAATCGTTCCAAGCCTCACATCAACGCTCGATGATCGCAATGAAATCTTCCATCGCCTCACCAATGAACAGAGTAGCCTCCTCGATTATCTCGAGGAACAGCCCATCGCCGCCATTCGCGGCCTCAGCGGCACCGGCAAAACCCTCATGGCAATCGAACTCGCCAAGCGTCTTCCAAAAGACGAACCAATTCTTTTTCTCGTTTTCAACAATCTCCTCCGCTACCACCTACGCGAAAAATACGAACACGAGCTTGATAATGTAACTTTCGCCAACCTCCATGAGCTCCGCGCCAAAACTCTCCATAATGTATCTTTTAATGCTACTTCTGATGAAATCACGGAATTTCTCCTCAACGATTTCACCTTCAACTATCGCCATGTCATTATCGACGAAGCACAAGATTTCGAATACGACCACCTCGAATACATCAAAGATCTCATGGGCGAAACCGGCGGCCTGTACTATATCTTTTATGACGACAATCAGCTCGTAAACGCCAAAAGCGAAGAGCAGAAGGCCAAAGCTGCCCGCCTCGCCGAATGGCTCAAAAGCTTTGACTGCCGATTAATCCTCCACAAAAACTGCCGTAATACCATTGAAATTTCCAACACTGCCTATGCCGCCATCTCCGCAACCACCAAATCCTTTACAAAACAAGTTCATGGCGAACTTCCAACTCTAATCACCTGCAAAAAAGATCAAATCCTCGACGCCATCACAGCTCAAATCCGCCACTTCATCACCGACCTAGGCCTCACGCGCAATCAAATCGCCATCCTTACTACTCGAACCATCGAAACAAGTATCCTCGCGGACGCCAAATCTATCAACGGCTACAACATTTCGCAAACCCGAGAACAAGGCAAAATTCTTTTCTCGACCGTCCGCAAATACAAAGGTTGCGAGTCGGACGCCGTCATCCTCATTGACGTCGATTCAAACAGCTTCCTCAACGATTCCTACCGCAAAGCGTTCTATGTTGGAGCCAGTCGCGCCAAGCATTTCCTCAGCATCATCGCTACACTTACTAGCCTCGACATGCACAATGCCGCCAAAAATCTCGGCGCCACAAAAATGATCGACGCCTCCAATTCCACCTCTTGTCGTAAGCTCCTCGAAGACACACTCCACGTCAAAATCGAGACCTTCTAACACAATTAGCACTCGCCACTTGACAGTGCTAATTTACCGCGCTACACTGATGACAGAACTAATTTTTCAGGAGGAAAATTGCATATGTCTATCAAACCTCTCGCCGACCGCATAGTCGCGAAGAAAGAAGCCGCTACGACCGCGACCGCATCCGGCATCCTTCTCGGCGAAGCCAAGGAAAAGTCCACTACCGCCATCGTCGAAGCAGTTGGCCCAGATGTAAAGAACGTCAAAGCAGGGGATCGCGTCCTCTATCAAGAATATTCCGCCACCGACGTCAAGCTCGACGGCGTCGAATACCTGATTATCAAAGAAGAAGATTTACTAGCAACCCTATAGGAGAAAAGAATGGCAAAGAAGATTTTTTATGATGCCGAAGCTCGCGAGAAAGTTCTCGGCGGCGCCAAGGCGCTTTATGATGCAGTCAAGGTTACCTTCGGTCCAAAGGGCCGCAACGTCGTAATCGAAAAGAGCTACGGCGCCCCAACCATCACCCACGACGGCGTTACCGTCGCTGAAGCAGTCGACCTCGGCAAAGAAGACGACGAAACTCTCGGCTACCAGATGGGCGCAAAACTCATCAAAACTGCCGCCCAGAAGCTCAACAAGGCTGCCGGCGATGGCACCACCACTGTTACGGTTTTGACTTACAACATTATCGCCGAAGCCAACAAACTTATTGCTGCCGGCCACAACCCAATGGATCTCCGCAAGGGCATCGAAGCTGCTGGTGCCGAAATCGTTAAAGGCATCGACCAGCTCGCCGAAAAAATCGACGGCGACGACAAGAAAATTGCCGAAGTTGCCACCATTTCTGCCGGCGACGCCGAAATCGGCAAACTTATCGCCGATGTCATCGCCAAGATTGGCAAAGATGGCGTTGTAACCGTCGAGCAGGGCCAAGGCCTCGAAATGCAATCCGAAATCACCGAAGGCTTCAGCTATGACAAAGGTTTTGCTTCCGCATTCTTCGTCACCGACGCCAACCGCCAAGAAGCCGTCTTCGATAAGCCAGAAATCCTCATCACTGACAAGAAGATTTCCGCCGTTCAGGACATCGTTCCATTCCTCGAAAAGATGGCACAGACCGGTCGCAAAGACCTCGTCATCATCGCCGAAGAAGTCGAAGGCGAAGCACTCAGCGTCCTCGTCCTCAACAAGCTCAAGGGCGTCTTCAATACGCTCGTCCTCAAGGCCCCAGCCTTTGGCGATCGCCGCAAGGAAATCATGGAAGATATCGCCATCCTCACCGGCGCTACTGTCGTATCTAGCGACAAGGGCATGAGCCTCGAAGATGTCGGCCTCGAAGTCCTCGGTTCCGCACACAAGATTATCGCTACCAAGGATGAAACCACTATCATCAAGGGCAACGGCGACAGCAAGGCCGTCAAGGCTCGCATCGCCCAGATCAAGGCCCAAGCCGAAGCCAGCACCTCAGATTACGAAACCGGCGAATTCAACAAGCGTGCAGCCGCCCTCGAAGGCCGCGTCGCCATCATCAAAGTCGGCGGTGCCACTGAGACCGAAATTGACGAGAAGAAATACCGCGTCGACGACGCCGTTGCTGCCACCAAGGCCGCTCTCGACGAAGGCATCGTCCCAGGCGGCGGCGTCACCCTCGTCAACCTCAGCAAGAACATCAAGGACGATAATGCCGGCCAGACCATCCTCAAGAATGCCCTCAAGGCCCCATTTATCCAAATCATGGAAAATGCCGGACTCAACTCTCAGGCTCTCCTCGCACAGGTCGAAGCCTCTAAGGATGGCCAAGGCATTAACGTCATGGCCCCAGAAAAAGGCCTCATTGATATGAAGAAAGCCGGCGTCATTGATCCAGCCCGCGTCACCCGCGAAGCTGTCCAGAACGCCGTCAGTATTGCCGCCACCACCATTACCATGGGCGCCCTCATCGTCGAATTACCAGAGAAAGCCAACGACGCCGCAGCCGGCGCCGGCATGGGTGGCATGTATTAATCCGTAAAATACACACCAGCGCGCGCAAACATCTTCGCGCCAACTAACACAAAAGAACCGGGCTCACACACCGGTTCTTTTAATTTCTACCTCTATAAGCCAGCGGCCAACATCAACCATAAACAAAAAAGACCCCCGCTCCGAAACAGAGCAGGGGCCAACAACTAAAGTTTTAGTCCTTTTTCAAACCCATCTCATCGATCTTTTCGATGATGTAAAGCAAAGCCTCGGCACGCTCTTTCTCGTTCGTAATCTGACCAGCGGCCTCATAAGCAGGCTCAAAACTCGCCTTGTCATCCAAGGTATCAATAATATCCTTATAGATAATAAAGCGCTTCTCGGCGGACATGTCGACCTTTTCGAGAATTGGGCGAATATCCTTCAAAGCCTTCGAACGAACCTTGCCCAAATCAGGATCACCATAGCTTGCCTTCTCTGGCTGAGCGGTCGTAGCTTCAGGCGCTGCAGGAGCAGCCGGAGCTTCATCCGTCTTTGGCATTTCTACCTCTGGCGCAGCTGGAGCAGGGAAATCTGGCATCGGCAAATCAACGCTACCGGCCACATTACCTTCAATCTCAGCAATCGCATCCAACGCCGCATTATTCGACTCGGCGTTTGCATTCGTAATATTATTTATTGCTTGCTGCAGTTCGTCCTGCGCAATATCATTTTGTTCCATTTAGCCCACCTTTTTATATCAATACTTATTATAACTATATCACGCTCATGCTAAATTCGCAAAAACCGCACCAGCTGATCAACCATATCTAGCTTCACTGGCTCCATCGCCAAGCGTTCGCCAAATACATCTACAATTGCTTCGCCAGATTCTTCAGGGAAGTAAACCATCACACGTGGCGAAAAGCGCTTCTTTGGGATAAGGACAATCGAATAATGATTATTTTCATTCAAAACGCCAAATGAACGGTAATCGTCGAAGCGGAGCAACACACGCCCCTCGCGAACACCTTCAGGCGTCAATTCATAGTGCAACACGCGCGGCGCGCGGCTCGTATAAACCAACAACGCAATCGTTGCAACCACAATCACTACTAAAAAGCTCCATTGCTTCATGAAAATCGCAAATGCAGCCAGACCCAAGACGACAATGCCCATAATGACATACCATCCGGCGCCTCTCTTATATTCGATATATTCCTTAGCGTCCCACTCAACAAGGACGTCATTATCCTTAGCCATACTACTATTATACATGAGCGTCTTCATAAAATAAACCAACAAAAAATACCCAATTTCTTGAGTATCTTTTGGCGGAGGGTGAGAGATTCGAACTCTCGCACCAGCTTTCGCCAGTCTAACGATTTAGCAAACCGTCCCCTTCAGCCACTTGGGTAACCCTCCAATAACCCCTATTTTATCACATATTTCCAAACTGCGCCAACCCCTATATCACTATTGCTTTTTGTCCAAAACTGTGATATAATAGAACTATATTTCTAAAGAATGGGAAAACATATGAATAAAGTCACTACAAAAGTTGCCGCTGTCGCTACGCTCTTGAGCGCTAACCTCAGCCTTTTGGCGAATAACGCTTTCGCCGCTAACTCCGAAAATCCAGCCGCTGCCGGCGCCGAAGCCGCCCGCGCAAACGGCATGCCATCCGTCCTCGTTGGCGTTAATGGCGCCTTCACTCGCATCACCAACACGATTCTTTACGCCGTCGGTCTTATCGCCGTCTTCATGTTGGTCTTTGGTGGTCTTAAATATATTCTCTCCGGTGGCGACAGCAAGAAAGTCGACGCCGCTAAGAACACGATTCTTTACGCAATCATCGGCCTCATCATCGCCGTCTTTGCTTACGCGATTGTCAACTTCGTTATCGGCGCTATCGGCACTGTCAGCGAATAGTTATCCACTACGCGCCAATAGGGCAACCATAATATTCTGATAACCATTCTTCTTTAAGAGCTCGCTAGCCGCAATCATACTACTACCAGTCGTCCAGACATCATCAAGTAGTAAGATTCGGCTTCCGGGCTCTATTTTTCTACGCAAACAAAACGCCTCCTTTGCCTGTGCCTTTCGCCGCTCCATACTCGCACCTACTTGCGTCGTATTCTTTTCGCGACCAAGTAGCTCCACATAACAACCACCGCTCAGCCTAGCCAAACGCCGCCCCAACTTTTCCATATGATCAAAGCCACGCTCACGAATATGCCGTCCAATCGTCGGCAAAGCCACAATCACCACATCATCTAGCCGCCCCGTCCTCGCAAACATCATCTCCGCCAAGTCAAAATACGCCGCCCGCCGCGAATTAAATTTATACTGGCTGATCAATTCTTTCAAAACGCCGCGCCGCCAACCTACGCAAAACTGCGCAGAGAAGGGCAAATTACAAACCCCACAACATCTATCAACCAACTCGCGCCCACAATTCAAGCACCGCTTTCAGTCTGCCGAAATGATGTCATTTTTACAACGATCACATAAAATCCCACCAACTTCACCGCAAGAAATACAGATATTCGGGCAAATCATTTCGCTAATTTTTAAAATCATTGTATTTTTCACAACAACACCTCCTTACTGCTTGATTTTATAAAACAAGCTCTCTATAATAAAGCTTAAAGAGTGTAATAGTGGAGGAAATTATATTATGGCTCGCAAACAAGACGAAATGAGCTTAGACGATGAGCTCACTGCCGCCTTCTTGTCAGAAGAGGGCAATCCTGGTTTAGTTGCTGAAGAGGAAACGGTGGATACCCAAGACAACACTCCAGCTGTATCAATTGAAGAAACTTACGTTGAGGAAGAACCTGGCGATAACTGGGAAGATGATGTTGATGATCTTCCAGGCCAGCTTGCCGTTGATGTCTATGAGACCGCAACCAAGCTCATCGTCAAGGCCCGCACTGCTGGCATCGAACGCAAAGACCTCGATGTCTCTATTACGGACAACACCCTCACTATTTCCGGCGTCCTTAGCGGCGGCGAAGACGACAAAGCTACCCAATGGCACATTCAGGAATGCTACTGGGGTGAATTCAGCCGCACCATCGCGCTCCCTGTCCAGGTCAAAGAAGATGGCGTCGAAGCTGTCCTCAAAGATGGCGTCCTCACCATTTCCTTCGAAAAGGAACGCGTCGTCGAAGCAAAGCGCATTCCGATCAACTAATTGCGCTCATCTCTTCAAACACCAAATCCGCTCCGCAAGGGGCGGATTTTTTGCATGCCGCACTACACACAACTTAAACACATAAACTAAGACATTCACACGCTCCACCATGCCAACAAAAGCGCCCTTCGCAAAGAGAAGGGCGCCAAAGTAAACAAATGGAAAGTTTTTATTTAGACTTTTGCGAGAATAAACTCGACAATCGTGAACGAGAACAAGCAGACAAGCAAGCCTACGATGCCCCAAATTAGGCTATCCTTACCTTTCTTGACGCCCATTGGGTTACCGGTCGAGGTCATCATTGTAATACCGCCATAGATCATCACACCGACCGCAATCAAACCAAGAATGCCAAAGATCAAGTGCAAGATCAGGCTAATCGTAGCATTAATCTCGCTACCGACCGCATCAAAGCCGCCATTAGCGCCGCCCCAGACCCAGTCAATAATCACACGAGCATAGAGCGCAACCACGAGACCAATCACGCCCCAAACAATACAATCCTTACCTTTCTTAACGCCGGCCGGATTACCAGTCGAAGTCATCATCAAGATACCACCATAAACAACAATCAATACTGCCAACGAACCGATGACCATCATCACCAAGCCGCCAACACCATTAATCATATTCTGGAAGAAGGCGCCAATCGTCGAGATGTCGCCCTCGCAGCCACCAGCGCCAGAACAAACCGCGCCCCTGATGCCTGCAAACAAAGTTGATATCAAACCAAACATCTAACTAGTTTCCAATCTTCGTAAGAATAAAGTTCACGATAGCGAACGAGAACAAGACAACCAAAAGGCCAACGATACCCCAGATAATCGTGTCCTTACCTTTCTTAATCTTGCCAGGATCACCAGTCGACGTGAGGAAGTGGAAGCCACCAAGAATAATCACGATAACTGCAACAATACCCATGAGCGAGAAGATGAAGGTCAAAACCTTACGAATGTCGCTTGTAAGCTCATCGCCAAGATGGCTCTCACAGTCCTCGTCGCCTTCATCGCAAACCGCTTCCGAAGCGCCCATACCATCCAAGGCGGACTTTGCATTATCCTTTGGGCTACCTAAGCCGCCCGCAAAACACGGCACACTAACCGCACCGCAAGAAGCGATTGCCATAAGAATCGCTGCTGAAATTGATAGTAGTTTTTTCTTCATATTGTTCCTTTCCATTTGTTTAACCACTTTTAATTTCCTTATTAATTTCCGCTATCCGAGTCGATAGTCATACTTGGATTAGTTGCCGCCTCCACTAGACAAAGGCCTATAATGATGGATTATCGTTTCGTAACCCTCGTTTCCATATCGAGTCGTGGTTGTATTAACAAATTCATATCCCCAGCCACGCAACTGTTCGTCGCTATATCGACCAGAGTCAGCTGGATTGTCTTGGCAAAGCAAGCCCTTACCATTCCTATAAACTTTATCCTCACTGCCGCCAAAATCATCTTGCACATAGACAAAGCTACTGCTCTCCGGGCAAGAATCTACAACATAATGAATCTCGCAGACAACTTTATTTTCACCAGGCGTACAAATCGTATTGCTGTATTTATATTGCGGCCTACCATTAATGCTCGTGCCGAGGGTAGGGGAGTAAGAAACCTGGCCACCAATAAACTGGCCATTAGCATCAATCGAATCCTCGCACTTCGTGCTCATATTGATATCTATTTCTTCAGGCGACATCGTCTTGGTGCTACTCGTGCCATCCTCGGTAACATAGCGAACTCTAAAGTTCTCTTCGCGCACGCCATTAGCCTTATCTAAGACATACTTCTTCGTCACACCATGGCAAAGAATTTTTTCCTGATTTCCATATTCGAATACCTCTGGATAAGTAACATAATTTGCGCCGGCATCACTGCGACACTGCTCAAAAGTATTGCTAGGATCCTGACCTAAGCACTGCTGAACCGCACGCGCCTCAGTCTTCACCGTCTCAACGCATTCCGCCTCGGATTTTCCAGGCTCCGCATTAAGACAAGCCTCAACGCCAACACTATGCGAATCAATCGATTCCGTCACATTCGGCTGACTAACTGTACGAGTCTCACCGTTTTCTTCGTAGTGAAGCACCGTATATGTATTACCGGAAACCCCACCACCATTGAATACAATCACGAGAATAATCGTCAAGACGTGTGCGAATGCTGCAATCAAAACACCAATAATACCAGCAATAATCGCTTTCTTGCCATTCTGAACCTTGCCAGGGTTACCAGCCGATGACACCATCATAAAGCCACCAACCATCACCGCCATCACGCCGGCCGCAAGGGTAATATTACGGATATATCCGCCAATCGTGTTAATTATCGCCGCAATACTCGCACCAGAAGTCAGCTGACTACCGATGCCAACCGCGATACCGACAATAATATTTGCACCAAAACCGAGCAACACGCCGATTGCTGCATAAATAATTGTCGATTTTGCCTTCTGCGCTTTACCAGGGTTACCAAGAGAAATCGAATACTGAATCGACGCCCACATCACCATCGCGGCCGCTACAGCACCAACCGCCGAAGCGCAGTCCACAACAATTGCATAAATGCCGCTCGTCATACGCTGAATACCGGCGTCATCGCCGCTCTCGCTCGCACAACCAGTTGGCACATAGCACTCCGCATGAGCAGAGCTAACCGTCATGAATGCCGTCACACCAATCGCCAAAACTGCGATTAAGCTACACAATAATACTTTTGCTTTCTTCGTCATATCAACTCACCCCAAACTTTTCTAGGAAGTAAAGTAAAATCGCCTCGGCCGCCGCAATAATAATCAAACCAGTACATGCCAAAATAATCGTATTCTTACCACGCGCCGCTTTACCAGCATCACCAGCAGAAGAAGCAAACATAAAGGCACCGTAAACAATCGATGCTACCGCAAAAGCGCCCGCCCAAATCGCAAGTTGGATCGAAATCTCGCGCGCGGCACCCTCGGCACTATCATGGCCCTTATTTGCAATTAATGCCATATAGCTACCAATTGTCGCCGCAGCCTTCGTTATAATCGCGCCAATAATCGAGTTTTTCAATGCCTTCTTACCACGCGCCGCTTTACCGGCATCACCCATCGCAGATGAGTACAAAAAGCCCGCATAAACAATGCCAACCAACGCACCAAATGCCGCAATTTCACAAACATTAATAATCAGCGGTCCAACCACCGACTCAACAATCTCCTTAAGAATAGACCCGAACGTACCACGGCTTAGCGTAGGGTATTTCATTGGCACCCAGGCGAGTATTTTCGAAATGTTAACAATCATATTTACCATCATTTACCCCTTACTGGCTCAATTTACCCCCGAAGAATACTCGGCTCACAACGTCAAACAGGACAAATACCGCAACACCGATTGCAATCTCAAACAAACGCTTCTTTGCCGTAGCGACTCGACCTTCGTTATCGCCAGCCGTCGCCCACATCACACCACATATAATAATGCCGACCGTCGCAGCGGACATTACGAGACCACGCAAAACACCAACTACGTCTTTACCAATATCACTAACGTTATTGCAGTTATAATTCAATATCATTAGATCGCAATCTGCGTGCGCGTTTTGTGGCAGCCCAATACTCAAGAAAGTAGAGCAAATCATTGCCAACGATACAAAAATACGTACGGCAATATTTCGTTTCTTAGACGTCTTTTTCATAGAATTCTATATTTTGACCAATTGTTTTATTTTGGTATAATTGTAACATAATTATTATAAATAGGTCAAACAGGCACGGTGGGCTTGACGATTACACCCTTACGTGATATAATTTAAGAATTATGGCAAACCGCCTAAAGAGGTCAATATTAATTGCTTTTACAGCGTTACTAAGCGCAGCGACAATTTGTGCACCTGTTTTTGCGGAGCCGGTCACTACTGGTCCGAACGACAATACTACCGTCACGCCGACCACCCCTACTACGCCTACCACGCCTAATCCAGACGGCAACAGCACGACTACTACCACTACAACCGCCGATGGCACAAATGCAGGCGAGGGCGAAGGTAGCTCACTCACCGATTTCTCCGAAGCTGATCGCGAAACCTGCTATAGCGAAGCGGGCGCAGTTGCATGGCTCGTCTGTCCAGGCGCAGGCTTCCTTTCTGGCATCATCGATGGCGCTTTCGGCGCTCTCCAAAAGCTCATCACTATCAAGCCAATTTCAGCCGACGACAGCTCTCCATTCTACGTCGTCTGGAAAACCTTCCGCGACCTTACGAACATTCTCTTTTCTATTGTCCTCTTAATTGTTATCATTTCGCAAGTCTCCGGCTTCGGCATTAGCAACTATGGCATCAAGCGCACTGCACCGCGCCTCATCGTTTCCGCACTCTGCGCCAACCTCAGCTTCCAAATCTGCCAAATCGCACTTGACCTCAGCACGATTCTTGGCACCGGTATCTATAATCTCTTCGAAGATCTCCTTGCACACGCCCTCGCAAACGGTGGCGCAAACACCCTCATTCAATCAGTTTCTATCGCCGACCTCACTATGGCCATCCTTGGTATTGGCGTTGTCGGTGCTGCTGGCGTCGGCGTCGCGCTTGCCGTTAACGGTGGTGTCATGGGCCTCATGGTCATGCTATTACCGGTTATTCTCGGCGGCGTCCTCGCTGTTATTTCTGCAATTATCACTATGGCTGCTCGCCAAGCTCTCGTTTATCTCCTCGTCATGGTGTCGCCACTCGCTTTCGTTGCTTACACTTTGCCAAATACTAATAAATGGTGGCAAAAATGGTACAACCTCTTCTTTACCATGCTTATTTTCTACCCATCATTCTCGCTTCTTTACGGCGCCTCACAGCTCGCCGGCACCGCAATTATCGCTTCCGCCGACGACTGGCTAACCGTTATCCTTGGTATCGCCGTCCGCGTCCTGCCTCTCATCATGACATTCCCAATGCTCCGCATGTCTGGCACAATGCTCGGCCGCATCGATGGCTTGGTCCACCGCGCCGCCAGCCCAGCCGACCGCGCACTCCGCCGCTACGCCGGCGAACGCCGCGAACTCGAGCGCCAGCGCCAGCTCTTCAATCCAAACCCAATCGCACCGCATACTCGTCTCGCACAATATATGAACCGTCGCGCCGAAACTCGCCGCTACCGCACTATGCAGTATGCCGCAAACAATAAGGACTCTGCCGTTGCTAACGCAATCGAACAAAGCTACCGTCCAGGCCGCGCCAACGAGCAATATCTTGCCGATAGTTACCTCATGGAAGCTCGCAAAATGCGCAACAGTATCGTTCGCTTGCAAAACCAGACGGACCTCGACGAAGGCCTTAGCGAAGATCGTGTTCATAACGCACGTGCACAATCTCAAATCCGCGACACTTCTGCAATGTTCGGCGATCTCGTCGTTCAGGACCACATGGCCAAGGCTCGTTCTCGCGCCGTAGCCGCCGCCAACACTCAAGAAAAGGCAACTCGCATTCAAGAGCAACTCAGCGACGATACTTCCCGCATCCATCAGCAGTTCCTCGATACCTTCCATTACAACGACGCCAACTCTCAAGAAGCTCAGCGCGGTCTCAACTCCGCTCTCAGCTCCGCGATTTCTGCTCGCAAGGCTCTAGATAAGGCCGCAACCGCCGAATACGAAGTACTCTTCGACGCCTTGCCAGCTGGTTCCGGCCCATCCGAACAGCTTGTTTTGGCCGCCCAAAACAAGGATGCCAACATGATGGAGGCTGCCTTGCGCACCATTGCCAAACGTGGCGATTATGACTTGATCAAAGACAAACTTCTCGAAGTTTCTCCATCCTTTGACGGGGAAGAGAACCTCGAAATGCAAAAGCGCCTCTCCGATACTCTCATCACTATGAAGAAAGATGATCCGTACCTCGGTCTCTATGCTAAAAGCATCATGATGCGCCGCGCAATTGCTGCCAATGGCCATCACATCAAGAACTTCATTAGCTTTGAAGAATTTATGAACTCGCGCATTAGCACTGATGCCGACGGCCATACCATCCTTTCCGGTCCGGACGCCGACTGTATGGATACAAGCGACCCAGCCTCCATCGACAAGACTCTCGAAGATTTCAAGAAAGTCGGTATTGTCGAGCTCTTCGAAGCAGAGAAAGACGCCGGCGCGCTCCTTGGCGCAGACCGCACCTTCTGGAAATCGTCCGCAGTCTATAGCTACGGTAAGAAGAACTCCGCACCGCTTGTCCATGCCACTACAAAGCAAGGTCAAGAAGTATCACCGCTTCCAATGCGTATCAAGGATCTTCGTTCTGCCTTGTGTCAGGGTCTCGATGGTGAAGTTCTCGAGGCTATGCTCGATAACGCCACCGGTTGTTTCCGCGCCGATACAAAGACTATGCAAAAGCAGCTCACCGATGCTGATGCCCCAGAATTTAATGCCGATGCGCTCTTCGCATCACAGGGCGACCTCAGGTCTGCTTACACCTCTACTGCCGAACACCAGCAGATCATTCACGACCAGATTATTGAGCTCTTTAGCGAAATGTCCGGTTCTCAAATCGCCAAGCAAAAGTCCGGCGCCATCGAACGTATCAACGCCTTCCTCATCGCCTTCAATGAAGCTAAGGCACGCCGCGAAGGTACTGATATTGACGCCGATAAGGCCCTCTCTGCTAACGGCAAGACAGTTGTTAGCCGCGAGCTTATCGCAATGCTCAACAAGCATGGTCAGCTTGATAGCCTCTGTACGCCAAACCAGGCTGCTCGCCGCGCCGAAATGAATACCGGCATCGTCGACCTCCTAGGTATTCAGCCAGACGAGCCAGGTGCAGGCGGACGCAAAGGCATCGTCGCGCCGACGGCTTACGTACGACCGACCAGACCATAAAACCCGCCCGCTCAGCGGGTTTTATAATATCCAGAAACGAATTCAGAGCAAGCTAAATATTAACGATTATGGTAAAATAAACATATATGGCGGAGTATAAGGTACCTCAAGACGTCGAAGCCGATGATAAACTTCTCGGGCCGTTTACTTTTCGACAATTCATCTATCTCGTCATTGCTGCGGCTTTAGTTGGCCTAGCAGTCATTCTTTTTCGCATCGCAATTCCGCTCTGTATTTTGCCAGTTCCGCTCATTCTATTTTTAGTTATCCTCGCTCTTCCTATTAAAAAGGATCAGCCAATGGAAACTTATATCCGCGCCGTCATCGATTATCATCTCAAGCCACACACACGCATTTGGACTGCCGGCCAGCCAGAAAGCACTATCGAAATCACTGCGCCAAAGCAAGTCGAAGTTGATCGTACTAACGGCCTCTCCCAAGAAGAAGCCTCGCATCGCCTCTCCTTCCTTGCCGATCTTATCGATACTGAAGGTTACTCAATCAAAGGCGGCTCCACACCAAATGCCGCTCTCCACGAAGACATTTACGCCGAAGCGCAAGACACGCAGGATATTTTTGACACCCCACAAAACCCACAACTCGACCTCGCTATTCAATCCAGCACCAATGCACATCATCAGCAAATTGCCGACCAAATGCGCAACGCGCTAGAGAAAGCCAACAGCACTCCAACCCCAACACCAAACTATACCGCGCCATCTTATTATGAAGCACCAGAAAACTTCACCAGCACCGCCGATACTTCGCTTGAAGCCGCCGGTGTTGTCGATGAGTATGTCGAACCAACCGAAGAAACCGTCGTCGAAGAAGTCAAGCCGGATCCAATCGAACAATCCGCCGTCGTCATTTCCGCCGACATCCCAGTCAAACCAGTCACCGTTGAAGACAACACACCAAAGAATCCACTCACTAATCAAGCTCCAGCAGAAACGCCAAAACCTACCGAAACCCAAGCCGCACCAACCATCATCAAGGCCGAAGAGCAGGCCAAAGCAGCGGAACCAATCAAAGCCGAAGCTAAACCCGAGCAAAAAGCCACCCCAACACCAAAACCAACACCAGCTCCACAGCCAGAGCCAGAACCAGAGCCGGAACCAAACGAAAACTTCATCGACCTTGCCAATAATACCGATTTCTCAATCGAGACTATCGCCAAACAGGCAAATCGCATCAAAGAAAATCAAAGTCAATCTAACGGCGAAGTTTACATTTCATTACATTAAGGAGTCATATGGAGCAAAATCAAGAACCAATTCAAAACCAGTTCGCCGACCCAAACCAGCAGGCCGCCGATATGAACCAAGCCAACTACGCACCACAGCAGCAATATTCCGCCGCGGACTACAATGCTATGGCCGCTCAAGGCTACAATAACCAAACCACAGTTAATCAAGCCTACGCTACCGCCTCCGCGCCAATCGCCCAGCCCGCTCCAGCCCAGCCGGAACAACCAGCTCAAGCCAAAAAAGACAACATTCGCACCACTCAGGGTACGCTCCTTATCTCTGAGCTCCGCGACTCCATGGTTATTATGAAAGACGGCTCTTTTCGCGCCGTCATCGCTTGTAAATCCATCAACTTCGATCTCATGTCAAACAACGAGCGCGAGGGCGTCGAATATTCCTATCAAAGCTTCCTCAACTCCCTCAATTTCCCAGTCCAAATCCTCGTCCGCTCCCAACGCGTCGACATCGGCCCATATCTCAGCAGTCTCGCCGAAATGCGCCGTAACGAGGACAATATGCTCCTTGGCCGCCTCATGGACGACTACATCAACTTCATCGATGTCATTTCTCAAGAAGCCAACATTATGGACAAGGCCTTCTTTATCGTAATTCCATATTACAGCTCCAAAGAGCTCGCCAAACAGGCTGAAGAAACCAAAAACATCGTTGGCGCTATCACTAAATCTTCCGCACCATCCGTCACGCGCATCAACCGCGAAACCTACGACAAAGCCGTCACCGAGCTCAATAACTACTGCGAATCCGTTGTTTCCGGCCTCTATTACATGAGTGTTCATGGCGTCCGCCTCAATACACGCGAACTCAGCACACTCTACTACAACTTCAACAACCCAGATACTGCCATCCATCAGCCACTTGGCGACTTCAACAAGCTCGCCCACATGTACGTACGCAAGAGTAAACTAGGAGAGGAACTATAATTATGGGAAAGAAAACTAGCGCCGCCGATATTGCTCAACAAGCTCAGCTCCAAGAAGAGCTCGAAGTCCAGCAAGCCTTTGAGGCTGGTATTACCACTCTTCGCGATCTTATTTCGCCATCTAGCATCGAGATTAAGAATGATTATTTCCGTCTCGGCACCAAGTATGGCCGCACTATCTATGTCTACGCTTATCCACGCACGCTTTACACTGGTTGGCTCAGTAGTGTCATCAATATCGACGAAGTTCTCGATATTTCCATGTATATCTACCCGACCGATTCTAGCGTCATCATGCGAAACCTTACCAAAAAGGTAACCCAGCTCGAAGCTAGCCTCAACATTAATGCAGAGCATGGTAAGATTCGTGATCCAGAGCTCGAAGCCGCCCTCCACGATGCCGAGGAACTTCGCGACGACCTCCAGCTCGGCCGCGAAAAATTCTTCCGCTTCGGTCTCTACATCACTGTTTATGCTGACTCCCTCGACGAGCTTCAATTCGTTCAGCACAAAATCGAAAATATTTTCGGTCAGCAAATGGTTTTCACAAAAGTCGCCACTTCTCAACAAGAGCAGGGCATGAACAGCACCATGCCACAGTGCACCGACCAACTTCTCATCCGCCGCAACATGAACACTGGCGCCATTTCCACCAGCTTCCCATTCACCTCAGCCGACCTCACTCAGGAAAAAGGTATTCTTTACGGTATCAACATGCACAACAACGGTCTCGTCATTTTCGACCGCTTCTCACTTGAAAACGCCAACATGGTTGTCTTCGCTAAATCCGGCGCAGGTAAATCCTTTACAGTCAAGCTCGAAGCTCTCCGCTCCATGATGACCGGCGCCGAAATTATTATTATCGACCCGGAAAACGAGTATCAAAAACTCTGCGACGCCGTTGGTGGCGCCTACATCCGCCTCAGTCTCAACTCCGACGTTCGCATTAACCCATTCGATTTACCAAAAATCGTCGACGCCGAAGATGCCAACGATTCGCTTCGCACTAACATCGCCACTCTTCACGGCCTCTTCCGCATCATGCTCGGCGGCACTCAAGGCCTTAATCCAGTCGAAGAAGCCGACCTTGATCAGGCTATCATCGATACATATGCTCGCGCCGGTATTACTAGCGATCCTCTCACTCACAACGCACCACCGCCAACCATCATGAATCTCTTCGACACGCTCTTGCATATGGGTAACACTGGCCCATCCCTCGCACAGCGCCTACGCAAATACACTACCGGTACTTTTGCGGGTATTTTCTCACAGCAATCCAACATCGATGTCAACAACCAGATGGTCGTCTTCAACATTCGCGATCTCGAAGAAGAACTCCGTCCGGTCGCCATGTACGTCGTTCTATCGCACATTTGGAACATCGTCCGCGCTGACCAGCGCAAGCGTCTCCTCCTCGTCGATGAGGCTTGGCAGCTCATGAAATACGAAGATTCTGCCAGCTTTTTACACAGTCTCGCTAAACGCGCCCGTAAATACTTCCTCGGTCTCACCACGATCACGCAGGACGTTGAAGACTTCATGAGCAGCAAAATGGGTCGCGCCATCGTCGCAAACTCATCTATGCAGCTTCTTCTCAAACAGTCCGCTTCTGCTGTCGACGTACTTTCCGATGTCTTCAAACTCACCGACGAAGAGCGCAAGCGCCTCTCAAACTTCCCAGTTGGTCAAGGCCTCTTCTTTGCCGGTCAAAACCACGTCCATATCCAAATCGTAGCCAGTCCACGCGAAGAAGAACTCATTACGACCAACCCGAACGAACGCAATAAACCATAACATCATTAAGTCGCGCCACCTCGACTTAATCGCAAAAATATTGTAAAATATAGATAACATATGGTCTCCACACCGCAATATCGCAGCAAAAACGACCCCTATAATGGCGTCGAAGAAGCCGACATTCGCCCCTCTTATATCGCGCGACAGCTTTCTGAGGCCGAACAAGATTCCCTAAAAAACCAATCCAATAACAACATCTCGCTTTCCGACCGTCTCGCCGATTCACTGCGCAAATCAGAACAAGACCAACCACGCAACCAACGCAGTCGTAGCCTGCAGTCCGAAAATCCGCGCGACGGTTTCAAAAACTCAGTCAGCGGTCGCCAAAATCAAGGCAAGCGCAGCAATCTCAAGGGCAGAGCAGGCGGCGGCGGTTTCAAGCGCTTCGCTCCAGTCACCGCAATTACCGGCCTCATCATCGGCGGCGGCGGCCTTTTCTATGGCGCCTCATCGCTTCTTGGCCCGAATCTTTCCGCTCTCTACACAAAAGCGACCGACGTTCAATTCTCCTCCTACCACTTGCGCAACGTTCGCATGTTCAAATTTCTCATGGATGGTGGCGACCAAATTCGCATCAGTAATTTCACAAAGCGTTACACAACTTTTTCGCCATACATGCAGCGACGTCTTGCCAAAAACGGCATCGAAATTGGCCGCGTTGATGCCGACGGAACCTTCCATTCTCAGCTCGTCTCTACCGGCTCAACCGTTCTCAAATATGGCGACGATATTATTACTGCCAACGATTTCCAGACCAAATTCGCCGCCGACCCTAATTTTCGCGACGCCTACACGAAAGCCAAACGCGGCCGCGTAGGTAACTTTTTCGATGCTGCCGCCGACCGTTTTTATCGCAAAACCGGCAACACTCGCAACATTTTTGACAATTTCAAACAAACCAACGACGTCGAGCAAGATACCGAGCGTTTCCATGAAGTTGTCTCTGATCGCGTCACGGGCGTAGATAGTAAAATCAACACCGTCCGCAAAGAGCACAACGACGAAACCGACGAAGACGAACTCTTCCACAATGGCGACGACGTCGATACGACCAAAATCGACGGCGACGCCCAATCCAAAGCTCGCTCCATGGTCAATAGTATTGCCGGCAAAGTATCAACCGTCGGCGTCCCGGTCTGTACCGGCCTTCGCATTGCTAACCTTGTCGCCATCACTGCTTCCGCCATGCAGATTTATCAAGCTATCGCCTATTTCCATAGTCTCATCGAGTCAATCGACAAAGCCAAAGCAGGGGAAGGCGCAGAATCCGGCGTTAACCAAACTCTCAACTTCCTCACCACCGTTACCACTTCTCAAGTCGACGTTACAGATGATGATGGTACTACCCACACCGAAACAGTAACCGGTTCGCCACTTGAGGCCGCCGGCGCAAAACTAATTCTTGGCAACACCAAAATCTCACCAAACGAAACTCGCTCTTATTCAATCGACGATATCACTAAGTCCGCCAACCGAATCGCCGTCTCTACTGGCGTCACTAATACCGTCTGCGACGGCGTCATGGCAGCGTCCGCTATCGTCTCACTCGCATCTCTCGCCGTCCCAGGTGGCGCACTTGCAAAAGTTGTTGTTGGCGCCGTTATGCAAACTGTCGGTGGTATCGCTATGACCGCCGCTGTTTCCGCCATCGTGAACGCCATCGTTCCACGTCTAGCACGCCTCTTCATTACCGACCTCTTCAAACAAAAAACCGGCATCGAAGCTGGCCACCTCTTCACCATTGGTGCCGCCAACTCCAACAGCAAACTCGCCACTAACGGTAGCGCCTATATGCCAGCATCCGGCCAAAGTGTCGACGAGCAAAACAAACAAACCGTCGTCGCTCTCGCCGAAGAAGCCGCCATTGACCGCCACGGCCGCAGCCCATTCGACACCTCCAGCACTAACACCTTCCTCGGCTCACTTCTTTCACAATTCACCTTTGCCGCCTACTCGAAAAACCCAACCACCATCCTCTCTAGTATCAAAAACATCTTCGCCAAATCCGTCACTAGCCTCACGCCAGCCTCCCATGCCGCCAGCCAAGATCTCTTATATACCGCCCAAAACCAACCGTGCACCTACATGGAAGGTGCCGTTTGCGACGTCTATGGCAACCCAATCGTCGCCAAAGATTACTCGACTCTCGATCTCCAGCCGGACGACCCATATTACGAATGGATTATCTCACAAAACCTCGAAGCTGACGGCGAAACCATCAAGGACAACTCCGAACTCGCCAAATTCATCAACTTCTGCGTCAACCGCGAGTCGCCATGGGGTGTCCAGGACGCCAACATTCTTAACGCCCTCCAAACCGACGGCGGCATCATCCTCAACAACCTCCCAATCGTCAACGACGTTCTTGACGTCATTAACGCCGCCGAAAACTGGGCTAACCGCGACTGGGCAACCGGCGCCAACTGTCTCAACTCCGCCGACAACCCTCGCTGGGATAACGAAATGAAGTACTATCAAGCCTACGTCGAGGACATGCGTATCCTCGGCAGCATGGAAGAGGATAATGGCAAGAGCAACCCAGTTATCGCCTACGAAGAGCGCTACGAAACCACCCATCCAGTCGACACTTCCTACGAAGGCACTCTCGCCCGCATTACTGGCCAAACCAAAGAAGACATCGCCTTCCTTCTCGAGTATTTGGAATATTCCGACTACATCGCCAACTACGATTATTCTTCCCGCACCGTTCTCGGCAATGCCAAAACCGAAGAGCAACCACAAATCAATCTCGAAAACCACGACGAAGCCCAACCACAAAATATTGCTATCAAACTCATCTACGCGCCAGTTTTCGCAACCGATAGAAGGAATTACACGCTATGAAAAGGTTTCTCCAATCTATCGCCTCGGTTTTTCTAGCTTTCCTCATCCTTCAGCAGCCCGCTTTCGCCAATCTCCCAGATGAGAGCATTATCGATTATTACGATCGCAACGGCATTTATTATTACAACCCAGTCGGCACTTATGAATGTGGCAGTGGTAGCACCATGCTTGCTGGCGATACGGTCGCAGAAAAAATCTGGAACTACATGATTGAAAAAGGCTACAATGATGCCCAGGCTGCCGGCGTTGTCGGTAATGCCGAAGCCGAATCCGGCCTCAACCCAACCCGCCGCGGCGATAATGATTACTGGGGTCTTTTCCAGCTCATGCACACACCTCAACGTGACGCCATGTGGAACCAAATTGCCGCCGAAGGCTACGGTGAATATCTCGACCCATCCTACTGGCCAGCCGGCGCCGTCGACCGCATTCCGCCAGACGCCGTCGATGCGCTTGTCCGCATTATTATGGACTATACTTTCGACCCAAACGACACGCGCTGGCAAACCGAGCTCAAAAACGCCACCTCACCAGAAGAAGCCGCCGAAATCTTCCTCGTCCACTACGAGCGCGCCTTCGGTGGTAACTCCCCAATCGAATATTATGCCCCATATGCCGGCCAACTTTACCAGGGCACCTCTCGTCGCCGCGAATTCGCCCGCAAATGGTTCGATCAATACTCTGGCAATGGCTCCACTGTCGGTAGTGGCAGCACCAACGACGGCTCCAACGTCACCATCATCGGCGACTCTATCACCGTTGGCTCCACCGCCGCTCTCAAAAATGTTTTCCCAAATATCGCCGATTCCGACATTAATGCCCGTGTCTCGCGCCCATGGGGCGAAGGCCTTCAAATCGCCCGTTCGATGCCACTCAAAGACACCGTCGTCTTCGCACTCGGCACCAACAATAACCCACTCCGCCAAAGCGAAATCGACGAAGCCATCTCCATTATCGGCGACAATCGCCTAATCGTTTTTGTCACCAACTATAACGGCTCGCCAACCAATACTAACGGCTACCCAGAAGCCAACAACGAGCTTCTCAAGCAGGCCGCCACCGCCCACTCTAACGTCGTCATCGCCGACTGGTATACCGCCATCGCCGGCAACCCAAGTGCCTATCTCGGCAGTGACAATCTCCATCCGAACGGCGCCGGCGCCGACCTCTTCGCACAAACCATCTATGACACCGTCAATGCCAACGCGACCAACATGGGTTGTAGTACCGTCGGTGGCGATTTTCAGCAACTCGTCCTCTCTTATGCTTGGCCAGAATACCACCCAGCCAGCTTCACCGAGCGTCGCCCAGATTACATCCAAGCCGTTAACCAATCCGTCGCCGAAGGTCGCTATGTCGGTGGCTACGAAGGCGTCGACTGTGGTGGTTGGGTTACCATTCTCGTGCAAAACTCCGGCCTCGAGCCAGATTACAACAAAACCGCCCCAGGCCCAGGCGCCACCCCGGCCCAGGAAGCATGGGTCAAGCAGCATGGCTGGATCCTCCTCAACTCTAGCGAAAGCGTACCAGTAGACGCCAGCATTCTCCAAGCCGGCGACGTCGCCTTTACAAACGGCCACACTTGGATCTATGTTGGCGACATCCCAGGTTTCGACAGCAAAATCGCTTCCGCCAGCTTCGGCGAACGCGCCCCAATGGCAGGAAGGGAATTATTCGACTATGGACGCGGCGGCGCCGTCCGTTGGTATCGCAACCCGCGCTACACCAACCAATCCAGCCGCCTCAGCACCTTCGTAAACGGAGATTAAATAAATATGCAAAACTACTCAATCAAAAATCACAAACTCGACAAAAAACAAGCCATTGCCATTATTGTCGTCGTTGCAGTTTTCACACTCCTTGTCATCTACGGTCTCATCCTCGCCTTTGTCCGCACCGGCAAAATCGCCACCGAAGTCCGATTTGCCCCATATAAGACCACTATCACCCTCAATGACAAACGCATCAGCAATAATGGTAAAGTCTACCTCACGCCAGGCACTTATCATCTCAAGGCCACTTTCGAGCATTTCGAAACCTACGAGCAAGATGTCACGATCTCCGAAACTTATCACGCGCTAGCCGGTGTTCTCATCCCAAGCGACGAAGAGGGCGAAGCTTACCGCGACAAATATATTAACCAGTTCAGATACGTCGAAGGTTTCATTGGTCGCACAATTAATGAAGAGGGCGCCGCCATTCAAGCTAAATACCCAATCATGGCCCACCTCCCAATCACTAACAACCTTTATGCGATTACTTATCAGCGCGAAACTCCAGAGTCCGAACCAGTCATCAACATTCGCACTACTGATGAATTTATCGACGTCGCCGTCGCTCGCCTTAAGTCATTCAAAGACGTCGAAATTACCGACCTCAATCTCACTTTTTCCACCGACTTTTCCACAGATATTTCCACAAGCACCGCCTCCAGCGCCAGTGATTTTGTTCGTGAATCCATCTCCGGAAATTACGTCGTTTCCGCCCCAATCGAACTCTCAGACCAATACACAATGATCAAAATTTATTCTTATAATCCAAACTATGGCCGCGGCGCCGACTACGGTCATTACCGCGTTATTCTCTCGAAAAAGGGCAATACTTGGGAATACGCCACACCAATCTACCCACTTTTCACAACCAAAAACGCACCAGACATCCCAGTCGACATCCTCAAAACCGCCAACGAAAAATAGCGCCACCCAGGCGCCTTTTTCATGACTTTTCCACTTTTCCACAGACCTACAATTCTTTATTCACATCCATCAATTCCGGCGCCGCCGTACTCGTAATAATCATCTGATAATCCTTAAAATTATTCACCAGATGTTTTTGCCGCGAGCTATCGAGCTCCGAAAAAATATCATCCAACAACACTAGCGGCTTCTTTCCAACCTCCGTCTCCAAAATCCGCGCCTCAATAAACTTCAGCGCCAAAATCATACTCCGCACCTCACCGCGCGACGCCGAGCCATCCGCCTTCTTACCATTAAACACAAACTCGTAGTCATCGCGATGCGGCCCAAAACTCGAATGCCCCAAATATTTATCGCGCTCAAAATTCCGCTCCAAAACCGCCAAATATTCATTCTCGTCCACTTCTTGTCCAAGGTAGAGCAGGGAGCACTCATCATTGTTCTTTGCAATACTCCGGTAATTCTCCGTCATCTCCGCATTAATTTTCGCCAAGTTTTCCACACGCCTATGTAAAACTTCCGCCCCATAATGCGCGCACATCACATTCCAAGAAAACAAATCATCCGCCGCCACCGTCTCTTCTTTCAGCAAATCATTTCGCTGCTTCAGTGCCTTATTATATTTCGCTAGCGCCACCCCGTAAGCATCATTTATCTGCCTAAACAACTCATCAAAATAATCACGCCTCCTCGACGGCGACGATCCAACCAAATACAAATCATCCGGCTCAAATAACACTACTGGATAGCGATTCTTTTTTGGTAGCCGTAAACTTTTCTTCCCATCAATCTCAAAGCTCTTTTTTGCGCCATCAAAACGAATAATCACCTTCTGCGCATCAACTAAATCGATTTCCGCCCGAAAAAAGTCCGCCTCACGCCGCATAATCTCGCGATCCACCCCCTTAAACGATTTACCGCGCAATGCCAAATAAATCGCCTCCAACACCGAAGTCTTCCCAGACCCATTCTCGCCCACAATCAAAGTCGTCGCGCGATTACAATCTAGCGCAAACTCATCATGACAGCGAAAATTCCGCAACTCAACCCGCTCAACAACGTTCATTAGCTCTTCAAAGGCATAATAATATGCGTATAATCATCCGTCTGTGCATTTTTTAGCACCACTGGATCCAGTTTTCCAGAAATTCCAAACAGTATATGTGTGTCTTTCGCTGCATTCAAGGCATCTAGCAAATAGCGCGAATTCAAAGTCACCTTCGCATCGCTCGCCACCTCAACTTCCATCGAAGAAGAGTTTTCCCCAAGCTCGCTAGCAACCGCGCTCACACTAAACGTGCCCGCATCCGCCAAAGCCTCACAAGTAATCGATCCACCACTCGAGCGTGCAAACAACGCCGCCACCTTCGTCATGCGCTGCAACTCCGCCTTATCGAGCTCCAAATTCAAACTAATATTCTTCGGAATCAGCGCACGATATTCTGGAAAGCTCGCATCAATCAACTTCGACGTCACCTCAATCTCACCCATCCTAAAACAAATCAGGGCATCACTAATCTGCACCTCAACCTCATCCATCCCCTCAGACACGAGGCGCAAAACTTCCTGCAAGGTCGTTGCCGGCACAATCGCCTTAATCTCGCTCTTCACATCTTCTACAAAGCGCTTATCCGCCAAACGATAGCCATCCGTCGCCGCAATATAAAGCGCGCCCTCAAAAGTATTAAAATACACGCCAGTAAGAGCAGGGCGAGTCGTATCATTACTAGCCGCAATAATCACCTCATTCAGCGCCTCTTTAAAGATATCCACATTAATCTTAAAACCAACCGAGTTATCCACATCAACCTTTGGCAATTCTGGATAATCATCCGCCAAAATGCCATTCATCGTCGACTTATACTTACTTGTCGAGATCGTCATCTTGTCATTATTGACCTTTAGGGTAACAGTCTCACGCGGAAGGGCAGAAACGAATTCCGCCAACAATTTCGCTGGCACCGTAATCGTTCCCTCATTCTTAATCTCTGCCGTCACATATTGCACAGTCGCCAATTCCATATTGGTTGCCATTAAGACAAGATGTCCTTTTTCTGCTCTTAAAAGAACATTCGACAAAATAGGAAGTCCCGCTTTGGTACTTGCTGCCACCCGACTCACTGCATTTAATGCCTTTGCCAATCTATCCTGTAATACTTCAACTTCCATAGCATCCTCACTTTCATTTAATTTTATTAAAAGCCATTTTCTCTTATATATAAAGTAGTAGCAGTATGTAGTAGGCTATGTGGAAAAGGTGGAAAACCTACTCTTAACACTTTAGAATCCTGCATTTCGGCCGTGTAAAACTTGTGTAGTGAAAAATGGAAAACTCGTGTAAAACGACCCCTTTTCAACAGAATTTTGGAAAAATCATTTTTAGTATTCCACCATTCGGATTTTTGCACAGCTTTTATGCACGGACTTTTAAGATACTTTTCGCCAACTTTATCCGCATGTTTTGCACATTTTTTGGCCACTTTTCCACAACCGCTAAGCATAAATCATATCTCGTAACTGCGTCATCTGATCGCGAAGGGTAAAATTATTCTTCAGACTCGCTTTCACGTTCTTCACGCCGTTCATAATCGTCGTATGGTCTCTATTCCCGAGCTCAGCTCCCACCTGATTTGTACTTAGGCCGAGCTCTTGATTCATGATATACATCGCTATCTGTCGCGCATTATTAATATTCTTTACACGACTCTTACCTATCAAATCGGAGCTCTCCAAATTGTAAAACTTTGCTACCTTATCCACCACTTTCTTTGCTGGAATAGAACGCTTCTTACTTGTAAATGAATCGCTCGTATCGATGGTAGTATCGCGCACAATCTCTGCTGGTGGTACTTTGCGGATATCTGCCAACAAGAGAATCTGATTTAGCTTACCTTCCATCTCGCGAATATTGCTACAGTAATTATTTGCAATAAACTCCACAGTCGTATGGTCAATCTCCGAACCAATCGCCTCTGCCTTCGCTTCAATAATCGCGCAACGCGTCTCAAAGTCTGGCATCTGAATATCAATCGACATCCCCATCGCAAGGCGCGAAGCCAAGCGCTCGTCGACGGTCGCAATCTGATTTGGCTGACGATCGCTACTTACAATTATCTGTTTGCCGTGCTGGTGTAGCTCATTGAAAGTGTGGAAAAATTCTTCCTGACTCTTTTCCTTGCCGACAATCCCCTGGAAGTCATCCACAATCAAGACATCGACGCCGCGATATTTCTCCTCAAAGCCCTGAATCTTCTGCCTCATGGCATTCACGAAGTCATGATAAAACTGCTCAGTTGTCACGTATAACACACGCTTTTCTGGGTAACGCTTTACCATCTCGTTGCCGATCGCCTGCATTAAGTGTGTCTTGCCGAGCCCAGGCCCACCGTAAAGAAAGAGTGGATTATAGCGCGTCCCGGGATGCTCAATCACTGATTGTGCGGCGCTAATCGCCACCTCATTATTGCTACCAACAACATAATTTTCAAAAGTAAACTGCGGATTTAGACCAGTATCTTTAGTGGAAAAACGCGTCTTGCCGCCATAAGAGGTCGTATTGCTCACGCTTGGTGATGGCGAAGCGGGGCGAGGCAGGGAGGCGGCCGGTGTGAAAGAGCTCGAAACCGACCTCGGCTCATTATCTGGGCGAATCTCATAGGCCCTTCGCACGACCGTCTCTTTCTTCTCGGGGGTCTTCACTTCGACGCTGAGTTCTTCGCAATTAAAGCCGCAAGCGTTTGCCGCCTCAAGAATTAGCGCACGATATTTACCTTCCATTTGTGCCTTTACGAACACATTTGATGCTGCGACCGTCAAAATTCTATCCTCGCAGCTTACGAGTTTGAGATCTTTAAAATAAGCGCCGTAAGCCATGCCGGAAACTTCACTTTTGATTGCATCTAGCACACTCTGCCACTCATTCGGCATCTCTTTGACCTCCTTCTTAAATTTCATTATACGACTTTTCCACAAGATTCCATAAAAAAATTTATATTTTCTAATATGTTTTGCGATTAACAGATACGAGTTTTCCACAACTAAGCCCAAAACAGGGAAAAGCATATGTGGAAAAACTCTTGAAAAATGTGCAAAAAACCGCTATAATAAACACAATTAACTCAATAAAACAATAATTAGAAAGTCAGGGAATTACTTATGCCAAAACGTACTTATCAGCCACACAAGCGTCAGCGCAAGGTTGAGCACGGCTTCCGCAAGCGCAACTCTTCTGTTAATGGTCGCAAAGTCTTGGCCCGCCGCCGCATTAAAGGTCGCGCACGCCTAACCGCTTAATAGAAGACATCAATGCTATCGCGTAAATTTCGCTTTCATTCGCGCGGAGGTGTTCGCTACACCTACCAAAACGGCAAAACGATCCGGGGATCAAAAATCTCCCTCGTTTTTGCAGAAAACCAGCGCAAAAAGCAGCGTTTCGCAGTAGTAGTAAGTAAAAAAGTTCTCAAATCTGCAGTCGGCCGCAATCGCATTCGTCGTCGCGTCTACGAAGCGATTCGTTTGGAGCAAGCTAAAATCGCTTCTCCAGTCGACTGTATTTTTGTTATCTATTCGAAAGAGATTGCTGTCATGGATTTTATGGAGCTGCGCCGGCTTATCCGTGACTTGATACAAGAGGCGCAAATAGTGTAATATAATACACAGTTAATTTGTGGAGAAAGGGATAGGAAATGTTTGATTTGCTGGATATGCTCGTCGTTCGTCCGATCGTCAATATCCTTTTTATTATCTATAACTACGTAGGCGACTTTGGTCTCGCCATTATTATCTTTACTATTGTTGTGAAGCTTGCCACCTGGCCAATGATGAAGCGCCAGCTCCATCAGACTCGCGTCATGAAGAAGATTCAGCCAGAATTGACCGAAATTAAGAAGCGCTGTAATGGCAACAAGCAGATGGAATCTATTCAGATGATGGATCTCTACAAGCGCAATAATATCAAGCCTTTCCGCTCGATTGGCACACTCCTTATTCAGTTCCCAATCTTCATCGCGCTCTTTACTGCGATTAATGTTTCGGTTCGCCCATGCGCCGTCACTGACGATATTAATGTCCCGGTTAGTCGCTGTGCTAACCACAAAGATACGATTGAATATAACGTCAATCACTCTGCCTACCCATTCGTTCGCTCGATGGAACGCGTCGAGGATCTTATTAATAAGCAGAATCAATACTTTAGCGATTATAAAGAAAATCCAGAAGAAGCCAAGCTCTCCTTCGAGCCAAAGCTCTTCAATACTATCGATCTCTCGGTAAGCCCGAACCAAATTTTTGCTAACTTCAATCTAAGTACTGCCGTTGTGGCGCTCTTCGCAATCGCTTCATCTGTCACGCAATACATTGTTGCGCGCCAGAACGACCCAACTCGCAAATCCGGTAAAAAGAAGCGCACGATGCGCCAGATTATGAAGGAAGCTGCCGATGGCAAAGAAGCTGACCAGAGCGAACTCAATGCCGTTGCTCAGAGTCAGATGACTATCATGACGCCAATAATGATGCTCATGATCATGGTCAATCTCCCGGGCGCCTTGGTTTTCTACTACTTCCTTAACAATCTCATTACTACCGGTATTCAGAAGATTATCCTCAGCCAAAATCTCTCCGAGATGGAAGCTGCTACCGACAAGAAAATCATCAAAGAACTCAAGACCCTCGAAGCCAAAGAGGCTGAAATTGTCGAGAAAGGCAGCGATGAAAGTGAGCCAACGGTTCACAAAACTAAAGTCGTATCCAAAAAGTCGCATTATAGCAACTCAAAAAATAAAAAGGAAAATGTACATATAACCCGCATTAGCGCCTCTGATAATAAAAAGAAAAGGAGGTAATAATGAACACTGATGAATCCATTCGTTTTGCAACGAAGTATTTGGAAGATTTGTTGTCATTTTTCGGTATCAACGTAGCAGTCTACTCGACGATTGAGGATGATGTAATTCAGCTTTCCATCCCATCCACGAGCATGAACTCGCTTCTCATTGGCAAGAATGCAAACAACTTGCGCGCGCTCCAGCATGTCGTCATGATGACGCTCGTCGCCCGCAATGCGGAAACAACCCGCGTTAACATTGATATTGCTGACTACAAGCGTCAGCGTGCCGACAAGATCGAACATCAAGCAGAGAACTGGATTAAGGAAGTCCGCCGCACCGGCAAAGAAAAGATCCTTGATCTTAATGCTGCTGATCGCCGCGTCGTCCACCGCTTTGCTGATGATTACTCGGACATCGAAACCTTTAGTACTGGTGAAGGCCGCGAACGCCGCCTCCATATCGCCAAAAAGGCAGAGTAGAGCAGGAATCAAAATAGCCCCGCAAGGGGTTATTTTTTTATCGCGCAAGATAACCAAAAGATATGCACCGACCTGTGGAAAACTTACAAAAATCCCCCACTTGCAGAGTAGGGGAATTATGTTATAACTTATTAACACTTGTGGAAAACTCTAACGTTTTTCTAGCTTGACAATTTACTGATTTGTGTCATGGCTAAAGCCGCCACCAAGCACAACTATGAAATCGCTATTGTAATTTGTCAAACACTCAGGGGTCTCTTTAACTGCGCTCGTGTTGTAGACTTTCTCGAGCTCCGCCAAGGTCTTCGGCTTGTCGCTAGCGCGCGTATATACTTTTACGCCATCAAACGCTTCGAGATCGCTCGGCGCATTGCCGACATTCTCAACTGTAAAGCCATGCTCATTAAGCCACTGCTTCTCGTTTGTTGCGTAGCCGTTCTTGCTAGTTGCGTTCAATACTACGATTTCTGCCTTCTCGCCGCTAAAGGTATTTGTGTATAGTTCCTGCTTGATATAGGCATGAATCTTATCGTAGCGGCCTATGCCGGCAACAGGCAAAACATATGAGATCTCATTAACCATACCAGTTGTCATCATGGCCGGATGTGTGTCGTCGCCGTAAAGTGGAATTGTCTGTAATCCCGCGAAATCAATTGTCTTAGCGAGTTTCAAGAGTGTCTTAATCTCAGTATCTTTAAAGTTTGTGCGCAAGTTATCGCCAATCGCGGACTTGAGTGCTAAAATCGAGGTCAAATTTAAGAAAGACTTTGTATTGCGCATCTTCTTTATAACGGCTTCAATAATGCGCTGCTGGAAGTATTCCCGGCTAAAGTTGCCGCCAGCCGCACCATAGCCGCCATAGGCGTTACGCGTACGTGCTACGCCGAGTGCCTGGGTGCCATTAAGATGTATGACTTCGCCGTTCGGGTATGAGAAGAAGAGTTTATTGCGGCTCGGACCATCAGCAAGACCGCGCTTATCTGTTGTTTCGATTGTCGTTTCGTCGCCATCCCAAGTCTGATCTCCGTATGTAAATACGACATCGATGCCACCAATTGCGTCCACAACCTCAACTAGTGCCGCCCAGTTCAAATGTGCATGATACTGAATTTTTACACCTAACACTTCTTCGAACGCTTCTTCAAGCGCCTTTGCGCCCGCTTCTTCTTGCTGCTTAATGCTTTCCTCGGTGCCATTATTCTTTGTGTATTGGCAATAGAAAACCTCATTCAGCTTGCTAGTTGCCGTACAGGTCCTCGCTTTCAAATCGCGTGGTAGGCTTACTGCTTTCGCGTCGCCGCTTTCCTGATCAATACTAATCAGCATCATTGAGTCGGTCAGATAGCCACCGGCATAATTTGGGTTATTCATGTCATAGCCTTCAGTGCCAAACACGAGAATATTCGTGCGACCGAGCGCATCCTTCTCAAGAGGTGTTGTTGGGTCCGAGAAAAGAGCGGTTAAAATGTTGCCATCTTCCGTAATATTCGCAATCAAGCTATTGAAATAGTTATAACCCCAAACGCCAACACCGATTATGGTCACTAAAAGAATCAATAAGAACCACCTCAAAATATGACGCTTCTTTTTCTTTGGCTTCTCAGCATTCTTTTCTTTGCGCTTTTTGCGGCGCTCGTTCGCCGGCAAAGACGCCAAATCTGTTACGTCGGAGTCTTTCACTTCAGACAAAAACTGTTTCACAGCCTCTTTATCTCCATCTTGCAACTTAATATCGTTTTCACTAATATCTTCCGTCCGAACTAGTCTTGGTGCGACCTCTTTTTTGTCGTCGTAATCATCAAGACCAAGGACCGCCCCGCCTTTGCGCAAACCACCAATGCGACTTACGGTTGCTTTCTGAACTTTCTGTGTGCGTCGGACAGACTGAATATTTCCATGCGCTATCGTAGTGGCTCTTCTGCTGTCTGCGCGTCGCTTCAAAGCATTACTTGCCGTCGCTACGCGCACTGGCTTAGTTGAGGAGCGCCTCTGTAAGCCATCAATAGATCGAGCTTTATTCATTATCTAATTTTATCATATATATTATGCAGCCCCAAACCCGCCCAGACCGGCATTAATAGATAGATATGCAATGCATTTGGTAACCCCGAAAAGAATCCTAGCGTAATTAAATAAGCGACCAATAGGGTCCAGAAAACCATATTCGTCTTTCCGAGTTTTGCAAATAACGCCGCACTTCCAATCGACAAAACCATCGCCGCTAAACCAACCACACCCAACTCGAGTAAAATACTCAGATACTGATTCTGAATAATTTCTTTCTCGGAATAAGTTCCATCGAACTCGTGTGTTGCCTTGCCAGCTCCTCCTAAACCGACGCCCAGAAAAACTCGTTTCGGATTACTCTTCCAAGTTTTAATCGCGATTTCGTTTAAATTTAATCTCACCTCCGTCGATTCCTCTATATATCCGTCAAAAACCGCCTCTTCTTGTGCCTCAGTCTCATCGGTTTTTTCTTCGACCTGCTCTCTCAAATCAATTTTTCCCAGACTCAAATGATGAATTGCGCGCGTAATCCCTTGTGGAAAACCCTCGGAAGTTGTGGAAAACTCCGCCAATAACCCCTGTAAGAATAGCCCGCCGGCGAAAGCAGTAATACTAATACCGCCATATATCATAAATGGCATAATTCGCTTTTTTCCTCTCAGAGATGTGTATGTTACGAAAAATATCAAAGAAAGTATAAATGCATAAATTGCCCCGCGTGAGAAGCATAGATATAATGCCATAATAATCAGAAAACTCAAGCCAATCCAAGCTGCGCACTTGCTCTTGCCCACTCTCGATTTTATTGCATTATATGCAAAAAACAGAGATAGAAATGCTGGCGCTAGCAGAAGATTGCCCATGAATTGTGGCTCGATCGCCAGGCCATTCGGATGCGGGAAGCCGAAAGTTGCGTAGGTACAGCCAGGGCAGAGCAAGGTGACTTCTCGACCCACACTAAACACATCCAAAAAACACTGTACAATGCATAAGACCGCCACAATCGCCCCACCAAACATGTGTCTCTTTGCAAAACTAACCCATTCTGACCGCTTCCACTTGCGCGAAATGATATTTAGACCGCTCAAAAATAATAAATCCAGCACGCCCGCCACGAGCAGCCCGCGCGTCCGATTTGCTGACCAGAGTAGGGAAATAGTCGCAAAAATCGGTAGTGCTCCTAAAACCAAAACCTTCTTCAGTCCCAGTTTGCTTAAAATCCGCGGTAATTCGAATAAACTCAAGATACTAAAAACCGCCAGCCAAATCAGCGGAAGCGACAGCTCGAAGTTCATTGCCGCATTCTCGCCCAAGCGAATCACGGGATAATATGCGAAAAACACTACTAGCGGCAACAGCCAGAGCATTCCTCGCTCGACTCGCTCAAGCCATTTTTTCATCAATTAACTCCTGTAATTTGTGCACAAATTCCGCTTTTTCAAAAGCCTTTGCGCTCTCAGCCACCTTCTTGCGATCAAATTTCATCTGATTGAAACGCCGAATCGCCTCACGCAAACTTTTCGCGTTCTGTTTGTCGAAGAAAACGCCATTCTCGCCGTCTTTGATAAAGTCGCGCGAACCGCCTTCGCGATAAGCGATCACTGGGCAGCCCGCCGATAGCGCCTCAACTGGCGCAATCCCAAACGGTTCCAAGCTTGGAAAGATAAAAGCCTTTGCGCTGACCAATTTCTCATTCAGCTCCTCGCTGCTCAGCCATGGCAAAAACTCGACGTATTCTGAGCCTTTCGCAAGCTTCTTCAGCGCTTCATTCTCTGGTCCTTCGCCAATCATTAATAGCTGCTGCTTCTCAGCCACGCAAGCTTTCACAATCAAATCCTGCCGCTTCCAAGAAACCTGCCGCGAAAAATTAATAAAATAGCTCGGCTTCGCAGATTTTTCGTACTTAAACTTATCCGTCTCAACCGGCGGAGCAATAATTACCGCCTCGCGCCCATAATATTTCTGAATCTGTTCTGCTGCATGTGTTGAGATCGTCACGAAGCAGTCCGGCCTCTGCGCCGCCTTATAATCCGCCTTGCGCAAAGGTTTTACGAAAAGCTTCAGCCCAAACCGCGCCAAAAAATTCAGCTTCCCAAACCCAGGATCCGCCAAATAGCTTTCATACATCTGCCAATAGTACTGTGTCGGCACATGGCAGTAGCAAATATGCTTTGCCTTGCCGCATTTCACGCTCTTTGCTTCCGCGCCGGTCACCGAAATCACCAAATCATAATCCGACAAATCCAAGTGGTTGAAATACATCTGCCTCAGTGGCGCCAAAAATCTCCTCAATTTACTTGGAAAAATCTGCAGCCAGCCCGTCCGCACGTCCGCGTCCAAAAACCAGTCAATCCCGCGCTTGTCGTACTTCGATGTAAAAATCGGCGCATCTGGATACATTTCATGAATCGCCAAAAGCACCTTTTCTGCACCACCCGTATTTGTTAGCCAATCGCACACGATTGCAACTTTCATGCTCATATTATATCAAATCACCCCAACTCTGGAAAAACTCGCAAATTATTGTAAAATAATAGTATGAGTCAACGAATTTTAGTCACTGGCGGCACTGGCTATATCGGTTCCCATACCGTAGTGGAGCTACTTTCCGCCGGCTATGAGGTAGAAATCCTCGATAATCTATACAATAGCAAAATTGAAGTTCTTGATAAGATTGAACAAATTGCAGGCACGAAGCCGAAATTTCACAAGGTCGACCTTCTCGACATGAATGCGCTCCAAGAAGTCTTCAATGGCGGTAACTTCGATGCTGTAATTCATTTTGCTGGCCTCAAGGCAGTTCCAGAATCCGTTGAGAAACCTCTCGAATACTACGAAAACAACGTTGCTGGCACACTAAACCTTCTCAAAGCCATGCGCAGTACTGGCGTTAAGAAGATTATCTTCTCGTCGTCCGCGACGGTTTACGGCATTCAGGAAAGCCCAGAATATGTTGAAACCATGCAAACTGGCGGCCAACTTTCCAATCCTTACGGCCGCACAAAGTACTTTATTGAGGAAATTCTCAAAGATTACAGTGCAATGGACCCAGATTTCCAGGTAGGCCTTTTGCGCTACTTCAATCCGGTTGGTGCGCATCCATCTGGCCTCCTTGGCGAGGATCCGAACGGTATTCCAAACAATCTTATGCCGTTCATTATGCGTGTTGCCGAAGGCCGTTTGCCTGAACTCAAAATCTTCGGTGACGACTATCCTACCGAGGACGGCACCTGCCGCCGCGACTATATTCACGTTGTAGATCTTGCCAAGGGTCATATGGCTATGCTTGATCATCTCAAGCCGGGCGTTTCGATCTTTAATCTCGGCTCCGGCAAACCGTCTTCCGTCAAGGAAATTGTTTCTGCCTTCGAGCGCGCAAGCGGTAAAGAACTCCCGAAGAGCATCGCTGCTCGCCGTGCTGGTGACCTCCCAGAGTTCTGGGCCAACCCAAGTAAAGCAGAAGCAGAACTTGGCTGGAAGACCGAGCTAACTATCGACGACGTCATGCGCGATACGCTCAATTTCATCGAAAAATCCAACTAATAAAAATAGCCCGCAAGGGCTATTTTTTGAAGCGATTAATCACTTTTGCGCCGAGATATTCAAAGAAACCAACATATTGCCTCTTCTCGGTATAGCTCAATGGCGCCCGTACGACCGCCAAGGCATGTGAAACTCTAAATCTTAGCCACAACTTCTCAAGGCAATACCTGCACGACCTATCGCCGCCACGCGCCCATTCCTTGATATCGGCATAGCTTCTGCGCCAGTTTTCCCAACGCAACGCCGAATTCGCCACTGTGCTTGTCGACGTTCCGTAATTGTAAATATAAAGCGCATCGGACAAAAACTTCGTCACGCCATCTTCAAAGCAGTCCAAATAATCCAAAACAAATTTTGTATCTTCCGCAAAATCCAAATTTTTGTCAAAGCGAATCTTATTCTTTCGAATCACGTCGCCACGAAAAACCTTATTTACTGCCGGATAGAGCCGCGCATCGATTGTCATTAGTCGCACGATGTAGGTCTTAAATTCCTCGCCAGGCTTTCTTGCCGCCGGTGCATAGTTGTACTGCATCACGACCTTGCGCGAATAGAGATATTTCTGCTTAATTCCGCACGCCGCAATAATTGCATCTCCGCGCATCGCCTTTTCGAATTTCTCGAAAAACTTCGGCGAAATCTCATCGTCCGAATCCAAAAAACAAATCAAATCGCCAGTTGCCGCCGTGAGACCTTTGTTTCTCGCGCTCGCCGCACCGTGATTCTTTGCTTGTTCAATTACCTGAATCTCTTCATGCTTTCGCGCAAAACGCTTCACGACCGCCAAGCTGTCGTCGCTCGACGCGTCGTCAACGCAAATAATCTCCAGATTTTCGTAGCCACTCTTCAAAATCTGCCCCAGCAGCTTTAACAAACTTTCGCCGGTGTTATAGAAGGGAATAATAACGGAAATTTTGGCACTCATTTTCTAAATTTTACAATAATCTGCGCAAAAAGCAACTTGACCGGGTTTGCAAAGCGGCATTTTTCTTTAAAACTTTTCCCCGATCGCGCCACACTCAGCAGGCAGCCGATTCTCCAGCGTCGCTCAACCTTTCGTAGTAAGTCTACATCCCGTCCAGCTTCCAGTTTTGCGGCTATATAATCTACAATTTTCTGCCAATTAGCCCACGAAAGCGTGTTTTCCGACGCCAAGCTGCCGCTATTTTTATAGTTATAGCGATAAAGCGCTTTCGGCACGAAACGAATCTCCGAACGCTTCAGCTTGCTCATTGCCACGAAATAGTCAAACAAGAAACAAGTATCCTCGCCAATCAGAAAATCATCTTGGAAACGAATTGAAAACTTCTCGATTATCTCGCGTCTGAACATCTTCGGAATCGTACCGTTAAAGCGTCCGTCGTGCGCCATAATCCGCAAGGCATAATCCAGCAAAGTTTCATTTTCGCCCCGCGCGTCGGGCTCGTTGTCGAAAACGACTTTTTTCTCGCCCGTATCAACACGAAAATATTCCAGCGCGCCGCAACTCAAATCGACTTTTTGATCCTCAAACCCGTCCGCGAGCTCAAAAAAGTCATCCAGTACGTCATCATCTGAATCGACAAAACAAATCAAATCGCCAGTCGCCTTATCGAGCCCATAATTTCTCGCCGTCGCCGCGCCGCCATTTTCTTTCGAGAAAAGCACAACCTGCGCATGTTTCTTTGCGTAGCTCGTCAAAATCTTTTTACTGTCATCCGTCGATCCGTCATTGACGCAAACAATTTCCAAATCATTGCGCAACGCCAACAATTCGTCCATCACGCGCACCGCGCAATCGCCCGAATTGTAGACCGGAATAATCACTGAAATCTTCTTGCTCATATCTTGTCGCTTTTCTCAATCTCTCTATATAATGATATAATATACCCTATGAAAATGCCTCATATTTTGAATCGAAGGAATCGTGTGCTCCTCAAAGAGCTCATTAAAACCGATTTCAAGCTTCGCTACCAAGGCTCTGTTTTAGGCTATCTTTGGGCAATTTTGCGCCCGATGCTAATGTTTGCGATTTTGTACGTTGTTTTTGCGCGCATTCTTCGTTTCGGTAGTGAAATCCCACATTACCCAGTTTATCTCCTTACCGGTACAGTCATGTGGAGCTTCTTTACGGAGTGTTGTGGGCAGGGCATTCAATCGGTTGTTTTCCGCGGCGATCTTCTTCGCAAAATCAGCTTTCCAAAATGGATTGTTGTCGTCTCGAACACCGCTACGGCCGTCATTAACCTTCTTATTAATATTGTAGTCGTTATTATCTTCGCTCTGATTAACGGCGTTCAGCCAATGTTAAGCTGGCTTCTCGTCCCAGTTATTATTATTGAGCTCTATGCTCTTGCCCTCGGCATCTCCTTCCTTCTTGGCGCAATCAACGTTCGCTACCGTGATGTTGGCTCCATTTGGGATGTCCTCATGCAGGCAATGTTCTACGCCGTGCCGATTATTTATCCAATCTCTATGGTTGCCGACACAAGTCCATTCATGGCAAAGGTGCTTCTTCTTAACCCGATTGCGCAGTGTATTCAAGATATGCGCTATACGCTCATTACGCACGAAACGATTACCTCTTGGAATTACATCGGTAATCATCTAATTCAGCTCATCCCAATCGCAATTGTCGTTGTCGTTTCTATTGTTGCGTCATTCTATTTTCGCAAAAAATCACCACGCTTTGCGGAGGAGGTCTAGTTTATGTCCAAAGATATTGCCATTTCCGTCAGTCACGTTTCGAAATCTTTCCGCTTGCCAACGGAGCGCTCATGGGGTCTCAAGCAAGCCATCTTCAATCGCCTACGTGGCATTAAGGGCTTCAAGGAGCAGCGCGTTCTTCGCGACATCAACCTCGAAGTCGAGCGCGGCGAATTTGTCGGCATCGTTGGCCGCAACGGCTCCGGCAAGTCGACGCTCCTCAAAATCCTCGCCGGCGTCTATACGCCAGAGAAGGGTAGCGTTCAGATTAACGGCAAACTCGTCCCATTTATTGAGCTTGGTGTCGGTTTTAACCCAGAACTTTCAGGTCGCGAAAACGTCTATCTCAACGGCGCCCTCCTCGGCTTTTCAAACAAAGAAGTCGACAAAATGTACAACGAAATCGTTGAATTCGCCGAACTTGAAGAATTTATGGATCAAAAACTCAAGAATTATTCTTCCGGTATGCAGGTTCGCCTTGCGTTCTCGGTCGCAATCCGTGCTCGCGGCGACATTCTCGTTCTCGACGAAGTTCTCGCCGTTGGCGATGAGGCTTTCCAGCGCAAATGTTTCAACTATTTCGAAAATTTGAAGCAGCAAAAACAGACCGTTGTTCTAGTTACTCACTCCATGGAGCATGTCCAACGGTTCTGTGATAAGGCTATCATGATTGAAAACGGTCGCGTTGTCTGCTCCGGCAACCCAATCGAAGTAGCCAACAAATACAGCAAGTCCAATGCTCTAAGCGATGAGGAAGAAAAGCCGAACATTAAAATGTCCGTCAGCGCCAAACTCAAGCGCGAAAATGGCAAGCTTACCATCAATTCAAAAATTAAACCGCAGGCCCCACTTAAAGACCTTGCGCTCGTCTTCGTTATTCTTCGAAACGGCAGTCAAATCACCTATCGGTGGGCCTCGCGCCAAGACTGCCCAGAAATCACCAAGAAACTCAAAAAAGGTGAGTCTTTCTCGGTCGAACTCAGTCTCGACGACATTTTCCCAGACGGCAATTATGTCTTCCAGATTCGTGCTGTCGATGCTAATACTGGCGCCAAAATCGCCTCATTCAACAACGTTGCTGACTTTAGTGTCACGCCGCGCGATCAACAGTGGGCGGAAGATGCCTTCTGGAAAATTAGTACCGAAGCCAAGCTTTCAGACTAATTTGCGAAATACTTTATAAGGCCACCCAAAACGCAATAAAATGCGATAAAGTGCCAATTTTCGCAAACCGCCGCCCAACTTTCCGAGCTTAATTTCTAGATATTCGGCACGCTTCTCCGCGAAGAGTGTCGAATTTTTTGTTTCAATCGCGTAATTAATCCAGCTAATTTTTGCCCACGCTAGCGCAATCCTTGCTGCCTTGCTTAACTTCTCGTCGCCTCGCAAATATTCTAATGCTTCGTTCGCGGCCTGTTCTTTCGCGGCTTGTCGTCGCTCTGAATTCTGTTGCCCCGTAATGCTATCACTGCGCTTTAGATACGAATAGAGCAAATCTTCAATGAAACACACTCGCTTTGCCTTCGCATAAAGCTTGTAGGTTGTTAAGTTGTCTTCGTTTTTCTCGCCAGCCGGATACGAAATCTTATTTTTTGTGAACAATGACCTTCGATAGAGCTTGTTCCATGCCAACACATCCAAATCTAATTGCTCGGTCAACAGTTTCCAGGTTGCGTCACTCCCGCTCAAGACGCATTGCTTTGGTGCTGTTGTCTTTACCTTATCGTTATAAACCGTCTCATATCCACAAACCGCAATATCTGCCTTGTTCTCCCGTGCGGCATCGTATAGTTTTGAAAGATAATGCTCGCTAATCGTGTCATCGCCGTCGATGAAGGCAATAAAATCGCCCTTCGCCGCCGCCAAGCCATTATTACGCGCCTCTGACAAACCAAGATTTTTCTGATGAATAACCTTAACGCGCTTGTCTGTAAACTTATCGCAAATCGCGCCACTCTTATCAGTCGATCCGTCATCAACTAAAATAACTTCAAAATCATCAAAATCCTGCGCCAAAATTGACTCGACGCAATCCTTAATATACTTCTCGATATTATAAACCGCTACGACAACACTAATTTTCATACATCTTCACAATCTGCTCTTTAACGATTTTACTAAAATCAAATTTCTCTTCAAAAGTTTTTCGTGCCGCTACTGCCAGCTTCTTGCTTTGCTTGTAATCGAGCGCATGCTTCAGCGCTTCCGCCAAAGCCTCGACATCTTTCGGTGGCACGAGCAGGCCATTCTTCTTATCTTCAATAATTTCCAAATTTCCATCAACTCCAGACGCAATAATAATCTTCTGCATCATTGTTGCCTCGAGCAGAGAAAGGCTTAGCCCCTCGTGATATGACGGCAAAACGAAAATATCCACATCTGCCATCGCCTCCATAGGCTTGTCCGTAAAACCATGGAAAACAATCGCTGGGCAATCCTTCGCCATCTTCATATAATGTGCTACATCCGCCTCGGTACCGGTTCCATATAGGTGCAGGCTCGCCTTCTTATTTTCTGCACCAACAGCTTTAAAAGCCTCAATTAGCTCGCCAACTCCTTTATAATCAATAATTCTACCAATATAGCCAACCTTCGCCTCGAAATCTTTCTTCGGCGCCTTCAAGTAGTCGTGCACCCCATTCAGAACCACCTCAAAATTATCTAGCTTCACACCCAACTTATTGACCGCAAAATCGTACTCATGCTGACTCACGGTCGTAATATGATTCACCTTCGGCGCCAGTCTATAAATAAACTTGCCAATCGGATTCTTAAAGCGACGGTTCAAATTTTCCCATACCACAAAACGGAAATCCGTATGATCGGTCCAAAAACATTTCCGCTTCGTCGTGCGCGCTGCCAAAGTGGCCGCAACCATATCATCTCGACTCTGAATATGTAGCGCAAATGGTCGGTAGCGCAAAATCTTCACCAAATACCAAACGAATAGATAGCATTCCCACAAAACAAAGCAGGGCAAAAGCAAATTGCGCCACCCGCTCCAGTTTTGAATTATACAATACGGCGCCCGCATTGCCTTGATACCGTGCCTCGCGGCCTCGTCGCGCAACGCTCCGGACGAGCTAAATACTATTGCTCGGTATCCGTTCTTTTTCAGCTCTTCCGCCAGCGCAATTTGATATTTTTCAGCACCGCCAAATTCGTTCCCATGAATATTTCTAATCAAGAAAACTAGTTTTTGCTTTGCCATCTAATCGAAATCCGCCTCCACGGTTTTTAAAAACTTCTCAAACGAATGGCGTTCCTTCACGAGCTTTTGCGCTTCCTCGGCGTACTTGTGTGTCAACTCGGGCCGATCCGCAAGCTCTTCAATCGCGGTCGCGTAACCGTCAATATCTTCAATTGCTACCGTTCGGCCGGTCTCTTTGTTCTTTACGATGTCACCAATACCGCCCGCCTCGCTCGCTACAATCGGCAAACCCTTTGCAGTAACCTCCAATAAGACATTCGGCAACCCATCTGTCTGTGAAGTGTAAAGGAAAATATCATAATCTTCAGTCTTAATCGAATCTAGGCCGCTGTAGCTACCCTTGTAGCTCAGTCCACTCACGCCGCCAAACAAATCCGCACTCTTTAAATCCGGATGAACTGTGCCATAAACGTCAATCTGGAATCGGCTCGAATCCAGCTTGCTTGCAATCTTCTTAATCAAATCTGGTCTTTTCTGCGGCGCAATTCTACTCGCCCACAAGATCCGAATCTTTTCACCGTCCTTAATCTTATGCGGCTTCTCGAACTTTAATTCTGCCGGCTGATAATGCACACAAATCCGCTTCTTGTCGTAGCAGTTATTCTCGCAAAGCTCCTCAACCACATGCGCGTTGTCTGTAAAAATCTTGTTTACGCACGGATAAATCGTACTAATCCACGGATCGGAAAAGCCCGCAATCTGCTCATTATCCTCACAATACTCCTTCATGAAGTATGACACATTGAGCTTGAAGTCGTTCTTTTTCAAGAGTGTCATATGTTTCAAAGCCCAGTGATAATAGAAAGTATTGTTAATAATATGCAAGCGCTTAACCTTTGTCTGTACGATAAATTTCGTCAGCAAAAAGCTCTTATCCCAGTCTGGCAAATTCTCCGTGATCTTATCAAAATCAATAAAGCTCACATTGTCTGGCACCTCGAACGGATGTCCTTCTGGCAACTTGCCAAACACCGCTACGTGCCAGTCCGGATGAATCTTCTTAATTGCGCGCAGATAATTCACGATCACTTTTTCCGTCCCGCCAACGCCGAGAATGGGTGGCAAAATCAAATAATCCGGATCGCGCTCCAAATCCTTAATCAGTTTACAATAAGCATATCCCAAATAATCTTGCTCTGAAACATAAAGCGGCAATCTCGAAACAATCTCCGGATGCGGATAAAGCGAATTATCGATTTTGTTCATCTTCTTCCATTCTTCGATGAAAAATGGTGGCAAAGATTTTTCAATCGTATGCTTCGAGACAATGCGCGTCGCAACGCTCGTCAATTTCGCATCGAAGCGTCGCAAGCCAGGCATTCTCCGCACAAACGCATGTCCCTTGCGTAAAACATCATAAATCTGCGGACGCTTGCGTGCTGGCTTTACTTCCGGTTTTTCTTTCGATTCGAGCCGCTTAATCAATTCCTTAATTCTTCCGGTCTCAAAATAGCTCGTATATCGTACGGCGACATCCTCAGTCAGATGCGATTTGTAAATCGAGCTTTGCTTGATGCGGTAGAACAAAATCGAATGCGGAATAACTTTATGCTTAATTCCGGCCGCCAAAGTTTCGAGATTAAAATGCCAATCCTCGTAACCGTAGCCATTCGCCGCTAATTCATACGGAAACTTCTTCGCAACACTACGTTTCAGAAATGTGCCCGACGACCAACGATTTCTACCGACACTAATCAGCAAATCCGTATCGTCATCCATCGAATCGTACATATGCCATAATCTCGAGCATTCGTCGATACCAAAAGTCAGATTATATTCGCAGTGCAAAACATAATCTTCGCTCGCTTTCTCAAGCATGTTGTATCCGTCGATCAAGAAATTATCCGTAATCAAATCGTCGCCATCAATTAGCGCAACATAGCGCCCCTTCGCCTCCTTTACGCTAAAATTGCGCGACGCAGAAGGCTCGCCAAAACTATTACGGAAAATCCGCACTTCGTGGTCTTTCGCAAAAGATTCTACGCAGCGAATCGTCGTCTCGTCACCATTATCAATATGCGCGATTATTTCGTACGAAACATTTGCTTCTGCGAGCTTTTTCGCAGCATTTTCGATGCACAAAAGGGTCTTGTAGGCCGCCAATTCTTCGGAATGAAAAGTCAAAATAATAGATACATCCATAGCTATTATTTTAACATATTATCTTTACGCTTCGAGCTGTGACGGGCTAGAAGGGCAATCAGCGGTCGCGCAAGTTGCTGAATAACACACAATAATCTTTAGGCATATTGTCTGCTCTCAAGCACAAATCGCCGTTTCGTGTCTGTGTTTTTTGTGTATAGAAAGCGGTACCAGAAACCGTGCCGGTCTTCTCTAGAGATATTGGATTGATGTAGCTAGTACTCGATTGCGTGATCATATAGCGCGGAATCGCCATGTCGGACCACTCGGCCTTCGCTTCAATGAGCGCGTCTGCTGGTACGCACTTTTCAGCTTGCGCTTTCGTGTCGCTGCTTGTACGCCAGCACCACTGACCATTCGTAGTAATTCTCTTGGAAGAGTACTGCGCGATATCGTCTACGGCTAGGTCGCTAACTTTCTTACCGTCCAGGGTAATCGCTTGCGTGTTTTTGCTTGTCTTCATATAGACTGGCGTAATATCAGTCCAGACTAGCGACGCATCATTCAAATCCTTTGTGTAAACGCATTTCTGAGCATTATTCTTCTTGTTGTTCTGCGATCTCAAGCAAAGCTCACCGTTTATTGTTGTTTTCTCGACGTAATACAGAATCGCTCCCGGCGTTGCGTCTTCGGCTGCAGTCTTAGTCATGGCATTCTGCAGCTTTGCACCACTCTTGACTTCGTAGTATCTCGGCATCGCCATTTCTTCCCATTCGACGTCCGCATCTTCCAAATCGCTCATTATTACGCATTTTTGCGAGTTTGCCTTTTTGTCCGCATCAGATCGCAAACACAAATCCTTGCCGCCAAGCGTAATCTTTGAAGTGTAATAAGCGACATCGTTTACGGCTACTGTCTCGCTGGCGTTGCTTACGACATCAGTTTTCTTTGTCTTGCGCGTCGTGCGAAGATGTCGCGGCATCGCCATCGTCTCCCACTCTGGGTCGGAATTCTCCAAATATTCAAGCAGCACGCAGTTTGGCAAACCGGCATTTTCGTCCGCATCGGACCTTACACACACCTTTCCTTCTTTCGTGGTAATCTTAGAAGAATATTTCGCCACGTTTCCAGCCGCCAAATCTTCGCCTTTTCCAGTCTCGTTGTTATATTTCTTGGTATCGGCCGTCGTTCTCATAAATCTCGGCATCGCCATCGGCGTCCAGCTGAGCGTCACGTCTTTCAAATCCTTATACAGAATACATTTCTGAATGCCGTTTTTCTCGTCTTCCTCAGTTCGCAAGCACAAATCGTCGCCAATCGTTGCTTTAGAAGTGAAGCGCTTCAAAATACCTGTCGCCACATCTTCGCTCGCGCCGCTTGTCACATCTCTAGTCTTTGCGCCTGCAGCTACTTCAAGATACCTTGGAGCGCCCATCGGACTCCAGCTTGTTCCCAAAGTCGAGCCAAACCATTCCGCGAAATACATAAAGAAGTTACGATTGCCGTACGATCCGCAATACGAAGTGCCAGGATAGTTTGCCAGCGCCGCGTCATTCGGCGTGTATGGCGTATAGATATAAAGCGAGGTTGTCGCAATGTTCTCAAGATAAACTTCCTTTCGGCCGCAAGACCAATCTGGTGAATACAAAATCTGATTCGTCTGATACGGGCGGTAATTGTAGCTATAGATGTGGCTCTTGTAATAGTTTAGCTGCCAAGCTGCCGTCATCGTCTGATTATAGAAGCCGAAATACTTCGAATCACAAGGCGCGCCATCAGGACAGGCATAACCCATCACAGTGTTATACTCCCACTTCAATGGCCAGTTATCGCCCCAAACGTAACTTTCCTTCTTCAAAAGCACCAATAAAACCTGCGGATTGATGCTGTATTTTTGTGCAGCATCATAAATAATTTGCGCCGCCGAAATCATCCCAGGCTTAATCTCGCCATTCGTCTCGTACAAGGTCTCGTGTGTTTCTGGATTTTCGTAATATTTATTCACGCACACATATGGCGCATCGTGATAATTGCTAGCGCCAGCCTCTCTCTTCATGCGCGCATATTCGCGACGCGTCGTGTTTGCTGGCACGGCTTTACCGTTAATCGAACGGCCACTGCCAACCGCACCTTCGCCCCAAAAATCACAAGTCGGCGAATACTTGTCCAGGTGCCCCTGAATCTGCTCGACTGTCATCGTGTCAGCATTATAGAAAATACTATCGTCAATAATGCGCCCGGCCTTAAAATCCGTCGCCTTGATTGCCTCGGTTTTTGACACATTGCTTGCAATTAGGCCGAAAAATGTTGCTGCAAATGCTGTTGCTGCGACTATACTAATCGACCTTAAACTTAGTCGTTTCACTCTCTCCCTCCGCGTAATTAGATTTGTATTTGATTTTTACGGACCACTCGCCGGCCCCTAGCTCGTTTTTATTTTTTATTAAATCTTCACTACCTTTTTCAAAATAAACCGCATCGCAGACGCTATTCTTCGCATTCGGCAAGATGCCGTGCTCAATTACGGTCGATTTACTTCCGTTCTGGATCACAAAGCTACAAATGCCGGCAGTATCGGAAATATTGCTAATTTCGCCGCTAATCACGAGGCTTCCATTCTGCTCGATACCTGCATAGGTAACTTTCGGTTTCGCCACTTTCAATCCACTATCATTCGTAGCGACTTCTTTGGTCTTTTCGGCCGCTTCCGCAGCGTCTTTCACGTCGCTCAGCGCCGTCTCGTTCGTTTCTTGTCTGTCATTTTTATCTTCACCTCCGTCAGAATTCTTATTTTCCGCAATAATGTACTCAGCAGTGTTAATATCTTCAGTCACGTTCGCGTCGCTAGTGTTTTCTGATTTCTTACTGATGTAGTTTGCGACTGCGTAAACGCAAAAGCAGAGAAGCGCAACAAGAAGCGCCACCCCAAGCATGGTTTGTAGTGTACTGCTTTTCTTTCTCCTATGTTTTCTTGTCATAGTTACACTATAATTAAAGCATTTTTTTGAGGAAAGCACAAGCGTCTTGCGTTTGCTAAAAACGCCATGTTATTATAAAACTAGCATGGAAGATGAAGAGAGGTATGTGCATGGGGACGACCCCTATGCTGGTTCTGCGGACGCCGATATTCGTCCAGATTTTACCTCTCAAGCCTTAGGCGGAGACGATAATGCCTCCAGTGACGCTGCCGCACAACTAAAAGGCGCAGAAGAGGGAGCCTCTCATCAGCAGCACGACAGCAAGAGTGGCGATGGTGCCGACAAGATGGCTAAAGCCGAATCCGACGTCCCGTCCGACAAAGACGGTGGCGGCTTCAAGAATAACGTCGGCGCAAACAGTGAAGGAAAATCGGGTGCAGCTGGCGGTTCTAAACCTAGTCTTGGTAGCGCGCTCAAGAATAAGCTTGCCGGCGGCCGCCATGGCATGAAGCGCATCTCGCCTCTCATCAGTATTTTTATTTCGCTTGCTGGTGGTGGTGGTCTTCTCTACGGCGCACAGGCAACTGTTCCATATGCGCTTCTTCGTAAATACAAGAGCTCCTTCGATACGATCGGCGTCATCAACAATATTCGTTTCGACTCCATCATGTCGAATCTTATCCAGCGCGTAAATATTGGCTGGACCGCCGCCGAGGAGGGGCAGCAGAGTGCGCTCGCGCAAATGGCTTCGGGTAAATTCAAATTTACAAATAAGCAAAAACAACGCATGGCCGAGCAGAAGATTTACGTTAATGGGGAAGGAATCCCGGCCGAAGAGCCGTCATGCTCAAGCAGTCTTACCTCTTATCTCTGTTATGAGGGCACAACGATTGTCATTGATACTGACGATGGTGACGGTGACGATACTTGTAGTTTTCAGCCAGGCGATGTCTGTAGTTTTGGAAAGTCTTATACCGAATGGAATCATTTTCACATGGCCTACAATAACGGCTCGGCCACTTGGCGCACAGCCGTTACGACCTTCACGAAAGAGTCAATTACGAACTTTTATAAATATCGAGGCATTTCGCGCGCTCTTGTCGATCTCGGCGGCTCAGTCGTCAATGGTGTTGATACTGGACTCGCCAAGCTCCAGACGCATCTTCGCAGTAAAAACCCGCGCATGAAAGCTACCGAGGCAGACAATGAAACGAAGACGAAGCAAAAAGATGGCAACACTGTGCCGGACCCATCCGATAACAACAAGTTGCTCGTCAAAATCGATAGAAAGCTGGACCAATTCGATGCGCAATTCAAAGATAAGCTAAAAAACTTCGCTGCCAGCCGCACGGACAGTACGAGCGAGAAGACGAAAGCCGCCAACGCGGTTGCAGGCAAAGTATCGAAAGTGGCCGCTAAGCTTGCCAAGGGTGCCAAAGTCGCCAACCTTGTCTGTCAGGCTCTCTCGATAGGTATGGTCATCGCTCAGCTTGTTTATGCGAATAGTACCTACTCGCTGCTCGATATTGCGCAAAACTTCATTGGCGATATCGAGAAAGCCTTAGCGGGCGACGCGGAGGCGCTGAGTCACTTTACGTCAGTAATTGGTCAACAATATACTGAATATTTTAGCCCGCAACGTGATGGATACGAAAGGGTTGCCGTATTCTATGATGACCACAGTACGGAGGATGCCTATGACGATCCTGGCTCGATGCCTACCGTCGATCCAGATTCAATCGACCCAGACGATTATGCGAGCAAAACAAAAATCAAAGACGACGCCTTTGCAAATCAGCAACCATATGTCGGCTCGTTCATGACTTCGCCAGCCACGCAGACGATGTGGAGCAAGGAAGTTTATTCCGGCAATGGCGATCCGGCAGTCGCCCAGTTCAACATTTTCTCCGGCTTCAAGTATCTCAGCAATGCTCTCAAGATGGGTATGTCAAACTATCGCCGTTGTACGCTTGCGAAAATTGCCCAGAGCGCGCTTTCGTTTGCCGGCACTCTCGCTAGTATCGCGCAATGTTTCTTACCGCCGCTTGTCGGCTGCGTTGCCACTATTGTTGAAAATGTCTCAGTCCGCGTCGCCGCCAAGATGGCTCTGCGCTTCGTTCTTACTTTCGTCGTCAGTCAGCTCATTGCGGCCTTCATTCCGAAAATCGCCGAGCATCTCGCGCTCACGTTTACGGATATAATAGGTGGCTCAAGTTTCGCGAATGCTGTCAAGGATGGCTTAAACATGTTATCGGGTCAAGCGGACCAAGCGGGAGGTGCCTCTGTCGCCTCGGCCAGTTCGCTGGGCAACTACGCGGAGGCGCAAGTTGCCGTACAAGAAGACCGAGCGCGGTATGAACGAGAGAAATATAGTCCGTTCGATATACGGTCGTCAAACACATTCTTCGGTAGTATAGTAGACAAATTCATACCTGTTTCGTCCTATGTTGGCATTAGTTTATCGGGCGGTATTAAGTCATTCGGCTCGCTCGTGAAGTCATCTATTGCCTCGCTTGCGCCGGGCGCGAATGCGGCAGGCATCGCTGTTAATGTCGGCGCAGCCATCAATAGTACAATCAAGAACTGTCCATTCCTCGAAAGTGTTGGTGGCGTCGGCGACGAATACTGTACCCCGTACATGATTTCCGATCTTTCTACTGCCGGTAGCGACCCAGCGGACATTATTGCCGAGCTCGACCGAGCTGGTCAGATTGAAACGAACGACGACGGCACCTACGTGAAAGTCAAAGAAGGTAGCCGCCTCGAACGCTGGCTAGAATTCTGCGGCCGCCGCTCTTCGCAGTTCGGTATCGCCGACCAAAACATCGCCTCTTCGCTCGGCGTTGATACGGGTAGCACTGCCGGCTCAATTGCTTCGCACGTCCCGCTCGTTGGCGATATGATGAGCATGATTAACGACTCTCGCGCGCTATCCAATGCGGGTCTTATCACGGGCGAGGCCTGCGTTACGGGCAACGGTTCCGGTACCTATAATCAGGTTGACGGCACCAACATTAACGCTCGTCTTGAGTATCAAGACAAAATCGTACAGCGCAAAGAGCTCTGGGAAAAATTCAAGAATGGCAACCCGGGCGGTAGTAGGGGCGCCCTCGAACTCCTGCAGAAATCCGAGAACGATTCCGCCTTCACGCCAAACGATACAACCATCGCCTCTCAGCTCAATGATTCTACAAACGGAATCGACCAAGACGCCTACAAAAACAAGGCTACCGGCACATACCTCTACGACGAGCAAGCCGAATACGCCATGATTAAGAACCTCTTCGACGAAAACAAGAACAACCTCGCCTGGCGCTATAGCACACTCTATCCGCAGTTCTACCAAGGCACGCGCGACGCTAACGGCTACATCTTTAACGCCGTTCACGGCTCCAATACCTTCTCAAATACATCGTCCAATACGGTTGTCGCCACAGTTTATGATAATGGCGTCGCATATCGCATCTATGCCGGCACAACGAGTTCTCCATTCGCCGCGGGCGAAATTGAAGTCTATACCGAGCGCAATGGAAACATATTGGAGTTTGATCATCCAGCTATCGTTAATCGCCCGGTCGGTAGTTCTTCTGACGACTACACTTCGCTGTCAAAGACATATTCTTATAATGGCTATAATTTTAGGTTCGGGCGAAATGTTTATACTGTAGGGGATGATGGCCTCATGTATAGTTATAGTCCTGAGTGGTTCTTGGATCTAAACAGCTTTGATAATGCAGTCACCAACACCTGCTTTGGCAATATATCGTCAGAAACGAAATTTAATTTTAATGTTCCGACGGTGCATATTCTTGTCGGCAATGACGGCGCTTATTATGATTACGGTGGCTTCCGCGTCGGCCCATATGTCTATCCAAAAACATGCGACAACAGCAGCCTGGTCCGCGATACCAACTTCTCGTTCAAGCTTATCGACCCGAATGACGGCCCAGACGCCGCTATCGCCTACCTCGACGGCCTCGCTCAACAAATCCGCGATCTCGACAAAGAAATCTACGATTACGAAAAGGATAGGGCGGAAGATTACACCTTCGATGCCGTCATTAGTGAAACCGGCACCTGGAATGAAACTCGCTTCTTCCAGCGCTTCGCGCAGGATCAGCGTCTCCTTGAGGATATGGGCATGATTCAGTCCGATGAAAATCCGATCACACTCGCTTACCAGCATATCGATGAAGTCCATCCGCAGGACAACTCCTACCTCGGCATTCTCGCCCGCTACAGCGGCTACACAAAGGAAAACGTCCAGCTCGCCCTTGATGCTGTCGACTCACTTAACTGGATTGCCGAATACTCGCCATCGCAGTATGCACCAAGCCCAGCCCCATACGTCGAAGAGCCAGACCACGAATTCGAAGGCGAAGAGTACGATACAACTCAATATCTCGCCCGCGTCCCAGAATCATTCTTCGAAGATCGTCGCCAGCGCAACTTCGCTGCCTAGATTGCAAAAAACGCTAACTTATGATATAATATAAGAATGAGTTTTTGGAAACAATTCCAGCCAGGTTTTACTTGTCTCGCCCCTATGGAGGGCGTCACCGACATCGCTTTCCGCCAGGTCGTCGCTAAGGCTGCCCGACCAGATATTTTCTTCACTGAATTCACCAACGTAAACAGTTACGTCAGCGAAAAAGGTCGCCAAAATGCCCTCGAGCGCCTCAAATTCTTACCAGAAGAGCAGCCAATCGTTGCTCAAATCTGGGGCACCAAGCCAGAAATGTTTACTGAAACCGCCAAAGCCATCAAAGACCTCGGCTTTCAGGCCCTCGACATCAACATGGGCTGCCCGGAGCGCCACGTAGTCGCCACCGGCGGCGGTTCTGGTCTCATTCGCACCCCAGAACGCGCCATAGAAATCATCCGCGCTGCCAAAACGGCTGGCCTCCCAGTCTCCGTTAAAACCCGCCTCGGCTATTCCAAAATCGACGAATGGAGAGGCTGGCTTTCAATGCTCCTCGCCGAAAATCTCGACGCCCTCACGGTTCATCTCCGCACCAAGAAAGAAATGTCCAAAGTAGCCGCGCATTACGAACTCGTCCCAGAAATCATCGCCCTCAAAAACGAAATCGCACCAAACACAGTTCTTATTATTAACGGCGATATTGAAACTCCGGCCGACGGCCAAAAGTTCATCGAGCAGGGCGCAGACGGCATCATGATTGGCCGCGGCGTCTTCCATAATCCATACTGCTTCGAAAAAGAGCCAAAAGCGCACTCCCGCGCTGAGCTCGTCGATCTCATGCGTACCCACATCGCACTCTACGAGCAAAACGGCCTCTCACCATACGATCCGCTCAAACGTTTCTTCAAAATTTATATTAATAATTTCCCGGGCGCTTCCGAAATTCGCGACAAGCTCATGCATACGCGCGAAATTCCTGAAGCCCTCGCGATTTTAGACGAAATAGGAGAATAAAAAATGAACGCCACTGCCAAAAAATCCGATAACCGTCGCGCCATCATCCTTATCCATGGCCTCCGCGGCGACCATCACGGTCTAATCGATGTTGCTAGGCTCTTGCAACCATCTTTCCGCGTCATCACTCCGGATTTGCCAGGCTACGGCGATGCTATGCCTCTCGACGAAGTCACTCTCGACAGCTACGCCGATTGGCTCCTCTCCTACATCAAGCAGCTCGGCCTCGAAAAACCAATCATCCTCGGCCACTCCATGGGCTCCATCATCGCTTCGCACTTCATCGCGAAATATCCAAAAGCTTGCGCTGACGAGTGCGTCTTCCTAGCGCCAATTCTTCGCACCGAAAAAGAGCAGGCCAGCAGCAACCGCCTCTGCAAGCTCGCTATTTTTGGCCTCCATCTCCTCCCGAAAAAAGCTCGCTACAACTTCCTCAAGAGCAAGTTTATCTCGCTTCGCATTTCTCATTTCCTCACTTTCGACCGCTCGCAAAAAGAATTTATTGACGACCAGCACCTCAAGTACTCCGGCCGCTTCGCCTCGTCCGAAAGTCTCATGTCGGACATCAAAATTTCCATGCGCGAACAGACCATCATTCCGTCCAGCAAACACACCCTAATCATCATCGGCGCCCACGATCGCCTCACGAAAGTCGAAGTTGCCAAGGCTGTCGCCCGCAAACATCACGTCAAATTCGTCACGCTCAAAAACTGCGGCCACCTCTTCAATTACGAACGCCCGAAGGCTGCCGCGGCCAAAATCCTCGCCTTCTTCGACGAGCCGACTAATCTAAACTTCGATGATTCCGTAGAACTTTAGCGTAGATACTTTCAAAACGCTTCAAAGTATAATTGATATCGTGAATCTTAATGCGCTCGAGGCTTGCCTCGGCCATTTTTTTGCGCATTTCGTCGTCACTCACAATCTTCAGTAATCCTTCCGCGACTTCTTCTTCGTCATCCGGCTCGCACAAAAATCCGTTATCATCCTTCACTAATTCGTGAATCGCGCCCGCGCGCACTGCCACTGCCGGCAATCCCGACGCCATCGCTTCCATTAGCACGATACTCTGCGTCTCGGTCTTCGAAGTAATCGCAAACACGTCGCCCGCACGATACAATTCCGGCAAATCATCGCCCACCACGCGCCCCAAGAAATGCACGCGCTTCGCAATCCCTAAATCCTTCGCTAGTTTCTCCAACTTATTGCGTGCTGTACCATCGCCAACCATCACTAAGTCAACATCGTCGCGCTGTTCGCAAACCTTACCGAAGGCCCTCACAAGCACATCTAGACTCTTCTCCGGATCAACGCGCCCAATATACAGTACAACTTTCTTATCTTTCGGCACGTCGTAGCGCTCATAAATCTCCGCCTTCGCCTCGCCAGCCTTAAAACGCGACAAATCAATGCCGTTGCTTAGTGCCTCAACCGGCACGCGGAAATGCTTACGATTCTTCGGTACCAAATCTGACACCGCCTGCTCGGTCGGCATCGTCGCGTACTCGCTGCGCTTCAAAAAGCTCAAAATATACGCATTCATCGCCTTATTAATTGGCTTCTTCGCCAACTGCGGCAACTTCACTTGCTGTGTCAAATTATCTGGATAAGCATGATCTGTCGCCACGAGCGGAATCCCGCGATGCTTCGCGTAGCGATAAACCGACAGCGCAATCGGCCCAGGCGTCTGATCATGAATAATATCTGGCTTAAACTCGTCCAATGCGCGACGAATCTCAAAATACGGCATATAACTCACGCGCAAGCCATCTTTATAGAACAACTGCGGCAACTTCACACCCATCAGTTTTTTTGCCTTCGGCACATCGTTAATCTGGTCCGGATAAAGATGCATTTTGCTCGAGCTCAAGCGCACAACTGTAAAGCCGAACTCCTCGTCTTTCTCGACGCCGTAATCGCCAGTAATGCTTGGCGCCAAAACCATAACCTCGTGTCCGCGCCTCTGTAGGCCGCCCGCCAGGTTTCTCGCAAAAACTGCAACTCCGTTTATCATCGGATAGTAGATGTCCGTGGAGATCACCACTTTCATGATAAAATTTTATCATATGCCAATCCCAAAAACTCTACATTACGTCTGGCTCGGCGGCGTTCCGTTTCCGAAACAGTACGAAAAGTACGTCAAACAATGGCAAAAACTTAATCCCGATTTCAAAATTCGCCTCTGGACCGAGCAAGATATCGACCTCAAAAAATACCCACTCGTCGCCAAGGCTCTAGCAGAGAAGCGCTGGGCTCTCGCCGCAGACATTATTCGCATGTATGCCATTTACAAAGAGGGTGGCATCTATCTCGACACCGACATTGAGCTCAAAAAATCCCTCGCCGACCTCACGAAATACAAAGCCTTTGCCGCTTGGGAAGCGCAATATTGGTTTACAACCTCCATTTTTGGCGCCGAAAAACATTCTCCATGGATTGCCAAAATTCTCAAACGTTATGAACTTGCCGACCCGAATCAAAAAATCACCACCGATACCTTCCTTAAAACCGTCCACAGTCCATCTGTCTACGCTCAAGATTTCTACGACCTCGAACTCGACGGCGCCACCCGTGTTTACGGCAACAACGAATTCGCCACCTTCGCCCCAGAATACTTCTGTCCAAAGCACTACATGACCGGCAAACTTACCGTCACCCAAAATACCATCGCCATTCATCATTACGATTCGACCTGGCACACTTTCTCTGAGCGCTTCAAAAACGCCGTCGCTCGCACAGCCTACCGCCTCCTCGGTCCCAAAATCTACTCCCGCTTCGAGCTTGCCTACCATCGCAAACTCGAACGCAAAATCCGCCGCGAACTCCCCTAATAACAGGGGATATGCTAAAATATCCCTATGAAAAAGCCAAAAAAGCCAGCCGCAGCTGTCGTCAATCGTCGCGCCCGCTACGATTATATTTTGACGGACAAGCTCGAAACTGGCATGGTTTTGACCGGCGCGCAGGTTCGCCTCATTCGCGATCATCATGCGCAGCTCAAGGGCACTTACGTCACGATTCGCCGTCACGAGCTTTGGCTCCTCGGTCTCACGCTTGGTAGCGACACTGCGCAAGATATCAAACTTCTCGCTACGAAAAAGCAAATCACCCAACTCGAACGCAAAAAAGTCGAAGGCTCCACGGTAGTTCCCGTTGAGCTTCTTCCAGGCAAGCGCCATATCAAGCTCGTTATTGCTATCGGGCAGGGCAAAAAGAAATACGACAAGCGCGAAACCATCAAAAAGCGCGATCTCGACCGCGGCCGCTACTAGTTCTCTGTTTTCCCTAAACAACAGGGAAAACTTATGGTATAATATGCAACTATGAGAACACTAGCAAAAGATCTAAATGACAAATCCGGAAAAGTTAACCTTTCTGGCTGGGTGAATTCTCGTCGCGACCACGGCGGTCTCATTTTCATTGACCTCCGCGACCACACGGGCGTTATTCAGCTAGTTGTGGACCCAAATACCGAGAATGCATTTAATCTTGCTGAATCTTTGCGTGATGAATTTGTGATTTCTGCTACCGGCACTGTCCGCAAGCGCGGCAAAGGTCTCGAAAATCCAAACATCCCAACTGGCGATATTGAAGTCGTTGTCGAGGAATTGACCCTCCTCAACCGTTGCGAGCCGCTCCCAGTTTCCACTCATGACGAAGGTCAGGAAACCGGCGAAGAGACCCGCCTCAAGTATCGCTATCTCGATTTGCGCCGCCCAAGCATGCAGTCTCGCTTGCTCCGCCGCTCCGAGTACTACCGTTTCATGCGCAATTATATGCACGACCACGAGTTCATCGAGGTTACGACTCCAATCCTCGCCAACTCTTCACCAGAAGGCGCTCGCGATTTCATTATTCCGTCCCGCTTGCACCCAGGCGAATTCTACGCCCTCCCGCAGGCTCCACAGCAGTTCAAGCAGCTTTTGATGGTTGGCGGCATTCCTCGCTATTACCAGATTGCGCCATGCTTCCGCGATGAAGACCCACGTGCTGACCGCCTCTACGGCGAGTTCTATCAGCTCGACTGCGAAATGTCCTTCGTCGAAGACGGCGAAACTGTCCGCCAAGAGATGGAACCGCTCATAAAGAGCCTCGTTACTGAGTTTGCAGGCAAGAAATTGCTTTCCGAGGACGTCCCGCGTATTCCATATCAAGAATCCATGGAAAAATACGGCGTCGACAAGCCAGATTTGCGCTACGGCATGGAGCTCATCGAGCTTACCGAAGAACTCAAAAACACCGAATTCTCCGTCTTTGCCAAAGCTGAATGCGTCAAGGCTATCTGCGTAAAGGGCGGTGCGGACCTCTCTCGCTCGCAAATTGACGGCTTTACCGAGCAGGCTCGCAAGCTTGGTGCCGGTGGCCTTGCCTACCTCACCTATACCAAGGATGGCATCAAGTCCCCAATTGCTAAGTTCATGAGCGAAGCAGAACTCGACGCTATTACGAAGAAAACTGGCGCAGAAGCCGGCGATGCTGTCTTCTTTGGTGCTGACAAGCGCGATAAGGTCAACAAAGTTCTCGGTCAGCTCCGCATTGCTTTTGCCGATCACTTCAATCTCAAGGATCCAAACGTTGTCGCTCTCTGTTGGATCGTTGACTTCCCATTCTACGAATGGGATGATGGCGCCCGCAAGCTCGACTTCGGTCACAACCCATTCTCAATGCCAAAGGGCGGTCTCGAAGCCCTCGAAAAGGCCAAGACTACCGAAGAAAAGCTCGCCATCGTCGCCGACCAGTACGATATGGTCGCCAACGGCTACGAAATCTGCTCTGGCGCTGTCCGCAACCACAACCCAGAAATTATGTACAAGGTCTTCGGCATCCTCGGCTATGACGAGAAATATGTCGAAACTCGCTTTGGCGGCATGCTCACCGCCTTCAAGTTCGGCGCTCCGCCGCACGCTGGTTGTGCTTACGGTATCGACCGCCTCTTCATGGTGCTCGAAAACATCGACAACATTCGCGAAATCGTCGCCTTCCCGAAGAACGGCTCTGGTGCTGACCTCATGATGGGCGCCCCATCCGTCGTTGATGAATATCAGATTACTGATTGCCATCTCCAACTCGTCGAAGACGAAGACTAATCAAAGCCAAAAAGCGAAACACCCGCCCGCCGCGGGTGTTTTTAGTGTAAAATGGAGTTATGACTAAGAAAATCAAGTCATTTTTGGTCGCCATGGCGCTCGTCGCCAGCATTTTGTTGCCAGCTACCGCCCGTGCGACTTCCGAAGAGATCCTTCCGGAAAACCCAGAGCCAGATTACGGCCCGACCGAAGATCAGCTCGGCTACATTTCTGATAACTGTGCCAGTATCAAGCTTCAGCTCCAGCGCGTTCAGCGCGCCGACGCAAAAAGTCGTGTTCACCTCGGCGTCCAGTACGAGACGATTTCTAGTAATCTCATGCTCAATCTAAATCTTCGCCTCGTCAAAAATAACCTCGCTAACGCAGAACTCGCCGGCCAGCAAACCGCTTTCTTTAGCGAACGCGAACGCTTCAAAAATGATTTCATTGGCTACTCCCAACAATTCGAAAAGCTTCTCCAAATTGATTGTCGCGAGAAGCCGAAAAAGTTCTACGACCAGCTCACTACTGTCCGCCAAAAGCGCGCCGACATCCAGCAGAGCATCTATCGCCTCAACGGCCTCATTGACGAACATCGCGCCACCGTCGAAGCGCTAAAGGAGTCACTATGAAAGACGGCAAGAAAACAATTCACGGCGGCCGCAACCTCATCTTGATGGCCTTGCTCGCCATTTCTATCGCGCTCATCTCGACCTCGATTAGTCTTGCTATCTATCGTGGCACCGGCGATATCTATCTCGACCGCTCGCGCCCAGGCTTCATTTCAGACGACGAAAAGCATAACGTCGAGGACGACGGCAAGGAAAATTTCAAAGCCGAAGGCGGCGTCACGAAGAAAGACATCGAAGAATACCTCTCCACGCTCGACCTCGTCGACAAGCGCATTCGCGACGCCTCTGAATCCTTCTCCGAAGATCCAATCTCTGACGAAACTCTCGGCATTACTGGCGAAGAGTCAGCCGAAGAAGAAACCGCCGCCGAATAGTCATATAGAGTTATTTCTCAAAATCCGCTATAATATCCATTAGTATTATGGGTGGTGCCATGCAGAAAAATAAGCTTAAGCGCATCTTGGCTAAGATTTTCAAGTTTAGTTCTTGGAAAATCGCTCTCATTTTGATTCTCTTACTTTATGTCGATGCTACCTTGCTTCGTGTCGATCATCTCAAGATGACAGATCTCCGCGCCGCCGTTCTCGCCGCCGATGAAGCCGAGGATGACGAGGCTATTGCTGCCGCCCTCACTGAGCTCCGCGATTTCACTCGTTCGCATATTATTTTCAATGTCCTCGAAGATAACGGCCGCCAAAAAGTCATTTTCGGCACCGGCCCACTCTATCTTGAGCATCAGTATATTCGCAAAGCTCAGGCCGAACTTGCTCGCGCTCAAGAAATCGCTGACCGCAACGGCGAAAACCCAAATGGCAACATCTATCGTAAGGCCGCCGACGTCTGTGACGCGCAGGGCAAACGCTACGGCTGGCGCTATCCGGACCAAAACTACATCAACTGCTGGATGGAAGAGCTCGCCAAATACCCAACCACCGACACGCTCGCCTCTGATGCCGCCCACATCCCACCAACCGAACTCTATCGCTTCGATTACGCCTCGCCAATCTGGTATCCGTGCCTTTCCGGTATCTGCATTCTCATTTCAATCATCCTACTTGTCCTTCTCGTCGTCCGTTTTATTACCTGGTTTTTCCTCCGTCTCGCCATCTTTGCGCTCGACCACGGTAGCAAAAAATAAAAAGCATAAGAGATTTTTGCTTCTACCTCTTGACATCATATAATAGGGGTCATAAGATAGAGATAACAACTAAAGGAGGAAAGCTAAAAAATGGCTTACAAACATACTAACTCAAAGGGTATCACTTACTACTTGCACAAGTCCGAGGTTACTCTTCGCGGCGGCAAGCCACAGACCATCTACTTCTTCACCAAGACTGAGAAGAATGAGAAGGGTACTCCATGCGACCTCCCAGCAGATCGCGAAGTCAACGAAAACCCACGCAACGGTTTCTTGACTGTTTCCCGCAAGAAATAATAATATCTACCAATTATAGCATAAAATAGCGCGTTTGTCAAGCACAAGCGCGCTTTTGCTATCTCTGTAAGCTATCTGGTATTATATAACTATGAAACCGACAAAAAAGCAGGCTGCAATCCTCAAATTTATCGACGAGTTTTCCGACAAAAACGGCAAGTCGCCATCTTATCGCGAAATTCAGCACGCCCTCAAGCTCAATTCCGTCTCCGCTGTCGCAGAGCATATCAGCAACTGCGAAAAGGCTGGCTTTCTCGAGAAAATTCCACATGAAGCCCGCTCACTCCGCGTAGTTCATTTCGAGGAATATCCAGAGACGACCGAGCTCTTCAAGCAAAAACTCGCCGATCTCAAGCAGAAACTTGTCAGCCTCACGTCAGATGCTCCAGAGCGCACTCAGCTCCAAGACGACATCTCTACGCTCGAGTCTGCCGCCCATCTCCTTCGCCTCAAACTCAAGTAGCGGAGTAGGGCGCAATTCGCCAAACCGCACCTTTTATGTTAAAATATAAGAATGAAAAAAGAGCCGGGCTTCTTGTATCGTGTGTTTTTGTTTATTGGCGACGCACTTTCGATCGTCTTTTCTTTTGCGTTCGCGTATTACTTCCGCACTAACATCGATTCCCGCCCATATTTCTTCGATAACGAACTCCGCGATTTCTTTATCTCGAACATCGTTCTTCTACCAATCTGGCTCATCCTTCTTTATAGTCTCGGTCTCTATTCAAAACGCGTCATCGGCCGCCATATCCTCGAGTTGTGGCGCCTTTTTCTCGCCTCCATACTAGGCGTCATGCTAATCATTACTTATGATTTCTTCACGAACACCGCCGTCACGGGCTCGTCGCTTTTCCCAGTCCGCACTATTCCGGTCTACATCATTGTTTTCTGCTTCCTCTCGCTCACTTTTGTGCGTGCTTTCATTTCTGCTATTCATCGCCTCTCGCTTCGCCATCGCTTCGGCACTATTCGTGCCGTCGTTGTCGGCAATAGCCATAACACTACCGAGCTCCTAATGGGCGTCACGCCAGAAACCGGCTTCGAAATCGTCGCTGTCGTCGCTCGCAACGAATTCATTCCGAAGGAATATCGCGCCCGCAAATACGGCCACGTCGCTAAGGCCATCGAAAAAATGCACCCAGAGGCCATCATCTATACCGACAACGCCGATCTCGAAGGCATGAACAAAATCGCCATCGATAATCATATGCTCTTCTACTATTCGCCGTCTGCCACTTCCATCATCACGATGAGTCGCGACGTGGACTTCTTAGCTGGTGTCCCGATCCTTCGCGTCCGCCCAACTCCGCTTATCGGTGCCGCTCGCGTCTACAAGCGCGCCATCGATATTGTCGCCTCCAGTATTCTACTCGTCATCGCCTCGCCGATCATGCTCATCGTCTTCATTATTCAGAAAATCCTCGAGCCGCACGCGCCCGCCTTCTATCGCGACATTCGTCTCACCCGTTTCAACCGTCGCTTCGGCCTCCTCAAATTCCGCAGCATCAAGCAAAAGTATTGCGGCATGACCGCCGAAGAGGCCTTCGCCATGATGGGCAAAAGCCCAGAATACGCCGCCAAATACCGCGCCAACGGCGATTATCTCAAGAACGATCCGCGCTACACGAAATTCGGCAACTTCCTCCGTCGCAGCTCCCTCGATGAGCTTCCTCAGCTCATTAACGTTCTTCGCGGCGACATCTCACTAATCGGCCCACGTGCCCTCCAGCCTGTCGAGCTCAAAAATTACGGTAACCGCGGTCTTATCCTTTCTGTCAAATCTGGCCTAACTGGTCTCGCGCAGGTCTCCGGCCGCCGCAATATCTCCTTTAATGAGCGCCGCGCCCTTGACATCTATTACGTCCAAAACTGGACCATCGCCCTCGACGTTCAAATCTTCTTCCGCACCATCATTAGTATCTTCCGCCAAGAAGGCGCCCGTTAAATCTCCTTAAAAATCAACCCATGAAAAAGCCGCGACCGAAGCCGCGGCTTTGTATATTTTAAGACTTTTGCGTTTATCAGAACTCGAAATCGCCATCGAAGCCGATAATTGTGAGGTATTCCTCTTCGTATTTCAGCCCTTCGGCGGTGTAGTCGAATTCATATGGCAGCTCGTAATAAGCCGTGAACAGGTTGAATGTTCTTCTGAACTGAACTTCATCCATCATGAATCCGACTTCGCTGTGTCCGTTCGTGACAGACACATAATATGGCTTCTCGAAAACATTATCATCAAGGTAGATAAAGTCCCCGAGCTTAATAATCCTCCATCCGTTCGGATAGAAGTAAATCTGATCAAGCGTCTCCGGATTGACATATCCGATGCAATCAGCGCCCCATGTGTGGGTGTCATCGTGTGTGTAACCGAACCTTGCCATCAGCTCGTCAAGATCATACATGCCAGATGTATGCTGACGATACTGTGCGTAAAGGTCGTCCAGAGACTTGCCATCGCGCGGCCATTCCTCTCCGAAGTAGGCGAGAGGGTCATCGTAAATTTCTGCCACGCCGTCTGCGGTCGCAAAGCTTCCTTCCGGAATCTGTACATCGTGCTCAGCCGGATCAATCGGCTCTGCGATAATATTCGTTCCAGTCACCGGAACTTTCGTGGTTGTGGTAGTTTCTGTGATTACGATCGTTCCGCCAGTTGCGGGTCCGCTCGAAGAACCAGAAACGCTGACCTCGGTCGTAATGGCCGTAGTAGTTGTCGCGCTACTTGTCGTGTTGCTTGTCGTGCTCACGCCACTCGTAGTGCTTTCGGTGCTGGTCAATGTTGTTGCCGTCGTCTCATGGCTCGTAAGCGACTCCGGCATTGTGGTTTCCGATGTGATGGTTGTCGTATCGGAAGTAGTTGTTGTTGTCGAAGTCGTCGTCTTCGAAGTAGTCGTCTCCGTCTTCGTCGTAGTAGTTGCACTTGTCGTGCTTGTACTTGTCGTAGAGTTGGTCGTCGTTGTCGAAGTGCTCGTGCTTGTGCTTGTGCTTGTGTCGGTCGAAGTTGTAGTGCTTGTTGTGCTTGTAGCAGCCGTTGTAGTCGTGGTGGTTGTGCTTGTCGAGCTTGTGGCGCTCGTGGTTGTAGTCGTTGCCGTTGTAGTGGTCGTCTCAACCGTGCCGCCATCGCGGCTCCACAGCTTTCTTCTGCCGAGCAGGAAGTCCAGAACCTCGCGAACATCCTCGACATCAAATCTTCCGTCGCCAGTTACATCCGTAGCGGGCATGAAGATATGTGTTGTGCCGGGGTACAGCAGCTCGCTCTTCATCAGAGTGAGGTCGTACACGTCGACACGGCGGTCGCGGTTTACGTCACCGTAGATGATTTCCTCAATCTGCGGCTCGGTCTCCTTGACTGTTGTTGTAGCCGTTGCACTTGTGGTGCTCGTACTTGTCGAGCTTTTCGCCGTCGAACTTGTTGCAGCAGGGGCTGTTCTCGATATGCTCGTAAGAACTGTAGTTTCCTCCGTATTCGAGGAGTTAATAACGACGTCGCCGCCATTATTAACGGTAGTTCTGCGAGTAGTATTATTTTGTCTCGAACCGGTGGTTGCTGCAATAGTTGTCGTCTCGGCAACAGTCGTGGTTTCCTTTTCCTTGACTGTCTTCAGCCAAGTTACAGCGGTTGTTGTAGTAGTTCCCGCTGTTGTTGTCTCCTCGGTCATCGTGGTAGTTTCGGCAGCTGCGGTTGCCGCAGGTGTAGAAACTGCCTTGTCGGAATCTGCGCAACCAACTGCGCAGAGCAAACAGATGATTGCCATCATCAAGATGGCGACGATTGTACGTGTTCTCATAGCGGCACCTCCTTACAGTGTTGAGAACAAAATGTTTTTTCGCAAAAGTCTTATTTATATATTAAAGAGCCATACTCTTGAATTATAGCACGAAATGCATAAAAAATCAAGCTAAACCATAATCGGCATATTTTTCAACTCCCCATCTTCTTCCGTAAAGCCTCTTGACAGATACGCCCAAAATCGCTAAACTAGAAACACAATCCCCTGTAGCTCAATGGTGGAGCAAGAAGCTGTTAACTTCGAGGTTGCCAGTTCGAGTCTGGCCGGGGGAGCCATTTCAAAGAACCGCCTCTGGCGGATTTTTTAATGCCGGCACAGACGAGAACTGGCAGCCAGTTCGTTCGCGCCAGGAGCCGAGTGAAGCAAAAATGCTCGCATTTTCATTTCCGAGGCGACGACAGCGCGCAAAGTCCGTCGCAGACGGACGCTGTCTGGCCGGGGCTATTTCTGTAGTAACATTATCAAGCGATAAATGCTGCCAATATTTATCAATAGTGAAATGGCTATGAGGGTAAATAGTATATAATGCCTAAAGCAAAGCCCACTCTTCTTTCGGAAAGCTCGTAGGCCCTTACCTGTATAGATATAATCGCCCTCTGGACTATGCGGATTAACCCATAGCTCCAACTGATCTCCGACCTTAACCGGCATCGGCGATTCGTACACGTCTCTCCGAGTAGTAGTCGTTCGACCGTTGACCTGAATCTGATATACTGGCGAATACTCTTCTTGTCCATTAACTATTCGAGATCGCAATTCTATGCAAGTGCCAGTTGCGCGATAGCTTAAATCTGCGCGCTTAACGAGCCTTATGGCTCGATATATGCCATTACCGACGAGCCAAAAGAGCATGAGGAAGCCAGCAATCGAAAGCGTCATCATGTCTTTAAAGATTAGGGCATCATCCGTACCATAATCGACATCACTGATAGTTCCGGCGATGCTCAATATCAAGCTTACCATTGAATTAATTATAACATTATCCTTATGTTTTTGTCGGACGCCTATAGTTCGAAGCTCTCCGTTGCTAAATCACAATAATACCTGCCGCTCGTTGCCGTAAATTTCAGCACGCAATAATCCGGATCCGTCACGCCTTTCTTGTAGAACATCGTGTCGCCCCGGCGCCAAATCATATTTTTGCTGTCCTGATCTGTCAGAACTTCCATCTTTCCCGCCAGCATCACGCCGACATACCTAATCAGTCCCTTATGATAGAAATAAATGCTAGCCTTCGGATTCTTCTGGTATTGCTTCACTCGCAGGGAAGAGGTGTTTGTTGAAAAATAAAACTCCTTCAATCCCGTCCTTTTGCACGGGCGCAACATCGCTTTCACGTTCGGAAAACCGTTGTCGTCCACTGAGCAAATAAAACTCACCTTTTGTTTATTGATAAATTTTTCAATTTTTAGCAAATCCATACCGTCATTATCTCAATAAAACATTGCAAGAAAAAGGCCGTGCGATTATCGCGCGGCCCGATACCATCAAACTGCGAGTCTGTAGTCGAATATGATAGCATGCGCTTCTTTTTCGAGAAGCGGATCAATTGTGTCTCGGAGGTAATCGTCGACAATGCCAGGGCATCGCCCGATCAACTTGCTACCATCAAACATAGTAAGCGCCTCTTCGGCCGACACTTTGAGAATTTTCGATTCTTCAATACGGCGCGCAACTTCGTCTGCGATTTTCGTTGGCTCGATAGCGGCTTTTCGCCTCAGCGTTCCGATTTCCATGGCGATTCTTCTGAGCTCACCATGTCCTTCCTGTCTGCCGCCTCCATTTTTGCTGTGTCTCATGAGAATGCTCTCAGAAGCCATCAGCGGCACCTCTTCATTGACGTGCTGCTTGATAATCTCCTCGTTAACAATAAGACCATTCAGTATGTTCTGGAACACGATCAGAATGCTATCTGCTGCCAGGAATGCTTCTGGGACATAAAGTCTCCTGCAGGCGCTGTCGTCGAGCGTCCTCTCAAGCATTTGCACTGAAGCAGTCTGGGTGGCCATAGCGGGCAGTCCGCACAGGAAGCGGGCCAGGGCGCACACGCGCTCTGCTCTCATCGGATTTCTCTTGTACGGCATTGCCGAACTTCCGACCTGACCTTTTTCGGATGGCTCCTCGAGTTCGTGCAAATGCTGCAGGAATCGAATGTCGAGGCAAATCTTATGCAGACTTTCGCCGACAACACTCAGTGCATTCATAACGACCGAATCGAGTGTTCTCGTGTAGGTCTGACCAGATATGCCAAATACCTTGTTTGCCTGGAACTGCTTTACGATATCCTGCTCCAATTTCTTGCAGGCTTCCTCGTCTCCGTTAAACAATTTCATGAAAGTGTCCGCCGAGCCGGTTGCGCCTCTACAGCCCAGCATTGCCAGCTGGCTAAGCGCAAAGTCGATGTTGGAAATGCAGAGTACTAATTCTTGCAGCCACATCGCAGCTCGCTTTCCGACAGTTACTAACGATGCTGTCTGTAAGTGCGTGTAGCCCAAGCAGGGCATCTCCTTGTACTCGTTGGCGAATTCTCTCAGAATCTTTACGGCTCCCAAGAGCTTTCCGCGGATTATCTGCAGTGCTCTTCTGGTGATGAGTATATCCGTGTTGTCGGTGACGAAACAGGAAGTAGCGCCGAGGTGAATGATTTCTTTTGCGGAAATCGCCTGCTGTCCAAACGCATAAACATGCGCCATGACGTCGTGACGATTCTCTGCTTCTTTTGCTGCCGCGACGTCAAAGTTGATGTCGTCGGCATATTGAATCATCTCCTCAATCTGCTCATCACTAATGTCGAGGCCGGCAATTTTTTCTGCTTTTGCCAACGCAATCCAGAGTCTTCGCCAGAGCGGATACTTTACATTATTGCTCCAGAGTCGCCTCATGTCTTTGCTGGCATACCTCTCAAAGGGGCTCCTGTAGAGCGCATTGGGGTCGGTGGCATCGTAGTCATCCATAGGCGGGAAAATCGGGTCGAACGGTTTGGAATCCATGGTAAAAACCTCCTTCTAATAAAGAACTAAAAGGCCGCGCGGATTCGCGGCTCTTGTCAATGTTTATAACATAAAAACCGCAAAATATCCAGCACCCCCAGCGACGCAAACTTGCCCGAATTCTATAATTGAGCTTACACTCATCTTATTCTTCGCCTGTGCTAAAATAAAACCATGATTGCAATCTTTGGCGCGCCGGGCGCAGGTAAAACCGAGCAGGGCAAACTTCTCGCAAATCGCTATAACTGGCACTGGGTCTCTTCGCGCGATCTTCTCTTAAGCCTTCATGATAAAGACGTCACGATGGCGCTCAATAATGGTATGTATATCGACGAGAGTACGATGGCTTATGCTATGTCGCGTGTTTTTCGCAACACCGACACGCATCGCCGCATGATTCTTGACGGTTTTCCAAACACGGTCGAGCAGGTTTATTGGATGCGTGACCATGGCGTGCTTCAGCGTCTTGAGGGTGCAATTGTTCTTAGTGTCCCGCATGGTGAACTCTGGGCTCGTATTATTGCTCGTGGCCGTGCCGACGATACGCGCGCAGCTTTCGAGCGCCGTCTCGACCTCTACGATCGCGCCATTAACGGCATTCTTCACGTAATTAATCAGAACGGCATCAAAACCGCCACCGTCAACGGCTGTAATGAGCCAAAAGACGTCCTCGCACGCATCGAAGAGGTGCTCGGCGACTGGGGCATTGTTCAGAAAAAGCAATTCGAAAACATCGCCACTCCGCGCCGCTCGCCCATCCAGAGCCTCTCCGGCCTCTTCCTCCAACAATAATAATTTGAAAAAGCAAAAAATAGACCGCCGGTCCTGCTCTTAGTACTCGGCGGTTTTTTCTTGAATTTCCAATATGACTTGTCCGATTTTCTCCTCGCTCGCGGTTCGGATTTTTTCGCCCGCAACGGCGTCCAAATTCTTGTCGCTAGGAGAGATTCTCTCGCAACCTTTCATGATTTCAGTATAGCACGCGGATGATATACTAGATACATAACAAAGGAGGCATTTTCATGTGTGGAATTGTGGGCTATATCGGCGGTAAAACCGCTCAGGATATCTTAGTAAACGGGCTCAAACGCCTAGAATATCGCGGCTACGATTCCGCGGGCATCGCGACTCTCGACGACGATGCGAAGCCTCATTGCGCGCGCTCGGTCGGCAAGATTGCGGAACTTGAGAAAGTTCTCGCCGCCAAACCTCATGATGGCAAAATTGGCATCGGTCATACTCGCTGGGCAACTCATGGTGGCGTGACGGTTAATAATGCACATCCGCACCGCGCGGGCGACATTTTCTTGGTTCACAACGGCATTATCGAAAACTTCAAGGAGCTCAAAGCGAAACTTGGCTCTTACGAATTCAAATCCGACACCGACACTGAGGTTCTCGCCGCGCTTATCAACTCGAAGTACGACAAAAAGACCTCGCTTGCTGATGCGGTCGCGCAAGCCCTCAAAGAGGTTCGCGGTACCTATGGCATCATTGTATTCTCTGCTCGCGAACCAGAACAGCTCGTCGTCGCGCGCCTCGGCTCGCCGCTTATCATTGGTCTCGGCAAGAACGAAACCTATATCGCATCTGATGCTTCGGCGCTTCTCGGCTATACTCGCGATGCTATCTATCTTAATGACGGTGAACTTGCCATCTGTACTCGTGAAGGTGTCGACCTTCGCAATCTTTCGCTTGAGACTCTCAATGCCAAGACGGAAACCATCGAGGGCAATGCGGAGCAAATCCAAAAAGGCGGCTACGACCACTTCCTTCTCAAGGAAATCATGGAACAGCCAGAAACTCTCCGCAACACGCTCTCGGGCCGCATCAATCTAGAGCAGGGCACAATGCGCCTCGGTGGCTTCGGTCTGAGCGCCAAAGAATTGCGCGAAATTGAGCATGTTGTCATCGTAGGTTGCGGCACCGCCTACTACGCCGGCCTTCTCGCTTCGTATTACATCGAGCAAATCGTCCCAGAAGTCACAACCGAGGTCGTCGTCGCTTCCGAGTATCGCTATCGCAGCTTCCATTTGCCAAAGCATTCCGTTGCGCTCATTGTTTCGCAATCTGGCGAAACTGCCGACACGCTGGCCTGCCTTCGCGAAATTAAACAGCGCGGCGCCAAAGTTTTCGGCATCGTAAATGTCGTTGGCTCGACCATTGCGCGCGAAGTTGATGGCGGCTCCTATGTCTACGCTGGCCCAGAAATTTCCGTCGCCTCCACCAAGGCTTTCACTTCTCAGGTGGCCACCATGCTTATCTTTGCCGGCATGCTTGCTGAGGCTCGCGGTGGCGATCGTTCAACTATCGCCAAGCTTGCGCAAGAGCTTTCCGCGCTCCCAGACGAAATCGCCAAAACACTCGAAACCCATGCCGACGAGGTTAAGGCTCTCGCTGCAAAATACGCCAAGTACGACGACGCGCTCTATCTTGGCCGCGACACTGCCTACCCAATCGCTCTCGAGGGTGCCCTCAAACTCAAGGAAATCTCCTATATTCACGCCGAAGGTTACGCCACTGGCGAGCTCAAGCACGGCCCGATTGCTCTCGTCGATTCGACCTACTTTGAAATCTTCAATATTCTCAAGGGTCGCCTCTTCGAAAAATCTATCGGCGGTCTCCAGGAAGTACGCGCCCGCGGCGGCAAAGCTATCGTTTTGACCGATGCGCCAAAGTCGCTCGAAATTGAAGCCGACGATATCATTCGTCTTGAAACCGACTTCGAGCTCCTCACGCCAATCCTTCTCAATACGCTCCAGCAGCTCTTCGCTTATCATGTTGCAGTTGCCCGCGGCAATGATGTTGATCAGCCACGCAACCTCGCAAAATCAGTTACGGTAGAATAAATGACAAAAAAGGATAGAGCAAACACGAAAAAGACCAAAGCCGAGGCGAAAAAAGTCTCGGCTAAGGCTCGCGATGCCAAAAAACGCGATGACAACAATCCGCGCATTTCTCTCAAATCGATTTTCTACGTCCTAAAAGTCTATCGTCGAGCCGTCGGCCCAAAGCGTTTCTTCTTGATCGCCTATCGTGTTTATACGGCCATCCTTCCGTCTGTCACTGCAATTTTGGCCGGTCGCGCCGTTACACAGGTCGCCAGCGGCATTGAATCGCATGAATTCATCCCGGCTTTCATCACGATTTGTATTTTGCTTGGCATCCAATTGCTAGACATGCTCTTACGCGAAACTAGTAACCTGCTGAACGCATCGACTTTCCAGGAAGTTTACGCTGCCGTCAGTGAAGAAATCGCGCTCAAATACATCGAAATTCCACTCTCCGTGCGCGAAAGTCGCGTCTTCGCGGACAAATTTGATCGCGTTCGCGAATTTGGCGGCTCGCTCAACATTATTGCAAACAGCCTTATCGGCGTCGTTACTTCGTTTATCCGCCTTGCTTCCGCCGTCATTGCCACCTTGACCGTTTCGCCATTCGTTACGCTCTTAGTCGTCATTGCGGCGGTTCCGTATTCGATTATCAATTTCCGCCTCGCCGCCAAACGCCGCAAAAACTGGCGCAAACACACCAAGGATCGTCGCATTGCTTGGGAAATTGAGCGCAAAATCACCAACTCGAATTCCGCTCTCGAAATCGAAATCAACAACCTTCAGCGCAATCTCGTCGACCGCATGGTTAAATCGCGTCGCCTCAGCCAAGAGCAGGATATTGCCGACTCCCGTGCCTTCTTCTGGCCAAACATCGGCTCTGACGCCCTTGAAAACATCACGAACTATTCTATTCTTGCTGTCATCGCCAAGAAAATCATCGACGGTGAGCTCGAAATCGGTCAGTTCCTTACCGTTCGCAACCTTCTTGCTGGGCTCAACAGTAGCATTATCGGCCTATTTTTGGACATCACGAACGCCAACGAATCGCTTGTCAACGCCACCGATTACATGGAGTTTATGCAGACACCGGCCCGCCCGGATGGCGATATTATGGTTAATGAAATTCCAAAGATTGAATTCCGTGACGTCTGTTTCACTTATCCGAACGCCGATCGTCCTGCCCTTAGTCATGTAAACTTTACGCTCAATCCAGGCGACAGTGTTGCGATTGTCGGTGAAAACGGTGCAGGGAAGACGACTTTAATTAAGCTCCTCATTGGCGCCTATGTTCCGACCTCCGGCCAAATCCTTATTAACGACCATCCGATGAGTGAAATTCATCGCGAATCCTACCTCGCTCAAATCGGCGTCCTCTTCCAGGACTATACTCGCTACGAATTTGCTACACTCGGCGAAAACGTTTGGTTTGGCGACGTTTCGAAGCGCTATAAAGAAGCCGACGTGATGGCCGCTCTTGCCGATGCCGGCCTCGCCGACCTTCCGTCGCGCTACAAAGACGGCCTTAAGCAAATCCTCTCAAAGGATCTTAGTGACGATAAGACTGCCGAGCTCTCTGGCGGCCAGTGGCAGCGTGTCGGCATTGCGCGCGCCTTCTATCGCGCTTCCGGCATCCTTATCCTCGACGAGCCAACTTCCGCCGTCGACGCCAAATCCGAGTATGAAATCTTCCGTAACATCATCGCAAAGCAAGCCGATCGCACGACTATCATTATCTCGCACCGTTTCTCGACCGTTCGCAAGGCTCGCCAAATCATCGTTCTCAGTCACGGCAAAATCGTCGAACGCGGCACACATGAGCATCTCATGCAAAATTCCGACGGCCTCTACCGCGAAATGTTCGAACTTCAGGCCGAGGGCTACAACTAAATCGTCTCGCGCGCTACAATAAAAACATGGGAAGACCATTCAACCGGCTACATTTCATTATCGGGCTCACGATTGCTTACGCCCTCCTTGTTTTGACGGGCCTTATTTTCCTGATTCTTAGCTCCACGTCATTTCAGGACGTCTTCATTGACGTTGTCGCGCTCCTCATTTCTGGTTCCAGTATTCTTGTCGCCTTTTTGGCGCAAATTTCCTCCGAGCGCGAGCACAAGCGCATGGAAATAATTGAGCAAGAAATCGATATTATCGACGAAAATCTTAATTCAGACATCCGTACTGACCATAGCATTCAGCGCAAACTCGACAAGATCCTCGAACTCGACGAAAAAATCTACAAAAAACTCGGCGGCCGCATCCCTCCAAAATCCTGATCGAACCGCTTATGCTAAAATAGAAGTATGGAAATCAATCTTATCGACTTCTATTCTCGCCTCGGTACCATCGCACTAATTCTCGTGCTTGGTTATTTTCTTGGCAAGGCAAAACTCATCACGACCAAAACCAACCGCGATCTCGTCAATCTGCTCCTGACCGTCTTCATGCCGGCCTCGCTTTTTAACGCTTTCCCGGCCACCTACAGCGACGCCACTTCGCAGCTTTTCATCTCCGGCCTCGTCGCAGGCGTCGTCGTCATGTTTGCGCTCATTATCGCCTCGCGCGTCATCTTCGCCAAAGGTCTCTACAAGGGCGAATTCCGTTTCGAATCACAGTTTGCCCTCATCTTCAATAACGCCACCTTCCTCGGCTATCCAATCATCTCCAGCACCTTCGGCGAGCAGGGCGTCATTCCGTACTGTGGCTTTATTATCGCCTTTAATATCGCGCTCTTCTCATACGGCGTCTATCTTTTCGAACGCAAAGTCACCGCAAAGCTCTTCAAAGGCATCATTACGAACCCAAACATTATCGCCGTCCTTCTTGGCGTGCTCGTTTTCATCTTAAACATCCCAGTTCCTGGCTTTATCAAAGATGCTGTCGGCTTCACCGGCAACGCCACAACCGCACTCTCAATTATCTGTATCGGCTTCATGCTTTCGCATGCCAACTTCAAAAAACTCCTCAAAAAGTGGCGCCTCATCCTCACGGCCGCCATCCAGCTCATTATCGGCCCACTCATCACTTATTTTCTCCTCGTCGCGCTCCATTTCGAAGAGGAAGTTGTCGTCGTTTGTACGCTCATTCAAGCGCTTCCGACCGCCACTAGCCTCGGCCTCTTTGCGGCAAAATACGGCGGCAACGACATCGAGGCTTCCGAGCTCGTCACGATTTCGACTATTCTTTCTATCGTCACTATGCCTGTCATGGTCGGAATTCTCCTCATTAACTAAACTCCACACGCATCATGTCTAAACCTATCGAAATCACCATCCGTGCAGATCTCCCGCTCGGCACTTGGCAGGGCATGGGCGGCGCCATTACTGAAGCATCCGCCTACAATTTCTCGAAGCTCAGCGCTGAAAAGCAACAAAAACTTATCAAAGCCTACTACGACAAAGACGGTCTCGATTATTGCTGGGGTCGCCTCAGCATCGGCAGCAATGACTTTTGTCTCAAGCCTTACGAGTACGCAAAGCGCCCATTCTCGACCGCGCACGACGAAAAATACATCTTACCAATGCTCCGACAAATCCTCGCCACCAAAGACCTAACGCTCGTCGCCAGCCCGTGGTCGCCACCAAAACGTTTCAAACTTCTACCAAAACAGCGCTTCGGTGGCCTTCTTAAACCTTGGCGCTACCGCAGTTACGCTCGCTACATCGGCAAATGGCTCGACGCCTACGCCCGTGAAGGCGCCAAAATCAAATATCTCACGCCGCAAAACGAACCCCACGCCATCCAAATCTGGGAGTCCTGCTTCTTCTCCTACCGTATGCAGCGCAAATTCGCCTACAAATACCTCGCCGAGGAGCTCAGAGGCCTCGATACGCAAATCCTTCTCTGGGATCACAACAAAAAGCACCTTTCCGAAGTTGCCGACAATCTCTTTAACGGCTCCTATGTCACGAAATATGGTCCCAACGAAAAAGTTGCCGGCCTCTGTTACCACTGGTATAACGGCATTTATCCCGACCAAATGTGGCAAGTTCGCCAAAAATACCCAGATATCCTCATGCTCAGCTCCGAAATGTGCTGCGGCTACTCGCCCTACAATGAGCAAGATTGGCAAAACGACGCCAATCTTTACTATCGCGAAATTTTCGCCGACATTAACACTGGCGCCACTGCTTGGATCGACTGGAATATGTTCCTGAACTGGCAGGGCGGCCCAAGTTATTGCAAAAACTACGTCAAAAGCCCCGTCATTCTCAATGAATCTGAAGACGACTTCATTTTGACGCCGATTTACCATGCTCTCAAAAAACTCGCCAAACTTTTTCCAGTCGGCAGCCAAATCATCCGCTGCGAGTTCGACTCAAACGATATCGTCGCCGTCGCACGCCAGACCAAAACTAGCTACGAAGTAGTCGTTGCCAACGTCTCCGGCGAAGCGCAAAGCATTAAAATCAAGCACGGCACCAAAACCAAGCGCCTCGCTCTCGAAAAATCAGAGGTCGTCAGCGTCTCAATCGCCTAATCCAGTCATCAATTCTTTTGCAAATTCAAGCGTCATCCCGCGTGCAGTCGACATGCGCCCCTCTTTCAGGTGCACGAAATTCGCATCCGTAATCGAAACGCCGCCGCAATAACTCAAACATTTGCCGCTCGCCAGATAGGCCTCCAGCTCTTCATCGGAAATATTATCAACGCTCAAGCGTGCCGTATCCGTCACATTAATACTCTGCAAAATCTTTCCACCTTCCGCTAGCAATACGGCGTTTCCAGTATAAGCATACAATTCTTCTGTCCCGCGCATCTGGCAGAGCAACTCGCGCGCTTCCTCGACTGTCTTTGGCTTACCATACATCTTGCCGTCAAACACCATATTCTGATCGCCTGCAATAATCAAACGGCGTCCGCGTTCCTTCGTCGCCTTCAGCACGGTCTCCGCCTTGCGCATCGAAATTTCCGCCAACTGGTCGCGCCAAGATTTCCTCTCGTCCGGCGTCTCGTCCGCATCGCTCACAATTACCTCAAACGGAATGCTCGCATCAATCAACTGCTGCTTGCGCACCGTAGATTTCGACGCCAAAATTACGCGCGGAAAATTCTTCGCAATCCGCGTGAATGGCTTCACTAAATCGCTCGGCTTGTCGTAGAAAATAATCTCGCTCGCCACATTCGCCATCGTGGTCGAAATGTCACTTCCTGTCTTTGCGATCACAAAAATCGGCTTCCCGACCGCATAGCAAAAACCGCCATTCATGCCGAGTCCAACCCCCTTTTCGCTAAACTCGATGATATTGCAGTCACATTGCTTCATGGCAGGGAAGGCGTAATCGCGCATTAGTGCCTTACCTTCCGGAATTTCCGCCTCACCCCACTTCTCAACATCACGCGCCATCAGCGTAATCTCTACACCTGCCTTATTCAGCGCCTTCTCAATCGCCTCGACCTTCACTAAATCCTCATCGCCATCATGAAATTTCAGCGCAAAAAATGAATGAATCTTCCCAGCTTTTCTCTCGTATGAAATCTCCGCCCTTCGTGCTAACTCTGCCATAATCCTCCTTTTCTCTTAGTATAATCCGACCTCGACTTTCTCACAAATTGACAAAACGCCGCAGAAGTGGCATAATAAGTAAGTTGTTCGCCATCTTGGCGTCTAAACAGCAAAAAGCCCCTCGAAACTGAGGGGCATTTTTCATGGAAAGGGTCACTCGATAATTTCCGGTTCCTTGAAAGAAAAGGAGTATGACCAGGCTGTAAAGAAATCTTTAATGGCCGGCACGCCCGCCATCGCGCATTTCAGATCCTCGTCGCTCTCGGCGCCGCTGACGCAGATATAGACGCCGCAGAACGGCCGCCTAACAATCTTACGCTCTCCGTCGGCGGGCGTGTTCTCGACCCGCCTGTCTGTAACCTCAACGCAGAGCGCTCCGCGATACGGGCCATAGCCGTTTTCTTCGACCAGATAGTCGGCCTTCAGCTCAAGTCCGGAGAGCAGGCCAGCATCCTCGTCTTGCGCTCTCGAACAATGCGCGATCTTGAGTGCCGAGTACGCGTAGCAGTCAATCTCGTATTCCTTGCCGTCCTCGACAATTTTCACGACGCGACTACCGCCTTCCGTAATTGCTGCCGTCCATTCATAATCCATGATGTCTTCAACTTCATCCGTAATCTTGCTCAGGCCGCCCAGCCAATCGTCCGCATCTTTGCAACACGGATAGATTAGGATTCTGCAGGCTCCGTTTTTCTCATCACGGAACTTCGGAATCCTCTGCGCCGCCTCGCGCACGGCCTTTATGATGCCAAATACGAGTTTTTCTCGACTGTTCATGGTATTTAACCATCCTTTCAAAAAGTACTAGCCTCCGGGCGCCATCTTGGTCACCTCTGTAGCTAAGCCGTATTATAACATCAAATCACTAACCATGCAAATCCACGACATTGACAAAAATCAAAAAGTATGATAAAATATAAGCGTATGCGCCTGATTCGCGGGCCTAGTTCTTTTATATGTCAAAGGAGGAAACTCATGGAAAAAATTCGGAAGACTCGCCAAGCGGCCGCCATTCTGTCTGGCTTCAATTATACCGGAATCAACGATTACTGTTTTGTCGACCTCTATTATCGAGATAAAGATGGCGACTTATTCTGCGAATCATTGGAAGCATTTTCTTCCTCAGGTGAGTGGTTTTTCTGGGATAAGAAACAGTGGCTTGCCTGGATTGCTGATTCTTGCAAGTGCGACCATATTCCGGCAAAGCTCGTTGCAATCCGAATCAGCATTAAGAAAGATGACGACCGGTTCAGAAACCAACAGTGCTCTGTCGAGATTACTGATCTTGACCAGTGTTCCGGCTTCGATCGTCTGGTCGTATATAAGAACGGAACATTTCTCGAGGCCGATTTGACGCGTAAGGAGAGCCAACGTATTCATAGTGCCTATGATGTACTGCATCTTGCCGACAAACTTTCATTCAGTCGCTTTTCGAAGACAGAGAACAATCTGCCGCGCGTTTGGAACGTCGAAGTTCGCACCCGTATTAAGGAGTGTCCTAACAGAGTCTTATCTCGCCCTAACGCAATTCAACCGGAACGCGTCCTCATCGATTATCTGCCCGACTCCTTCGAAACGCTCGCTCGTCTCCTCAAAGACGAGTAATCCTCCACAACAAAAACACCCCCGACTTCCGCACCTCCAGTGCGGGCAGAGTCGGGGGGTTTCTGCTTTCTATTCGCCAATCTTCTTGTGCGCCGGATTGTCGTAATACTGCTTCATGAAGCTGTCGTCGTAGTGCTTGTCTAGGAACTTCTCGATTCCGTTGCTTGCCGCTCGGCCTTCGCTCCTCGTGCCGTAACGATACAGCGCCACATAGGAAACTCCGTGGCTAACCAGCACGAAAATCATAAAGCTTGGCATAATCACATTCCCGATTCGCTTCGGCAGTAGCTCAATAAACTTCGACAGCGCCGGGTAAACCAACTTCACAAAAATCAAACCGCCCGCGCCCCAAAAGAGCATGTATGGAATCGTAGTTCTGCCCATAATATTCAAAAACTTGTCTGAGTAATCCCAAGCATTCGCCTTGAAGATATATTCGCCAATCAAGCTCGAAATCGTCTCTGTCACGCCGCCAATAATGCACGCGTAAATATAAGTCAGCCACCACTTGCGTTTCAAATTTTTGCAGAGCAGGGCTGAGAAAGCCAAGAACCCCGCGCCATAGACCGGATTAAATGGCCCGTAAATAATCCCTTGACGCGACAGCCATTTACCAGTCTCGCAGAAGTTCAGAATCTCCTCGTAATAAGTACCAATCATACAGCCAATCACATAAACGAGGAATAGCTTATAAAAACAAAAACCTTCCGCAAACTTCGCTTCCTTCTTTTTCTTCGTTTTATAGGCGTATATTGCTAACGCGGCCAAGCCCGCATAAAGCACCCATCGTGTCCCAAACACGCCAAAATAATGATGCGCGACAAAATAAGCCGCAAAATATGCCACCAAAGCGGCCTGAATCAAAACGTCCTTCGTTTTTGCTCTCGCTGTCTTTTTCATAGATTAGTCCTTAATGCTACTTAAATAATAACATGAGCGTTTTGCGCTGTCGGTAGATTTCACTCTTCGTGCTGTATAATAAAACCATTACTAACGCAACCCTTGCGAGGAGAAAACCAAAATGCCTATCGTTGTTGGCGGCGTCATTGAGCGGGACGGAAAATATTTGCTCGTCCAGGAAACTCAGCCGCGTTGCTATGGTCTGTGGAGTATTCCGGCCGGCCAGCTTGACCCGGGTGAAACAATTTTCGATGGTGCTGCTCGCGAAATCCGCGAAGAATGTGGCCTCGAAACAAAAATGACTGGCATTTGCGAAATCGGCAACCGTGTTTATTCTGAGCCAAAAACTTTTGCGGTAGTTATCTTTACGACCGAAATCATCGGCGGTGAAGTTCAGGTCGACCATGATGAAATCATGGATGCGCGCTGGTTCTCCTATGAAGAGCTCGTCGCCATGAAAGAAAAAGGCGAGCTTCGCAATGATAAGCTCGTCCTCGGTTCAATCGAAAACATCCGCAACGGTGTCACGGCGCCAATTGAAATCGTTAAAATCTACGAAAGGCATTAAAATGACAGAATCGAAAGCATGGGATTGGAAAAACGTTAACGGCGAGCGCAAGAAGCAATGGCTCGATCCAGCCGTCGAGTCCTACTGGCTCGTGCACCGTTGGCAAGAGCAGGGCAAAACTGATTTTCTCGATCTTGGCTGTGGTCTTGGTCGCCATACCATACAGTTTGCCAAAGCCGGCTTCAAAACTTCCGCCTTCGACCTCAGCGAAGAGGCGATCGCTCGCACGCGCGAGGCTGCCGAAGCGGAGAATCTTTCCGTCAACTTCAAGGCTGGCGACATGCTCAGCCTTCCCTACGCCGATGCTAGCTTTGATTGTATCTATTGTCGCAACGTCATTTCGCATAGCGACACGAATGGTGTTCGCAAAATTGCCGCCGAACTAAACCGCACCCTCAAACCAGGTGGCGAATGTTACTTTACGCTCTGCTCAAAGCAAACGTGGGGCTTCCAACAAGATTGGCCGATGGTTGACGAAAACACCAAAATCCGTATCGAAGACGGCCCCGAAAACGGTGTTCCGCATTTCTACGCCGACCGCGACCTCATTCTCGATATTTTTGGCGCTTTCGAAATCATCAAACTATTCCAAGCTGAAGAACATTTTGTTCGCGGCGATAAAGATATCACTTCTAGCCATTATCACGTTCTAATCCGTAAAAAGTGAAACCCCCGCAACAAGTGCGGGGGTGTGCGGCTCTACGGCCGGGTATTTTGATGAAGAGTAATCCATTTTGCCTATTGGCATAGCCTTGAGAACTCTTCGGTTAGGCTGGGGTGTGCCAGCGATTTTTGTTCGGCTTGTCTTGCTTCGGCTAAGGCGCAACAAGGGTTTCGACCAGTTCCTAACTTCAGTTCCTACGATGGAAACCGTCACCGTAAAAACCGGGGTTAAAGCTAGGGTGCCGACGTTTTTGCGGCCCGTAATCCCACGCGGCACACGTGGTGGGGCAAACAAATAGGTAAAGTGCGTACCGGCAACATTGTAAGTGTGGGAGCTCTCTGCATCTGCTTCTCGTCCGGTACTCTTCCCGAGATTGAGACGCTATCAAAAGTCCCATGCCAGCATTCACCGGGGCGTGAAGCTGAGCACGAACTTTATTATAGCAGTATCTCGGCAAATGTCAACACTTTTTGCGTTAATTCGAGACCGTGAAGTTTCTACTGGCTGGCGCATCGGCAAAAACCTCAAGAATCCCATTGACAAGCATGCATAATTATCGCATAATAGGCCAATGACCGTAAGGATCGCTATGGTCATTTGCACTTTGTCTATCCCAAGCTCGACCGGCCCCGATAATCTTTTCAGGGCCTTTTCTCGAAAAATCTGTCATCTATTTTAGGGAGGGTAAAAATGGAACAGAATAAGTTATCTATCTTCATCGGCAGACCAATCGACGAAGTCTTCAGTTATTCGTTGGAGTCCAACAATGTCCCGAAGTGGATTGAAGGCATCCGTGTGGAAATTCCATCAGAAAGACCAGTTAGGCAGGGAACAATCCTGCGGAATACCGGCTTTGACGAAAACGCCAGGTGGAACGAATACGAGGTGATTGAAATCAATCCGCCGACAACCTTCACGCTGAGACTGCTGGGCAGCGACTACTACTGTAAATACTCTTTCAAGGAAGTCGCGGGTGGTACGGAATTCGAATATCTCGAATGGTCGGAAAGTGGCCTGAGTGATCGCTTCCAAATGGAATCGCTGAAAAAGCTGAAAGCATTGATCGAATCAGGTCAGTAACGATAGCTCTTGCAAGACCAGTACTTTATAATCACTATCGCCCCAGGCTTCGGCCTGGGGCATTTTTTGGCCCGATAGCCCGAACCAATATCAAAAATAGTATAATACGCTAGAAGGAGCTACATGAAACTATATATTTATTGCCGACAAAATGACCTAACCGACGCACAAAAAGACCTTTTGAAAGCGAAATTTGAAGACGTCGCTATTTTAGAAAATCCAGAGTACGAGCTTCTTTTTAATGATGAAAGCGAGAAAGTAATCGCCATCGATCCTGACATTGTGGGCTGGGAATTCAAGAACGAAACCATCGATAAGATTCCGAATCTGAAAGCTCTCTGCCTCGAGACGACTGGCTACGAATGGGTGGATTGCGCTCATTGCTCCGAAAAAGGCATCGCCGTCACCAATGTGCCGCACTACGCCACGAATTCCGTCGCAGAGAAATGCGTCATGATGGCCTTAGCTCTCGCGAAGAAACTGCCTCTTTTCGAAAAAGAAGGCAAAATGAATTGGGACAAAGAGTTTGTCGGCGAAGATTTGTACGATAAACCGACCGACATTATTGGCTTCGGAGCAATCGGCCACGCGCTCGCAAAGAAACTGGATGGCATCATTGGTAGGCGCGAGATTTGCTACTATTCGCACAATCAAAACGATCCAGAATATCACTACATGGATTTCGACGAGATGCTTGGCAAGAGCGAATATATGTTCATTACGATTTCGAAAAATCCAGAAAGCCTCGCGCTATTTGATGATTTGTCGAAGCTCAATCCTCGCACTAAAGTTATTATTGTATCGAATGGCTTTGAGGATGTGGCGCAAAGAATGGCGCAAATGGTAGAGGAGGGCAAACTTGGCGGCGTCGCCTTCGAGAGTGACGATCTAAGCAAAGAATACAAGGGTAACGTTTTTGTCACTCCGCACAACGCATACTACACTCAGGAATCTCTCGAGAAAATGTTCGACATCTGGGTCCATTCAATGCTTTCCGCGGCAGACAATCCTATCAACAAGGTTAATTAATAGAAATTAATATGGAAGAAATCAAACTCGAAGGCTGGCCAAGACTTAAAACCTATACGTGGTTTAAAGCATTTTCCAATAGCACCTACGGCATGAATGTTCGTTTGGATATCACGAAACTAGTCAAGCATACGAAGCAGCACAACCAATCCTTCTTTATCAATATGTTGTATACCGTCCTTACGGGTCTAAACTCGATAGAAGAAATGCGAACAAGATTAGTTGACGATAAACCTGTTATTTTTGACGATATTAATCCAGCGTATACTGTCATGACCGAGGCTGGAACTTTCGAGAATGTTCGACATAAAAACTGTCAAAATTATAGCGATTTTTATAAAGTCGCTTCAGAGCATATTGAAAGCGCCAAAAAGCAAAAGCAAATCAAAAAGAACGACTACAATCCGGAAAATTGCTATGACGAATATTACATTACCTGCGTTCCATGGGTGGACTATACCGAAATGTCACACCCAATTCCGGACGATATTGGCTCGCAGTGCATACCGAGGATTTGTTGGGGTAAATTCATAGAGCAGGGTGGCCGCTACGAATTAACGCTAAATATTACCGTCAGCCACATTTTTGTTGACGGTTATCATCTTGCTCAGGCTTTCAACAAGATTCAAGATCTGCTCAACGATGCAGATGAGCTGCTGTCGTAAAATAATATAACGCCCGTTTAGGGCAAAGTCAGCGTTGTCGTGGATGTCGATGCAATCTTCGCGTTTTTGGCATCAATCTTTCTCGTCATTATCTCTACTTTCAAGATAACGATTATGCCAATCTAAAAACATTTGCGATTCGTAAATTCTGCCTTCCGACGGAACATATAAGCTGGCCTTGCCGGTTTGCTCAAGCGCGTCTTGCAACGTCGCATTGATTCTTCGCGGGTCGTATTGGCGGGAAACTATCGCGTTGCCGTACTCGTCGTTAGTGTATTCTGCTGGCATATCCCCGTATTTGTATTCTTCGAGAAATTCTTCTGCGCTTTGGTATCGACAACGCCTTACGTCTTGGATTTTAAGTTTATCAACTAACTCAAGAAGGGCTACTGCGGACTCTTGTGTCTGTCCCGCAACCTCTATTTCCGGGTTATCATGCTCCTCTCCAAGAGTAAAACCTTCTCCTGCATTATCCTTAAAAATTGTCTGATTTTCATCGGACAAACTGTCAATCCCGGGAAGAGTGATAAACAGGTTACTATTGCCGTTATAGTTGGCACACATCAAGGTCTCGATATTTTTCGACCATAATGCCTTGCAAGCTTCTAAGCATTCCGGAATAATGTATTCTTCTGGATTTTTCATTATTTCCTCAATGTTTTCCGATCTGCCATACTCGTACTGGGGAGTTTTCCCGGCCTCTCCGCCAGAAAAGCGGCCAATAAAATCGGCCATCATCCTTTCCCATTCTGCACCGTTTGGATTTTCCTGAGAATTACTATTGAGAAGCTCGCTCATATAATTCATTGTATCACGGGGGTTAGTTCGATGGATTTAATGGATATCTTAAAAACCATAAAGTATAAATTCATTGACAAAAATACATAAGTGTTATATAATATAGACCATAAGTTAAAGCTTATAGGACCTTAAGAAGATGCGTCAAATTCTCTTTCGCGGGGTTTGCGACTCGTTTTGCCTATCTATATGGTGATCAAAACGAGTCGCGAAAGCCGCTCAAAATTTTGGATGGCAATCATCGAAAAGGAGGATTTAAAAATGGAGAATGTATACATCACGTGTGAAGAAAATGGTCGTGCAGGCGCCGAACGTGCAGCGGCACGACATAAGCCGGGCGGCGATTTATATCGTCCTGGAAATGAGGTTCGCATCGAGCATGGGAGTGTTCCTTGTTTCGGATCAAATATCCCTGGCAGCCCTACCTTCGGTAAAACGGAGCTCGGGTACAGAATAATCGTGACGAACAATCGCCATAAATAATTCGCGCATCACCCCCCGACTTCCGCACAACCAGTGCAGGCAGAGCCGGGGGCTTTCTTTTTCTAAAAAACTTAGAAATAGTACCCTAGAACCCACAAGTCACTTAACAGAAATCCACTACTAAAAAATCGGCCAAAATGCCGAGTTATATAATCTGGTGGGGGCAGCTGGGCTCGAACCAGCGACCAATCGGTTATGAGCCGACTGCTCTAACCACTGAGCTATGCC